>DLHO01000004.1 GCA_002483265.1 Flavobacteriales bacterium UBA7666 | reverse complement strand
AGCGGCAAACAAATTGCCAAAGGATTGATTTGAAAGGAAATCTTTTTGGATTGACTATTCAATGAAATTCATCGCTTCGTAACAGAGGTATATGTTGGTAGTTGGTTTGCAAAACAAATTTTAATGCTGAAATAGAAACCGGCCAAACTAGTTTTTGATTGGAAACAAATTATATCAATATCCAACAATCACATAAAAGGCTTTGATTTTAATTCATAGTATGTTAAAAAATGAACTGACTCGTAAATGATTTACTTTAAAAAATGAGTGCTCCACTTATACACGGAATAATTGCGTTGATTCTATCACTATTGGCAACGGTGTATTTGGTCCCTAAGATCATTAAAATTGTACGTTACAAAAAGTTGATGGACGCTCCCAATGAACGAAGTTCACATTCCACGGCTACACCAAGTCTTGGAGGAATGGCTTTCTTTATTGTGCTCATTCTCTCGTTTTATTTCAACCATCAGTATGATACTTATGGTGTTTCGAGCAGTATTTATCCGGCATTAACGATCTTGTTCTTCCTTGGTATTAAGGATGATTTGGTGGTAATTGCACCAATGACTAAACTTATAGGTCAGACCGTTGCATCCTTCTTTATATTAATGAATCCCAAATTTAGGATTGATTCATTTCATGGTTTTTTCGGCATAGAAGAGGTCAATCCCTGGATAGGAATCGGTATCGGTTGTTTCATCATGCTTGCTATTATTAATGCATTTAATTTGATTGATGGGATTGATGGCCTGGCCTCATCCATAGGAATTGTAGTATTCTCAGCCTTTGCCGTTGTATTCTTCATGGCAGAACGTTACTTTTTTGGAATTACCTCCCTTGTAATGGTTGGTATTCTCACAGGCTTCCTGTTTTTTAATCTTTCAACCAGGAATAAGATCTTTATGGGAGATACCGGATCCATGCTGATTGGATTTATGGTTGGTATAATGTCCATCCGTTTCCTCGCTTTGGATGTCACTTCATTGAACAAGCTGTCGTTTAATGCGGTAGATGTTCCCATCATTTTGGTTTCGTTCATCATCATTCCCTTGTTCGATACGGCACGCGTATTTTCTATTCGGGTAATGAATGGAAAAAGCCCGTTTTCAGCAGATCGAAACCATCTGCATCACATATTGATCGATGCATTCAAAATATCCCATCGCAAAGCGAGTTTCTATATCGCTTCTGTAAATATTGCCTGTGTAGTGATATTCTCCCTACTATTGAAACTGACAAACACCTATATTGCATCCACAGTTATCCTCTTGTTTTCCGGACTGGCAGTTTTTTTTCTCTACAAGATTAAACCGATTGTTGTGAAAGGAAAAATCATCTCAAGAGCCATTAAGAAAAAACAGCAAAAGAAATTGAAGCAGCGAAACAATTCCCGCAGTCTAATAAGCCGTGTTTATTCTTTCAAAGAATATTTGCCGAAGTAATTTTATATATTTGCTATGAACTTCAATTCTCTTTCAAGGATGCAAAAAACCAGCATTTCCTTCATACTTTCCACCTTTTTTCTTGTCTTGCTCAGCTCTTCATGTAGAACAGGGGAAAGAGTGATCTATTTCCAGGATTCAAAAAGCGATAGTTTGGCGGTTTACACCTCCGGTTTTACGCCTGTTTTTAAGGTTGATGACTTTTTATCCATTGTTATAACAGCCGAAGATGTTGAATCTTCCAAAATATATAATCTTCCACCCGTTGTCACATCGAATCAGGGATACACCATTGGAAATCCCGCCCCGTATGGATACCTGGTAAATTCCAGGGGAGAGATTTCGCTGCCCATTTTGGGGACTATTCAAGTTGCCGGTAAGAACAGGATGGATCTGGAGACAGAAATTAAAACCATGTTGTTGGATCAGCTTAAAAACCCAACGGTTCAAATTTTAAATTTTAAAGTGACGGTTCTCGGCGATGTCAAACTGCCCGGTACATTCAAAATCCCAAATGAAAGAATCACCTTACTTGAAGCTCTCGGTCTTGCCGGAGACCTAAAGATGTCAGGTGAACGGAAGAACATTAAAGTAATCCGGGATTCCAGTGGAGTTAAAAAAGAATACCTTGTCGATCTCACCTCGAAAGAAGTCTTCAATTCACCTGCTTACTACCTGCAGCAGAACGACGTGGTTTATGTTCAACCGAATGCCGCAGCCAGATCGGAAGGTACATTTTGGAGAGCCGCCGGGGCAATCTTCATTTCAATTACTTCATTAGTGATCACCACGATTTCAATAATTGTCAGATAATGCATCCAGAAGAATCGATTTCAAAAGCCCGTGAAAACGAAGAACATTCAACCTCCTTAAGAGAGTTGTTAGATAAATACCTCGTTTATTGGAGATGGCTGCTTTGCTCCATTGTCGTCTTCCTTATTTTGGGCTGGATGTATGCAAGGTATCAAACACCTAGCTATGAAAGCACTGCATCGGTTCTGATAGAACAAGAAAAAAATTCAGGAATGGCTTCCGAAGAAATAGGAATGCTCAAAGACCTTGGTTTAGCCAGCGGAGGAGGTGTTCTGGAAGATGAGATAGAATTATATCAATCACGCTCATTGATGGAGCGGGTTGTTCGGGAACTGCATTTGCAGTGGAAATATCAGATTATCGGAACAACCACCGGGTTAGTGCGTTCTGAATTGTATGACATCAACCCCATCCGGATTCGACCTGTTAAAGCTGATAGCCTGTATTATGATAAACGTTATGAATTCGAAGTTACGCTGGTATCAGATAATGAATACAAAATTACTTCCGGAAATGAATTAAACAGCAGCTACAAATATGGGGCTGTACTTCAATTACCTATAGGAAAAATAATCCTGGACAAAACCAATGAATTCAAAACCAGTTGGATCGGGAGAAGGATTCTCATAAGTGTAACTCCGGTTTCTGAAGTTATAAACGACATTCGGAAAGTTTTGTCAGTTGCACCTGCCAGCAAAGAAGCAAATATTCTCATTCTTAAAGTAAAAGGTCATAACGTTGAGAAAAATAACGCGATCTTAAACAAGATCATAGCAGTTCACCAGGAGAATGCTATAAACAGCAAGAATGAAGTAGTGAAAAATACCACTTCATTTATTAATGAACGGATGCGTTTTATCGCCGCTGAGCTTACAGATGTTGAAAAACAAGGTGAAGATTATAAATCCGAACATCATTTGGTAGATGTGACGACTGATGCAGCAACCTATCTTGAGAAGGAGAGTGATATTGAGAAAAAAGTGGTTGAGGCAAGCATCGAAATGAGCCTTGCTGATTTTATGAATGATGTAATTTCTGAGCAAAATGGCTATGAGCAACTCTTACCTGCTAATCTGGGTTTCAGAGACCCTTCGATCGGGGAAATGACTATTCAGTACAATACATTGGTACTGGAACGAAATCGCCTCCGTGAGACCAATGGAAGCAAACACCCCGGGATTGCTCGTATTGAATCGCAGTTATCGAGTTTAAGAACATCGTTGGAGAATAGTTTGCGGAACATGCGTAATTCTTCACAAATGGAATTAAAAAAGCTAAAGAGTGAAGAACAGATCTATCAATCCAAAATTTCATCCATTCCTCAATTTGAAAGAGAGTATCGCGATATTTTCCGTCAGCAGCAGATCAAAGAAAGCTTGTATCTTTTCCTTCTTCAAAAACGAGAACAAAATGAAATTTCGTTGGCTGCAACCGTTGCAAATTCACGTGTTATTGACTCGGCCTATAGTAATGGTAATCCTGTTGCACCTAAAAAGTCACTGATCTACCTAATTGCTTTCATCCTTGGAATTACACTACCTATTGGAATTATATACCTGCGGGTTTTGTTGAACAACAAGATCGTTTCTCGTGCTGATTTGGATAATTCGGGATTAACTGTTGTTGGTGTTATCCCGGAAGAAAAAGATAAGGAAAAGTTAAAGGTATTGAGTCATCCGCAATCCGGGATCTCCGAGGCATTCAGAGTATTAAGAACCAATCTTTCTTTTGTCACCTCTTCTGATAATAAATGTAAGATTATCAGTATTACTTCGAGTTTGAGTGGTGAAGGAAAATCTTTAACCTCAGTAAATCTGGCATTTATGTTCGCAGCCGCAGGAAAGAAAGTACTGCTAATGGGACTTGATTTGAGAAAACCGCGTATCGAGGAAATCCTGGAACTTAAAAGCATCTCCGGTTTGTCAAATTATTTGGTGAATCACGACTTGACAGTAGAAGACATTACATTTGTGAGCGAATCTCACGGGCAATCTATCCATGTTATTCAGGCCGGTGATATTCCACCGAATCCAAGTGAATTGCTTATGAACCACCGCTTGGACGAATTGATTGACAATCTGCGGAAAAAATATGATTATATCATTTTAGATAATGCCCCGGTTGGTCTTGTAATTGATGCAGTAACCACCAATCGCTTTGCGGATGTAACGCTTTATATCATTCGTTCGGGCATGATCGATAAACGTTATCAGAACCACATTCTGGAACTTAAAAACCTGGGGAAATTAACGAACCTTTATATCATGATGAATGCTGTGAAGAATAATGCCGGAAGTTATTCTTATTCCTATGGGTACGGAGAAAATATGGGCAAAAAATCCTGGTGGAAGCGTTTGATTGGCTTGAATTAAGCAATTATTCAATCAATGTTGAATGAAACGATTTGACAAAATACATGCGTGTATTAGCTGGTTTTAGTCCGGGAATTAAATTCCAAAAGCGTTATTCTCCCGGCAGTAAAAAATATTTCTCTTTCAATCCGTCATAATCAGCAATAAAATACACTTTTAGCAAAGCAGTATAATAATTGTATGGCTTATGTTGTAAGAGAACTTTATCCCTTTTATAAACGCTCTTGTCTTCAAACTCACCATCTGCCCCACGTTTATACACTTTCATCAAAGAATCATTCTGCAACATACTTGAATCCTTCAATTCCAACGGATATTGTGTCGCCGGTAACAAGATTGGACTGGAAGTATGCATAAAATTCGATTCTTTACGGTATTTTGGCATTTTGAAATCTCCCAAAAGCTTGGTCAATTCTCCCTGAACATTATTCGAAATACCATTGTTTAATTTCCCCACTTTACTTCCCATCATGCTCAATAGACCTTCTTTCACACTTCCTTTAAAGCTGAAGTTTTCACGATCAAAAAGCATCGTTTGAAGGTTACTTTTCCAAAATGTAGAATCATTGTATGAAACCGGCATTTTCGGAACAATATCTTCCGGATTGTGAAGTAAAAAACTATATCCCGGATCAGCAAAACGTCTTTGATATTCCTCGGCAAAAACTTTGTTTCCAATCATCGGATTAGCAAATGAATAGACCTTAAAGCTGTTTTTTGGATTCAGTTTCGATTTCGGTAGAAAATACAACCAAGCTCTTGTCATTTGTGCTAGTGCTCCACCTTGCGAATGACCTACGATATAAATGGTGTAAATTCCTTGTTTATTTAAGTTCTGAATTTGCTTCAAAACATCATCCGCACAATACGACAAGCCCAAAATATATCCTGCATGAACAGCCGCATTTTGATCTTCTGCACATTTATAGGTAAAAGCCGTTTCTCCCTTAAAAATCGTGTCTTGTGCCGGAACTAATGAGGAATACATATTTTCCAGCCAGCTCGATTTCTTATCAGTCGATCCCCTGAAATTAACTACCGCCTTTGATTTGGTTTGATTTACATAAATCTGGAATAGGTTGTCCATTCCATAAGCGGGAGAGGTGTAAATGCGCGTATATTCTTTCGGAATAATTCCTTCATCGGAGCCTTCCAAATCCAAATAGGTGAAGGAATTGCAGATTTGGATGAAATCCCGTGCCTCTTTGGCATCAAATCCGGTCGAATGCTGGGCATAAGAATCCATACACAGCAAGGCGAAAAGTATTATTAGTAACTTATTCATGGAGAGTTGAGTACTTGGTTCTATCTGAATAAAGCAAAAATTATTCCATCGTTACACTGCCAAGGGGATTAATCCCCTTGAACGTGCGTGTACGCACGCGTGGATTATTTCAGCTTTTCATTATTCTTATGTCTGGTAGCATCTCTCCCTGTTTTCTTCGCCAAATTCTTTTCCAAAGCTTCCTCCAAATCCACACCGGTTTGATTGGCTAAACAGATTAAAACAAAAAGCACATCCGCTAATTCATCACCCAGATCTTTGTCTTTGTCGCTTTCCTTTTCACTTTGTTCACCATATCTGCGAGCAATGATCCGGGCAACTTCTCCAACCTCTTCTGTAAGCATGGCCATATTCGTCAATTCATTAAAATAACGAACTCCCACTTCTTTGATCCATTGATCTACTTTCTTTTGTGCCTCTGAAATTTCCATTATTCTCTATTTTTTGAATCAATAAGTATGGTCACCGGCCCATCATTTAGTAAATCGACTTTCATATCTGCTCCAAAAGATCCTGATTGAACCGCTTTTCCCAAAGCAGTCTGCGCTTTGTGAATAAACGATTCATACAATGGAATTGCTTGTTCAGGTCGGGCTGCTGCAATAAAACTTGGTCGGTTGCCTTTTTTGGTAGAGGCATGTAATGTAAACTGACTCACAACGAGCAAATCACCCTGAATAGCTTGTAAGGAACAATTCATTTTCCCTTCTTCATCAGAGAAAATACGCATTTGAATCGTTTTTTGAATCAACCAATCAATATCTTCTTCAGAATCTGCTTGTTCAATACCTAAAAGTACCAATAAGCCTTTTTCAATTTGGCCAATGATTTCATTTTCTACTGATACACTTGCCCGGGAAACTCGCTGAATAACTAGTCGCATGTTCAAATTTAATATAATTACGAATGCCGAATTCCTAATTCCGAATCGAATTTCAGTAAGGATTAAGATTTGAAATTCATCTCAAACTATTCCAATCCGCGTTTATTTCTGCGGTGAACATCATCACTATCCCCAGTCATCAATTGCAAATAAGTAAAATAGCGGCTTTCATAGATTGCACCGTTTTTTATTGCCTCTTTCACCGCACATGCAGGTTCATTCAAATGCTGGCAATTGTGAAACTTACATTGTCCGATTAATTCGCGCATTTCGGGAAAATAATGTGAAATCACTTCCTTATCCAAATCCACGATTCCAAAAGCCCGGATTCCCGGCGTATCAATGATAAATCCACCGGATTGTAAAGGATGCATTTCTGCAAAAGTTGTGGTATGTTGTCCCTGATGATGTGCAGATGAAATTTCTCCGACACGCAGGTCCAGATTCGGATCCAGGGCATTCACCAAGGTACTTTTTCCTGTTCCGGAATGTCCTGCGATCATTACCTGCTGATCTTTGATTTCTTCTCTCAGGAATTGAATATCTTTCTCATTGGTTGCCGAGATCGCGTGACATGGATAGCCAACCGATTCGTACATGTACATAATCGCTTTCAGGTCCAATAAGCCTTCATCGTCCAATAGGTCGACCTTGTTGAAGATCAAAGTTGTCGGAATTCGGAATGATTCTGCTGCAACCAAAAAACGATCGATGAAAACAAAATGTGTTTCCGGATGTTTTAAGGTAACCATTAGGTATGCACGATCAATATTTGCTGCCAAAATGTGCATTTGCTTACTCAAGTTTGTGCTCTTTCTAACAATATAGTTTTCACGTAGCTCATAATCCGTAATGACCCGCTTTCCTTCTTCGTCGATTTTAGGATCGAGAATCACGATGTCTCCAACCGCAATTGGATTGGTCGTTTTTAAACCTTGTAACTTCAGTTTTCCGCGAACCCTGCATTCCACAACGTCTCCCGTTGGCATCAAAACCTGATACCATTTTCCTGTCGACTTTAAAACTCTTCCGCGAAGACCATCACTCATACGGTAAAATTAAGGAAAGCTTTCTCAACTACGTCTCATTTTTTCCAAAATGAGTTTCAAATGAGATTTCGAAACAAAATGATAATCGGTTTTTATCCAAACCAACTTTATTCCAATCCCAATCGTTATCTTCGTAGCCAAAGTTTTCATTATGTCAATTGAAGTAAAAAACCTTTCCAAATATTACGGTGAACAAGCAGCAGTGAACGATATTACTTTTTCCGTTGGGAAAGGTGAGATCATTGGTTTCCTTGGGCCAAACGGAGCAGGCAAGTCAACTACAATGAAAATGATTACTGGTTTTATTCCTTCATCGCAAGGTGAAATCAAGGTCTGTGGAATTCCCGTTTCGGTAGATTCCATTGAAACAAGAAAACGCATTGGTTATCTTCCTGAAAACAATCCTTTGTATCTGGATATGTATGTGAAGGAATACCTGGAATTTGTAGGGAAGATCTACAAGATTAAAAACCTGAAAGAGCGCGTAAAGGAAATGATCCAATTGGTTGGTCTTGAAGTAGAGCAAAACAAAAAGATCGGAATGCTTTCCAAAGGTTACCGTCAGCGTGTAGGTCTTGCTCAGGCAATTATCCACAACCCGGATGTATTAATTCTGGATGAGCCGACTTCCGGTTTAGATCCAAACCAATTAGTTGAAATCCGTGAACTGATCAGACGAATCGGGAAAGAGAAAACAGTCATGCTTTCTACGCATATTTTACAAGAAGTAGAAGCAATTTGCGACCGTGTTGTCATTATCCGTCAAGGGAAACTAGTTGCTGATAACCTAGCTTCAAACCTTCAGGTAGCAACTGATACACAAGTTGTCTACGCTGAATTTGACGGAGCAGTTCCTAAAAACTTACTTCAAAAAATACCTGGCGTCTCTAAATTGGAACGTGTTTCTGATTCTATCTACCTGATCGAAAGTCAATCGATTGACGATTTGCGTAAAACGGTAGCTCAATTCGCTCAGAAAAATGACTTGCTTGTTTTGACTCTGAGAACAGAAGAGAAATCATTGGAAGAAGTCTTCAAATCCTTGACAAAATAGATTTCTGGAACTTTAATTAACTAAAAAGGCTCCAAAATAATTTTAGAGCCTCTCTGTTTATTTGGAATTAGTCATTGTTTGGCGCTAAATATTTATAAAGAAGTCCGGCAATAATCGCTCCTGCAATTGGAGCTGCCCAAAACAACCACAATTGTTCCATTGCCCAACCTTGAACAAAAATTGCCTGACTGGTACTTCTTGCAGGATTTACAGAAGTATTGGTAACTGGAATACTAATCAGATGAATCAACGTTAATCCCAAACCAATTGCCATTCCTGCAAAACCAGCAGATGCTTTTTTATGAGTAGTTCCTAATATGATGATTAAAAAGACAAAAGTCATAACAATCTCTGTTATCAATGCCGATTGCATGTTATAACCTCCCGGAGAATGCTCTCCAAAACCATTTGCAGCAAATCCACCCAATTCAAAACCTGGTTTTCCACTTGCTATCAAATACAAAATTCCGGCTCCGGCTATTCCACCTAATACTTGCGAAACAATGTAAGGAAGGACATCCTTTGCTTCAAATCTGCCACCTACCCAAAGACCAATAGTCACTGCCGGATTTAAATGACAACCAGAAATATGTCCGATTGCGTAAGCCATCGTCAAAACAGTTAAACCAAAAGCGATCGAGACTCCTACGAATCCGATTCCAAGTTCAGGAAATCCGGCTGCCAAAACAGCACTTCCACAACCTCCCAGTACCAACCAGAAAGTTCCAATAAATTCAGCAATTAACTTCTTCATAAATAGTGTTTTAGTAAGTAAAAATTCGTCATCATTTTGATGAACTAACACTAAATATAAACTTTTGATTGAAACAATTAGTTGATTTTTTAACTATTAACCGGCTTTTCTCCCAATATTTTTCGTGCCAAATAATGCATTACGTAAATCATCGGAGTGAGGCAAACTGCAATCACCAATTTTGTGAGATAACCGGTAATGGCCAAAACAAGTACCATTTTCAAAGGATAAGCTCCTGAAAGATACAATCCGATCAATGCCACAATAAATGAATCGACTAACTGAGAAACAACGGTTGAACCAGTACTCCGCAGCCAAATCATTCTTCCCTTAGTTAGCTTACTGAAA
Organism: Flavobacteriales bacterium UBA7666; assembly: GCA_002483265.1. Lineage (GTDB taxonomy): Bacteria > Bacteroidota > Bacteroidia > Flavobacteriales_D > Crocinitomicaceae > Fluviicola. The sequence continues at coordinate 205,882 of DLHO01000004.1, read as the reverse complement.
AAATGAAAGAGTTGAACATCCAATAGCTGTGACACAATAAAGGCACAAATACTTCCAACCATGATCCAAAGTGAGCCACCAAAAGCTTTGGCAAACTCCTTATCGGAAAGCCAGGAACCTTCTGCCGTTGGAAGCTGGACTGCAATGTATACTATCAGAAAACAAAATGCGATTAAACCGGTGGTGATCCAACTCAATCTGCGAACCGCTTGCTTTCCAAAGTATTCATTCATGACATCCGTAAGCAAAAAAACAACCGGCCAGGGAACAATTCCTGCAATCATTGGCGCTAAGTAAGACCCCATGTAAACCAGTTTTGCCGAAATCAATTCAGCTACAATGGCACTGGTGATGAAAACTCCGGCCATCACCATAAACGCTATTTCCTTTCGTGTTTGAAGCATGGTCGAAGATACATTATTTGGCGATTTCTGAAGCCGGTTAAACGAAACTTCAGTCTAAAAAGAGGAATAATCCCTATTTTTGCGCAATAAATAAAGTAACCCCGACGATAAATGTCGGGATATCAAAAAAAGACACATGAAAAAGAATGTCATTGAAGAATTAAGATGGAGAGGAATGGTACAAGATATCATGCCCGGTTTGGAAGAACAACTACTTAAGGAAATGACTTCTGGTTATGTGGGCTTTGATCCAACTTCCGACTCATTGCATGTAGGAAATTTACTTCCGATCATGTTATTGAAACATTTCCAATTGGCCGGACACAAACCATATGCATTGGTTGGTGGAGCTACCGGAATGGTTGGAGATCCTTCCGGGAAATCTGCTGAGCGCAATTTACTGGATGAAAAAACCTTGAATCACAATGTAGCTTCTGTCCAAAATCAATTGCGTAAGTTTTTGGATTTTGAAGCCGGTGAAAATAAAGCAGAGTTGGTGAACAATTTTGATTGGATGCGTCATTTTTCATTTCTGGAGTTTATTCGTGATGTGGGAAAACACATTACTGTGAATTACATGAGTGCAAAAGATTCGGTGAAAAAACGCATTGAAACCGGAATTTCATTTACCGAATTCTCTTACCAATTGATTCAAGGATACGATTTCCTGCATTTGTACAGAACCAACCAGGTAAAAGTACAATTTGGCGGATCAGATCAGTGGGGAAATATTACAACAGGAACGGAATTGGTGCGCAAAATTGCGGGAGGAGAAGCATATGCTTTCACTTGTCCATTGCTAACGAAAGCAGATGGCGGGAAGTTTGGAAAAACTGAATCCGGAACGGTTTGGCTGGATCCTGAAAAAACAAGTCCGTATGCATTCTACCAGTTTTGGTTAAATGCTACAGATGCGGATGCTGTTAAATTGGTTCGTTTCTATACTTTGAAAACACAAGAAGAAATTGAAGCAATTGAAAAGGAACATAACGAAGCACCTCATCTGCGTATATTGCAAAAAGCAATTGCAGAAGAAGTAACCATCCGTGTTCATGGAAAAGAGGCTTTGGAGATGGCAATTGCTGCTTCCAATATTCTATTTGGAAAATCTACTTCGGAAGATTTGAAGAAATTGTCAAATGATACTTTTTTGAGCATCTTTGACGGTGTTCCAATGGCAACAATTAAGCGAGCAGAATTGACTGAAGGAATTAGTATTATCGACCTATTATCGGCCAAAACAGGCTTTTTGCCATCAAATGGAGAAGCAAAGCGTGAATTAAAAGCAAATGCGATTTCTTTAAACAAGGATAAAGTCAGTGAAGGAACCTTGGTTGGTCCAAGTGACCTAATCAATGAAAAATTCATCCTTTTGGGTAAAGGGAAAAAGAATAATTACATTGTAATTGTGGAATAATTAAATGGAATTTAGGCACGTGATTAATCGCGTGCCTAAATTTTATTTTATCGGGGTCTGCTTCCTAATGTTTTCTGAAAAAACTCTTCTGTCTTTTCGCTGGATTTCAAGATTTTATCGAACATTTCATCTGTGCGTTTCTTGTTTTTTTCCAACACCTCAAAATTGTGTTCCGCATTCTTCTCTTTGAATTCCTTTTCTTTTTCCAGATTTTCCTGAATGGTATGATAATGCCTTTCGTAATAATTTTCTAATCGCATCAACTCAGCACGATCGGAATTAAAGGTTCTTAAATCGGATTCCATTAATGCCAAAGTCTTATAGTTTAAGGAATTCAAATACTTGTTCATATCAATATACTTGTAATTCGGGTTTTTCTTCGAATATGCTTTCAATCCGATTGAACCTCGCTTAATCAATTTCTCTAAGAGCTTATATTCCTTATTGATTGCTGCAGGATACATCAATGAATCATAGGTTTCCTTATGAAAACGATACAAACTAGTCAAACCATCTGCGATTTGGGAATCGTATAGAATGATCGAATCACTGTAATAAATGGGTGCTGAATTGAGAATCTGAAGATTTGTATAACTCATTTCATAAGCAACTTTCAATGATTTGAAGCGGTTCTCGTAGGTTTTATCCTGATGAGCCAACCCATCCCATCCTTTTCTTAAGCTATCAATTCGCATGATGGAATAAAACAAACTGTCTTTCCATTTACTATATGCTGGCGGAACAAGCGTCGAATCAAAATTAACAGGAGTTGAATAACTGCTTGATTCAGCCATCAATTTCCCCATTTTTTCTCTTATAAAAGCAATATCTTTTGAAATTTTAGACTTTTCCTTCCCTAATTGAGAAACATTTTTCTTCTGTTCAGAAATCACTTTCTTCACCATGCCGTTGGCAGCTTTGTCAGTGGTCTTGAAAATTTTCGTTTCATTAGAAATGATTCGTTTGCTGATTGAATAAGCCGATTTATTGATCTTCTTTGCAACTTTACTATAAAGCGCCACGCTGTCATTAATATCTCTTAGATTGGCAAAATCTTCATGCAGGTGATCCTTTTCTATTATTTCAAACTCCTTTCTGAATTTATCGTTCAAGTGCAAGCCCATATAATTAAAATGATGCACCGCCATGGAACTATAATTGGCCGGATTAAACTTCAATCCATCTTTGGCAACTTTGATCCATTTATCATTTAAGTTTAATGAACTGTATTCCGAAACATAGGAATCAAAATCTACCGGCTTCCCTTTTCCCCGTTCCAAGATCGAATCCCAGTCTTTGGTTCTTCTGGTAAAATCTTCCATTGTAATAGGATGTTCTCTCAATTGAAATTCCGGTTGAGACGGTAAATGAGATTGGACAAATAAATCAGGTTCGACCATGAAGTTTTCTAAGGAAGGATAACGGACAAAACCAATATCTGATTTATAAGAACCACGTTTCTTTTCTGCCTTTTCTTCTTTTTTCTTGTCTTTCTTATCCCATTTATACTGCTTAACCTTCTTGCGTTTTTCCTTGTCAATTTTAGCCAGTTTTTTCTGTCGTTTCAACGAAATTTTCTCCTTCTTCAACAGATCCTCTTTGTACTTCGGAATTCGTCCAATATAACCTGCATCCCAAGTTGGATCACACAAATACCAATTGCGATCAACTTTAAAAGCAACCCATTCATGGTCTGAACTTGCAATCAAGGGAATAGAATCGGATAAGAATTGAGCGGTATATCCTTCAACAGTGGTTGCATCAATGCCCGCGTTTTTCAATAACTCTACAGTTAATGCGCTATACCCCTGACAAACGGTGTTCTTTGATTTCAGTACTGCACCAGCCGATTTGTATTCCAATGGTTTTCCATTTTCAATGGCTTTGTAATCATAAGAAATATTGTGAGTTACCCATTGGTATATATTAACAGCCTTTGTACTGTCGTCTACCAAACTCTTAGTAAGATAAGCGCTTAAGGTTTTGGTGGTTTTCTGAGCTTCTTTAGGAACTTTGAGGAATTCGATTTTTTCTTGTGCGAACAAAATATTCCCCGCAAAGAGTGCGATTATTAGGCAGTAAAGTTTCATTTTCAACGGTTTGACTTTTTTCTTCGGTACAAAGGTATTTCTTTTTTTAGAACTAAAGAGTTAAACTATCGGAATTGCAGTTTTCATCCGTGTCAGAACGAAATTATTCCGATTAATCTCTGCTGAAAATCGGAATCGAAATGGTTACTTTCGTACCTGTTAAATTTCCGTTCTCATCTTCTCTATTTTCGATAGAAAAATCAAATTCAGACTGGTATCTTTCCTTAAATAAATTCAATCTCTCTGACGTTATCTGAGTAGAATAGGATTTATGATCCGTTTTCTGGCTATTCTCTTTACTTTTATGATAACCCATTCCATTATCAATAATCTCAACAAGTAATCTATTATTGTCCACCTGCTTAAAATTCAGATTGATTTCACCACCTTGCTCTAATCCTTTGAATCCATGAATAATGGCATTTTCGGCAAATGGTTGAATCAACATGGGAGGCACAAACTTATTCAATTCTTCTTTCGATAAAGAGATCTCAAACTGAAACTCAAATCGGTTCTTGAAGCGCATTTGCTCTAGTTCCAAATACATTTCTAAGGAATCAATCTCTTTTTGAATAGTAATTTCAGTTTCTCTGGAATTCGTCAAGGTTAAACGGATCAATTTTGATAATTTCAGCAGGTATTTTTCAGCCAGTTCATTTTCGTTATACAACAAGAAACTTTGAATGGAATTCAATGCATTAAAAATAAAATGAGGATTCATTTGCGCCAAAAGTGCCTTTTGCTCAAGTAATTCCATGTCCCGTTGAATTTTATTCCGACGTTGTATCACTTTTAAACGATATCGAAAGAACAAAAAGCTAACCACCAAAACAGCCAGTACGATCAATACTGTGAACCACCAAGTAGAATAAAAAGGAGGAAGAATAGAAAATCGGGTCAGTACATACGATTTACTCCAGCTCCCATATTCATTCTGATACTGTATCTCCAATTCATAGGCCTCAAAAGCCGGATTAATCATAATTAATTCTCCATTGAATCCAAGCGACCAGGGATCTGTTTTCCTAAAGCGGTATTTGTAAGGCTGTTTGTGCTGTGTTTTGTAATTGGTTGTTTTCAGCAAAAAACGAATGACTTTATGTGAGGAGTTAAACTCTATTCCATTTTGGAAGTTCAACACTTTTTTTCCGTTCGTAAAAACGGATTGAATCGTGATCTGTTTTTGGTGTGAAGCCCTCGTCCACTTGTATGACGACGGTATCAATGTTATTCCTTCTCTTGTTCCGGCATAAACACCGTCGTTATTGCAAAAGATTGCACTGACTTCAGCGGAAGCCAGTCCATTCAGCTGTGTTAGATTAAAAATTTGGATTTTGTGATTTTCAAGCTGAACGATTTTAGAGATTCCTTCGTTTGTAGCGACATATATAATTCCGTTTTTGTCCACATAAACGCTATTCAACTGGTCTGAAAGCAAGCCGTCTTTCACTTGAATTTTTCCCATCAATTTTTCATTTTTGAGAAGAAGAATTCCTTTACCCCTTGTTGCTACAATTAAACCCCAGTTTTTGTGATATTTCAAATCGGTTATCCGAATGCGATTAAGATCCCCCGGAAGTTTGCACTTTTCAACCTTTCCTTTTCTGATCCGGAACAAACCAATTAAAGAACCTGCATACAACCCCCCATTCTCATTAAAGGCCAGAGATTTAAAATGATGCGCTGAATATTTCTTTTGGTTGTAGATTTGAGACAGATTCAACAACTCTTCCGAGACTATTGTTTTTTTATGGATCATAAATGGCATCACATAAGCCGCATAAAAATTACCTTTCCGATTAACGGTACAACCCTGAAACTGAGGCACTGCAAAACCCCATTCCTTTTTCACAATCGATTTATTGATAAAGAACGGTATATTGGATGATACCATGAGTTTGTTATTCCAGATCCCAATCACGTTTTTGGCACCTCTTACCGCGAATAACTGTTCTCCGGTTTTTAAGTCGTAATAACCAAAAGCAGATGAGTAATAAACATTGCTTCCAATTCCATTGATATCATGAATAGCTCCTTTACTTTCCTTTTCTTCCGGAGCCCAATTAACAATATCCAAACAAGACGTATAGTAAATTCCTTTGTCTAAAGTAGAGAACCAATATCCACCTTCAGAATCTTTGGAGACACCGGTAACTTTTTGATCTTTTAGATAAATTCCATCTGGTTTGGTAAAATCTGCTTTTTCCGTATTTTTAAATTGATATGCTCCTGTTAAGGTTGTAATCCAAAGCTCTCCTCCTGTACTATACATTCCGGTATAACCGATAAATTCAGATTTTTTGGATGGATTATTAAAATCAAATACCTGGTTATTTATACACAGAAAAAGATTCTTGTTGATTTCAAGAATGTCAAACCCTAAAATTGCGGTGTTATACACATAATGAATGGAATTTCCTTTCTCTGGAATTAAATAGAGATCCTTTTTCATAAGACTCAATGAGTCTTGACGTCCGGTTGACATCCAGGTGTTTCCAAACTGAAACACTTCTTTCGTTCTTTTTAAGCTGTAACGAAACAATTTCCCATTCTTATCTATTCGTCCAAGTCCATACAACCCTGAATAGTAAACATTATCATCTTTATCAACCGTGAAGAATTTTCGGTGGTTAAAATCTCCATGATTCAATTTATTGATTAAATAGTTGTATTTATATGGAAGTATTTTCCTTGTTTGAGGATCATAGTAGGCCAAGTTACCGCTGTACAAATAAAACCACACACGTCCCTTAAAATCTTCATAGATTTTAAAAACAACCTCATCCGGAAGTCCATTTGATTTATCGTATGTGTGTAATCGGAAACCATCATACTTTACAACTCCATGATCTGTGCAAAACCACATGTAGCCATTCCTATCCTGATGAACATAATAGGTCTCAGAGCTTGGTAAGCCGTCATTCACAGAAATGTTCATATAAGAAGGCTCCCACGACTTTTCTTGTGAAAACGAAACTTGTCCAAATACAAGTATTACAAGAATCTGAAGACAGATTTTTTTAACCAAAGGAAGGTTCTTCATTCAAAGTAAATTTCATTAGGCATCTTCATCTCATTCAAAAATACTTCTTTTCCAATGTATGTGATTTAATCCTTATTGAAAACCGGGATCAAAATGATAATCTCCGTACCGGTCGATGTGCCATTTTCGTCAATCAAATTTTCTACGGTGAAATCAAATTCAGTATTGTATTTTTCTTTATACAAACTTAGTCTTTCAGAAGTGATTTGCATTCCATACGATTTATGGTCAGAGGCTAATAAGTTTTTATCCTTCGAATCGTATCCAATTCCATTATCCCTCACGACAACCACCAATCTGTTTTCGACTAATTCTTTAAAATTCACCTCGAGTTTTCCTGCACGATCCAAACCTTTAAACCCATGTATAATAGCATTTTCGACAAAAGGCTGAATGAGCATCGGTGGAATGTATCTTTGAAGGTCAATGTGAGTCAGAGAGATTATAAATTCGAAATCGAATCGATCTTTGAATCGCATTTTTTCAAGCTCTATGTATTTCTTTAAAACATCTATTTCTTGTCTAATCGTGACTTCACTTTCCCTTGAGTTGTTCAAAGTCATTCGGATTAATTGTGAAAGCATTTGTAAATATTTTTCTGCCAGATCATTTTCATTATAGACCAGAAAACTTTGAATGGAATTTAATGAGTTGAAAATAAAATGTGGATTCATTTGAGCCAGAAGGGCCTTTTGTTCTAATTTTTCAATTTGACGCTTATACTTCCGTTGCTTGCTGATCTGAACAGCTCTGATTCTGAAAACGGTAAATGCCAGTAAAAAACTAGTCATCACCAACAGCAGGTAAAACCAAAACGTTTCTACGAATTTAGGATGCTTATGAATCGTTAATATCCAATAAGGCTTTTGCCAAATTCCATTATCGCTCAAATAAGACAATTCCAAATGATATTCTCCGGAAGTTAAATCGTAGAAATCGATACTTCCCGAGTTTCCATAAATCCATTTATCATTCGCTGATAGTCGGTACTTGTATCTCTGACCTCCAAAACTTTTGTAGTTTGTTGAACGCAATTCAATATGAATCATCTTCGAACCACTTGTAACTTCCAGATTCTGATACTTGGGATAAATCACATTTCCGTCTATGTACAATTCCTTTACAAAAATTTGCTTTTTCAACGGATTGATCAAGAAACTTAAATTTGAAGGAAACTTTGACAGCCCCTTTTTTGTTGCCAAATAAACCTGATTCCCATCCAAATACACAAAATTAACTTCATTACTGGCAAGTCCGTTAACACCCAAAACATTATGGATTCGAACATATTTATTCCCGATGAAGAATATTTTTGACACTCCGCTATTGGTTGCCACCCAGCAAGTATTTCCGTTTTTCTCTAATTGAATTTTATTGATTTGATCACTTACTAAGCCATTCTCGCTAGTAATGTGATGGGTTATTTTACCATCCTTGAAAAAGTAAATCCCTTCTCCCCTTGTACCAATAATCAAACCCAATTCTTTTGAGCACCGAACACAAGAAACCCGATTATTCCGTATCGCTTTTGGAAACATTGAATTATCCAAAAGTCCATTCTTTAAACAGAATAAACCCTTCGCATTTCCGACAAAAACAAGCCCTTTATCTGACGAACAAACCGTTTCAAAAAAATGATGCAGATTCTTAACGTATTTTTTTGACGCAAAATAATCGTAAAGTGTGTCCAGCTGTCCTGTCCGGTGAATTCGCATAACCAGTGAAGCACAGATCAGCATACTGGTATCACCTTCATTAAAATTGTCATAATAATTTGGGATTCGCCAATATTTTTTGCTCTGTACATCAATTGCAAGTTCACTACTAATTTTGGGTAAAAGAAGGATATTGTCCAGTCGTGAAACGATATTTCTTGAAATATGATTGGCAGTAAGTAATGGATAATGATCCTTGAGTCTGAATACCCCCAGGTGATTGGAATAAAAAACATCCTTGTTTGAGTCAACAACCACATGAGTTACATCTATTTCCTTCGAGTTTTCAAATACCGAAATATTTTTCACGATTGAGTTGGGCATATAAACAACCCCTTTATCCAGAGTAGAAAACCACAATCCTTTTTCCTTGTCCTTAAAAACACAAGAAACTTTAAACCCTTCTAAAAAGTGTTGTTTTGGGGCATTGAAAAGTCCATACTTGCCAACATTCTTCAATTTATAGGCTCCATTAACGGTTGTTATCCATAAATCAGATCCGGTAGAAAAATATCCGGTAGTTCCCGGAAATCGCCGAATTTTTTCAGGAAATCGCAGGTCGAAAAAGCAATCCTGTACCCGGGCAATCTCCAATCCCTGATGCACTTTTAATTCGGAAAGTGCACTCTGCATGACCTTTTTAAATACCTTACGGCTAACTACTCTTTTTTGGAATTTTCCGTTTTTTCGGATCGTAAGCTCACACACAGTGGGAGCTACCCCCCTTGTTTTATCCAAATTAAATGTCGTTTGATACCTTCCGTTGATTAGGTCAAAAGTCCAATAATCATTTCCAAAAGTGGATACCTTTGTTTTTCCTTTTCGATCAATTTTTAAAATTCCATTATTTCCAGAACTAAAGAATACATTATCTTTTTCATCTATTGAAAATGTCTTGTAGGGATATAGATTATTTCCAATATACTTGGAGATTAAATGGTTGTATTTGTATTTTACAACACGGTGCTTTTCAAAATCATAATAACTTAATAAGCCATTGTAACCAACGAACCAAATTCGTCCTTTATAATCTTCATAAATCCAAAAAATAACGTTGTCGGGAAGTCCGTTTTTGGTAGTCAATACTTCCATGTGAAAACCGTCGTATTTTACCACTCCACGATCCGTGCAAAACCAAATATATCCCTGATTTCCCTGATAAACAAAGTAGGTTTCCGAGCTGGGCAATCCCTCTTTAATGGAAAATGTTTTATACGCAGATTCCCATGTCATTTGACCGTATGAAATGCTTGCGAAAAAGAATGCAAGGAATCCGAAAACATGTCTTTTAAAGCTCATATCGTCTGATAATTCCTGATTTCAAAAACAGCTCTTCCGGATAACGGATATCCATTAAAAACAATCCTTTTGCAGGAACGGAACATTTTGCCTCTCCCCGATCTTTCGACTCCATAATTTGAACCAGATCTTTCTCATCCAAATTACCAGTACCAACTTCAAGTAAAGTACCAACCACCGCACGAACCATATTTCTCAGAAAACGATCTGCCTTTATTTCAAAGTACCACCTGTTTTCCGTCAATTGATTCCATTTAGCTTCCGAAACCGTGCAAATATTGGTCTTTACATCTGTGTGTAATTTCGAAAATGAAGTAAAATCCTGAGTTCCCAATAAAATTAACGCAGCTTGATTCATCGCATGAAAATCAATTTCCGGCACCAGGTACTGGCTATCCAGTAAAAAAGCATCTTTCTTTTGATGAACAAAGTAATGATATGTTCGCGATGTGGCTGAAAATCGTGCGTGAAATTCGTTCGTTACTGCTTGGGCAGAAAAAACAGAGATATCATCCGGAAGCATCTTGTTCAACTTATAAACCAACTGATTTGTTTCCAGCTCTTTATCCACATCAAAATGTAAAACATAATAAGATGCATGAACCCCTGTATCGGTTCGACCACAACCAACCACAGAAGCCGGATTATTTCCCATTAACTGAGACAAGCGCCTTTCAATTTCCTGCTGAACGGAAGAAGCATTCGGTTGAATTTGCCAACCGTGATAATTTGTTCCGCGATAAGCGATTTCCAGAGCATATCGAAATGTCATGCTACAAAGTTAATCAATTCGTTTGCTTCAATTGCAGTATCCAAAACCACCACATTGTTAACATTAAAATAATCCATCCTGTATTAATTAATTATTTCGTAACACGGTAGTAATTATAAAGGAAAGTATCAGGGATACTTTTGCTCAAACTTTAACAAGGAGCACAATGCAGATGAGTAAGGGACAAACCATACTTTTAGTGGATGACGAAAAAGATATTCTGGAATTTTTACAGTATAATCTGGAGCGGGAAGGATATAAAGTATTTGTTGCCAACGATGGCCTAGAAGGAGTTGAAATGGCTCAAAAAGTTTCTCCTGATCTGATCCTGATGGATGTGATGATGCCGCGAATGGATGGAATAGAAGCTTGTCAAACAATCCGACAAGATCTTCAATTAAATTCACCCTTAATCGCTTTTCTCACTTCAAGAGCTGAAGATTATTCACAAGTTGCCGGTTTCGAGGCTGGGGCTGATGATTATATTACAAAACCGATCAGGCCGCGTTTACTGGTATCAAAAGTAGAGGCTTTACTAAGAAGAGCCGGTCGTATCAACGGCGGTGAAGCAGAGATTAAAACATCTTCCATCACCGTTAATCGTGAAAAATTCCTGGTATACATGAATGATCAAGAAATTCAGTTACCTAAAAAGGAATTTGAACTGATTGAATTACTTGCTTCAAGACCCGGAAAAGTATTTACCCGTGAACAAATTCTAACAACTGTTTGGGGAGATGAAACAATTGTCGGGGAGAGAACAATCGATGTTCATATCAGAAAACTAAGAGAGAAACTAGGAGAATCGTATATTCGTACCATTAAAGGTGTTGGTTATACATTTTCTGAAAAGTGAAAAAATTAAATCCGTTTACCATTGTTCTATTAGGAAGCGTCATCGTTGCAGTGTGTTTAGCACTCATTCTGATCGTTGTCAATTTCTTTTATCCAATTCCAGCAGGCGTATTCGTAGCGGTCATTTTGCTGGGTTCACTCGTCACATTTATTTCTTTTTACTTCCTCTTCAGAGGATTCATATTCAATCGATTGCGCATTCTTTATCGCTCTATCCGAAAGGGAAAGCTCATGACGGATGAAAAGCTGTATATCAATATGTCTAAGGATATTATTGGGACTGCTGAGTCGGATTCCAAAAAATGGAGCGAACAACGTAGTTCTGAAATCACACAGCTTCAGGAACAGGATAAATTCAGACGCGAATTCATTGGAAATCTCGCACACGAGTTAAAAACCCCTGTTTTTTCCATTCAAGGCTATGTTTTGACTTTATTGGAAGGCGGACTCGAAGATGAAAGAGTCAACAGAATGTTTTTGGAACGTGCTTCCAAGGCCATCGATCGGATGACCAATATCCTAAATGATCTGGACGAATTGACCAAACTGGAAGTCAACGATCTGAAAATGGATCAGCGTCCGTTCGATCTGAAGGAATTAGCCAAAGAAGTAATGGATGGTTTAGAGCTCCGTGCGCAGGAGAAACACATCAAACTATGCTTTGCCAAAGATTATTATAAGGAGATCATGGTACGTGCTGATAGGGGGAAAATTGCGCAAGTATTGACCAACCTGATCAGTAATTCAATTTCGTATGGAAATGAAAACGGAGAAACACAAATTCGTTTTTATGAAGTCGACGACTTGGTTTCAATTGAAATTTCGGACAACGGTCCGGGAATTGAACCTCATGAACTTCCACGTTTGTTTGAACGCTTTTACCGCGTAGAGAAAAGCCGCAACAGAAACGAAGGTGGTTCAGGTCTTGGTCTTTCCATTGTAAAACACATTCTGGATTCCCACAGTCAAACGATTTCCGTTCGAAGTACCATTGGAGTTGGAAGTACATTTACGTTCTCCTTAGACAAATTTGAAGGAAGTTCAAACACCTTGATTTCTTCGCGAGGGATTACGATCAAATAAACTACATACGAATATATCAAAATACAGATAGACATCTGTCTATTCACCCTGTCGGAGCAAGGAATTCAGGTACTCCTGTTCCAACTGCCCGGGAGTTGGAATCAATACCGACTTCTTTTTCAGGAATTGCAAATCCATCAGAGTCGAATAGCCATTTCGGGAAATGATCGTTTCTGCAGAAGCAATTTCAACATCTGCCAATCTCCAATCAGTTATGACGATTACATTATCTGGGACTTCCGAGTAAACTTTTGGAGAAATGAGTATCAGATTTTCCTTTCCATACTTTTCAAGGATCCAATGAAAGAATTGCTCCGAATAAGGTTCGGGACCGCTTACAATTCCGACCCATTTATTAGGAATAACGGAAATTTCCTGATCTTGAAAACGGGAATAAAATCCAATGTACCTTGACTTGGAATTAGGCTCGCTCAATGCCCCGGCTAATCGCTTTACTTCGTCATCCATGATCCAAATCTCATCAAAGCGGTTCATCCATTTCCGGTGAATGCGTTGCGCCAGCCAGCCTGCTTTTAGAGGCAAAAAAACCTGATGAGTAATGAATATAGATTTGACTTCACCGGAACGAAAACCATAGCAATGATCCGATAAAACAAGAGAAATCTGATATTCTCTTACGAGCTTCTCCGTTTGCTTTTGTTCCTGCTTGATCCAACGGGAAAAACGCCACGCATTTCGTCGCATTTCTGAAGTAAAATTTCCATCACCTTTGAAATGAAACTGAAAACCACTGCCCAACAGGTAAGTTGCTGAAATTCCAACCGATTCAAAAACAGATTGTTGTTTTTCCGAACAGCAAATAACTAATTCGTTTCCTTGTCCGGATAATTGCTTCAATAAAGAAATTGATCTGGCCACATGTCCACTTCCCCAGTCGAGGCAGGCAAATAAAATGCGCTCTTGTGACAATTCGGCCGGAATCATTCGTTATTGACTTCTTTTCAGATTGATCGGAGCTGCTTTAGAAAGAACATAAGGGAAGTTTTCTTCAACGTACGAACTTGGATCCAATCCAAACTCATTTTTCTCAGACAAACTTCTGCTTTTAACAAAGAAATAAGCATTCATGATCAATTTATGGAACCATGGTAGCTCGTTATCATTTGACAAAAACTTACGAATTACTATGAATTTGAAATCACCAATGTGATCACTGTGATGGTACTCGCAAGCATATCTTGAGCGGATCTCAATCTCTTTATTTTCCACCAATTCTTCCACCACCTGCTTGAACATCATGTCCAATTTTGGCTGAATCCGGAACCCAAGTTTGAAATCAATTCGAATCAGATCATTCTCATCGTGTTTAGTGACCTTGTATTCTTTCGTATACGGTTCATCCGTAGTAATCACATGCACAAACCAATATCGTTCTGCGCGTTTGGGTTGCTGCTCTAAAATAGAATAGAACACTTTCGATTCCACTTCATCAATCCGTTCTGCACTCGTTAAATAAACCAAATGAGTAGCATACGTGGGTATTTGATCGTCCACTGAAAGCTTACGCAAAATAGGCAGATAACTCTTGATTTTAACGAAATCAATGATGCTATTTCGAATGATCTTACTTTTAAAAATAATATACATTAATGCAATAATTGCAGTAGCAATAATAATGGTAATGTAACCTCCATGTGGGAATTTATCTATTTGAGCAATTAAGAAACTTCCTTCTATCACAAAAAACAGGACTGCCAAAGAAATTCGAATAATTGGATTCCAATGACGTTTTATCATATAAAATATCAATAAAATAGAGGTTGAAATCATTGCCAAAACAATAGACAGACCATAAGCCGCCTCCATATTTTCTGACTCCTTAAACCCATAAACTACGGCAATACATCCAATCATCAAAAACCAATTAATAGAAGGAATATACAATTGTCCCTTGATTTCAGAAGGAAAATTGACCTTCACTCTAGGCCATAGATTTAATCGAATTGCCTCATTAATTAACGTGAAAGAGCCCGAAATTAAAGCTTGAGAAGCAACGACCGCCGCAACCGTCGCAATGATAATGGACGGTATTAAGAACCAATCTGGTACAACCATGTAAAACGGATTCTTCCCTTTTGGAAGTGCTGCGCCATTCCTTGATAATAACATTGCTCCCTGCCCCATGTAATTTAATATCAGCATTAATTTAACAAAAATCCAACTTACGCGAATATTCTCACGACCACAATGTCCTAAATCAGAATACAAAGCCTCTGCTCCAGTTGTACACAAAAACACTGCTCCCAACAACCAAAACCCTTGTCCATCTGTATAGTTAAAGAGCAAATCAATTGCATAATACGGGTTCAACGCTTTTAAAACTGTCCAATCGTATTTAAACAGGGCATACAATCCCAGAGATCCAAGCATGATAAACCAAAGAACCATAACTGGCCCAAATGCCCTTCCAATAAACTTAGTACCGAATTGTTGAATGACAAAAATTCCAACTATGATTGCAATAATGATCGGAATTGTATCCAACTTTGGATTGAATATTTTTAATCCTTCTATAGCAGATGAAACAGAAATTGGAGGTGTAATAATACCATCAGCCAATAACGCTGCTCCACCAATCATTGCAGGAACTACCAACCACTTCCGCTGTCTTCTTACCAAGGTGTATAAAGAGAAAATACCCCCCTCTCCTTTATTATCTGCCCTTAAGGTAATAATAACATATTTGATGGTGGTTTGAAGGGTTAATGTCCAAAAAACACATGATAATCCTCCCAGGATCAATTGTGGTGTCAGATCTCTATTTCCCGCAATAGCTTTAAGTACATAAAGTGGAGAAGTTCCGATATCTCCGAAGATAATCCCTACTGTGATAATCAATCCCGCGAACGAAAGCACGTGATGATGGCTCTTTGACATAAGATGTTTGTATTAAAGTCGTAAATGTACATATTGCCCCGATTACTTACTACGATTTGAAAAAAATTCGACAAAAAACTTTGGCTCGGATTGTGTACTTTTGCACCGATTTATGGGAAAGAATAAACTGAGACGCTTTGCGGAGATGAAATTATGGGACAATGTGTTCGAACCAACGTTGGAGCCCAATCCGCAGGATGCATTTCCACTGAAAGGAAAATGGCACTCCGATTACTTTAAGAACTCCAATCCGATTGTATTGGAATTAGGATGCGGAAAAGGAGAATACTCTGTGGGACTGGCAAAACATTATCCAAACAAGAATTTCATTGGTATCGACATCAAAGGTTCCCGCATGTTCGTTGGGGCAAAAGAAGCATTGGATGAAAATCTGACCAATGTGGCTTTCCTGAGAACCAAAATTGATTTTATTGAATCGTATTTTGAAGCAAATGAAGTAGATGAAATTTGGTTGACCTTTTCAGATCCGCAACCCATAAAACCTAGAAAAAGATTAACCTCTGAACAATTCATCGCAAGATACAGACAGGTTCTAAAACCAGGAGGAATCATTCATTTGAAAACAGATTCTGATTTGTTATTTGAATCAACGGAAGAACAAATTCAGGAACACCAATATGAAGTAATCGAATCGACTTGGGATTTGTATCAATCCATTCCGGAAGATCTGGATCCGACTATTCGGGATATTCTGCACATCAAAACGCATTACGAACAACTCTTTACTGCAAAAGGATCGGTAATTAAGTACTGCTCTTTTAAGCTAAATTAATTAGCAATTATAAATTATCAAGGGGACTCATCTTTTTAGACAAATCCCCTTGATAATTAGTTCGTTTATAATTGATAATTGCCTTATGCGACTTTCAATCGTGCAACTTTGCTCTTAGAAAATTGTGCTTTTGCATATTCCAGATCCACGCGGAATTCTTTCTCATTTTTAGACGGCAATTCATACATTGCGTCCGTCAAAATTGCTTCGCAAATGGATCTCAATCCCCTAGCACCCAATTTGAATTCAATCGCTTTTTCAACAACGAAATCCAGTACGTTTGCATCAAAAGTCAAGCGAATTCCATCCATTTCAAATAATCGTATATATTGCTTGATAATTGCGTTTTTAGGCTCTGTGATAATCCGTTTTAGGCTTTTCGCATCCAATGGTTCCAAGTAGGTTAATACCGGAAAACGTCCGATTAATTCAGGAATCAATCCAAACGATTTCACATCAGTTGGAGTAATGTATTTCAAGAAATTATCCTCATCTACTTTTTCAGTTACCTGAGAACCAAATCCAATGGTTTGTCTGTTCACACGGCTTGCAATGATTCGTTCAATTCCATCAAAAGCACCACCACATACGAACAAAATATTCTTCGTATCAATTGCAATCATTTTTTGCTCCGGATGTTTTCTTCCTCCTTGTGGTGGAACATTTACTACCGAGCCTTCCAACAATTTCAATAAGGCCTGCTGAACTCCTTCTCCAGAAACATCTCTTGTGATCGATGGATTATCGCTCTTACGTGCAATTTTATCAATCTCATCAATGAATACGATTCCGTGTTGAGCCGCCTGAACATTGTAATCTGCAGCTTGCAATAAACGAGAAAGGATGCTTTCTACATCTTCCCCTACGTAACCTGCTTCTGTTAAAACAGTAGCATCTGCAATGCAAAATGGAACATTCAACATTTTTGCAATGGTTTTTGCAAGTAAGGTTTTTCCTGTTCCTGTTCGTCCAACTAAGATCACATTTGATTTTTCAATCTCTACATCTTCGATCTTCGTTTGGTGCAAACGTTTGTAATGATTGTAAACCGCAACTGAAAGTGTTTTTTTTGCATCATCCTGGCCGATTACATATTCGTCCAATCGTTCCTTGATATCTTGTGGTTTTAACACATTTACCGGAGCGCCCTGACTGGAAGTTTTGGTTGTCTGATCTTCATCAACAATCATTCTTGCCTGAGCAATACAATGATCACAAATGTGACCTGATAAACCCGCTATCAATAAACCTACTTGACTTCGTGGTCTTCCACAAAACGAGCAGGAAGTTTCCTTTTTTGACATATTCTGATTTTAATCGACAAAAAAGTCATCTCGATTAAACCGAGATGACTTAGATAATAATTTGTAAAGTTAGACTATTTTGGGTTGCGAAGCAAGATCTCGTCTACCATTCCATATTCTTTTGCCTCTTCAGCTGTCATCCAGTAATCACGGTCTGAATCAGCCCAAACTTTTTCATACGTTTGTTTCGAATGTGTTGCGATAATATCGTACAATTCTTTTTTCAATTTCTGAATTTCACGAGCTGTGATTTCGATATCAGAAGCCTGACCTTGAGCACCTCCAAGTGGTTGGTGAATCATCACACGAGCATGTTTCAAAGCAGACCGTTTTCCTTCAGCTCCTGCACACATTAGAACCGCGCCCATGGATGCAGCCATTCCTGTACAGATTGTTGCTACGTCCGGCTTGATGTATTGCATGGTGTCATAAATCCCCAAACCTGCGTAAACAGATCCTCCCGGAGAATTCAAATAGATTTGAATATCTTTCTTCGCATCAACTGATTCCAAGAATAATAATTGAGCATTGATAATATTCGCGACTTGATCGTTGATACCAGTTCCTAAGAAAATGATACGATCCATCATTAAACGTGAGAAAACGTCCATTTGTGTCATATTCATATGACGTTCTTCAATAATATAAGGTGTTAATGAAGATTCGATGTAGCTGTCTAAATGCATGCTGGAAAGTCCGACATGCTTTGTTGCGTACTTGTGAAATTCGTTTTTATCGAACATGTTTGATAGTTTTTTAGAAGTATTAAAATTAATAGGTTTCCACTGAATTGATTCTTTTTTTTGCAGAAATTAACGAGAATAATTACAACAACCTTAAGTTCAAAACTTAATCATGGAAAAATTCGATTTCGTAGCTAGTATGTTTTCGAATATTCAAGACCCGTTCATCGTCGAAAATCAAGTACTGGCCTTTGATTCCAACCAATTTCCCTCGAATGACCGGTGATTTATCAAAGCTCACACTTTTCACCTTTATCGGATATTTTTCCACCGGATAATTCAATGAAATGATGTCGTCATTCATACTCACAAAATCCCGCATATCGAAAGGAAGTAAATCCTCCACTCTTCCCTTTTCATCCAAAAGATCCAATTCGTGGTTGACTTCATTTTTGAGCATTCGCTGCCAGTTTGTTTTGTCTGTCATGTATGACTTTAAAGCAACTTCAATGATTCCGGCTTCATAGCGATTAGTTGTTTCAGCCAAAATGATTGCATAGGAAGCTCCCTGATCGATCCAGCGCGTCACTGTTTGCTCTGCACGCGTCACTCCGACCTTGATGCTGTCTGAAGCAGCCAAATAAACAACGTGTGGTTGATTGTGGTGTTTATTCTCCCACTCAATATCTCTTCCTTCACCCAAATGAGCTTTACACAATTCCGGATTAATAATACACGGAGCTGCTTGTGGTGCAGACTGAAAACAAGGAAAACAAAATCCTTGTCCGAATGAATTTTTGGTCTGCTTTCCACAATTGGAACAAATGATCTTTCCTGTCCAGCTTAATTCAATTTCTTTCCCGATCAGATCGTTCATTCTGATCTGCGGTTCGTTATTCAGAACCAGTTGGTATTGAATGGGTGCCTCAAAAGAAACACGCATTTTATCTAGTAATCCTTTCATCCCTCTTAGATTTTAAGACTGAAGGCAAAAGACTATAGACAGATTTGTCTTTAGTCTCCCATCTTTTGTCTAATGTCTCAAAATATTAATCCTGTATACTTTCCAATTCTTCCGTTGCTTCCATCCACAAGTCCGAATAATAATCCAATTTGGATTTCGCTTCATCAAATGCTTTTAATACGGGAGCTGTTTTCACTGAATCTGTGAAATCCATTGTTGCCAATTGATCTTCCAATACTTTCACCTCCTTTTCCAATTCCTGAACGCGCTCTTCGTGCTGTCTCACTTTTGTTTGCAGCTGGTTTTTCTTGCGTTTATTCTCCTTACGTTCTTCCTGAGATTGTGATTTCACAGGTTCTTCAACCACTTCCTTCTGAACAACCTTCGCTTCTACTTTTTTTGCAGGAGCAACAGATGCCATTTTACGCTGTAAATATTCGTAAACTCCAAAATGGTGAATTTTCAAAGTTTGATTCTCAATATCCCAAATACGATTCGTTAATCCATCTAGAAACTCCCGGTCGTGAGAAACAATTAAGAACGTTCCTTCATATTGCAATAAGGCCCTTTTCAAAACCTGCTTGCTCTGAATATCCAAGTGATTCGTCGGCTCATCCAGAATCAAGACATTGGAAGGACTTAAAAGCAATTGGCACAAAGCCAAACGAGTTCGTTCACCTCCGGACAAAACTCCAACCTTTTTATCAATGTCTTCGCCCGAGAATAAAAATGCTCCTAAAATAGAACGCAGATCTTTTCGAACCTCACCCGAAGCAACCAAATCGACCGTTTCATAGACGCTTAAATTCTTATTCAAACGCTCTGCCTGATCCTGTGCAAAATAGGTGATCTTCACATTGTGACCGAATTCTACTTTTCCCTCAAAATCAATTTCTTTCGTCAAACATTTAAACAAAGTAGATTTACCTACTCCGTTCGGTCCGAGAAGTGCAATTTTTTCTCCTCTTCCGACTGTAATTGAAATGTCTTTAAATAAGGTTCTTGGTCCATAGCTTTTCCCTAAATGCTCCATTTCAAGCACCCATTTTCCGGGTTGAACATTTAAGGGAAAGAAAATATTCATTCTTGCGACCGCATCGCTTTCAATTTCGATTCGCTCAGTGCGATCTAACTTTTTAATCAATGATTGCGCAAATGCTGCTTTATTCTTTTTAGCACGGAACTTATCAATCAATACCTGAGTTTGTTTGATGTCTTTGTCTTGCTGCTTTTTTGCATCAGCTAAACGTTCCAATTCTTCTGCTCTTAATTCTTTGTATTTCGAATATGGATAAGGGAAATCTAGGATTTTTCCGAAAGAAATCTCCCAGGTTCTGTTTGTTACATTATCCAGAAACAATCTGTCGTGGGAAATAACAATAACTGCACCTTCAAATTTCGTCAGGTAATTCTCTAACCATTGAATCGAAACAATATCCAAATGGTTTGTAGGCTCATCCAGAAGAAGCAAATTGGGACGGTTTACTAAAATCTTAGCTAATTCAGCTCTCATTTTCCACCCGCCTGAAAACGAATTCAAGGGTTTTTCAAAATCATCTTTTTGGAAACCTAATCCGTCTAAAACAGATGCGATTTTTTCCTCCCATTGAAATCCATCGTGGATATTGAATAAATCATTGGTCGCATTCAGGTCATTCAACAACTCCAGATACGATTCGGATTCATAATCTTCCCGTGTTGTCAGTTGCTGGTTAATTTCCTCAATGTGTTTTCTCAGATGATTCAATTGTTCATTGGAAAAAAACAGGTAATCAAAAACGCTTTGTTTGGTATCAATAACGATATCCTGAGTCAAAAAACCTACTTCCAAACCTTTCTGACGATGAATTTGACCATCTGTAGGTTTTTCTGTCTGAGCAATTAATCGTAAAAGTGTCGATTTTCCCGCACCATTTTTACCCACTAAACCAATTCGATCTCCTTGATTAACCTGAGCAGAACATTCCTCAAATAAATAACCTTGTGGGAAATGCACTCCCAATTTTTCCAAAACAAGCATGTGCAAAGGTAGACAAAGTCTTAGAAAGTTAGAAAGGAAAAGGTATAAGTTCAAACAGTTTAAATAATTGAATAAAAGTAGGGGCGATCCGCTGCGGCGGATTCCGCCCTACTTTTTCTAATTGATTCAATTTACACTACAAATGAAACCAGTTTTCGCTTAAGAACTTTATCAGGGCCCATATACTCCAATCTGAAACTGATGATACTTCCGGGTTTGGCTTGTTTGATCAGTTTTAAGCCATCAACGGAAAGTTGATTTCCTTTTCCTCTTTCTGGTCTTTGGCTGTTATTTGTACTCAACTCCCAGCTCAGAACATCAAATTTCGCATCCAGGGGACTATTTTTATATCGGGCAAACAAACGTGATTCACCGGGTGGAACTTTACCTCCAACCTCAGCTGCTCCAAAGAAAAAATCCGGATCCGGCAGAGACATTACCCGAAATGGAAAAGATCCGAGTTTGACCCTCTTTTTCGAAACTGAATTTACTCCGTACACATCAATTGTTGCAGTTTTGCCACTTGTTGTTACTCTTGCAATGTGCTGACTTCCATCTTTTGTGAGGGTTACCCCGCCTCCAATCAATTCTGTTTTGTCATATCCGGATGCGACACCTTCAATTCTGTTATTGTATCCTTTATACAACACATTCAATTGCGGAAGTGAAACAGTTCCTTGCGGTTTCATGATTTTGATCGTATGTGTCCAGTTCTCCTTTTTCTCGATCCCCGATTTGTTCTTAATGGAAACCGTTCCACTTAGCGTCATCTCAGTTCCGGATCCAACTTTTGTTTTGATCAATCCTTTTCCTTCAGTTCCCCGGAAAGAAGTTCCATTATAAGTTACTGTCGGCTGATTATCGGAATCAAAAGCGGCCATCATCACATTCAGCTGAACTTCATCTCCGCTATTTGCAATTTCGGGTCCGTAAACCAATCCTACTATTTTATTAAAGGAATATTCTCCAACGGAAACCTTTGTTTTCAAATGAGCCAAAGCCAATGACCGAGCGGAAAGAACATCTTGCTGCATGGAAGACAATGAAGCCAAAGCAGCAACAAGCGGTGCATGATCGAATGTTTGTCCGATCCAATGAACTCCGGAAATGTCATTTTGGGTAACACGCTCCGGTTTTGTCAAATTCATGTAAATCGATGCAAGTATCTCTTCGTCATCTCTCAAGTTTGCTTTTGATGATTGAAGCATTCGTTCAACCTGTTTCTTTAGATCAGTATTATCTTTAAACGTATTGATCGCTTTCGGATTAATTGAATACGAATTCTTTCCTTCTTTGTAAGTTCCCATCGTTTGGATTAATTTCGAGCGGAATCCATTGTAATCATTCCAGATTGTCTTCCCTTTTCCTGTTGGATTCTTGATATCATCGCCAATTAAGATATGCATAGGAATATCGTATTGATCTTTTGCCTGAACGGCCATGAGATTCATTCGTGTGGGTCTGCTATTTTGTCCCTTTTCCCAAATAATGGTTTCTATATCATCTGGTTTGATAGTGGAAACTTCCTCTCCGGATTCTTTTAGAAGTTCCATTTTCACCTGATCAATCTCCCGAATCAAACTCGCAGAAAGTTTATCAACTTGCTGCATTTGCTTCATTACTTTTTTCAATTTCCGAAGCTTTTCCGCATTCTCTTTTCCACGAGTTGAAGCTATTTCATCAGAAACATCTGAAATAAATTCAGATCCACGATCTACCTGCATTCCATTTGATTTCTGGGTATTCTCTTCGATCGCAACGAAAGCATCCAGAATTGTTTTGGATACATTCAATGCCAAAAGTGCGGTGAGTACTAAGTACATCATTCCGATCATCTTTTGTCTTGGGGTTTCTTTTCCTCCTGCCATGACTTAAATTTTTAAGGTTATACTAATCGAATGGTATTTCTTCGATAAGTAACAAGCAGAATGAAGAAATGCCGGCTTTCACCGGCATTTCTTATTAAAATTCATTATTCTTCTCCTAAAGCATAACCTTCTTCCTCATCACTCTTCAATTTCCTCCTACTTTACCTTAAGCTTTCGCACTAACGTTTGTCGCTTCTCGTCTTCACCTGCTACGCAGCCTCTTCCAAGGCAAAAAAAGTAGGCAAAAATGCCTTTTTCACAATTGCGGCCCATCTGCAAATTGATCAAACCGATTTTAAATAATGAGCAATCTAGTGAATTAAGGTTATCTTCTAAAATATGATTAGAAATTCCAGACATCCTGTTCAAAGGTTCGAATGCTTTCTATAATATCAGCAGATTCCTGCAAAGCATCTACTCCGGTTCGATAGCTGTCTATTGATCGGTCAAAGACATTGCTTTCTTTATAAACCGTGCTTGAAAATCTTCGCTTCCAAAATAAATCATCGAAACTCATCCATTGCGCATCATTTTTCTCATTATACACATAATAATTTGTGAGCAAGTATCTCAAGTGAGGGAAATACACCCAAAACTTTGTCTCTAAACCAGCTATCATTTTTTGTCCGTTTGGTGCAGTTTCTTCTTTTAAAACTACCGGGGCAATTCCCATTATCCGAACATCCATTACAGAACGTTCTTTATCGAAGAACCAATCTTCTTTGATCAAGTACTTTACAATGTCCTTAGAGTCGATCCAGAAAGTGTCCCGCGGGAAATAAACATATTCTTCTACGCCGTTCACCCATATCGTCGAATCCCGTCCATCAACGGTAGATCTGGGAACATCTGATTCGGGGCCTAACTTACCCAGATAATAGAACACATCATTTCTGAATAGAGAATCGTTACAATAATTCCCACCTGGTCTCGGAGCAACCGGATACTTAAACTGATCTCCATCCACCACATCAAACTGGTATGGATTATAGGCCGAAAACAGCTTCAATTCTCCCTGAATAATGTGATGTCTCATGATGGTCCACAAAGACCAGCAATTGGTGTTTCTTACGTATTGTCCGGATGGAGTGTGATAATCAAACGGATAATACAAGGGGTGATTAATTTTCTCTCTCAGATCAATTTCCCGCCAAACACGTTTGCTCCACACAACATCTGCTTCACGAATGTATTCGTAGGGAACTGTTCTCTTGGTCAGGATATGTTCTTTGACATACGGATAATCCAAGGTTGGTGTTGAGGAAATAAAATCCGTTGATTCACATTGGGCATTCAAATCATAGATTGCCGCAAAAAATAAGATAAAGGTAAGTCTCTTCATGGCTTGGGTTTTTCAGATAGCGCGAAAAACAGCCATTGGTTACACTTGTTAGTGAGGTAGTTATAAACAAAAACCCCGTCTTGGCTAAGCCGAGACGGGGTTTTCTATTTTTTGATTCAATTAGAAGTTCCAAACATCGTGTTCGAAATTTCTAATTTCTTCTGTAATCTTCTCAGATTCCATTAGCGCATCTACACCAGTCTTGTAACTATCGATCTCACGATCAAATACGTTACTTTCTCGGTAGATAGAACTAGTGAAGCGACGTTGCCAGAACAAATCATCGAAACTTTGCCATTGTGCATCATTCTTCTCATTGTACACAAAATAGTTAGCTAAAATGTAACGACAATGTGGGAAGTACAACCAGAATTTCTCATCCATTCCAGTAATTGTTTTACCACCTGTAGGAGAAACTTCTTCTCTATATACAACTGGTGCAATTCCTAAAATACGCACATCCAATACCGATCTTTCTTTATCGAAGAACCAGTCTTCTTTAATGCGGTACTGAACAATTTGCTCAGAATCAATCCACATGGTATCTGCCGGCGGGTACTTGAAAGTAATCGTTCCATCAGGAAGTGTAATTTCAATTGGATCTCCGAATTCATTTGTCAAAGGAACATCACTTTGAGCACCTAATTTTCCTAAATAATAGAATACCTTATCACGGAATAAAGAATCAGTAAAATAATTCTTACCTGCTTCAGGTACTACCGGATACTTGAATTGATCTCCATCTAACATATCAAACTGATATGGGTTGTAAGGTGAAAACACTTTCAAATCTCCATTGATGATATGGTGACGCATAATTGTCCACAAAGACCAACGGCTTGTATTTCTTACGTACTGACCTGATGGAGTGTGAAAATCAAACGGTAAATAAATCGGATGATTCATTTTTTCACGCATATCAATCATACGCCAAACACGATGACTCCAGACTACATCAGCTTCACGAACAAACTCATACGGAATCATTCTTTTGGTAGGTATATGTTCTGTCATATACACCCCATCAATTACATCCGCTTGAGGAACATTCACTGGTCCACCATTGATTTCTTGCGCATTCGTTAAAAACGAACCAGCAATCAAGGTACTTAATAGAACTAAACGTTTCATGATTGACACTCTATTATTTGTTTATTTATTAAATGGTAAATACACCACTTTTCTTACGTAGGATTCCGTCCGGCCCTTTAACTTGCGTCATAAAGCTGATCGTAGATCCTGGTTTTGCTTGTTTCATTAAGCTGATTCCATCCGCGTTCAACGTGTTTCCGCTTCCTTTAGCAGGACGTGGAGCACCAGCAACATTCAATTCCCATGATTGAACAGAGAATTCAGCTTTCAACGGGCTATCAGAGTAACGTGCAAATAAACGTACTTCTGCTTTAGAAGCTTTACCACCATCTTCAGTTGCTCCGAAGAACAATGATGGAGGAGGCAAGTTCATAACACGGAACGTAAATGTTCCTAATGAAACCGTTTTATTTGTTACCGAGTTTTTACCGGAGATAGAGATAGTAGCTGTTCTTCCAGCACCACTTACACGACCGATGTAACCGTTTCCTGATTTAGTTAAAGAAACTCCGTTACCGTTCAAGATTGTTTGATCGTAACCAGAAGCTACACCCTCAACGATATTGTTATATCCTTTGTATAATACATTCAATTCAGGAAGAGAAACAGTTCCCTGTGGTTTCATGATTTTGATTGTATGTGTCCAAGTATCTTTCTTCGGAACTCCAGATTTGTTTTTGATCGAAACTGTACCACTCAATACCATTTCAGCACCTCCGGCAACTTTAGTTTTCAAAGTACCTTGACCACCAGCAACAGTAATTGCTCCAGGACCAGTTACCTCAGGTTGGTTATCAGAGTCAAATGCTGCCATCATAATCTTTAACTCAACTTCATCACCACTATTCGCAATCACAGGACCATAAGCCAAAGGCATGATCTTGTTGAAAGAGAATTCACCAGTAGAAACTTTAGATTTCAAGTGAGCAAGTGCATATGCACGAGCAGACAAAATATCTTGTTGCATAGATGTTAAAGAAGCAACTGCCGCAACCAACGGAGAGTGATCAAATGTAGCTCCAATCCAATGGATACCTTCCATATCGTGAACTTTCATTCTCTCTGGTTTTGTCAAGTTGATGTACAAGTCAGTTAAAGCCTGATCATCATCCATGTGATTCACTTTGCTTTTACTAACCATGTCAGTAACTTGCTTCACCAAATCAGCATTACTTTTATAATTATTAATTGCTGTTGGATTAATCTTATACGTGTTATCACCTTCTTTGTAAGAACCTACGGTTGACACGATTTCCGAACGGAATTTGATAAAATCTTCCCACAACTGTTTTCCTTTTCCAGTTGGAGTCTTAATATCTTCTCCTACGATTTCATGCATCGGGATATCGTATTGATCCTTTGCCTGAACAGCCATCAAGTTCATACGGATAGGTTTACAAACAGCTCCTTTTTCCCACAAAATTGTGTTCTCGTCATCTTTTTTGTATTCCTTTACCGCTTCACCAGATTTCTCTAAGATTTCCAATTTGATTTCATCGATACTTTTAAGCAACTTATCAGATATTTTATTGATCTGATCCATTTGCCCAATGATCTTCTGCAATTTTTCTCTCTTAGCAGCATTTTCGGCATTCTTCGGAGTTGTACTTAACTCTTCATCAACATCCGATTTAAACTTATCGCCACGCTCAATCTGAGCGATATTAGCTTTTTGTATATTTTCTTCAATTGCGACAAAAGCATCGAGAATCTGCTTTGATACGTTCAACGCAAGTAGCGCTGTCAATACCAAATACATCATACCGATCATCTTCTGTCTTGGGGTTTCTTTTCCACCTGCCATGACTTCTAAATTTTTTTGGTTACTTGTTAGTAATATTCAAATAAAGTATCTATCGATTAAAAATTAATCTCTAGAAATTGTCATAGCTTTCAACATGTTGCCATAAACTGCATTCAAGTCAGTCAAGTTTTTAGACAACATTGCCATATTCTCTTTGTATAGACGAGTATCTTCAGCTGAATCAGATAAGTTCTTCATCATTTCAGTTACTTGACCTTGGAATTTCTCAGTAGCCTCTAAGTGAGCAGAAGAACCTTTCAATTGTAACTCATAAACGTTGTTCAAAGCAGCCAAGTTTTTAGAAACTTTTTGCATTTGCTCACCGAATGATTCACCTTCTTGCGTATTTGAAGTCATTCCTGAAATAGAAACTGATGCTCTTTCGTAAGCTTCAGATAAAGAAGATACTTTATCAGATGCCGCTTGTAATGAAGAAACATAAGAGTCAGTTGCCGCTGCTGCAGATGTTACACCTTTCAATTGAGAAGCATTCTCACCCAACTGACGCATCCCGTCTCCTAAACGCTCTAATAATTGACCATCAATTTTAGCTTCCTCTAACATTTTGTCTAAGTGCTCAGTAATTCCAGAACCTCCAGAATTTCTTCCTCCTCTTCCTCCTGCTGCTGGTAACGCATCGTGATCTAAATCATCACTGTGTGCAAAAGCCAATTCAGGATAAACAAGCTCCCAATTTGGATCTTCATGAATCGGTTCAAATGCCGAGAAGATGAAGATAACAGCCTCCGTACTCAATCCGACAATCAACATCGGACCAGCAAAAGGCCAGTGCATAATTTTAAATAAGGCTCCAACGATTACGACTGCCGCACCGAAACCGTATAATTTCGCCATAAACTTTTTCCATCCTTTACTTCCTGGTTTCATAGTTTTCTTTGTTTTTTAGGTTTAACCAAATTTATTGTTTTGTAATTGTTTGTTGTTTATTCCTAGCGAAGTTGGATATCGCTACGAATTTCTTCGCCACCCTCTTTTGAGAATTCACGTCCACCGCGACCTAAGTGTGTTGCCACATTTCGGAATCCGACGTACGACTTAGCCGTATCTTGATACTCGTATGTACGAGTTGAAGTTTGCAAATAGTAACCAACATCTTTCCAAGAACCACCGCGAATAACTTTACGTTTCATTGCTGGCGGATCCCAGTCCATTGCATCATATCTGTACTCAGTATTTAAGTCATGAGAGAACTCATACATTGCTTCGTCATAAGCTGTTTCACACCATTCTGAAACGTTACCAGCCATACAATAAAGACCCCATCCATTTGGATTGTAAGAATATGCTTTCACCGTATGGAAACCACCGTCCTCAAAATAACGACCTCTCATTGGCTTAAAGTTTCCAAGGAAACATCCACTTTGATTACGGATATATGGTCCACCCCAAGGGTATGGAGAGTTATTCAAATCACCGCGAGCAGCTCTTTCCCATTCAGCTTCAGTTGGCAAACGGAAATCATTCACAAATAAATCTCCCATCGCCTGCAACCAACTATTCAACAATTGAGTTCTCCAAACTGAAAATGCTTTAGCCTGTACCCAAGTAATACCAATAACCGGATAGTTATCGTAAGCAGGGTGCCAGAAATACATATTCGTCATTGGATCGTGGAATGCGTAAGTAAAATCACGCACCCAAACCAAGGTATCAGGATACACGTTAATTTCCTCATCGATGATAAATCTTTGACGATTCTCATGTCCACGAAGACCCGTGCTCTGACCTTTTTTATTGAAGTAACTTAAATCTTTATCTAAACCTTGAGGTTCTTCAGTAAACGGATGCGGAGGTGTATTCAAGTCACGGTGTTCCGGACTGATTTCATTACCATCTTTATCCACTCCATTGTGAACGATCTCAATACGACCTCTCTGTGCAGCTTCTCTTAAGTCGATCCAGTAATACTTGAAATTCAATTTTCGAGTATCCAATTGACGACGTTTGTAGAAACGCTCAGGCTGCGGATAATACATATCTGCTAACAAAGGCAATAGATCCGGGTCGTCGTAAGCAAATCTACGATCCCAGTTCAATGAGAATTGTGCACGATTGACGTCACGATCGGAAGGTTCAAATTCAACCATCTCCAAAGCACCTTCATCAAAATACATATCACTGTAGTTGATGTAGCGTGATGACTCTTCGTCTTCCTCTAATCCGGAATAAATACGTTCACGAGCCATGGAGTCTCTAACCCAATCCACGAATTGACGATACTCGTTATTCGTGATTTCAGTTTGGTCAATATAAAACGCCTGAACAGATACCGTCTTTGCACGTGTTTGGTGCAAGAAAGGAACGTCCTGATCATTTTCTCCCATGATGTAGGAGCCTGATGGAACATAAACCATTCCAAGAGGAATCTCAGGTTGATAGACTCTACGACCTAATGTCCCCGTCAAGTGGCCACTACGTGAGCTACAAGAGGCAATGAAGGCCCCAATTAAACCGATAAACAACAGTTTTTTCATTCTAGTTCAATTTTACAGTTCCGGATTTATCGTTAACATTCTACAGGATCAATTTTGCGATATAACGGAATCGAATAAAAAATGGTTACAAAGATTTGTAATTTTTTTTTGATTTTACAACCATTTAGGGTGATGTGCTTTTGTAATTGGTATAATTGGAATATAACAAAACTTAAGCGCAATCTCGTGAGTACCGTTGGAAATCTTTGATAATCTACCTACTGTGATATCATAAGAGTAACCTACCCACATAAACATTCTTGCTTTTTCTTTCCTGATTTCGAATGGTCTCCATCCTAACAATACAGAAACGGCATCACTATTTCTAAATCCAAGACCACCATAAAGGAAACCTCTATAGATGTATCGTGCATTTAAATTTCCTGAATATTTCAACAAGTCAGTTTGTAAAGTTCCCTGGATATCCAAATCACCGGGACCTAATGCTCTAAAAGTGTATCCACCCATTGCATAGTAGTGACGAGCCAAATCGTAAGGAACAGTACCAGTACCACCTGTTAAAGAAGGAACTGAACTTGTCAAATTCAAAGCCGAAGCTTGTAAGTGACTAGACGACAATCCTGCATACCAATCTTGAGCACGGTAATACAAACCAAAGTTCAAATCAAATGTAATTGCTGAACTAGCACCTGGGAAAGTCGGGTCAATTTGTGTTTGAGGCCCAACCCAAGTCGGATTCATACCAAAATTCACCATTCCAACACCCAATCCGATACCTAGTCGACCGTTACCCAATTGAATATGATGCGAATAATTCAACATCACATTGTTTTGGCGGTTAAATCCAATTGCATCATGTGTGAAGTTCAACCCAAAACCTCCGGTCCATTTACCGAAGCTCTCCATGTTTATCTCCGCATTAAAGACTACAGAATTCGGTGCTCCATTCACTTTATCCCACTGATTGCGATAAATTAAATTTCCACACAACCCTTCTTCAATACCAGTAGCGCCCGGGTTGATGGCGAACTTATTGTAAATAAAGTGTGTTAATGCAATATCTTGCTGAGCCGAAGCTCCGAAAGAACATAACACA
This sequence comes from Flavobacteriales bacterium UBA7666, assembly GCA_002483265.1. Lineage (GTDB taxonomy): Bacteria > Bacteroidota > Bacteroidia > Flavobacteriales_D > Crocinitomicaceae > Fluviicola. The sequence continues at coordinate 174,884 of DLHO01000004.1, read as the reverse complement.
AACGCTGATAAAAGACGTAACGTTTTATTCATATTAAAGGGTCCTAATTATGGTTTTAACATGTTTGGCTTTAACAAATTTTAGCCAATTGGCGACTAAAATAAGTATTTTTTGGAACAAACAAAATTTTTTAATGCAATCAATTCATCTTTTCCACAATGAAATGTTGAAGAGATAAATATTTAACACAAACTCTTGTTACGGAACAATGGAGAAAAGGTTACCCTAGTTTTTGATAGGTCTTCCACCAAAGATTGGGGATATCACCATTCAATGCGTTGCTATACTGCGACTTATCGCACGGAACCATGTGATGTCTTTCGTATTTAATTCCTTCTTTCGGGGGGTATGGAACCTCCATCCACCAGCGTTCAGAACGGTTGCTTCGGTAAAAAATAATATCGTGATTTATTTCGTCCAGGAAAACGGTAAACTTGGTATATTCCTTTTTTGAGCCAATTGGGAAGTCTCCAACCCGTTGCGAATAACCGTCTATAAAGTACCAAATGATCTGAGCAATTTCGGCATGCGCACTTTCGGCAATATCTCCGGGCAAAAGGTTAAACAATCCAATGGAGGTTAATTTATCCGAGATCCCGGCATATTTTGCAATTTGACAAACATCCTGATTATCTAAGCCATTTGGTTGAGAGAAGTATTTCCCTTTGAAATCGGATGCTTTTATGGATTGAAGATCAATACTCAACAAATCTGTATTTCGAAGCAAGGGCTCAGCAATTCTAAAATCTCCTTTAAATTCTCCTAAACGAATAGCATCAAAGAACAATTTTTCAAACAGATCTATTTCCGAAGCTTTCACCAAAGGCGTTTGATATCCGATCACAGATAAATTAAAGAGGTAACAAGGTCTGTGCATGAGCAATTTGCTTACATATGCATCTTTACCTATCGGAAGCTCAGGATCACCTAAATCCAGCTTAGAATCAATATTCAGTACGTTAATTAGCTGCTCTAATTCTTCATACCCTTGATACATAGCATAAGTTAAGTCTTGAGAACCACCAATTACAATTGGAACAACTGATTTTTTAACTAATTCGGCCACTACTTGTCTTAGCGCGAAATACGTATCTTCCACTCTTTCTCCGGGCATTAGATTTCCTAAATCGTAAATTTTGAAATTCCAGTTGCTTCCGGGGAAATAGGTGTTTAATTGATTTCTGTAGCGATCATCTGTTTGACCGTGCAAGGAAGGTTCGCCATTTCTGAATTCAGGGACATAAATTAAAGCAAGACCTGCTTGATCTATTTCAGGGAAACCTGATCCATCATGCCGAACGATAAACTCGCCCAGCGATTCTGAAACCGGGTGTTCAATAGCTTCAACTGCACTGAAATAAATAGATAGATCTTTCATTCTTTAAGATGTCTTTCGACAAAAATAGCCGAATGAACAATCCCCGAAACTTACTCTTCAATTAAGAATAAAGAGTCAAAAGTTAATAACTTAGAGAATTGAAAATGGAGAATGTAAAAATTGAAAAGGAAGAGTATTTAAAATCTTTTCAATTGTCAATTCTGCATTCTCAATTAAAGGCTTATTTCTTCTTCGCAGCAGCCTTCTTCGCAGGAGCTTTTTTAGCCGGTGTTTTCTTTGCAATCATCTCTTTCACTTTGTCCAGAGTAAGACTTGCAGCATCAACCGTACTTGCCAGTTCAATCTTTAATTTACCTTTCAGGATAACTGTTTTCCCCCAGCGTGCCTTTTCAACACGAATGCCATCTGATTTCCAATCGTGGATTACTTTATCGATATCCTTCTGGATTTTTTCGGCAACTAAGGTATCAATGTCCTGTTGGGTCAAATTATCAAAATCATATTTCTTGCTGACATTAATAAAGATTCCATTCCATTTGATAAACGGCCCGAAACGACCAACCCCTTTTTGAACTGGCAACCCTTCATAGGTTCCGATTGGTGCATCAGCTTGCAATTTTGAATCGATGAGCACTATCGCCTGATCCATTGTGAAACCCATCGGATCATCACCTTTTGCAAGCGAAATAAACTGCTCTCCAAATTTCACGTATGGGCCAAATCGACCAATATTTACCTCTACTGCCGAACCTTTATATTCACCCAAACTTTTTGGTAATTGGAATAATTCAAGTGCTTCGTTTAACGAAATAGTATGAATACTTTGAGTGCTCAGCAAAGAAGCAAAACGCGGCTTGTCACCATCTTCTTTTTCGTCACCGATTTGGATCATGGGTCCGAAACGACCGATACGTGCGATTACTTTTTTATTTGAATCCGGATCAACTCCCAATTCGCGCTCACCTGTAGCACGATCTGAATTCTCCAACGTATCTTCTACATTGTGATGGAACGGTTTGTAGAATGAGGACAACATGTCTGTCCATTCCATTTTTCCGCGAGCGATCTCATCAAATTGCTCTTCCACCTCAGCCGTGAAATGATAATCCATAATCCCACCAAAGTGATCCACCAGGAAATCCGTCACGACCATCCCGATATCTGTCGGGAATAGTTTATTTTTTTCTTTACCAGTTACTTCCTTCTTCGTTTGCTTATCGATTTCAGAACCTTTCAATTCCAACACCTGATAAGCACGCTCTTCTCCTTCTCTTTCCTGTTTCTCAACATATCCACGTTTCTGGATCGTAGAGATGGTTGGAGCATACGTTGATGGACGCCCAATTCCCAATTCTTCTAATTTCTTCACCAAAGAGGCTTCCACATAGCGAGCTGAAGGTCGTGTGAATCTTTGAGTAGCACGAATGAAATCACGATTCAAAGTCTCTCCGACCTTTACTGCAGGAAGCAATCCTTCCGTTTCGCTATCATTTTCTTCTTCGTCTAAGTTCGTTTCCAAATAAACTTTCAGGAAACCATCAAATTTGATTACTTCTCCTTTTGCCTGAAAAATCTCTGAAAGTTTTTGATCTCCAATAGAAATCGTTGTTCTTTCCAATTCCGCATGGCTCATTTGAGAAGCAATTGCACGTTTCCAGATCAGGTCATACAAACGCACTTCTTCCCTTTCACCATGGCTTAAAGCATGCATGGCAAAATTGGTTGGCCGAATGGCTTCGTGAGCCTCCTGTGCATTCGAATTTTTGTTGGTATATTTAGTCGGATGAGAATATTCTTTTCCGTAAGCCGAAAGAATTTCATTTTTCGCACCCGTCATTGCCGTTTCCGATAAATTCACGGAATCGGTACGCATATAAGTAATGTGTCCTGCTTCGTATAATCTTTGTGCAACCTGCATGGTTCTAGAAACGGAGAATCCCAATTTCAAAGAAGCTTCCTGCTGTAAGGTCGAGGTTGTAAACGGGGATGCGGGAGTTTTCTTCGCTGGTTTTTGTTGAACATCCAATACTTGGAAATCCACTTTCGCACAGTTTTCCAAAAATGAATTCACTTCTGTGTCTGTTCCGAAATGCTTGGAAACCTCTGCTTTGATTCGCTCTTTTCCTTTTAGGAATTCACCTGTAACACGGAAATAACTTTCCGCATTAAAATTCTGAATTTCTTTTTCCCGTTCAACGATTAATCGCACTGCCACAGACTGTACACGGCCTGCAGAAAGGCTTGGTCTCACTTTTTTCCATAGTACCGGAGAAAGTTCGAAACCTACCAAGCGATCCAATACACGTCTCGCCTGCTGCGCATCTACTAAGGGTTTATTAATTTGACGCGGATTTTCAATTGCTTTTAGAATTGCTCCTTTCGTAATCTCGTTAAAGGTGATTCGTTTCGTGTCTTTTTTATCTAATCCAAGAGTCTCATACAAGTGCCAGGAAATAGCTTCTCCCTCGCGGTCCTCATCGGTAGCGAGCCAAACCACATCTGATTCTTTCGCTAATTTCTTCAGTTCGGCGACCAATGCTTTCTTATCTGCACTGACCTCATATTCGGGGGCAAAGTTATTCTCTACATCTATCGCTAATCCTTTCGAAGCCAAATCGCGCACATGTCCGAAACTTGATTTTACAGTAAAGTCTTTTCCCAGGTATCCTTCAATGGTTTTTGCCTTTGCGGGTGACTCAACTATTACTAAATTCTTACTCATGCTAACTAAATTTTGCGCTTCGAAACGATTCGAATCGGTGCAAATATAAATGGATTTAAAAACAAAAAACAAGAACTTGCAAGTTGAAAAAAATTGGAGCTTCTATTTAAACTATAGTTTAGATTTTTTTGAAAACCAAAATTTAACTTGAAAAAGACCTTCCTTTTCTAAAAAATTAACACAGATAAGGCCATGACATTTTGACATGTCTGTCATAAAAACTATTTTTGCACACTTAAAATTCAAGCATGTTAGAGAATCACGGTTTAAATAAAGTTATTGACGAGAGCAGACAAGGAGAAGCAATCATTGTGGAAGGTGGAACGGGCTCCAAGAAACTTTATGTGGAAAGTTATGGTTGTCAAATGAATTTCAGTGATAGTGAAGTGGTTGCTTCCATTATGACGAAAGAAGGATATATCACCACTCGAAACATTGATGAAGCAGATGTGGTACTTATCAACACATGCTCCATCCGGGAGAATGCCGAAACACGTGTTCGCAATCGCCTGACTGAATTTAAAAAGCGTAAAGCAGAACAACCAAACTTAGTGGTTGGAATCCTCGGCTGTATGGCTGAGCGCTTGAAACAATCGTTGTTGGAAGAAGAACAATTGGTTGATTTGGTTGCCGGTCCGGATGCTTACCGTGATCTTCCGAATTTGATTGATGAAGTTGGAACAGGTCAGCGTGCAGTCAACGTATTGCTTTCCCGTGAAGAGACATATGCCGACATTTCTCCAGTGAGAATGGATCAAGGCGGAGTTAGTGCATTTGTAACGATCACACGCGGTTGTGACAACATGTGTTCTTTCTGTGTTGTACCTTTTACCAGAGGAAGAGAGCGCTCAAGAGATCCGCTTACAATTGTTCAGGAATGTAAAGACTTATTCGCTAACGGATACCGTGAAGTGACTTTATTGGGTCAGAACGTAGATAGTTACCGCTGGAATATGAGCAGCAAGGGTGCAATCAAGGATGAATCAATCCCGACTACCAACTTTGCTCAATTAATGGCTCTGGTTGCTGAAGTTCATCCGGATTTGCGCATTCGTTTCTCTACTTCCCATCCGAAAGATATGACGGATGATGTATTGGAGGTGATGGCGAAATACGAGAATATTTGTCCGTATATCCATCTACCGGTTCAATCCGGAAACTCGAATGTACTGGAACGTATGAACCGTGGATACTCCCGTGAGTGGTATTTGGATCGCATTGCTGCCATTAAACGCATCATTCCGGATTGTGCTATTTCAACAGATATTATTACCGGCTTCTGCGGAGAAACAGAGGAAGAGCATCAAGAGACAGTTTCCCTAATGAGGGAAGTTGCTTATGACTTCGCTTACATGTTTAAGTATTCCGAAAGACCAAAAACATTGGCTGAGCGTAAATTCACGGACGATATTCCGGAAGATGTAAAAGGCCGAAGACTGGAAGAAATCATTGCTTTGCAGTTGGAAAATGCATTGGCCTCTCACAAAAAACAAATTGGAAAAATCGCCAAAGTATTGGTTGAAGGCCCATCCAAGCGTTCTGCCGAACATTTTAGCGGTAGAGACGCAAGAAACTCGAAAGTGGTATTCCCGAAAGGAAATACGAAGAAGGGCGAATATGTACTGGTTAAAATTACAGATTGTACTTCTGCAACATTGATCGGGGAATTGGTGAATCACGTTAATTAAAACAAGATGAGTAACCTATCACTTCAACAAATCAAGCAACGATTCGGGATTATTGGAAATGCTCCTCAATTGAATCGTGCCTTAGAAGTTGCTATGCAAGTGGCACCAACAGATATTTCGGTTTTAGTGACAGGAGAAAGCGGAACAGGTAAAGAGATTATTCCGCAAGTCATTCATCAATTAAGCACACGCAAACACAACGAATACATTGCTGTAAACTGTGGAGCTATTCCGGAGGGAACCATTGATTCCGAATTATTCGGGCACGAAAAGGGATCATTTACCGGAGCAACCGGGAGCCGACAAGGTTATTTTGAAGTTGCAGACGGTGGAACTATTTTCCTGGATGAAGTTGCCGAATTACCGATGCAGACACAAGTTCGCTTGCTGCGTGTATTGGAAACCGGTGAATTTATTCGCGTAGGTTCTTCCAAAGTAATTAAGACCAATGTACGCGTAGTTGCGGCTACGAATGAAAATATGCACCGTGCTATCCAATCGGGGAAGTTTCGCGAAGATTTATTATACCGTTTAAGCACTGTTCCGATTCCATTGCCTCCACTGCGTCAGCGACAAGAAGATATTTATTTGCTTTTCCGGAAATTTGCGAGTGATTTTGCGGAAAAATACCGCATGCCGGCAGTGAAATTAACAGGAAATGCTGTTGAGTTATTGAACGCATATCATTGGCCGGGAAATATTCGTCAGTTGAAAAACCTGGTGGAGCAGATTTCTGTCATTGAGCAGGAACGCGATATTGATGGTCCGCGCTTACAATCTTATTTACCACAGCCGGAAGACTTTTTTCCTGCGGTAGTTGGTGCACAAGAAACAAAGATCGACGAACGCGAATTGATGTACAAGTTCTTATTCGATATGAAGAACGATCTGAACGAATTGAAAAAACTGGTTGTTGAATTGTTGAACAATCAGGGAGATTTCAGTTTATCAAATGATCAGGCAGCAGTTGTGAATCGCTTGTATCACGATATTAATCTGAATGATCAACGTATATTACCTTCCACACCGATCAAAGCTGAAGCGGTAAAACCAGTGGTTTACGATCCCGATAGCTACCGTGAACCGGACACAGAAGATTACGAAATTCATGTAGAAGTAGAAGAATCCTTGTCATTGGAAGACCGCGAAAAGGAATTGATTCAAAAAGCCTTGGACAAACATCGGGGTCGTAGAAAGTATGCTGCGGAAGAATTGGGGATTTCGGAACGAACTTTGTATCGCAAGATCAAAGAATACGATATTCAAGGATGAAAAAACTAACTCTTTTACTCATTTTACTAGCTGGTTTGAGCAGCTGCTGGCCCAAAGCCTTTATGAATCCAATGGATGTTTCCATGCCGGAAAACTGGAAGAAATTTTACATTACTCCATTGGAATTGAGTGCAGCAACAGCTCCGTCCAATTATCCTGCAAACTTAGCAGAAGCCATGAGGAGTGGAATCCAGAATAATACCCGTTTGAAATTAGTCTCAACTTTGGACGACCCTGAAACACTTAAGATCAGTGGAATTATTTCAGGTTACAATACCTCTCCCATTGCGATCCAACAAGGGGATTTAGCAGCAAAAAACCGTTTAACAGTGTCAGTTAATTTCACTATACTTACACCAACGAAAGGTTTGGAAAAAATGGAGTTTACGAGTTCACGTTTTGCCGATTACGAATCCAATGAGCAATTGGTAGATGTTGAAACCCGTTTATTGGAATCCATTAATCAACAAGTGGTTCAAGATGTCGTGAATAAATTATTATCCAACTGGTAATGCTGAATACAGAACAAATAGCCGAATTCATCCTGCACCCGGAACTCATGCGTTTTGAGGATGTGGATGTGTTGCGCGAATTATCTGAAAAGCATCCGTATTCTTCGGTTTATTCTTTATTATACCTGCAGGGTGTTTCCCGTTTTCAATCTGTTCATTTGGATGAGATTCTCCCCAAGCAGGCTTATAAACTATCCGATCGATCCCGTTTGTTTCACTTGCTTCATTCGGCTTTTGAATCCTTATCAGACTCACAGTCGCAAGGGAATGAGGAGAGAGAAGCTGTAGTTATTGAACCGATCGAAGAGCCGGTTACCGCTCCGGTTTTAGAAATTATTCAGGACGAGCCCGAAGCAGACTTACAGTCGCTACGGACTATAGAAGAGACCATTGTTGAAGTAGTTGAAACGGCTATCAATGAATCTGAACCGGAAGTTATTGAGACGAAAGCAGAAGAAGTTCCCGAAAACGATAATCAACCTGAAGAAAAGGACATTTTCGATTTTGAAACAGTTGCAGCTACTTTGTCGCAGGATTACATAGCTCAGAATGAGAATGAGAAACAGAATAAGTCCGAAGCAGATCAGCCGTGGCTGACCGCTACGAGTCAAGAGGAAGCAAGTGAAGAACCTTATATTGAACCGCATCAGCATGAGGTGGAAGTTCCGGAAATAAAAGCAGCAGTTACTACTCCGATTCAAACGGATTCAAAACGTTCGTTTACGAATTGGTTGAAAGCTGGTCAGCATGAAACAACTGAAACAAAAGTTGTTGTTGTAAAATCCGAAACAAAAATTGCGCAACAGGAAATCATTGATAAGTTCATTGAAAAGAGTCCAAGCATGCCAAAACCGAAGACAGAATTCTATTCTCCTTCCAAGAAAGCAAAAGAAAGTTTGGACGACGAACGGATTCCAGTTTCAGAAACTTTGGCAAAAATATATGCCGCACAGGGGAATTTTCCAAAAGCAATTCATGTTTATCATCAATTAAGTTTGGCATTTCCAGAAAAAAAGAGTTTATTTGCACTCCAAATTGAAGAATTAAAGAAAAAAATTACCTCATAAAATGATAGCATTAATTTCAATTTTACTAGTATTAGCAAGCGTTTTATTAATCGTAGTTGTATTTGTTCAGAACCCAAAAGGAGGAGGTTTATCTTCTGATTTTGGCGCTGCACAACAACTTGGTGGTGTACAACGTACAAATGATTTTATCGAAAAAGCAACATGGACACTTGCAGCTGTAATCTTAGTAGCAAGTATTGGTTTGACAAGCATGATGAAACCGGCAAAAGCAAAAGAGCAACCAAAAACAGAACAAAAGGGTGGACAAAACGGTCCTACTGGTGGTCAACAAGGTACTCCGCAGCCGAGATAATCATCGATTATAAGATTTTGAAATGTCAGTATGTCACAACATACTGACATTTTTTGTTTATAACCTTCGCAAAAATGAAAAATTGACACAATCCATACATTGGCACAATCTTAGTCGAGGGGGAAATGTCAAATTTTACTAAATAGTATATACATATGTCAACAACATTTAAACCTTTAGCGGATAGAGTGCTAATTGAGCCTGCAGCAGCAGAGCAAGTAACAGCAAGTGGTATTATCATTCCTGACACAGCAAAAGAGAAACCATTGAAAGGAACTGTGATTGCAGTTGGACCTGGTAAAAAAGACGAGCCGATGGAAGTAAAAGTGGACAACATCGTTATTTACGGCCAGTATTCCGGTACTGAAATCAAAATTGACGGGAAAGATTACCTGATCATGAAACAAGGTGATATCTACGGAATCATAGGGTAAACTGTTCAAAGAGTTCAAAACTAATCAGGCACTAGCCAATAGAGATTAGGCAATAGTGAGTAACCGAGATTTGAACTATTGAATATCCTAAGTAAAGTGAATTAAATCATTAAGAAATAAGAAAAAATGGCAAAACAAATTTATTTTGATGTAGAAGCTCGTGAAAAGCTTAAAAGAGGAGTTGATGCATTAGCAAATGCAGTGAAAGTAACTCTTGGTCCAAAAGGACGAAACGTTGTAATCGGAAAGAAATTCGGAGCTCCACAAGTTACTAAAGATGGTGTTTCTGTTGCTAAAGAAATTGAACTGGCTGACCCAATTGAAAACATGGGTGCTCAGATGGTGAAAGAAGTAGCTTCAAAAACAGCAGACATTGCAGGAGACGGAACAACAACAGCAACCGTATTAGCTCAGGCAATTATCACTGCAGGATTGAAAAACGTTGCTGCCGGTGCAAATCCAATGGACTTGAAACGAGGAATTGACAAAGCGGTTCTTTCTGTAGTAGCAGATTTGAAAAAGATGTCGAAAGAAGTTGGTTCTGACAACGATAAGATTAAACAAATTGCTACCATTTCAGCTAACAATGACGACACAATCGGTTCGTTGATTGCTGAGGCGATGAAAGTAGTTGGCAACGACGGTGTAATTACTGTTGAAGAAGCAAAAGGAACGGAAACTGATGTAAAAACAGTAGAAGGAATGCAATTCGACCGTGGTTATTTATCTCCTTATTTTGTGACAAACACGGATAAGATGATTGCTGAAATGGAACATCCTTTGATCCTGATCTACGACAAGAAGATCAGCAACATGAAAGAATTGCTTCCAATTTTGGAGCCGGTAGTTCAAAACGGGAAATCATTGATCATCATTGCAGAAGATGTAGATGGTGAAGCATTGACAACATTGGTAGTAAACCGTTTACGCGGATCATTGAAAATCGCAGCTGTTAAAGCTCCAGGATTTGGTGACCGCAGAAAAGCCATGTTGGAAGACATCGCTATTTTGACAGGTGGACAAGTAATTACTGAAGAGCGTGGTTTGACATTGGAGAACGCAACATTAGACATGTTGGGAACTGCTGAAAAAGTAGAAATCGACAAAGACAATACAACGATTATCAACGGTGCTGGTCAAAAAGAGGATATTCAAGCTCGAATTGGTCAAATTAAAGCACAAATGGAATCTACCACTTCGGATTACGATCGTGAGAAACTGCAAGAGCGTTTAGCGAAATTGGCTGGTGGTGTTGCTGTTCTTTACATTGGAGCTCCTACGGAAGTTGAAATGAAAGAGAAGAAAGACCGCGTTGATGATGCATTAGCTGCAACAAGAGCTGCTGTGGAAGAAGGAATTGTTCCTGGTGGTGGTGTTGCTTTGATTCGTGCAATGGATGCATTAGAAACGCTAACAGGAATTAACGATGACGAAACTACAGGTATCGCAATTGTAAAACGTGCTATTGAAGAACCATTACGTCAAATCATTGCCAATGCTGGTGGTGAAGGTGCAGTAGTTGTTCAGAAAGTACGTGAAGGAAAAGGTGACTTCGGATACAATGCCCGTACGGATCAATACCAAAACTTATACGAAGCAGGTGTTATCGATCCAACGAAAGTAACGCGTATTGCAATCGAAAATGCGGCTTCTATTGCGGCTATGTTATTGACTACAGAATGTGTCATTGCAGATGAGCCGGAAGTTGAAGGTGCTCATTCACATGGAATGCCAGGTGGAATGCCGGGAATGATGTAAACCTCGACCCCACCCGGTTACCTTTATGGAATCCAAGCGGATCGATTATTTAATATTAAAAAAGCGCGGTGAAATTCACCGCGCTTTTTGTTTGTAAAAACTACAAATACTTCTTATTACAATTTACCTATAACCATTTTAAAGTCAGATAATCTTGAAGTGAAGCCTGCTCCTCCTCCCCTGTAATCACAATGCACATAAACAATCTCAGAGCCAACTTTACGGATCTCGAATCGATTATCTTTTATTAAATACTTCATATTAGTTTCGTTTAAAATGGGTTTTACCAGATTATCCAATTCTTCCTCTGCAATATCCTTTTCAAGCGTTAGATATCGCATTCTTTTAAGATCATTATCGTAAAAACCAAACTTCCCCACAGAATATTTCTGATGTCCATTCTTCAATTCAACATTCCCTTCAGCATCTAGCATTACGATCATCGGAACCGGATTCTTATCTCTTTTTGTTTTCACAAAATTCCCTTGCACGAAAGACCACTTCTTGTTATTCAAATCCGTGTAATCAGTTATATACATCGGAACGGGGTTGATCAATGCAACAATTTCTTCCGGAAAATGAACTGCGCTTTCTTCCAGTTCAGATCCATCTTCATTTAATCGATAAGATTTCCTGTGTAAGGAATAATTCGCGGTTCCTGCTATTTTTTCAACCCAATTGAGCTTAATACCGTTGGAGTAATAACCATAATTCATTGCTACTGCAGCTTCAGGTACACCAATATTGACAGACTGAATCTTTTTCAATTCCAATGATTTTAAATCCAGCGTATAAATTTCAAAAACACCCTGAGTAGCTTCTCTCAAATTATAACCACGTCCTTCATCGCTGGTGTTCAATACTGATTTACATTTTCTCACGCCCAGTGTCATTGTATTTTCGTCGCTTGTAAGTACTGTAAATTCTACATCATTGTAAACATCCCTTGTTTCAGGGATCAAATCAATACAGGTATAAAACTCCTCTGTTTTTTTCTCCTTGATATTGATTTTCACAATTCGAAGAAAAGTATAAAAGTTTTCGGATGAAAATTTCTGTTTCGGGTGGGATTTATCTGATCGGGAAACATAACTTGCATAATAAATGGCATTGTTATCATCAATCATATCGACTCCCGAGCTTGTCGAATGAACATCAACCGCTTTGGGATAGGTTCCTGAACTTGTCACTCCCTTTAGCTGGCTCAATGGAACATCGTAGTACTCATTTTGTCCATCAGATTTCATATATGTAAACTCGATACTCTCGCCAAAACGGTTATAGCGTATATTTCTGTTATAGAAAAAGCCACCTATTTTCTCAGATGTAATTGCTGTAGACTTGGATATTGTGGGAGGTAAAGTTTCAGGTTCACCCACTTTATTTCCATTCGGATCCAGTTTATAGACCTTTTTATAATTCATGAATTGAACTGATCCGTCATTTAAAATGTAGATCATATCGAACTCGTCCATTTTACCACCGAAAACGTCGAGTACATCGATCACTTTTTCCTGTGCTTTCAATTGAAATACGGCGAAAATGGATAAGATGGTGAAGATTAATTTTTTCATTTGATTTAAGTTTGCCACAAAAGTAAACAGATTATGGAAATACCTTTCCATTTTTCAGGCATCAATTTACAACTAGCGGAATGTTCTTATCTTTGAAATAACTTATAGTTCCCTCCGCCACGGTGGACGGGAGCTTTCCGATCCTCCTTCCCCTGACGTTACAGTCAGGGATAGACAGGAACGACAATATATAAGGGTGTAGTACATCTCACGATGACTACACCCTACTTATAATTGAATTTGTCCTGTTTTCAGAAAGAGTTCTTTGATTTTCAACGATCCGTTTTCCAATACTTTGTCCAGCGTTTCCATATGTAATACGATAACGGTATTCCCAACCTTTCTCAATTTCAATATACGTGTATGCGGCGCTGCAGGTGTAATCGATTTAGGTAAATCAGACAAGAACGTGATATCTTCTGCAGAAAGTTCTTTCAAAGCGGGAAGAAATAACATGTCGGAATTCGACAATACATAATGCTTATTCAGATCCCATTTCAACACACTATTGTCCGATACTGTCAGTTTGGAATTTTCATCCATTGTGAAAATGGAAGGATAATTCGGAGCTGTTGTACAAATCAATCCTCTTCCCTTTAAATCCTTAAAGATCCGTAGATTGGGAGTCTGAGGTTTTGTCAATTTTAATTCCTGAGCAGGAAAATGAATAATGGTTTCTTTCACGTCATAATCCTTATCCAATTGAAAATTGCGTGCATGAAGGGTATAATAATCTTCCCGGGCTTCTGTCCAACTCAATACCCAGCCATCATTTCCAAAATTCAAACTAACGGATGAAGCATTCTTACTGGACTCAATGATTGTTGAATATACTTTCTTTTGAGAGTAATCAGCGAGACTCACAGACCAGATATCGATTCCGGATTTGCACTGATCCACGCTTTTATAATCACTTAATGAAAGCGGAGGAGCGTTTCTGCCTTTAAATGAAGTCTTGCTGATACTGAAAAGCAATTCCTGCTTTGCGTTTATCCCAATACATTTAAAATCGAACAGATCCAACACTTCCTTTTTCTTTCCATATGCCGGATTAAAGATATCGATCAATAAATATTCATAAGAAACTGTGTAATCTTTCAGATTTACAGTACTTAGTCTCATATACGTGTTGATTCCTTTTGGTTTGAATACACCCGGATGTGTGTTTGCTGAAATCGCATAATATGTTTGGTAAAGAATGATCTTCCCTTCTATTGAAGTAATTATTCCGGCATCCACATGATTGGAATTATTCGAATATTCATCCCAAACGCTTTTAACCACATGCTCTTGCTTCTCCAGATGAATGGCCTTGTATTCGTTCTTCTTGTCAGCAAATAAGTATTCGATGTGAATCATATTATCTGCAAGCGTATACCGAATATTATTTTTCATATCGAAAGCAGTGCATCCGCTCATCTTTTGATCACCAGCAGCAGCTTCTTCCACCATTTCCTGAATCAATTCACGATTCAATACTCCCTGTTTATCAAACTTAAACCGATAATTTCCTTCGCTTAATTGGAATGATCCGTCTTCGAAAAGATAAGGAGCTATTTGATACGGCGCTTTATCCTTGAAGTATTCAGAGTTTTCTACCCAAGGATTAGATTGAGCAAGAAAGGTAAAACAATAATGAATGAAACAGAGTGATATCAGCAGGCGCATGAAGGGAATTTTATTTTATCAAATATAGCATTTTCGAAATCATCGTTTGGAATAGTTAGTACCTTTGCAAAAAATTCTCAATGGCTGATATTACAGTAACGATTATTGACAGAGAAGGGTTGGCACATGAATTAAGTGCACCAACAGACATGAACATGAATATCATGGAGCTTTGCAGGGCTTACGAACTTCCTGTAAAGGGTGAATGTGGCGGAATGGCCATGTGTGCTACTTGCCAATGTTATCTGGAATCTGATACTGCATTGGAGGAACAAAGCGATGCGGAATTGGATATGTTGGATCAGGCATTTTATGTAAAATCCAATAGTCGATTAGGGTGTCAAATTCCCATTTCTGAGGAAATTGACGGAATTGTTTTGAGACTTGCACCAGAGGCGGAGTAATTGCGAATTACACAAAAATTATAAAAAATAGACTCCTAAAAACCAATCCGGAATTATAGTGTAAACGTAAGACCTGTTCCGAAGCTGAAAATTCCGAGTTGTCTTCTGAGATTTACTTTCGACCACAATTCTCTTCCGGAAAACCAATATTCGGATTCGCCCATTCGCCGGAATTTCTTTTTGCTGAATTGCATGGCATATTGATAGCGGAAACCTATGTGGAACAACACGCGTTTCGTAATCGGATAGTTCATTCTAAAACCATACATAAAAACCAATCCACGAAATTCTTCTACACGCGAATCCAATAATTTTTCTTTTACTTGTGAAGTCTGATCCGGAATCTGTGGATCTAATAGTTCGAACTCCAGATTTCTGTTTGGGAGTTGAATCAGAGAGTAGCCAATGCCAATTTCACTTGCAAAGCCACAAGGCACGCGGCTATCGTTCAATGAGATCAGGACTTTAGGCATAAAAACACTTTCACGAATTGGAAGATAAGCCACTTTTGCAGGCAAATGCTCTATGACCATGTTTCCACTCGTATCTGTAAAATTACGCGTGATCTCATCAACTGACTGCAAATTGACTTTATAAAAACGTTGTGAAAATTCGAGGCCGAACCCCACAGATTCAGTGATTGCGATGTTCAAGCTTGCTCTATAAGCCAAATCAAGCAGGTTATAGGAACTATTCAGCGTTTCATTCTTTGAAACATAGCCTTTACGCTCTCCAAAAATATTTTGTAATAGCGGAATTTGTCCTTGTCCGTCCAGCTCCAAAAAAATGCGGTGTCCATAATACCCAACTTCCTGAGCCTTCGAAAATGAAGCGCAGCATACCAAGCAAAAAAGAAGTACCGTTCTAATAATCATTCTTTGCTTGTTTTAATTGATGAAACATGCCGTTCAATCGTGAACCGATGCTATGCTTCGAAGCGGGCTCATTCACATAGTATGATCTGTCTAAAACCAATTCTCCGGTTTTCAGATCCAGCACATAGAATTGCCAATCGGAATAATGTCCTGAAAGAATGGCTATCGGGAAATAAACCAATCCTACAGGTAGCAGCACAGTGAATAATGCAATATTTCCAAAATACAAATCCGGAGCATATACATGCTGGTATTCTAAAAACAATAATTTCTCTGTCTTAAACTTCGCATTGATCTGATTCAGATTTGGTATGTCCAATACGAAATAATCATTTTCATAATCACTAATGGCACGCGTTAAACTGCGTTGAAGCAGCGAGTAATCATTCCAATCTTCGGCACTTAATGTCTCCAAATCCTTCAGACTCAAACTTTTTACATGCATGTTCAAATCTTCGGCATTGGAATAAATCTCTTTAAAAACCAGATCTCTCGTTTTAAAGGTTTTATATACATCAATTTCACTCGATTTGGTGGTTTCAAAAATGGCAGGTTGAAATACAAGCATGGAATCCATCTTCAAATGAACTTCATTATCGTATTTGAAGTATTCCACATTCTCCTGTTCCACATCTGTCATCAGGTTAAAATCGTCTTTATTCTTGTCAAGAATACTCTTTTTTGCAGAAAATTGTTTGAACTTTTTTAAGAAGCTGCTGTCCCGAATAATATCTGAAATTCCGTACATGAAAAACTTTGTAGAATCAATTCCAAAATCCTCTGTCACTCCTTTCGACTGGTTTTCAATTACAGCATACTTATCCCATTCTACTGCATGTAATTTGGATTTGGAAGAAGTATCTTGTTTTAATTCCTTTAGGTAGGCAAGTGTTTCCCTGAAGTTCTTTGTCGAAAACTTACTCGTTTCAAAATCATCACTCTTAACTACTAAGTGGATTGCAGTTTCATAGCACTTCTTAGCAATTAAATTCGTTGTGTCTGAGTGATATGCATCGTAAATAATGCGCAATCCCATCGCCAATTTTCCGGTTTTCGGGAGAACTGTAATGAATTGATTCAAAATAGAGATTTGTCCTTCGTAGTACCGTTGTTTTTTTCGGTTAAATGACGAATTTGTATATGAGAAGGTCTCCTTTTTAATAGTGAGTTTCATGATATCCAACCAAGCTTGTGACTTATAGCTTTTCAAAAAGCTGGATTCCGGATATTTTTTCTCCAAGATGTAGATTGCATAAAGCGCTTCAACAGGCTCTTCCGCATATACTTTATTTAAAACATATTCAAATCGCGAAACATCACGGATGTAGAAAAACTGAAGACTATCTTCATACAACACTTCCTTTTCCCATTCTTTAAATTTGGAAATCTGGTCTACAACCTGTTCTTTTCTCTTAGCCAAATTCGGATGAGACATCAGGTAGTCGTTGTATTTAAACTTTGCAGAGATTTCATTTCGTTTGAACTCGAAATACATTTCAGGAACGTATAATTCATCGGTATTGAAATACCTTTTATCAAGTTTCATTTCTTCAAATGGCAAATACGAATAAAGCAGTACATCAAAGGTCTTGTTTATTTCAGCAGATTTGTAACCGGCATCATGTACCATTTTCACTGCCAAACGATCAGCTTCCAGTTCATTTTCCCGTGAATAATTGCTTAGAAAACGTGTTTTTTCATTGTATGAATAAAATTTTTCTTGGCTTGCATATTCAAAGAGATCCAGCACATGATGTTCCTGATAATGGATAATTTCGTGCGACAGTACAAAAGCCAGCTGAGCTTCAGAGGTTAATTGGGCGATTAATCCGGTTGTCACAAATACGATTCCCTGCCTGGTGGAAAATGCATTAGCTTCGGTAGAATTATAGACATAAAAGCGAAGTTTTCCTCTCAGGTTGGTTTCGCCGGCAATTAATCTGTCACCCAACTGTTGCAGGTAACTACTGATTGTATCTCCGAAAGTTACATTTCCTGAGTGCAAAATCTCATCAATGGAATAATTGATTTGCTCAACGAAAAACTCTCTCTTTCTTAAGTTTAATGATTTCAGGTCTTCCCTGTTATCCTGCTTAATTTTTGTGAGTGTCGAATTAGAAAAATCTTTTGGAACAGAGCCTTTACTGCTCAGTGGTTTGTAGTGATTAAAATCATTTTGTCCCACCGACTGAAAGAAAACAATCAGCGAGCACAAAAAAAGAGTTGTTCCTCTCCCCATCATTTGATGTTCTCCGGAAGTAAACAAACTGGAATAGGTTCCATTTTGTGCTTATTTGCTTTATTCAGCTTACGGTAAATTGTCAGTACTTCTTTTTGTCGCGCATTCAATGTCTCTTCATTTCCTTTGAAACCCATTGCCCATTCCAATTCCGGGTAAGTTGCTCCCATCTGATCTTCATCAGAACGGCCATCTTCCCACAAACCATCTGTAGGTTTTGCAATCAAAATAGATTCAACAATATTCAAGGCGCCAGCTAATTCAAAAACTTCTGTCTTGGTTAAATCAGCAATTGGGCTAAGATCAACCCCACCGTCTCCGTATTTTGTAAAGAACCCAACTCCAAAGTCCTCAATTTTATTACCTGTTCCGGTAACCAAAAGTCCATGTGTCTGACCTAAAGCGTACAATGTAGTCATTCTCAATCTTGCTCTGGAATTTGCCATTGCAAGGTGATTTCCTACTGTATTTAGCGGAAATGTTTTTTCGAGTTGATGGAAAGCGTCTGTTAAATCGATGGTATGAGCTTCTACATTTGGGAAATGTGTTTGCAACCAGTCGATGTGTTCCGTTGCTCTTCCAAATTCAGATTTTGTTTGACGGATAGGCATATTCAATACGAGTACTTTCATTCCTGTCTTAGCACAAAGTGCAGAGGTTACCGCACTATCTACTCCTCCCGATATTCCTACGATAAATCCGTTTACTCCCGCGTTTAAAGCATATTGCTTCAACCAATTTGATATATAATCGATTACTTCTAGTTCTTTTTCCATAAATCTCGATAGTAAAAATAAAAAAAAATCCCGTCTTGGCTGAGCCAAGACGGGATTTATAAGAACTAATTCCGTATTATTTAGAACAAAATACCAATTTTCAAACAAAACTGAGTTTGAGTAGTTTTCAAACCGAAATAATCACTTGAACCCGGAGCTCCCGGATTTCTATTGAATAATGTTTTGTTTTTACCACTTCCTTCAATATTGATTGGTGTTAAACCGTAGTAGAAACCTAATTCAGCAAACAACATGGTGTTTCCTGTAAAGTTCCACTGAGCACCACCTGCCAAACCTAATGAACAACGGATAATACTTACGTCATTTCCATAAGGTGTTTTCATTCCTTCCATTTCAGAAGTTGTTGACGGGTAAACTGTTGATCCTAACTCAATTGCATCAATGCTTGTTCCATTTGCTCCGCCTCCGAAAATATTTCCTTGATCTGTTTTAGTTGATTTCACCAAGAAACTTGTTCTCGCTCCGAATTTCCCATAGTAACGGAAATCACCCAAAGCATTCGTTCTGAACATCAACATGGTTGGAATTGTTGCATAGATATTTTTATACTTTCTTCCTGTCAATTGAAATACATCATCCGTATTAGGATCTTTCACATCCTCCTCCTGAATGATTGTTCTATCACTATAGTAATAGTAGGTATTTCCGTTAATTGCATTTACAGTCAATTTGTAAGATTCAAAATCAAACTCTACACCTGTAGCAAAACCAATATTTTCATTGAAATTGAAATTGATATTCAACCCAAAGGCATTTTGAACACCAACACCATCTTTATCAATCGCTGTGGTTCCCGGTTTAGTGAAGTTCAAGCCTAACTGATAAGCAAGACCCATATTTACTTTTTTATCTGCTCCAGCCGGTTTGTCCTGAGCGAAGATTGAAGCTGAAATACTTACAGCTAAACATGTTACTATTAATCTTTTCATAAGTTATATAAAAGTGAACCAAATATAGTTTCTTTCATTGAGACTAGAATGATTATTTTTGACCAATATGAAATTTATACAAAAAATCGGATTGCTTTCTCTGGCCTTATTGGCGTTGCTTATTGTGCAATCCTGCTCGGATAATTTACTGAATGTAGATATTTCAACCAGTAAATATAAGCTGGATCGTGTTCCTTTAGACAGCATTATTACCCATACTCCGGAAGAACAATTGGGCACTGAAATTTTTGAATTGTCTCAAGAATTTCCGGAGATTATTGATTATCAATTCTATTATTGTTACAAAACCGGGCTTCCAAAAGACACTGCTTTTCAGGCAAACTGGGTAGATTTTACGCATAACCCTTATTACAAGCGCTTATCCAAACGGATTGATGAGAAATTTCCAAATACAAATAACTCGAAGAAGATTATAGAAGATGGTTTCAAGCGAATTCATGCGCATTTACCCAATGCCAAACTTCCCAAAACAATTCTTTTCATGAATTCCTTCTTTTCTTCGAGTATGTATTGTACGGAGAATGAAATCGGAGTTGGTATGGAGCGTTATTTGGGAGCTAAAACAGACGTTATAAAGGAACTTCCCAATGATGTTTTCTATGAATGGATCAAAGAAGCAATGGAGCCAGAATACCTTGAACGAGATGCCATTTGTGCGTGGGTTTTGACCCATATTTGTGAACCTGGAAAGGATATGAATAATATTGAAGCAATGGTGCAATGGGGAAAAATACTCTATCTCACAAAAGCTGCCTTACCGGAACAGGAAGAGCGTATTCTTTTAAGATATAATGCTACTGATTATGACTGGGCTTTAAAAAATGAGCGTGCTTTTTGGGAATACATTGTAAAACACAACATGCTGTTTGTCAAAAGCGAAAAGGATCAGGCCGCATTTTTGCAGGAAGCGCCATTTACTTCGGGACTTCCACAGAAGGGGCCAGACCGTTTGGGTCAATTTTTAGGATATCGCATTGTGTGCAGCTACATGGAACAATATGATGTAACTTTGCAGCAATTGATGGACAAACCATACAACGAATTATTATCAGAGTACGAAATAGACGATTAGTGATCAGGCAATAGCGAATAGTGGTAGAAAGTTTGATTTGATATACAACTTTGTTCCCTGATGACTAATTTTGCAAATATTCATAACAACAGAAAAATGGAAGAAGAAATAGTAAACAAACGATCTTCAATAAATGTACAAATTGGGCTTAACGCAAACAACTTACCTTTAGAAATGCATTGGTCTGCTGACGACGGCGGAATTACAAATGCGCCGGCAAAAGCAATGATGCTTTCCTTATGGAATCCGGAAGATAGTAACACAATGAAAATTGACCTTTGGACAAAAGACATGTCTGTGGAGGAAATGAAACAGTTTTTTCATCAAACTTTGCTAACTATGGCAGATACGTTTGAGAAGGCAACAGGAGAAAACCTGATTGCTGAAGATTTGAGAGATTATTGTTACCACTTCGCAGAGAAGATGGATATTCTGCCTGAGAAATAAAAATTCATTAAATTGTGAGACAAGATCAATGGATTCTCGTCTCACAATTAACACTTCTAACATGAAACCCCTATTCATTTTAGCTTTATTCGTTGCTTTACATCCCGTTACCTTTTCTCAATTTTTCAAAAATGGAGGTCTGGAGGGAATAGTTACCGATAAATCTCAGCTTGCCCCGGGCTGGTTTGCCGTTGATAAAGATGATCCTGTTTGCCTAACTGATGTTACGGGAAATGACACTCCTGATTTAGTATCTACTTATCCGACTTCTTCGCCGGCATATGGTACTTATTACGGGTTGAGGGGAAATCCACATTCGGGGAAAACTTTTATGACGGGGCTGCATATGACTCATCCGCTTAGTGCTTATCACGAAGGTATTCAACAGGAAGTGGGTTATTTCAAAGTTGATTCGACCTATACTATTTCATTCTATCAGGCAAATGTCAAACAACTAAACGGATTAGACACCTCCGGTTCCTGGGCTGTATATATGGATACCACTTTAATAGGAATAACAGCTCCGAGTATCAGTCACTTACCCCCAAATTCATTTCAGTTGAATTGGGAATACCGTGAGGTAACCTTTACAGCAACCGCAACTGCGCATGTTATAAAATTTATGCCTTTGGATGATGATCCCAACTATGGTGACTACTCTTTAGATGGCACACTAAGAATGGGAATCGATGATATTAGCATCACAAATCTCAATCCCGTACTAGTAATTGGTAATATTTTCACACCCAATAATGATGGTTACAATGACACCTTTATTCCCATCAGTTCAGGAAAAGTTCAGTCAATGACCACCATTATTACCAATCGGTGGGGAAATCTGGTTTATGAAACAACAGATTTAGAAATCAATTGGGACGGAACAACAAAAAATAATGAAAAAGCACCTGATGGAGTCTACTTTTGGAAAGTTTTCGGAATTGATTCAAATAGCGCCCCTTTTTCTAAAGATGGTGTTTTACATTTAATCAGGTGATATAAAGACTTGGATTCATTTAATAAAAAAAGCCTTTGGAAATCCAAAGGCTTTTTTTGAACTCATATTTCAAGTCCTAATATCCTGATGTCTTAATATCCTAATGTCTATTTAACCAATACCATTTCGTCTACCAGATTCTTTGCGCCGCAATAAACATCCATTACCCACATCACGTAGCGAATATCTACTACAATGTTTCTGCAGCGATTCGGATCGAAGTAGAAGTCACTCATTGTACTTTCCCAGCTTCTGTCGAAATTCAAGCCCATTAGATTTCCATTCGCATCTAAAACGGGTGATCCCGAATTCCCACCGGTAGTGTGATTTGAACCTGTAAAACAAACCCAAAGCTCTCCATTTTGGGAATAATTCCCATAATTCTTCGAATTGTACAAATCAACCATTCGCTGATCCAGATCAAAGTCCGGATTTCCCGTATTGTATTTGTCAACCATTCCTTTCAATGTTGTATGCTCGGTATAAGCCATTCCGTCGACCGGAGCAGAACCTTCCAACAAACCATAAGTGATTCGCAACGTTGAATTTGCATCCGGCCAGTTTTTTCCGTCAGGGAACATTTTCAATTTTCCTTCTACAAAGTCTTTCAATAAGGCATCCATTTCAACATTGTAATCGTTCGACCCAGCTGCAATCTCATCGCGCATTAAGGAGAAACTCTCTACAAATAATTTGTATCCCGGATCTTTTGCCAGTTTTGTGAAGGACTTCTCAGTCAACTTACTCAGGAATGCCACGTATTTTTCTTTGTTTACAAAAATCGATTTGGAATAAACAGCTTCCGTCAATTTTGGAGTACTTAGAGATGGAACCACAAATCGCTTATCCAGATAATTCCTGAACGCCGGTGTAAGCACATCAAAGATTCCCTTATCCACATTTACGTCGTAATTTTTAAAGAATCCGTCAGCACCTTTTATCATGTTCTTAATTTTCGCATCCAATTCATTGTTTGCGCGGTACTTCCCATAATTGCGCTCCAAATCTTCCATTCCTCTTGCTAAGCGGAAATATTCCGGACCTACAAATAAGTATTCTACAAATAGGGTGTAATTGAATTCATAAACTCCCTTCTCTTCAACCAATTTGTTCATTCGGTCAATTAACGGAGCATATCTGTTCCATTCCTCTTTCGAATTTGCTTTTGCTATGTATTCCGCTTCAAATTTCTTCTTTAATGAAACAGCATCCAATTGTTTTAATCCATCGATCTGACCAATGTACTTTTTCCAGGCATTTGCAATACGTGCTTGTTTTGCCATGTATTGAATTCGTGTTAAATCAGATTTCGTCATGGCTTCATTGATTACACCCAAACTTTTGGTGCGCATATCAATTTCCATCGGACGTTGTTTCTCAATATAATATTTCAGGTTACCGGAAGTTAAGTGTTGCTCTGTTTGACCCGGGAAACCGTAAACCATTGTGAAATCGCCTTTTTTTCGATCGTTGAAAGCAATTTTCAAATGTTTGATCGGAGCATAAGGAACGTTTTCCACATTGTAATCCGCAGGCTTATTGTCTTTTCCTGCATAAACACGGAAAACTGAAAAATCACCTGTATGTCTTGGCCAAACCCAATTGTCTGTATCACCGCCAAACTTTCCGATGGAACTTGGAGGAGCTCCAACCAAACGCACATCTGTAAATACTTCTTTCACCATCAGGTAAAAACTGTTTCCGTAATCAAAAGCCTGAACATCTCCTTGATAATGTGTTCCTCTTGTAGCATCTTCGATGAGCTTTTTCATGTTTCGTCTTAGAACTTCTGAGATCTTATTTCCATCTTCTAAGCCTTGAATTCCAAACATCATTGCTTCGGTCACATCTTCAATACGGACGATTCGTGTAGCAGTAAGTCCCGGATTTGAAAGTTCATCGCTAAATTGTTTTGCCCAAAAACCATTTTTCAGGTAATCGTGCTCAGTGGATGAATGTTTTTGAACCGCATCCAAACCACAATGGTGATTGGTCAATAACAATCCTTTATCTGAAACCAGCTCTGCTGTACAACCTCCGCCAAAATGCATGATTGCATCTTTTAGAGAAGCATTGTTTACCGAATAGATATCTGCAGCAGAAAGTTTCATTCCTTTTGCTTTCATGTCAGATTCAAAAGCCTGAAGTAAAGAAGGAATGAGCATCCCCTCTTCTGCATGAAGAGCAAAGCCAATAAACACGATAAAAGCAACCAAACAATTTTTCATATTCACAATTTTGCCCAAATATACCAATACCCTGCCAAAACAAGTTGTTCAATTCAACCCTTTTTCGCATTTTTGCTTTGTGGAATTTATCAGTTTAATCTTTCGACTGGGAGTCATTTTAGCGATTTTCAGCTTTATTTGGGGAATTTTAAAATTCGGATTTGTCTTGCTTCGCGGTGGAATCCCCATGTCGTATCCTTTAAGCCTTGCTTTTAAGACTGTTCAATATTTGCTCATTGCAGATGTGGCAATTATTTTCTGCACCAATAATCCCAACGGAAATTTAGCTACTTCGATCACTACTGGACTGATTTTACTGATGTATTTTATTGGAAAAGTGCAAAATATGCAGTTCAAGGCAATGATGTCCATTCAAATTCAGGGGAAAAGTCTGACAGAAGGTCCAAAACCTAAGATGGGACTTGAATTTGGAATTGTTGCTTTGGCAATGACAGTATTTGGTTTTCTGTTATTAAAACCTGAATTTGCTGCGAATGCCATTTCTAATTGGTTTTATAGAAATATCATCGATATTGAGAACACTCCTATTTTTGGATTCATCTTTCAGGTTGTTGGGTTCTTTTTCACCATTGGCATGTTGCTCAGAATGTTTAATGCTTTGAGTATGATTTTTTCAGGCCGGGCTTTTGGAAAGAACGAATCGAATCAAAACAAAATTAAGAACGACCGACCGGATAACAATCACTTCGATGATTACGAGGAGGTAGATTAAATTATATCTCCTTCAATAAATTCAGGATCTGTGGAACTAACAATTGGTTTCCATCATTGTGGATCAGGTGTTTCGTCAGTTTCATTTTTTCTTCTTCGGGCATTTGCGCATTAAATCTGGATCGAACTTGTTCATCTGTGAGTTGATCACGCTCTTTTACGCGTTGCATTCTAATTTCTTCCGGAGCACTTACTAAAATAACCGCATCAAAAGACTTGTAATTTCCGGTTTCAAACAATAGTGCGGATTCTTGAAAAAGGAGTGGGGATTTTTGTTTTTTCACCCAATTTTGAAAATCTTCTCTTACAGCAGGGTGAACCAATTGATTCATTGCTGTTCTTTTGGAATCATCCTGAAAAATTTGATTTGCAATGTAGGGGCGGTTCAGTTTTGAATTCAGATAAGCTTCTTCTCCAAACAGTTCTTTTAAACCAGCTATTACTGTTGGATTTTCGTGCATGATCTCTTTTGCACGCTGATCAGATGAATACACAGGATATCCCATCAACTGTACAATCTTTGATACAATTGACTTTCCGGAACCAATTCCACCGGTTATTCCTATTGTTTTTGGCATAAGCAAAAATCCCCTTCGGCTAAGCCGAGGGGGATTTGAATTAAATTTCTTCTACTTCAATAATATTGAAAGGCAGACTGATGATTGCCTGATAATCCTGTCCGGCCTCTTCCATGTCTTCATCATCTTCTTCAAAGAACCAGTTCACAACGACTTTTGTTTTAGAACCGGAAATAGCTTCCAGTTTTTTAAACAAGTCCAAAATGCACTTGGAAGAAGAGGTATTAAAATATTCTAACTTAACATCTACAGATGTTTCTCCAATCGGATCTTTTCCATAAGCATCGATCCAATCGTTCAAGGGTTTGTAAAATTCCACTGAGTTTTCAGGAATAGAACGACCTTTCAACTCAAGTTTTCCAGTAGTGGCATCAAAATGGATCGAAGGTGTTTTTGCTGATCCTTCTAGGTGTAAATTTTCCATATTCTTATTAATCAATTTTTATATTCAAGCAGAAAAAACTATTTACATCATTTATTGGTAAAAACTGATACTCTAGTTTGTTTCCCGATTTTCTTGCAATATCAATCATACCAAGACCTGCTGTTCCTTTCTCGGATAATGTTCCGTTACTCAGCACTTCCTGATAATATTTTTTTAATTCTTCTTTATCCATTCCATTAATTATATCCAAACGCTTTTCTAAATCAATGGCGCTTTCTTTATCAATGTAATTTCCTGTTCGAATGACAAAATGATCGTCTTTCTTCGCAATCATGAATAAGGCAGATTTCACCTCAATTCGTGTAAAGTTTCGATCTTGTTCTTCATTGGAATCTATGTGATGATACAAATTCTGAAGACATTCCACCAAAACATTGAAAACTTTTTTCTTCAACTTTGGAGACTCGTCCATATAGTCCATCTTAGACTCCATAATTGAAAGAACAGATGATAACAATTCCGAAGTAACCACACCCTTAAATGATAACAAGATGTTTTCTCGTTCCATTGTTTGGTACAGTTCGTAGATATCGTTTTTTATCATTGTAGTTTTCGAAGTGCAACAAATATAATAATCCTATCGAACTAAATTTGCTATTCGACGAAAAAAATGAGCAGATGGTAGAATTTTTTATTGGAATTCATTGACTGAGTACCTACCCAACTTTTAGGTGTAAAATTGCTGTGTTTCTTGCAAGTTTTTGTACTTTTGCAACAATGATGCATTTAGACAAGAAGAAGGAATGGTTCTCAACGTGGTTTGATTCTCCGTTCTATCATGTATTATATGACGAACGAAACGATAAAGAAGCCAACGAATTTCTAAATAATCTGGTGGCTTTCCTTGATCCAAAACCAGGATCCAGCACTTTGGATTTAGCTTGTGGGGCAGGAAGACATTCCAGAGCATTGGCCTCTCACGGATTAAAAGTTTCAGGTTGCGACTTGTCTCCAAACAGCATTGAAGAGGCAAAAAAACATTCTAGTCCGGATCTCACCTTCTTTGTGCATGATATGCGTGAGAAATTGGATGAAAACTATCAATACGTTTTCAATTTGTTTACCAGCTTCGGATATTTCGAAGATGTGTGTGAAAATGCAAAGGTTTTAAAAAGTGTGTATGATGCATTGATCGAACCCGGAATTTTGGTGATTGATTTTATGAATGCACACAAAGTGGTTCGCGATCTGCGTTTTCGTCAGGAAATCAAAAAATGTGACATTCTATTCCATATAAAGAAAGAAGTCATTAATGGACGGATTATTAAAACGATAGCCTTTGAGCATGATGGAGAATCTTATTTTTTCCAGGAGAAAGTGCAGGCATTGGAATTGCGTGATTTTGAACAATTATTGTCAGATTCACATTTTGAGATCATCCAATTGGCAGGCAGCTATCAACTGGAAGCTTTTGATCTGGAACAATCTGATCGTTTAATCCTTATTTGCAAAAAGAAATGAGCGAATTAATTACAACTATTTTCTTTTTGATTTTATCCGTTATAGTGGGTGGAGTTTTAGTGGTTTTTCTTGAAAAAAAGAATCAGGTAACGTTTATTAAACTCTCTCTTGCTTTTAGTGGCGGATTCCTTTTGGCAATTGCTTTCATTCATTTTCTACCCGAATTGTATGCGGAACAGCATACTTCGATCGGAGTTTGGGTTTTAGTTGGTTTCTTAGTGCAGTTGTTTCTGGAATATTTTTCCGGAGGAATCGAACACGGGCATATTCATGCACATGCTAACAAAAAGATTCCTTATGGATTATTGATTTCCTTGAGCATTCACTCTTTTATTGAAGGAATTCCTTTGGCAAATAGTACGCTTCACGGACATGATCACGATCATTTGATTGGACATCATCACAATTCACTTTTACTTGGGATTATTCTTCACCAACTTCCCGTAGCCATTGCTTTAATGACATTATTGAGACAATCTTTGATCAAATCAAGCACTTCTTGGATCTTATTAATTGGTTTCGGATTGATGACGCCACTTGGATTGATCTTTGGAAAACTCATTCCAATGGATTCATCCATTCCGTTTATGGACATCTTACTGGCATTGGTAGTTGGGATGTTCCTGCATATTTCAACGACCATCATTTTTGAAACAAATGAGAATCATCGATTCAATCTCGCTAAGCTTACTGCTATATTATTGGGCGTTGGTTTAAGCGTTGGACTTATATAATCGGCTAACTTCGACTCCGCTGCGCCTATGCTGTAGCTCTTGCGCAAGCATTCAGTTACCCTTAAAAAGTTCAAAGAGGTTCAAAAGGTGGTTGAGCAAAGTCGAAGACAACATTTGAACTGAACAAACCATTTATTTTTTAATTTTACCTAAAAAATCAACTCATGAAGATAATCTTCTTTCTTATACTAATCATTTCTGCAGTTACTGCATATAATTTCAAATCTCTTGAATTGAGCCTGCTGGATGGCGGATTTTCATGGACGATGTCCAAACTACTGCCCTACATCATTCTTGTAATTGAAGGTGCTTTATTGGCTTATTCATTTGCAAAAGGTTTTAAGATCAAAGCCAAAATTGTAAAAGTTCTTATTGTGATCATTCTTTTGGCTGCTCCATTTACAGCCGGATTTGTTTTACATCCAATTTTTGACGGAGATTTCAGTTCAGAAGGATCAGAAGTAAAAGCGAGTACGGTAAAAGTGGATGAAAAATACAACTTACTAATCGTTACCATTCCTGATTGTCCTTACTGCTTGGAGTCTATCTTCCGATTAAAGCAAATCAAAAAGCGGAATCCATCCGTAAAAATGCTTTTTTCAGTTTGCACAGAAGACAAACAAAAATTGAGTTTATACAAAGAATTGATTGCAGGTGATTTCGATATTGCATTGGCAAAAGACATTGAAGCTTCCGTTAAATTGGCTGAAGGTCATTTTCCGACATTCGTCAAGTTGAAAAAAGGACTTCCTACTTATAAATGGTCGAATGATCAGTTTGGAGCAGGAGCGATGGATGAGTTTGAAGGAGAGATTAAATAAATTCAAAAGATTGAAAGACATTTAAACTAAACTCACTGTTTTTTTGAATTTTCACTTTTGCATTTCGCATTAAAAAGATGTTTTTCATAGTAGGTTTTAGCATTGCTTTTTTTCTTCTGCTTCTTTTCTTTTTTAAAAAGGAAAAAGCGATCCATGATTACATTCTTGCTTTCTGGCTAGGCGTAATAGCTTTGCATTTAACCTTACATTATCTTCATTACACAGCAATTGATTTACAATATCCTTGGCTGCTCGGAATGATTCTTCCTTTGCCAATAATCCATGTCGTCTTTCTCTATTTTTATACCATTGCTCTCACTGAAAACCGAATTCCACGAATTTCAGCAGTTTTATTACACCTCATCCCGTTCTTCACGCTGATCATACTGGCCATCCCATTTTATCGATTATCCGGTACTGAAAAAATTGCCGTTTTTAATTCAGGTGGAAAAGGATTCGAATGGTACTCAATTTTTCAATTATCCTTTGTTCTGTTGACTGGAGCCTTTTATACTGTCGCAACACTTTTAAAAATCCGCAACCATCGCAAAAGAATCCAGAACCATTTATCAAATACGGATAAACGAATGCTGCGTTGGTTGGAGTACTTATCAATTGGACTGGGAGGAATCTGGCTGCTTGTTTTATTCTTCGATGACAATATTATATTCGGAGGAGTTACCGTATTTGTTTTGTTCATTGGTTTCTTCGGAATCAACCAGATTTCTATTTTCATGCCCACCTCCGAGGCTCAAATAATGAGTCTGGAACCAAACAACCTAGCTCCTGACCCGGTGAATGAGGAACAAAATGAAGAGAAAAGAGAAAAATATGCCAAATCGGGACTCAATCAAAAACAAGTTTCCGTGATCATGATGCAGTTGGAACAGTTCATGACATTTGAAAAACCTTTTAAAGAAAGTGAGCTGACTTTAAATCAATTGGCCAAACAAATGAACCTGAATCCGAATCAGCTTTCTCAGGTTATCAATTCCGAAACGGGAAAAACCTTCTATCATTACATCAACACTTACCGGATTAATGAGTTTTTGCACTTGTTATCGCTTCCGGAAAATAAGAAGTTTACTTTTCTGGCTCTGGCCTACGATTGTGGGTTTAATTCAAAAACCACTTTCAACAAATACTTCAAAATCCAGACTGGCAAAACACCTTCCGAGTACTTCTCATTTGCTTAGTCAGATTATTCTCGCTTATCAAAAACCAAGTTAAAACGTTCGCGAACGTTTGTTTGTAGCATTTCCCTATAAGCCCGAACGTCTGTCTGCTGATCTTCCTATTGTTTTGCATCAAAAACAATTATGAGCAGATTAATTATCAGTATCCTTCTATTCAGCTTGTGCTGGATTACAGCATGTAAAAAAGTGGACATGTCGGAACCGGGAGCTTTAGTTCCCAGAACGGTAGATCAGGATCCAGCCTTACCCTCACTTTCTATTAATGGAACAATACTTCATGTTGAAACACATGGAAATCCATCGGATCCGATTCTGATTATGGTTCATGGCGGGCCTGGTGGGGATTATCGTTCATTGCTGAATGCAACCGATTTCGTGCAAGATGGATTCTTTGTTGTTTTTTACGATCAACGCGGAACCGGTCTTTCCAAAAGGGAAGATAAAAGTCAATACGAAAATGAAGATGCCGTTCAACTTTACATCAACGATCTGGATGCATTGGTTACTCATTTTCAGCAAACAGCTTCTCAAAAAGTTTTCTTGATGGGACATTCCTGGGGAGCCATGTTATCCACCGCTTTTGTAAATCAACATCCGGAAAAAATCAGCGGGCTTGTACTTGCAGAACCCGGAGGATTTACCTGGGATCAAACAAGTGACTATTTGAGTCGTTCTAACAAAATAAAGTTCTTTTCGGAAGCATTGAATGATGCGGTATTTCCAGAACAAATCATTGCAGGTCGTGACGAGCAGGAAATTCTGGATTACAAAGCGAGCTTTTTTACCACTTTCGAAAATGCTCCCGGAAACACAATTGGAAACCCTGGATCTTATCCTTTCTGGAGAAATGGAGCTGTGGTTTTTGAAAAGCTAATCGAGAACGCAGAAAAATACAATTTCGATTTCACTCCGAATCTTCATTCCTTCTCAACGAAAGTACTATTCCTCTACAGCGAATGGAACCAAGCTTACGGTTCGGAATGGGCTGTGACTGTTTCTTCACCTTATCCCAATGTGCAGCTTGAACGGGTCAAGAACTGCGGTCACGAAATGCTCTACTTTGGTTGGACCGATCTTTATCCAAAAGCTGCTGCTTACTTAAATGAATTAAAATGAAAACAATCATATTCTCTATTTTCTCGCTTTGTATTATAAGCAAAACCGTTGCACAGGAAATAAACTGGCGTGCATTGAACGAGCAATCGAATCACTTGGTTTCGGCGTATTTTGGCGCTGATTTTAGTTCATACTATGGGATTTCTTATGGATATTCCATCAAGAACAAAGTCAAACCGTTCTTCATAGGCACCGAATTCACTCTTCCATTCGGAAAAGACCTTATCGATGATTGGCGTTGGAATCTGAATCTTCAAACAGAACTTTGGCATAACGATCATTTTTCTTTCGGAACCAAGCTTTCATTTGTAGCCCGAAGCTATTCATCTCCAATGGCAACAATTTACAATACAGCTTCAGCATTGTCGTTCAATTTCGGTTATGTAAGACCAAAAGCTGGAGTGGTTATTATCGCTGCATATGACAAAACCATGGCTACTCATATTGAACACAAGTTAATGAAGGAATATTATCCTCAAATTCGTGACGGATGGTACAAAGCTTCTGGTGGGACATTTAAATTTGGAATTCGTGGAAATTGGTCGTACAAATCATGGAGTACTTTTCTAACTGTTGGAAAGGCTTATGCTCAGAATTTCAAAGACAATCCTACACTTCCTTTTTTTGCGGAGTTTTCAGTACAGAAACAATTTGGGAAATAAGAAAATTGGAGTGTGGATAATACTGCACTCCTTCTTATCGAGCTACTTGCACAAATTGAATGCAGCTATCACGACTCAAATAGATATAACTTGTCCCACCAATGCGGGATGTCTATGAGTATTTTAGAGATCTAATAAGAGAAGGGTGAATTGATGAGTTCTAAGATAAATAATCATCACTGCAATTCAATACTCCTGCATTCATTCGGAGATGCTTGAAAAGTTCCTTGAAAATACAAGGTTCCGTCTTGTGATCGTCCCTTATAAGTATAGGTTTTTTTCTCTGTTCCGGTATATGCATTTCGTGCAGTAAGATTATTCCCTCCGCAATCTGCGCCAACTTTCCAGTCTGAAACATTGATTTGTCCTACTTCTTTATCATCCACATAAACATGCAGTGTTGTTACACCATAAGATACTAAGTTATTGGAAGTGCTTTCATTGAACCAAAAAGACACTTTGGATTCAAACTCACATTTCCCATCATCTAATTTTGCTTTCTTACTGAAATTGGTTGCATTATCATAAGTACATCCTTTTCTCTTACAGGAATAAGAAGTTGACAAAATCAAAATACCTAGTGTGATAATAAAAAGTTGTTTCATGTTGTTAGATGTTAGCCTATTTTGGTTCAAATTTAGTGTTTTTCTCCTTAGAAATTATTTCTCACTAAATCCTCCAGACAGTCAATAAAACGCGGGTGATCATTCGAGCTGGGAACCAACTGTACTTTTTCGCCTCCATGCTCTTCAAAGATCTCCTGATACTCACCCCCAATTTCGATGAGTGTTTCCAAACAATCAGCAACAAAAGCCGGACTAAAGGCAAGCACGCGTTTTTTTCCTTCTTTCCCCCATTGTTCAATCACTTTATCAGAAAAAGGGTGAATCCACTTCTCATCTAAGCGCGATTGAAAACTCACCATATATTGATCTTCTGTTAAACCTAGTTTAGCTGCAATCAAACGAGTCGTTTCATAGCTGGTCGCTTTGTAACAGAACTTATTTTCTTCCGTGATCTCTTTTTCACAATCGTGATCGGTACAAAGCCCTTCTTCATAAACTTTGTCTACTTGTCTTTCAGGAAGTCCGTGATAAGAGAACATAATCTTGTCGTAGGAAGCGATATCAAATTCCTTCGCGCGTTCTACAATCGAATCAATGTATCCTTCGTGATTATAAAACTGTGAAATGATCCTGATGTCCGGAATGACCCACCACTTTTTGATAATTTCCATTGCTTTGTCCACTGCAGAACCCGTTGAAGCACTTGCATACTGTGGAAACAAGGGAAGAATAATTATTTGTTCGTAATTGGCTTTTTTCATTCGTTCCAAAACAGACTCCATGGAAGGATTTTGATAGCGCATGGCCATTTCCACCGTTACGTTTTCAGAATCAAACCGTTTTTGAAGCAGTCTTTTTACTTCTTCCGTATGTGTTAAAAGAGGTGATTTTCCTTTTCCAAGATCCCACAATTCTTTGTAGATCTTTGCCGATTTGGGAGTTCGGAACGGGACAATAATTCCGCGAACCAATAACAAACGTGAAAAGAATGGAATATCAATCACTCTGGGATCCATCAGGAATTCTTTCAAGTAACGACGAACATCACTATTCTTTGGGCTATCGGGTGTTCCTAATTGAATCAACAATACACCAATCTTTTTACTCATCACTCTAGTTTAAGGCATTGCAACGCTTATGCTGTAGCTTCAGCGCAGGCACAAAAATAACACAAAAGGCAAGAACAGAAACTGATGGAGATCATTCTTTAAGCAGATCATTCAGATATTATTAACCACATAGAAACATAGGCCATATAGGTTTTAATAAAATGATGATTGTAACAATTGCATTTTCTATGTTTTCTATGCGCCTATGCACCTTCGCTGGAGCTTGTGCCATCGCTAAAGCTAAGGCGACATGCGATCTGCGTAAGCGTAAGCGTTATGGTTGTAATTAATCAACATATGTCAGAAAAACAAAAAGCCCCGACGAATGTCGGGGCTTTTCTTATTCCATTTTCGATGGTTTACTTAAATATGTAACGCTCTGTTATCCGTTGCAGCAAGAGCAGCTTCTTTGATTGCTTCGGAGAATGTTGGATGTGCGTGACAAATGCGGGAAATATCTTCCGCAGATGCACGGAATTCCATTGCTGTAACAGCTTCCATGATCATATCTGCAGCACGTGCAGCGATCATGTGAACTCCTAATACCTCATCTGTTTTAGCGTCTGCCAATACTTTCACAAATCCGGTGATATCCATTGATGCACGCGCTCTTCCCAATGCTTTCATAGGGAATGAACCTGCTTTGTATTCTACTCCTGCAGCTTTTAATTCTTCTTCTGTTTTACCAACGGAAGCAATTTCCGGCCAGGTGTAAACTACCCCAGGGATTAAGTTGTAATTGATATGTGGTTTTTGTCCTGCCAATTGCTCAGCAACAACAACTCCTTCTTCTTCTGCTTTATGTGCCAGCATTGCTCCGCGAACCACATCACCAATGGCGTAGATATTCGGAACAGCTGTTTGTAAATGATCATTTACATCAATTTGACCACGATTGTTTGCTGTCAAACCAATGTTTTCCAATCCTAATCCTTCTGTATAAGCTTTACGACCAACAGCAACTAAACAGTAATCTGCTTCTAAGGTTACTTCCTCGTCTTTTTTGTTCAAAGCAGTCAATTTCACTCCTTTTCCAGTGTTTTCAACTTTTTGAACTTTATGCTCCAAATGGAATTTGAATCCTTCTTTTTTCAAGATCTTCGTCAACTCTTTTCCTAAAGAGAAATCCATTGTAGGAAGAATATTCGGTGCGAATTCAACTACTTCTACTTCTGTTCCCAAACGAGCGTAAACAGATCCTAATTCCAAACCGATTACTCCACCTCCGATAACGATCATCTTTTTAGGGATTTCAGTCATTTTTAATGCTTCAGTTGAAGTAATGATTCGTTTTTTATCCGGCTCCATTCCAGGGAAGAAATTTGGTTTCGAACCGGTTGCAATGATTGTATTCTTAGCCGTAATGTTAGTGCTGTTTCCTTTTTCGTCTTTGATTGCAATTGTGGTTTTGTCTACAAATGAACCGACTCCCTGATAAACAGTTACTTTATTTTTGTCCATCAAGAATTTGATTCCGTTGCAAGTTTGTGTTACCACATCTTCCTTGCGGGCAATCATTTGAGTGATATCAGCCTCTACATTATCTACTTTGATTCCGTGAGTTGCAAAGTTGTGCTTTGCGTTGAAAAAATGCTCCGAAGAGTCCAACAGTGCTTTCGAAGGAATACATCCTACGTTTAAGCAAGTTCCTCCAAGAGTTGGGTATTTTTCGATCAAAGCAGTATTCAATCCTAATTGTGCACAGCGAAGAGCAGCTACATATCCACCAGGACCTGAACCGATTATCGCAACATCAAACGTACTCATAGTTTCAATTTCTAAAATGTGTGTTAAAGGTACATATTAATTGAAAATTGAGAATTGAAAAGTGAAAAGAATGTGCTAAAATAGAGATAGGTGCAGGAATGCGAGAATGGGTGTTTTTTTGATGCCTAGGTAATTAAAAAACGTACGCGACACCAGTTGTTACATTTCCTCCTGAATAGATATTCCCGTCATAAAATTCAAATTCAAAGCTGGTAAAAGCATTCAATCCCATGTTAAGTGCCCAGTGTTCAGCAAATTTATATTCAACAGAGATTGCTGCATGCATTCCGAAATAAGCGACCTCATTGGTTCCTCTTTTTTCCCAACCTTGTGTCGTTGTAATTCCATTTTCGGTTGTCACTCGTTTTTCCAGAAACGAATAAAAAGCACTAAATCTCGGACCAACACCAATATACATAGATACATATTCTTTATTCATAATCTTGAATTCAGGTCGGAAAAAGACACTTACTCCTTTGACTCTTTGTTCAATATCTGTAAACCTATTTATAGCTATTGTTTTGTCTTCCAACTTGTATTGGTCATAAATCATACCTACCGAGTAAACCAATCTCAGACGACCGTTTCTTGTGGAATGTTTGATGTTTATTCCGGCATCTAATCCAAGCCTTGTTTTTACGGTTGGATTGGAAGTTGTAAAATCTCTTAGTCCACCATTTACAAAAGCCCCAAATTGAGGGCTCGAATCATATTGGGCAATTCCTAAAAACGGAATAAGTATTACAATAGCAAGAATACGTTTCATAGTTGTCAATTTTCAGTTCTCAAAACTACCATTGGACCAGAAATTCAGAAAACGGAAAAATGCGTTTGCGAAAAGCGTGTTGCGAAAAGTCGTACAGAGACAGAATGAAAATGAGAGCGGAATGAAGTGAAAAAACCTACAAATCGAAAATATGCTTTTCAGCATGGTAAGAAGAACGGACAAGCGGGCCGCTTTCTACGAAACGGAATCCCATTTTCATTCCTAGTTCGCGGTATTTATCGAAACGTTCAGGAGTTACGAATTCAACGATCGGCAAATGTTTTGGAGTTGGCTGCAGGTATTGACCCAATGTCAGAATATCTACACCAACGGCTCTCAAATCTTCCATTGTTTCGATCACTTCTTCGTCTGTTTCACCTAAACCAAGCATCACGCCTGATTTTGTTCTCATTCCTCCTTTTTTCAAGCGGAACAACACTTCTAAACTACGGTCGTATTTTGCCTGAATGCGCACTTGTTTGGTCAAGCGGCGAACAGTTTCCAGGTTATGCGAAACGATTTCAGGAGCCACATCAATAATTTGCTGCAGGTTTTCCCATTTTCCGGCAAAGTCAGGAATCAAAGTTTCCATAGTTGTTCCTGGGCTTTGATGACGAACCGCACGAACGGTCTGAACCCAAATTCCGGAACCACCGTCTTTCAAATCATCACGATCCACCGAAGTAATCACCGCATGTTTGATTTGCATGGTTTTAATGGAATGAGCAACTTTTCCAGGCTCGAATTCATCAACCTCCTCGGGCTTTCCTGTTTGAACAGCACAGAAACCACACGAACGTGTACAGATATTTCCAAGAATCATGAACGTTGCCGTTCCTTCTCCCCAACACTCGCCCATATTCGGACAAGAACCACTTTCGCAGATGGTATGTAATTTATGTTCATCAACTAAAGCACGTACTTTCTTGTAATTCTCGCCAATAGGCAATTTTACACGTAACCAGTTTGGCTTTTTGATACGAACGTTATTTCCTGCTGTTGTTATTTCTTCTGACATAGTCCTGCCTTTCCGCTATTCAAAAAATAGATTCACCGAGTCGGTCAAAATTCCTTACCTTTGGCTCGCTAATTTTGATTTTACAAAAGTACGAAGAAGCATCCAATTTTAATTGAGAATTAAAAATTGAAAATTGAAAAGTTTAGATGTCTAAAGAATTTCAGCTTTTCAATTTTGAAGGATTAAACAGTAGAAATATGCCAACATCAACAGTAAAATACCTGGGAGGACTAAGAACGGAATGTACCCATCTTCAATCCGGAACAGTCATTCATACGGACGCACCTACAGATAATCATGGAAAGGGTGAAAAATTCTCTCCAACGGATTTGGTAGCAACCGCTTATGCTTCGTGCATGATTAGTATTATCGGGATTTACTGTAATGAACACGGATACAATTATGAAAATGGTTTTGCAACTGTGACCAAAGTTATGGCAGCTTCTCCACGAAGAATTGGAAAATTGGTGATTGACATTGATTTAAGAAACAATGGTTGGGATGAAGTGACTATTGAAAAAGTAAAACGTGCTGCGTTGGCTTGTCCGGTAGCAAAATCAGTTAGTGAAGATATCGAACTTGAAATCACATTCAATGTATAATAAAAAGAACGACCGCGAAGAAAGAGGCGGAGGATTTAACAAAGACAACAACCGTGGTTTTGAACGCAAACCAAAAGAAGATCCGTCGGATATTATCTATGGGATTCGTGTGGTAATCGAAGCGATCAAAAACGAAGTTGAAATCAATAAGATCTTAATTCAAAAAGGAATTGACAAAGACCTATTTGAGGAATTGAGAACGGTATTGACCGGTAAAGAATACCAGTTGCAATTTGTTCCGGTTGAAAAACTGAATAAGCTGACTGCAAATAATCACCAGGGAGTGATTGCATTTACTTCTCCGGTTGAGTATAAGAATATCGAAGAATTGTGTGACCAATGGCTTTCAGAAGGAAAAGAACCATGTATTTTGGTTTTGGACCGCATCACGGATGTTCGGAATTTCGGTGGAATTGCGCGTACTGCTGCTTGTATGGGAGTGGATGCGATTCTGGTTCCGTCAAAAGGAAGTGCATTGGTTTCTGCAGATGCAATCAAAACTTCGGCAGGAGCTTTACACAGCATTCCTGTTTGTAAAACGGACTTATTGAAAAACAGTTTGTTCTATTTGCAGCAAAGTGGATTTCAAATCGTTTCATGTACTGAAAAAACAAAAGTTTCTGCAGAAAGTTATTCATTCTTTGGCCCAACAGCAATCATTGTCGGATCGGAAGAAGACGGTATTTCTCACGATTTATTGAAAATGTCGGACGTACGCTTGTCCATTCCAATGGCTGGAGATATTTCCTCACTGAATGTTGGAGTAGCAACCGGAATGATCTTGTACGAGCGATTGAGACAAGTGAAGGCTGCTAAATAAAAAGGATATTAAGACATCAAGATCTTAGGATTTTAAGACTTCAATACTAAAAAAGCCTTTCGAAAATTTCGGGAGGCTTTTTCATAGGTATGAAGTTCTCAAAGAGATAAAGGATTAATTTAGCGGCACAATAAAAAAATTATGAAAACCATCGAAGATCTAAAGGTTCAAAAAACCTTTTACAAGAGAGAGAAAGATTTTTTTGGCAACATAATCAGAACACCCTATAGTAAGTTTATTCCCAGAAAACCGAAAGTGGTTACTCCCGGAGTTCGATTCGGATATTGGATTATTGATATCCTTATTATTTGCACTATTCAATTTTTAATTGATCTTCTCTTCAATATTTTTTTTGCTCTCGCCAATAACATCGATGTAATTATTTTGTTAAGCCTCATCTCTCAACTCATATCACTTTCCATCTTTTTATTATACTATGCGATATTCGAAACTTATCTTGGGGGAAGCGTTGGAAAATTAATTTGCGGGTATACGGTTATCAATCAGCAAGCAGAAGAGATTTCCTTCGGGCAAGGAATGCTTCGCTCTGTCATCCGTATGATTCCTTTTGAGGCCTTTTCCTGTTTAAGTGATCGGGGATGGCATGATCGATGGACTAAGACATATGTGGTGAAAAAATCTGAAAAAATAGAACTTCAAAAGTTACTTGGGACTTTTTCTGAGAAACAGGAGGATTTGCTGGATTGACCAAAAACGACATTAGACGAAAGACCGAAGACGAAAGACTTCAATGGTCTAATGTCTTCAGTCTCGTGTCTTTAGTCTTTTCTAATCTTACAAATTCGTTCCTCCCGAAACTTCAATGCGTTGTCCGTTAATCCAGCGAGATTCATCCGTACAAAGGAATGCAACTACGTCACCGATATCATCCGGCAATCCTGCTCTTCCTAGCGCCGTTGCATTAGCGACCATTTTGTTATAATCCGCATTATCTCTTACTGCTCCACCTCCGAAATCTGTTTCAATAGCTCCCGGAGCCACACAATTTACACGAATTTGACGCGGACCCAGTTCTTTTGCCAAGTATCTGGACAATTGTTCTACTGCTGCTTTCAATGATCCGTACACCGAGTATCCCGGAGCTGTAAATCGTGCCAAACCACTTGAAATATTGACAATTCCTCCACCATCATTCAGATTCGGCACAAGCAACTGAGTTAAGAAATAGGGTGCTTTTAAATGAATATCTGTCAAGGTATCGAAAACCGACATTTCGGTTGCTCCTAGCGGAGTAGGTAAACCAACTCCTGCATTATTGATCAAGAAGTCAATTTTCTCCGTGTTGAACTTGGTTTTGATAGCGTTTTTCAATTCGTTAACGAATGCTTCAAAAGTAGCTGTCTTAGTGACATCCAATTGAAGGGCTAATGCTTCTACTCCTTTGGATTCAATTTCCGAAAGGACTTTGTCGGCTTCTGTTTTGTTTGTGTAATACGTAAAGATGACGTTGATTCCTTTATCTGCCAATTTGTTTGCCATGCTTCTTCCTAAACCACGACTTCCTCCTGTAATCAATGCTAATTTGCTTGTTTTCATGTCTTATAATTTGATAGAACAAAGGTATACAGGGAGAACACCCATCTGTTTGCACGAAGCAATCAAAGGTTTGCGAAATTCAAATAATTAATCATCAATTAGCAATGGAGAAATTATCAAGTGAGTTTCTGCTTTATACAATAGAATCCACTTGATAATTGATAATTAAATCATTGCCAATTAATCAGGATCTAAATGAATTCGGAGTGATTTGGGCGTGTTTGCGGAAAAAGTTAGAGAAATGAGCTACTTCTTCAAAGCCCAAACAATAGGCGATTTCCGAAACGGTCCAATTGGTTTGTTTCAATAGAATCTTTGCTTCTTGTGTAATCCGGTTTCCAATTACTTCTGTGGTAGTTCTTCCGGTATTTTCTTTCAACACCTTATTGAGGTGATTCACATGAACGGCCAAACGATCCGCATAATCTTTTGCTGTCCGCAAGCCAATGCGCTGCTGATTGGATTCTATGGGGAATTGTCGTTCCAATAATTCTACAAACATGGAGCTAACCCTTTCTGAAGCTGAGTGCTTCGGATACAATACGGAGGCCGGCTGCAATTTTTGTCCGAGGTGAACGAGTTCCATGACGTAATTGCGAATCAAGTCATATTTAAATGCATAATCGGAAGCTTGTTCTTTTCTCATTTTTGAAAAGACGGTTCTCAGATATTGGAATTCACTTTCAGACAATTCAAAAACAGGAACTGTTCCCGGACTAAAGATCGGTAGTTCATCCAAAATGAAACCGGTATTCGCCCGGGTTATAAAATCAGAACTAAACACACAAAACACAGCACCGTGATCTTCATCTTCAGAAGTGTAATTATAGGGAACTTTCGGTGTGGCGAAAAGCAAGGCATATTTCTCAATATCAATCACTTTATCGGCGTACTCAGCCTGACTCCGTCCTTCAATCAAACTGATCTTATAATACAATCGACGGTTGTAAGGCATTTTCCCTTTCTTCCCGTTGTTCTGCGCCAATAATTCATTCGTATCAAAAACATTGAATTGCCCTAGCTCCTTACTGATTCCTTCCGGAACTAAAGGTGAGCCATTCACATTACGGATAGATTGATAAAACTCTTCTAAGGTGAGGAACTCCATATGTTTTCGAATTGCAAAAATCAAATATACGGAGATTAATTATCAATTAACAATGGAGGAATTATCAAGAGAATTTCAGTTTTTCTACTAAATTCTCTTGATAATTGATAATTAAACCATTGCTAATTATTGGTCATCATCTCACGTATATCTCTTACAGGGGCGCTTCCGTAGCTGAGGAATTTCTCATGGAAGGTTTTCAGTTTAAATGCTTTACCTTGTTTCTTCATGAGTTCTTTGCGCAGATTACAAATTTCAGTGAATCCCGTAAAATAACTACACAATTGCACTTGAGTCAATGTGGCTCTTTTCCACTTGCCTTCTGCTTCAGCCTGTTGCTGATAAGCTTCATTCACCAATAAATTCAAGGCTTGTTCTTTAGTGAAATTCAGATTGTGAACCGAGTAATCCAAAATGGTATTGCAGGTTGTTCTTAAATTCCATTTGTAATACATTAGCCACATTTCCGGACTGTTGTTGCCGTAACCATTTTCAAGCATCATTAATTCTGTATAAACTGCCCAGCCTTCAACCATTGCACCATTTCCAAAAATGGATTTAATGATACTCGGTGAATTGTTACTGTAAATCAATTGCGTGTAATGACCTGGAACTGCTTCGTGAATGTTCAGAATTTGCAATACATAGTCGTTGTACTCACGCAGGTAACTTTCGGATTTATCAGCAGGCCAACCATTCATACTTCCCACATTGTAATAGGTATTTCCTCCTTTATCATAAGGCCCGGGAGCAGAAATGGATGCTCCTGCAACTCCCGCCATGTAATCTGGTTCGCGGCGAACAACCAAGGGTTTCTTCGGATCCAAATAGATCAGATTTTTGCTCTTTACAAATTTCTCCAATTCGGGGATTTGCTTTTCGATGTCTTTCTGAAAGTTCTCCGGTTGCGTATGCTGCAATGAAATTTGGTCGATGAGTTGTTTCACCAATTCGTATTCGTTTGCAGGCATTGGTTTTTCTCCCATATGCTTATCCCAGATACTGCGCGAGATCTTCACCATCTTTTGATGCAATTCCTTTTTATGAGTCAATGCAGTTTGGTAGATTTCTTTTGCGGAATTATTTGACTGAATATCAAATTGAAATTTTTCGGCGTACAATTTACTTCCTAAGCGAAAGCTTCGCGGATTTGGGTTTGGCATTTTCTCCAACCACAGAGCATAATCTTCAATCGCTTTTTGTGCAGCCGCACTTCTTTTTAGTAATTCGAATTTTTCGGCTTCACTTAATTTGCTTTTCTCTATACTTGCAGGTAAATCAGCTAAAAAAACGGACAATCCGCCTCTGTTTTGCTCGATTGCCAATTGAGTGTGTTCTTTTGTTGGATTTTTGATATTCTTCTTTGCAGCTTCGTAATAGGCCGGAACATTTTTCAACCGGATTGAAAAGTTTCTCAAACGCTCATCCAAAGGGGCATAATTGTTTCCAATCATTTCTGCAAAACCACCACAAACGTTGTAATTCGAAGGATTCCATTCTCCTGACTTCAACTGTGTTTGTTCCCAAAGATTTCCATCTAAATAATTGCAAATCAATTTCAGGTCAATCTGGTTTGCTTCGGAAAGTTCTTCGGAGTTAAACTCACTGAGCTGATCCAATTCCTTCTTCACAAACTCCAGCTCTTTTTCTTGTCGTGCTTTGTTCGGCACCACTAACACAGAATCGTATTTGTGATAACCATTTCCACTTGCCCAGCCAGGATTCATTTCCCATAAACGCAAGACAAAAGCCTCTTTGTACTTATCGAATTCAACATCCGTATTTACCTTCCTATCCTGACAAGCAGTTAGAAGAACAATCACTATAAAACCAAAATACTTTTTCATGCGAACTATTT
This sequence comes from Flavobacteriales bacterium UBA7666, assembly GCA_002483265.1. Taxonomy (GTDB): domain Bacteria; phylum Bacteroidota; class Bacteroidia; order Flavobacteriales_D; family Crocinitomicaceae; genus Fluviicola. The sequence continues at coordinate 131,615 of DLHO01000004.1, read as the reverse complement.
AAATCAAGAATACGGATTATTAAAATTTCTTACGCCAAATTTTATCGGAAGCTTCCAAATATTCGGGAAGTGCGGCAGAACCATACCAGGAAATTAACTCATAAGCAAGAAGCCCTGAATTAACCGCAGGATCTGTTTTCAACAATGCTTCAGCTTCTTCTTTTGTTGAAACGTTCAAAATGAACAATCCGCGATACGTAAGGCTATTCTTACCAAAAGGTCCTGCAACGATTAATTTTCCCTCTTCTACCAAACGTCCGATATTTCCCATATGTCCGGTGAAACAACTATCGATGTATTTTTTATCAGTTGTAGTATTCGTTCCGGTTTTCAAAACAACAAACATGTAACTTTTCATTCCGTAATCGTCACCCTTTAGTTTTTCAGCTAAGTCCTTGTCATAATTCGGGTTATCCGTTGTACTCTTTTCATTCCTTACTTCAGCCAGTGGCTCCCTCTTCTTCATTTTGTAGCTGAACCCTTTGTTTTTATCTCCCAGAACCTCCACAAAAATCTCAGTAGAAGATAGCTTTTTATAGCAAATTTTCTTTGGAAAATCGTGGGCTTTATTCTCAAAAATGAATGAAGAATCTGAAGAAATCAATTTGAACTCTACCGGATTTCCATTGTTCTGGCCAATAACTGAAGGAATGTAAAATGTTCCATCTTTTCGTTGTACCAAGTCGAGGTATTCATTCACTTTTATTTCACCATTTTTTATCTGGTAAGAATAGCCCTTCATAGAAGTTGAAGAAAGTTTATCCCAATGTTCGTAGGTACTTTGATCTTCAGACAGCCAGGTTCCAACAAGGAATTCAGGAAGTTTATTTTGTGCAAAAATTGAACCCGAGGCAACAAGGATTAATAAAAACAATAGCTTTTTCATAAGTAATGAATCTGTCTTTCAAAAATAAGGAATTTGACGAGTAATCGTTTGTCTGTTTTTTCCGATTCAAAAACGCAAGATATATGATAACCACATAGTCACATAGCGCACATAGTTTTTTGTTTTATTCTGAAATGACCAAGTAAAATAAACCGATGCTACCTTTTGGTATGCGGTGAGAACATGTTATTGGTTTTGCTCCTATATTTGGTTCAAAGCTCAATCAATGTCTTCTATCAAAAATATTCGATTTTCCCTCCCGTGTCAGGAAGATATTAACCAAATGGCTGCATTTGGTCAAGAGAGACATTGTAAAACATGTCAGCGAACGATTGTCGATTTCAGGAATAAGTCACAAGAAGAATTAGACCTAATCAAACAGGAAAACGCGACTGTCTGTGGTGTTTTTTCTGAGAAACAGGTTGCGAAAGGATATGAAGGTTATCGCCAGTTAGTAGCAACGACCGTGTTGGCTGTAGGATTAAGTATTTCTGCCAATGCTCAGGAAGAAAATGACCCTTTCAAATTCCCAACTTCTGCCAGCAAGGATACTACGACTTTGGAAAATGAAAATATCCTCGTGGGAGTTATTTATGACATGCCTGAATATCCCGGTGGATTAAATGCGATGAAGAGTTTCCTCATTGAAAACATCATTTATCCTTCTGACAGTGTTACCGGAAAAGTCTGGGTTTCATTTATGGTAGATACATTAGGCCGAACGCAAGACATCAAAATCAAGAAATCCTTATCCTCATTGGCAGATGCCGAAGTAATACGTGTAATCCAATTAATGCGTTTTATACCGGCTCATGATAACGGCAAACCGATTAATTCAAGACTATCACTTCCAGTTTCATTTAGTTTAGGAAAGGAAGAGGAATAATTATCAATTAGCAATGACTAAATTATCAAATTGGCTTTTACCAGATTACCAAAAACCAACTTGATAATTGATATTTAAACCATTGCTAATCCTTCCAACTATGCCTCAACAGTTCCTTTACTCACCATGCGGTAAGTGTGAGACGAAAAGACATGCCTGCGGGCAAAACGCTCCGGAGTTGCGGATTGTGTTAATTTCTTGTATACGTTATTAGGAACACCGAAATATTCGAATACTTGTCCGTTCAGGAAAGTTACTTTTAAGGTCAGTCCTTTGTAATGGAAATCTACAATCATGGAAGTATTGATCGTTTCCAAATACTCCTCCATATTTTGCTCCAACGTTTCAGGAGCAATACTTACCAAAAAATGATAGGCATCAATGATTTCCAAACTTCTTTTTTCAGCTTCTGCCTTCAAGGGATCTTCTTCTTGAAATTTATCGGGATGCCATTCTTTTACCAATTTACGGTAAGTTGTTTTTATTTGAGCTAAATTAATTTCCTCTTCCACCTGGAAAAGTTTTTTGTACGATGCAATGCGTTTCATGTATTTGTTTTTTGAGAATGGGGAATTAAAACTTGTTCAGGTCCAGTTGATCTGTTTCTTCAAACGGAACTTGTTTTCCCATTTTCTTTTGAATGATTTTAAAATGATGTTCGTCTTCGGGAGTTATGAAGGTCAATGCTTCACCAGTTGCTTCCGCCCTTCCAGTTCTACCAATCCGGTGAACGTAGTCTTTGGGCGAACGAGGCAACTCGTAGTTGATCACGAAAGGCAAAAACTCGATGTCGATACCACGCGAAATCAAATCTGTCGCAACCAGGACTTTCAGATGCCCGGCTTTGAAATTTCGAAGAACTTTATTTCTCGCATCCTGACTTTTCTTACTGTGCATTGCCTGAGCATCGATGTTGTTCTTACGCAGTTTTTCCACGACTTGGTCTGCTTTAAAAGTAGAACTGGTGAAAACCAATACCTGCTTCATGTCTCGTGAACGGATCAAATAGCGCAGCAAAGGTCCTTTCCGCTCATCAGAAACATGGAAAGCTGTTTGCTGGATCAGCTCAACGGAATCTTCTTCGTTTTCAATCTTTAGAACGATTGGGTCGTGCAACAAGATTTGCTTTATTTCTGAAACTTGGTCGTTTAAGGTTGCTGAAAACAATAAATTTTGACGTTTCTTTGGCAACAATGCAATAATCTGCTGCATTTCTTCCTGGAAACCTAAGTTCAATAACTTATCTGCTTCGTCTAAGACTACCGATTTCACCAAAGTCAGATGCACTGCATTTGATTCTGCCAATTCGATCAAACGACCAGGAGTTGCAATTAAAACAGAAACTCCCATCATGGCTTTCATCTGCGGATTGATGGAAACACCACCGTAAACAGCTTTGATTTTCAAAGGCTCCGGAAATGAGCGTGCAAAAACCTTGAATACTTCTTCAACCTGGATCGCTAATTCGCGTGTTGGCACCAAAATAAGTGACTGAATGTGACGATTTTTTGCCTTTTCAGCTTTGGAAAGCTGCGTTAAAAGTGGCAAAACGTAACTTGCAGTTTTACCTGAACCGGTTGGTGCAATTCCCAAAACGTCCTTCCCGGTTAGAATCGCCGGAATAGCAATTTCCTGAATAGGAGTGGGTTTCTCGTAATTCATTTCGGTTAAAGCTTGAAGTAAAAAAGGCGATAAGCCGAAAGAAGAAAAAGACATCCAATTTTATTTGAGGGTGCAAAGATAGGGAATTTAGATGTTAAGATGCTAAGACTTGTGGATTTTAAGACTTTAGGACATCAAGAATTTAGGATATTAGGACATTAAGAATGTAACCTTTTTCTTCTATTCCCATTCTTAAAACTACTTTTGAAACTATGACTATTTTGAAATCGACCTCTTATTTCATTTTCATTCTGATTGCTCATTTATCTTTTGGTCAGAACCCAAACAGTAAAGTCAGTATTGAACTTTCGATTCCACATTTACGGAATATTCCATCGCTCAATACTTATTCGGATAAAAACAATGTCTACGTCATTATTCGCAATAACAGCGATAGTGTTCAAACCTTTTATGAAGATCGGTATGTATATGGATATTTCAACATCAGTTTTGAGATCAAATACAAGGATTCCATCTATTTGGTTACCCGAGCTCCAAAAATCTGGTGGCGGAATCGTCCATCTTATCATATTGTCCAGTCAAACGAATCACTTGTTTTTCCACATATGCTGATTGATACCAGTTACGCAAATGCGCTGCGCCATGAAGGGATTTTCGAAAACGGCTGGATGGGATTTACTGCTGTTTCAGACACGGTTGAAATCCGGGTTATCTATCAACTATGTGATCAGGGAGAAGTGATTGATGAAGAAAACATCGGAAGATTGAATTACCGGAAAGACGATTACCTGGATTATCTGGACGGTGATATCGAATCGGAGAAATTTGAACCAAGCAAAGAAACTCAAAAGCCAAAAGCTCCGCAACAAAAAAAACTACCGGATCCCAACGCTATCCTTATTTTCAATGAGCCTCTGGTTTCCGAATGGAAGCAAGTGATTTTATAATAGACATTAGGATTTTAGGATGTTAAGACCAATTGACTGTTCTAAAATCCTAAAAGAAACAATCTATTCCAAAGACTATTGGCAGATTTTTCAGTTAGGTTCATTCGCATCATTCAGAAATTAGTTTGCAACGATTGGCAAAAGGTTCACCACCTCAGGTATTTCAGATAATTGGCGAATACGCGGAACATTGCGTTCTTTCTTATACCTGTGTTCCGGATCAAAATGGATGGCTGTCCAGCCGGCATTCAATGCGCCGATAATATCTGCTTTGAAATCATCCCCGATCATAATTGCATGTTCGGTTTTACAACTCGTAAGTCTAAGCGCTTCCTGAAAAATCTCCCGATGCGGTTTTGTAACTCCAATTTCTTCGGAACACAAGACGGTATTAAAAAAACTGCTAATGCCGCTTTTCTCTAACTTAATGTGCTGCACTTCCTTGAATCCATTTGTGATGATGTGCATCGAATATTCCTGCTCCTTCAAAGATTCAAGCATCTCAACTGCACCGGGGAAAAGGGCAGTTTGCTGTGGCGAAAGTTGAATATATCCATCGCTCATTTTCTGTGCGAGTTCATGGTCATTAATTCCGTGATGCGCCAAAGCCTTGCGGAAACGATTGTCTCTCAGTTCTTCTTTCGTCAACTTTCCATTTCCATATTGCTGCCACAAATCAGCGTTGATGCGAATATAGGTATAGTGAAAATGCATGAAATGCTCGATCGAATCGCCCAGTTTCAGGTCATCATATAGGTGTTGCAATGCGAAACGCGAATTGGTTTCAAAATCCCAAAGGGTTCTGTCGAGGTCAAAAAACAGCTGACGAACTTTCATTTAAAAAATAATTCAATAATATATGCTATGCCGGTTGTAATTGCTCCGTTGATGCAGATTCCCAGTAAGATGAGTGGAAATGTGCGTTTTTCTTTTCCATAGAATTTAGCAGTTACAATGGATCCAACAGGAACCGACAAAAATAAAGGTGCATAAAATGCAATTCCATAAATTCCAAAACGTCTCTTCAACTTCACAATCAATTTATTGAAACGGGTGAATTTTGGCTTGTACTTCAGTGGAGTTCCATTTGTAATGGATGCATGTAAAAGAGCTTTTCGTTTATTGTGCGCGCGAATCATAAAAAACTCGCTTGAAAAATAGAAAATAAATGCTGCTAAAAAAGCTCCTGCTACGCAAGAAAGATAGGTTTCGAAATAGTTTAAATGCATTCTTGGGCCAGCAAAAGGAGCAAACATGAATTTAATCATGGATAAACCAAAGAGTGATATATATAGGTGCCAGTGCATAGTTTTATCTCCTTAACATTTTACTCCGTAAGCCAAGTCACCTGCGTCGCCCAAACCTGGAACGATGTATGATTGAGCGGTTAATTCTTTATCAATTGCACCCACCCAAATAGTGATTGTATCCGGAAGATGTCTCTTCACAAATTCAAGAGCTTCGGGAGCTGCAATGGCTGCAACGATATGAACTTTGGCCGGCTTTCCTTGTTTTAGCAAGGCCTTATACACCATTACCATAGAACTTCCGGTAGCTAACATCGGATCTGAAATAATCAAAGTTTTCCCATCAATGGAAGGAGAGGCTAAATATTCAACATGAATATCAAAGTCCTCAGCAGTGGTATGTTTTCTGTAAGCAGAAACGAATGCACTTTCCGCACGGTCAAAATAATTCAATAATCCCTGATGCATTGGTAAGCCAGCGCGCAAGATCGTTGCCAAAACCGGCTGCTGTTTCAAGACAGGAACTTCTGCTTCGCCTAATGGAGTTGTTACCAATTCTGTTTGGTAATCCAAATGTTTGCTTAGTTCATAAGCCAATACTTCGGCAACACGTTCTAAATTACGTCTAAATCGCATGGGATCAGTTTGAACCGTGCAGTCTCTTAACTCTCCAAGAAAAGTGTTGAAGATGGATGTTGACTGACCTAAATTGTAAACCATAGTATTGAATGTTGGAGGTAAATGTTGTGCTTTCTAATCAGGCATTTTGCCTATCCACAAAATAAAGGAATAAAAGCAAACAATGGAAATAAAAATGTGTTTTGTTAGTGAATTTTAGCAGTTAAAAATAAGTCATATCCCAATCCTTAGATGTAATTTTGCAACATGGCGAAACAAAGCAAAATTGATTTTCGAATTTTCAGACGCTTATTGAAATTTGCAAAACCTTACAGGGGTCTTTTAGTTTTGGCTTTCATCTGCACCGTTTCCCTTTCCGTACTTGGTCCTTTGCGCCCAATGATTATTGGAAATATGGTTCAGAAATACGTGGTTGACAATCAGAATCCGAGCTTGTTTTTGAAATGGACTTTAATTGTAGGGGGAATTTTACTTGTTGAAGCACTTCTTCAATTTTTGACGGCTTACTTCTCCAATTTAATGGCACAATCCGTGATTCGTGATATCCGGGTGAAGGTTTTCAATCATTTGTCCACTTTTAGAATGCAGTTCTTTGACCGTTCACCAGTTGGTGGTTTGGTGACACGTGTGGTTTCGGACATTGAAGCAATTTCAGAGGTTTTCTCTTCCGGGCTGATTGATATTTTAGGAGATCTTTTAATGCTGATTGTTGTTTTGGCTCTCATGTTCACTAGTAACTGGCAACTTTCTCTTATCACCCTCATTCCAATTCCGATTCTCATTTTCGCAACGCGTGTTTTTGCAAAAGCAATGCGTAAAAGTTTTCAGCAGGAAGGAACGGCAGTTCACCGCTTAAACTCTTTTGTTCAAGAGCGTTTGACTGGCATGAACATCGTTCAAATTTTCGGAAGAGAAAAAATGGAATACGCAGCTTTCCAAGAAGTGAATAAAACGCATAGACAAGCACACGTAAATGCTGTGTGGGCATTCTCCATCTTCTTTCCAGTAGTAGAATTCCTCAGTTCACTTTCGATTGCTCTACTTATTGTTTGGTGTGCATTTTCAATGACGGGTGAAGAACTAACAGACAAACAATTATTTGGAACCGTATTCAGTTTTACTCTTTGGATTCAGATGTTGTTCAGACCAATTCGTATGCTGGCGGATAAATTCAACATTCTTCAACGCGGAATTGTTCGTGCAGACAAGGTATTTGAATTGTTGGATACCGATGAGCATGTTCAGGAATCAGGAACCATTACCACCTGTGATTTTGAGCAGCCTTTAAAATTCGAACACGTTTATTTTGCTTACAAAGACGAAGATTGGGTTCTAAAAGATATTAATCTGACTATTCAGCCAAAAGAAACGGTTGCCTTTGTTGGCGCAACCGGAGCAGGTAAAACTTCGATAGTCAATTTACTGAGTCGTTTTTATGAATACCAAAAAGGAACGATTCACATTGGCGAACTGGAATTGCGTGAAATCCACATGGACACTTTGCGGAAAAACATTGCAATTGTACTTCAGGATGTATTCTTGTTTTCGGACACGATCCACAACAACATCACATTAGGAAACGAAGAAATTACACGTGAAGAAGTGATTGCCGCAGCAAAAGCGGTTGGAGCTGACGGTTTTATTGAAAAATTACCGAACGGATATGATTATCAGGTCGGTGAACGCGGCGGAGTACTTTCTGTAGGCCAAAGACAATTATTAGCCTTTATTCGTGCTTATGTTTACAATCCGCATATTTTAATTCTGGACGAAGCTACATCCAGCGTGGACAATGAGTCTGAACTCTTAATCCAGCGCGCTACCGAACAGCTTACCAAAGGAAGAACTTCTATCGTTATTGCACACCGATTATCTACCATACAAGCAGCAGACAAAATTATTGTCTTAGACAAAGGTGAAATCCAGGAAATTGGGTCTCACGAAGAATTATTACGCAAAGATGGAATGTATAAAAAACTGCACTCCATGCAATTCACAAAGAAATGACAAACGAATTAGGGCTTAAGATCGGTGGTGTTCCTGAGCATTTTAACTTACCTTGGAGATTAGCAATTGAAGAGGGGAAATTTCAAGAAATCGGTTTAAATCTTCATTGGTCTGACATGACCGGTGGAACTGGTCAAATGGTTCGCGGACTGGAAACGGGTTCTATTGATGTTGCTGTGCTTCTTACGGAAGGAATCACCAAATCAATCCTGCAAGGACTAGACGCCAAAATTTTGGAGGTTTATGTCGTTTCTCCACTTAGCTGGGGAATTCATGTACCTAGTAATGGAGCTATAAAAAAGACTCAGGATATCAAAGATCAAACTTTCGCAATTTCACGTTATGGTTCAGGATCACATTTGATGGCGTATGTTATGGCCGATCAACAAAACTGGAATTTAGAAGGATTGAAATTCAATGTAATTGGTGATGTTTATGGTGGTTTATGGGCTCTTGAAAACAATGAAGCTCAAGCTTTCCTTTGGGAAAAATACACGACCTTTCCGTTTGTAGAACAGGGGAAATGTGATTATATCGGTGATGTAGTAACTCCATGGCCTTGTTTTGTTATTGCAGCACGAACAGAAATCGCAGAGAAACATTCCGAAATTCTACAGAAAATGTGCGCTATTGTGAATCAAAAAGCATTGGAAGTAAAAGAAAATCCTAAATCAGCAGAGATTATTTCATGGCGTTATAATTTGCCTTTGGATCAGGTCAAACTTTGGTTGTCTGAAACGGATTGGAACTACAAAGGAATTGAATATCCGCTTGCTTTTGAGAAGACCACACATTATTTGAAAAAACTCAATTTGGTTTCAGAAGAAGAAGCTGAAGATTGGAAGGACAAGTTGTTTGCCTGAAAGTTCAATGAGTTCAAAAGTTAAAATCGTTCAATGGTTTGAACTTTTTGAACCTCTTTTCAACTATTGAATCTTTTATCACCATCCATTCGATTGGCGTTTCGCTCTTTTTTGGCGTTTCGCATTTCGTTTAACACTTTTCTTGGCTTCCTTGGACTGCCTTGACCAAAATGCTTTCTTGGATTTTTTTGCTTCCTTCTTAGCTATTTTGGCATCTTTCTTTCTGCGTTTTGCAATTGTTTTCTCTGCTTTGGCAATAGATCCATCCTGACTATATGATGAAGTAACAGATCCAGCACCAAAAATAAACAGTCCACACAATACAAAGAGTTGTAAAAACGTTCTTAACTTCATAATTTTGTCATTCCAATAAGGTAAAGTGAAAATACGAATCTTTTTATTGATTTTAATCTTAGTTGGTGCTTCTTGTAAAAAAAACAGGGTGCATCCGGTTCCGAGTATTGCATTTGATTTCCAAATCGATCTTACTTTACCATCCTATCAAGAGTTAACGAATGTTGGCGGCTGGGCTTACGTTTCCGGCGGAATCAAAGGAATAGTAGTTTACAGACAGTCTTTGGATGTTTTCGTAGCATGGGAACGCATGTCTCCCGAAGATCCCGATAATCTGTGCGCTAACGGACTAACAACCGATTCAACAAACTTCTTACAGTTGAACGATCCTTGTTCCAGTGCTATTTTTTCCATGTATGACGGATCACCGATTTCTAATTCCGATTGGGGCTTACGCAAATATCAGGCTATCTGGAACGGAAGTAACTTGTTGCGGATTTATAATTAAATTAAATCAAGGCAATAGCTACTAGAAATCAGGCAATAGTCATTTGAACGACGAACTAATTTAAGTAGTCAATAAAATTCTAATCCTAAACTCAAACTACTTTTTTTCTGCTTCCGTTTTCCAGATTTCCACATATGAATTCGAGTTTCTTGGATTGATCCCGTGCAAGAATTTATCAACGAATCCCGGTTCGATCTGACTTTCTAAGTGCATTTTCGGATAAATAACCTTAAAGGTATCTATGCGTTGTTCCAATGACTTTTGACCAAAGAAGAAAATATAATCTTGTGGCTCCACCGTATAGAAACTTGCCGGATTAATTGTGTCCGTATTCCAACGCTCCAAAACCGTGTACTGCCATTTTCCGGAATAGAAATAAGGCATCATTTCCGGATTGGTCTCCCCTGTTGCTTCAATCAGAATATGCTCATCTCCACGAACCTTTCCGTATAAAGCATACATGGTATTCACACGGGATTTCTTAGAAGGCATGATCGTTACAATACAAAAGAGCGGAATATTTAAAATCCAAAATCCGATCCACGATACTTTCCAGAACCCATTCCAAAACTTACGGGTTCTTAGTTGTTCAATTCCCAGAAAAACAAGTATGATCACTAAAGGGAAAATGGTTAGAATAAAGCGTTCCTGTCTATTGGGGAAAATGGTATGAAACAATAGGAAAACAAAGGTCGGAATAAATAAAATCAAGTATTTTCGAGCGGATTTGAAATAGGCAAAGAAGGCTAAAATTCCGAGCGGGAAAAGTAAGAATCCAAAGAGCACGTAGAAATACATGAAGTAGTTTGCATTTTTCATGTAGCGTGTTCCTTCATTCATGTTATAGACCACGTAACCTTTAAATTCTGCAAAAGGATAACCCCAAATAAAGTAATCTACCACTCCTTGTGTCAGTAAAAACATAACGATGGAACCCGCTGACATTAAGATCAGTTTTCTCCATTCCAACTTAATGATGTAGTAGATTCCTAAACCAACAGCATAAATTGCAATCTGATATCTGAAAGAAATAGCAACTCCGATCAACAATCCCGCATAAAACAAAGCCCATTTGCGATTCTCTTGTAAGGTCAGCCAAACTGCCCACATCAAGAATGGAATACTCACCACCTCTACCAGGTTTCTTACAGATAAGAAAGGCATTGCCCACAGAAGAGCTAATAACCAACCCACATAACTTGCGGTTTTCTTATTGGATAACTTCTCCGTAATTAAATACCCAAAGCGGATTACAAGTAAAGAAAATAAGGCATGAACGATCCTGTTAATCAACATAAGGGTTTTAGGATCTGAGATACCAATGGATTTTAATGCGGTGAAGAACAAGTAATTCAATCCCACATAGGTGAAACTATGTCCTTCCGGGGCTGCTCCGGGGAGTTTATTCCATGGAAGCCAGGCATTGTAATCAAACCCATCTGCCCAGGAACCAGCAGCTTCGATGACTAAAAAGTGATCGTCGTGCATACTGTAACCTTCTGAGAAAATTGCTGCTATCAATCGGACAATTAGTCCAACGAATAGGATTGTTTTAAGCGATGTCCAATCAATGGGTTTAATTCTTTCAGAGAGTTGCATGAAGCAAAATTAATGATTATCGTAGATTATGCAATTAAGTTAGCATTACTTCTTCGTTTCGTGTAGTGCGCGTGTACGCACGCGCACTCAAGGGGATTAATCCCCTTGACCACGGGTAGGAACGAAAAAAAGGAATCCCTTTCGAGATTCCTTTCCAATTTTATCTTATACTAAATCTTAGTATCTGTAAGCATCCGATTTATACGGTCCATCAACAGTTACGTTGATATATGCTGCTTGATCTTCAGTTAATACATCCAATTCAACACCAATTTTAGCCAAATGCAAACGAGCTACTTTCTCATCCAAATGTTTTGGTAAAACGTAAACATCATTTTCATAGTTTTTATGGTTTTCCCATAACTCCAATTGAGCCAATGTTTGGTTAGTAAATGAGTTAGACATTACGAATGAAGGGTGACCAGTTGCACAACCAAGATTAACCAAACGTCCTTCAGCCAAAATGATCACATCGTGTCCGTTTACATTGTAAATATCAACTTGTGGTTTTACTGTGTTTTTAGTATTTCCGTGATTTTTGTTCAACCAAGCCATATCGATTTCATTATCGAAGTGACCGATGTTACAAACGATCGTTTTGTCTTTCATGTTCTCGAAATGACGACCAACGATAATGTCTTTGTTACCAGTTGTAGTAACGATGATATCTGCACGTCCAACGATGTTATCCAATTTTTTCACTTCAAATCCGTCCATTGCAGCTTGCAACGCACAAATCGGATCGATTTCAGTAACAAGTACACGAGCACCAGCACCGCGCAATGAAGCAGCTGAACCTTTACCCACATCCCCGTAACCACAAACAACAGCTACTTTTCCAGCCATCATTACGTCAGTTGCACGACGAATTGAATCTACTAGAGACTCTTTACATCCGTATTTGTTATCGAATTTTGATTTTGTAACTGAATCATTTACGTTGATTGCAGGCATAACCAATGTTCCATTTTTCTTGCGGTCGTATAAACGAAGAACTCCAGTTGTAGTTTCTTCAGACAATCCACGAATTCCAGCAGTTAATTCCGGGAAACGGTCAAATACCATGTTTGTTAAATCACCTCCATCGTCCAAAATCATGTTCAATGGTTGACCACCTTCAAATGCGAAGATTGTTTGCTCGATACACCAGTCAAACTCTTCCTCATTCATTCCTTTCCAAGCGTAAACCGGAATTCCTGCAGCAGCAATTGCAGCAGCAGCGTGATCTTGAGTAGAGAAAATGTTACATGATGACCAAGTAACTTCTGCTCCTAATTCAACCAATGTTTCGATCAAAACAGCAGTTTGAATTGTCATGTGTAAACATCCTGCGATACGTGCACCTTTCAAAGGTTTCTTTGCACCATAATCAGCACGCAATGACATTAAACCTGGCATTTCAGCCTCTGCCAAAATGATCTCTTTGCGACCCCACTCAGCAAGTGAAATGTCTTTTACTTTGTAAGCTAATTTTTCTGTTGTATTGCTCATAAATGATTGTTTGCTCTTATTTTCAGTTCGCAAAGATACGGTATAGGTTTGTGAATTAAAAATTATCAATTATGAATGATTAAATTATCAAGTTATTCCTTCAATTTGGAACGAATTTCTGCTTGATAATTACTTCGGGCTTCCAATCAAATATAAAATCCCGGCCGGACCTGATTTTTGCCGCCCTACTTTCCACTCAAAATTTTCATATCCGTTTACACGTGAAATCAATTCATTCATTTCCGGAATCGTGTAAGTTCTCAAAGCGGATAAAATTCCATCCAGCATGACAAAAAGTGGAACCAATGGTATCAAATAGGTAAAAATAATCCTACCAATAGAAAATGGTTTGATAAACGGAGTCATCAGCAAAACATTGATTGGTGAGAACAACATAGCCAGAACACTGGGAACGTTTCGCTCTTGTGATTCAAACAAAGCAATCGGACTTTTACTGTCAACTGCATTCTGCAGAATTTGAACCGCATCTTCTTCTCTGAAATGGTGCAAAGACAAAAACTGTGTTCGAACTCCTTTCAAATGGTTTGGAACTTTTCGTGCGTCTATAGATTGTGTTTCATACGAAAACAGATTTGATTGTTTGTGAACATATTCAAAGGCTTTCAGATTCGGATAATAATCCGTGAGAATAATCTTCAAGCCCCGATGTTCCTCTTGCAAACGATTCGACAAACGATACAAACCACCTCCTCCTCCGGAAGCTAAATCAATAATTGTGTTGTTACCCTCTTTTTTTACTAACTCTGATAAAAGTGGTGTAACGTTTTTGTAAATATCAAATTGATTAGAGATAAACTGTAGGAAATCCGTCAGGTAGTTTCTCAAAAAACCAGGAAACCAGCTCTGATCTTCAAATTCGAATAGTTGTTTACGCTTCATACCGAAATAATTAGTATCTTTAGGTCAAAGGTACTAAAATTATTTGAATTAGGTCAAGATTACTAAAATAAATGAAGACAAGAGATAAAATATTACATACAGCCTTGAACTTATTCAATACTCATGGAGTTCCGAATATTACTCTGCGCAGAATTGCGGCGGAGATGTTTATCAGTCAGGGAAATCTGAACTATCATTTCAAGCACCGGGAAGACATCATTGAGGCTCTTTTCTTCCAATTAATGGAAACATTTGAAGAAGAAAAAGCAAAACTGGACACGGAGAAAATGGATTTCCAGTTTGTACTGGATTCTACCCGAAATGGAATGGAAGCACTTTTTAAGTTTCGGTTCTTAATGATCGATTTCAATCAGAACATGCGGGAAAACCCAAAATTGCATGAACATTTTAAGCAATTGGAAGAGGTACGAAGAACCACCTATTTGTATTCCTTTGATTTAGCGATTAAAGCCGGAATCATGCGTGCTCCTGCTTTCGAAGGAGAATACAACGGATTAAATGAGCGCATTCGTGTTTTCAGCGATTACTGGATTGCTTCTGCAGAAGTTTACGGAGAACCCGTGGAAACAACCGTAGATAAATACCACAACTTATTGGTAGAAATGTTCTTTCCGTATTTCACGAAAGATTCACAACGGGAATTTCTATTGAATCGTTTGTAGTTGATTAATTACTTAAACAAATCTACCATCACCTCTCCTTTTCCGGTGTTGAAGGGAAAATGAAGCATTTCTTTGATTGTAGCAGAAATATCCAACTGATTGTATGAAGTATTCAATGCTATATTGGATTTAAAATCGGGTGACAGAGCAAAAAACTCGATGTGTCTACATCCTTCACAATTATCTCCATGACTGGTATATCCACCGGGAATTCCCTCGAGATGTCTTCCATGATCATTTGTAACAATAAGCGTTGTCTTATCTTTATAATTGGATGAATTCTGTATATAGTTCCAAATCATCCCAACATACTGATCCGTTTTTCGAATGGCATTGATATACCCAACGGAGTCACTCTGATGTCCGAAATAATCCGGGTCCTTAAAAGCAATCAGCATCAATTTCGGTTGATTAGCTGACAATGCCTGCAACGCAATCTCCAGTGTTATTGAATCCGCCCGATAACCTCCTGTGCCATCACCATTCACCCCACAATTGATAAATGGCCGATACTGATTTTGGTAATCCGGATAAAGACAGTTTGACAATACCCGTAATTTATCTTTTGACCCCACAATGCAACATTTAGTGTTCACATCATTTGTGCTTTTCAACCATTCCTGAAAAAAAGAAGGATAATCCGGTAATTGTGACCCATCATTTGCAATCGATTGATAATTCCCTGTACAAATTGCGGTATGTCCCGGAATTGTATAAGTTGCGCCTTGGTTCCGGAAATTCGTCAGTAGCACACCATAAGCCGACAAACTATCTCTAACGGGAATATTCATTCGTAAAGGATCACCCCAAGTTTCGGAGTAACGCGGACCATCTATCACCAAAATAATTACATTTTGGGTTTGGTATTCCCTATATTGGGGCGCTTTTTCATGTGTACACGCTATTAACACAACTAACGCATATAAAACCGAAAAAAATCGAAGAATCATATTACAAAATACAAAAAAATCCTCTCAGCTGAGCCAAGAGGATTCTCCAACAATAAAAACAGAGTCTAAGGAAAACTCATGTTCAACAATGCTATTTATAAATTAGCTAAAGCTTCTTTTACTAGTTCAGCAACGCGCTTTCCATCAGCTTTTCCAGCCAATTGACCATTTACAGGCCCCATTACTTTTCCGATATCCTGAGGACCACTTGCACCAACTGCAGCAATTTTTGCGGCAATTACCTGACGAACTTCGTCTTCAGACATCATTTTTGGCAAGTAATCTTCCAAAACTTTCGCTTGAAACAATTCTTCTTCTGCCAAATCACTTCTTCCTTGCTCCACATAGATTTGGTACGTTTCCATACGTTGTTTGTGCAATTTCAAAACGATTTTATTTGCTGCTTCTTCAGTTAACTCACCAGAACCACCCGATGTTGCCTCCAATAACAATTTACTTTTAATATCACGCAAAACCGCAAGGCGTTCTTTTTCCTTTGCAAGCATCGCAGTCTTTATATCCTGATTGATTTTTTCTGTGAAATTCATTTTCTTAGATTTAAGACTGAAGACACAAGACCAAAGACGGATTTGTCTTTAGTCTTAAGTCTCTAGTCTATTCAGTCTTTTATTAATCTACGTTATCGTGTAAAAACGAGTTGTTTGTTTTGATTCCGTCATCTGAAAGTCCGAAACGGCTCACATTGGACTCTTCGCTTTTTACGACTTGATCCAAATGAATGTTTCTTCTAACAAAAGCAGGCTCATCTTCTAATTCCTTCAACCCCTCGGCTTTCTTCAACTTGCTGTTATAATTTTTGATGCGTTCCATACGCTCCATATTACGACGTTGCAATTCTTCAGCACTTACAGGAGCTTTTTGAACCACGTTCTCCAATTCCACTTTTGCCTGAGCTTCGTCTTCTAAGAAATAACGTTTCGGTTCTTCTTTTTCTTCCACTGAAGGAGTTGACATTGGAGTAACCATTGGCTTTGCCTCAGATTTCACTTCCCAATCGAATTCAATTGTTCCCGAAGTTGTTGATTTAACTTCTTCTACTTTCGGTTCTGATTTCAAAAATGGCTCTTCTTCCTTTTTCTCTGAAACAACTTGATGAGTTGGAGAAGTCAAAGGAGTTTTGATCTCATTTCTAGGCTCGTCTTCCAAAACAGAAACCGTTCTTTCGGGAGCTTTCTCAAAACCCGTATATGGCAATGAATTAAATCCAGTTGCCACCAAAGTAACACTCAATTTATTTCCTAAGCTCGGATCATATCCATGTCCCCAAATAACGTCTGCAGAAGATCCTGCTTCCTCCTGAATGTAATCTGTGATTTCACCGATCTCATCCATCGTTACTTCGATATCACCATAAGTGATGTTCAACAAGATGTATTTCGCGCCTTCAATATTATTATCATTCAACAATGGAGAATTCAATGCTTCCTGAACCGCGTTGATCGCACGACCTTCACCTTCAGAAACAGACGATCCCATGATTGCAACACCTGAATTGCGCATTACCGTATTCACATCGTTGAAATCCACGTTGATTGCACCTGTAGTTGTGATTACATCTGCGATTCCTTTTGCAGCTGTAGCCAATACATTATCAGCCATGGCAAATGCCTGAGCTAATGACATATTTCCTCCAACTTCACGTAAGCGTTCGTTATTGATCACCAATAACGTATCAACACACTGACGCATGACATCCAATCCTTCTTCTGCCTGCTGGCGACGACGACGACCTTCAAAAGCGAAAGGAATCGTGACGATACCAACAGTCAATATATTTAATTCTTTAGCTACTTGCGCAATTACCGGGGCAGCACCTGTTCCGGTTCCACCACCCATTCCTGCCGTAACGAAAACCATTTTGGTACCGTTTGAAAGCAATGCACGAATATCATCGATGTTTTCAACTGCTGCATTTCTTCCAATTTCAGGAATTGCGCCCGCACCACGTCCTTCAGTTAAGCTTGGACCTAACTGAATTTTATATGGCACCGGAGAAATATCCAAAGCCTGACGGTCTGTATTGCAAACGATGAAATCAACACCTTTGATTTCCTGATCGAACATGTGGTTTACAGCATTACTTCCACCACCACCAACACCAATCACTTTGATAATTGAAGTTGTTCCTTTTGGCAAATCGAATTCCATATGCTTTTATTTATTGTTGTTATTGTTGTCTTTTATTGTTTCTTTAATCCCAAATCAGGAGCTCAGTTACAGCTAAAATTAATACTACTCTTCCTCTGCGAAGAAATTTTTACTCTTTGTTAACAAAGTATCAAAGAAACTTCCTCTTGTTTTGGTAGAATGGCCTTTTACCTGACCTGTTACAGATTCCACTTGTTTCTGTGGAACATCGTTTTCAAATCCTTTCATCACCAATCCAATACCCGTAGCGTACATCGGAGATGTAATTGCTTCAATGGTATTTGTAGATGCCAAATGTTCAGTTGGAAGACCAATTCGCGTGGTCATCCCGGTCATGTATTCAAATAACTGGGTAATGTGTTTCAATTGCGATCCACCACCTGTTACTACGATACCTGCAATCATTTTCTTTTCGTATCCGGAATTCACGATTTCGTAATGAACGTGCTCAATGATTTCCTCCATACGCGCTTGAATGATACTAGCCAAATTACGAAGTGTAATCTCTTTTGGATCTCTTCCTCGCAAACCTGGAATGCAAACTACTTCTGTCTCCAAACTTTCTGATGCCAATGCAGAACCAAACTTCACTTTCAATGCTTCAGCGTGGCGACGAAGAATCGTACAACCTTCCTTGATATCGTCTGTAATGACGTTACCACCAAAAGGAATTACAGCAGTATGACGAATGACTCCTTCGTGGAAAATAGCCACATCTGTCGTTCCACCACCAATATCAACCAAAACAACTCCAGCCTCTTTTTCTTCATCATTCAAAACTGCATCAGCAGAAGCAATTGGTTCCAAAATGATATCCTTCACCTGAAGACCGGCTTTATCGACACAAACTTTGATGTTCTTAGCTGCATTAATCTGTCCGGTAATGATATGGAAATTAGCTTCTAATCGAACCCCCATCATTCCAATCGGATCAATAATACCTTGCTCATTATCAACAATGTATTCTTGCGGCAATACGTGGATAATTTCTTCTCCCGGAGGCATAACCAACTTATACATGTCATCGATAAGTGCGTTAATATCCTTTTGGGAAATCTCCGTATCCGGATTATTTCGTGTATAAATTCCTCTATGTTGTAAACTCTTGATGTGCTGACCTGCAATTCCGACATTCACTACGCGAATAATCAAATCTGCATCCACACGATTTTGAGCCTCTTCTACTGCGGACTTAATGGATTGAACTGTTTTCTCAATATTGGACACGATTCCTCTGGCAACACCCAACGACTCGCTTTTACCCATGGAAAGAATTTCAATTTTCCCATGTTCATTTTTCGTACCAACCAAACATGCAATTTTAGTTGTTCCAATATCCAATCCAACTACAATCTTTTTTCCCGCTGACATAAACTCTCCTTATTTTTTCAACCTACATTCCGCCCACCTGTGCAGACCGGAATTAAATCCGACCGTTCTTAACAATAGCTAACTAAATTTTATCCAATCAATTAGTGTCTTTATCGAGAGAAAACCATCACATATCGATGTTTTGGTTCTTACCCATAATACGGTATGTACAAACTTAAATTTTATTTTGTCGCGTTTTTCGTGAATTTAGAATACTTATTAAACAACTATTGTTAATAAAGATGTCAGCAATTTTCACATGAAAACCGTCAAAAACCGAGCAAAAACAGCACTCTTCAACTAGTTCCTTAATTATCAATTTGTTCACATTTTTTTAAATAAAAATTTTAATTAATTTTAAGTTCCGCACACGAATGATTGTTACCATGCCGAAACGACTTTTAGTTGTCCTATTACTCTTATTAAATTTGCAGCAATTGCATGCTCAAAAAACTGACTTGCAAAGGCTCGAGGATCTGAAGCTAAAGATCAAGCAGGCAACCTATTATGATAGTTCAACTGTATTTTCTCTTGGAAAACAATGCATCCAACTTGCAAAAAGACTTCGCAAGGAAAATGAGATCGGATATGTTTACCAATATTATGGGAGCTTTAATTATTATACAAACAATTTAAGCGAGGCAAAAAAGTACTATTTCAAAAGCATTTCAGTCGGAGAAAAAACCAAGGATTTCAAATTGATCAATTCCACTAAAATTCGACTCAATTTTATCACTTTGGATCAGGATGCACTGAAAGCCGAAGATGGATTCAAAGAATTACTAAAAGAGGCGAAAAAAGGAAACTACATTGAAAATCAGTTGGAAATATACAATGGTTTCGGAATCATGTATGAAACCAGATTGATGTATGATAAAGCCACGGAAAGCTATTTGAAAGGTTTACGAATATCCGAAAAGCACAACAAGAAATTTTCCACGGGGTATTTGCTGAATAATTTGGCATTACTCAAACTGAAGGCAAAAAAGTACGAAGAGGCAAAAAAAGATTTAGAGCGCGCTTTGATCCTTTCAACTGAAACCAATGAATCCCGTTTGCGCTTAAATGTTCTAAATAATCTGGGTTTGGTAACTCATGAAATAAAGGATTTCCCCGGATCTATTATTCATTACAAACAAACGGTTTTAGAAGCTAAAAAGATTGGTTTTCCCGCCGGAATTCTTGCTGCATATATCAACTTGTCATCGTCCTATCTGGATAACAAACAACTCATTGAAGCTTCAAAAAGCAGCGACTCTGCCCTTGCAATTGTTCAAACATACCGCGACCCTCTTTTCCTAATTAATGCATACATTATTAGAGGAATGGTTTCAACCGAACAAAAGGATTTCCCAACAGCAAAACGTTGCATTGACTCTGTTCGGTTCTTTCTCCATTCTTATAATGATCCCAATTTTAAAAAGGAATTAATTGGTCTCCAATCCAAATTGGCATCTGCTCAGGGAAATTTCAAACTGGCCTATGAATTAGAACGCGAGTACAGTAGTTTATCCGACAGTATCCGGGAAGTTTCTAATGAAAATGAGCAAATGAGACTTCAAACCATTTATGGAAAAGAGCGGCTGGAAAATGCACTTACCGATTCCAAGCAACGGAATAAAATCCTTCGAACCAAAAGCGAGTTAAAATCGGCGAATTATCGATTCGTATTTCTTGTAATTTTATCGGTATTCCTTCTCGTTATTGCGGCAATCTATATTTACAACGTCCGTAAATCACGCAAAATAAAATCAGTTTTTTCGCAAAAATTAATTGAGCAGATTGACGAAGAGCGTTCCCGAATTTCAAAAGATTTACATGATGACATTGGTCAAAGTTTAGCTGTTGTGAAATCGAAACTAAATCTTTTCAGTACGGGTAAAATTCAGCAAATAGATGGTTTGGATCATGAAATTGGAGGTATTTTGGAACAAACACGGGTTTTAAGTCATCAATTGCACCCAACTGCTTTAGAGAAAATAGGTCTGGAGCGCGCATTGAATTCCATCATTGAAAAAACACAATCCGGAACAGATATGCTTTGTAATTTTGATTTTGATCTGGAAGGAAAAGTGATGGATTTGGAAACCAGTTCTCAAATCTACCGCATCATTCAGGAATGTATTTCAAACACCATTAAGCATGCTCATGCAAGCGCTTTAAAAGTCAGTGTAGAACAAAAAAATGGTGAAATCATTGTTCAATACAGAGATAATGGAATTGGCATTTCAGATTCTCAAAATAAACTGGGACTAGGTCTTTTAACCATTCGGGAAAGAACTGCCATTATAGGCGGTCGATTGGAAATGAAAACGGGTACTAACAAAGGGATTTCTCTAACAATAACTATTTAGATGAAGGTAATTTTAGCAGACGATCATCCTATCTTCAGAAGTGGTTTAAAATTCCTTCTGGAATCTTCTTTCGATCATGTAGAAATTCAAGCGTTTGAAAATGGTTCTCAGGTCGTAGAAAATATTCCATTATTCAACCCGGACATTGTATTACTGGATATTGACATGCCGGTTCAAAACGGATTGGAAACATGTTCCGTTATCAAACAGCAATTTCCGGATTTAGCGGTTATTATTCTTTCTATTCATAAAACAACAGATGTCATTAAGCTTGCTTTTTACAATGGAGCAAGGGGCTATTTAATCAAAGATAATACGTCAGAAGAAATTGTGGAATGTATCAATTGGGTCAGGGATGGAAAAACCTACTTACCACTTGTTTTAAGGAACCAACACGACAAGCGGGAGATCGATCCTCGGATGGAATTAATTACCGACGAGATCAATTCACTTACACCGACTGAGTTAAAAGTCTTAAAGCTCGTAAGTAAAAAATATTCCAGTAAAGAAATTGCGAACTTACTTTTTGTATCTCCAAAATCAGTGGAAAATTACCGCTCACGTATCTGTAAGAAATTGAATCTGGATGCTCGAAACAACAGTCTGATACTATGGGTGATGGAGAATAAATTTCTTCTTGATTCAGACCAGCTTAAATAAAATAACAAAGAGATTCTATGTTCATAAAATCTCTTTGTTTCGGGGCATAGTTGTGTGTGCTTTATGCTTTGAGCAGTAGTAAGTAAAGTAGTAGCTAACGTAAATAAATTCTCTAATCTTCGAGCATCACTTTTTCCGAAGTCCCGTCTTCGTAAATCAATATCACCAATCCTCTTTGATTCTCAGAGATGGTTTGTCCTAATAAATTTGTTCTGTTGACAATCGTCCTAGACTGAGTTCTGTTATCAATGGATACCATTTTATCAGCCACCACTTTTTGTCCGTTATTTTCTTTTTGTACTAATCTGTAATAATTAATGGCATCGTGTTTAAATGATACATCTCGAACAAAATAGTAGTGTTTCATTTCGTTTGGATCATCACTTGGTTCAACGGTAGACACCACATCCCAATTAATCCCATCATTACTTCTTTCAAGAATATAGTAATCCAAATCAATTTCATTTTCAGTAGTCCAATAAAGGTTATTCTCTGAAGCTTTCTTTTCTCCTTTGAAATCCAATAAACCAACCGGAAGCGGATTACAATCAATCACTGCAATAGAACTTGTCATTGGACATCCGTCGCAACGAGTAGCTGTCATGGTATAAGTTGTTGCTGCAATTGGATTTGCCGTTGCATTAATTGTACTTGCTGTAAACCCTCCTGGTGAAGAAACCCAAGAATAATTGTAGGTCGTATTATCCGTGAAAACAACATCATCAATACATGCTGCGGGATTCGCCACTGTTGGACCTCCAAATATACCTGCTCCAGTATTTCTCCACTGGTAAACGATCCGAATAGTTTGTCCACTGAAATTTGCAAGACTATAAGATACATTTGAAAATGCAGTTGCACCGAAATAAGGCCCTCCTAACAAAACATTTCCAGCTCCTGCAGTAATTGCCGTTCCCGCAACCGGTGTAAAGGTTGTTGGTACTGCCCAAACTGTTAATTCTGCTTGTGCCGATTGTCCATTACATCTCCAATTAAAACTCAATGTAGGACTACAATAACTTGTAACAGCGTAATCTTTATAAGCAAAATTAGTGGCTGTTTTTGGACCAAATACAGTTCCGATCTCATAGTTGTTATTTCCTGTTGCGGTACCAATATACAATGCCTTTGTTCCATTTGCAAAAGCGGCTGTTCCGTTATACCATCTGTTGTTTGCACCGTTGATAAGAGTAAACGAATTCGTACTTTCAAAATTTTCCGTTTGAGTAACATACGTCTCGGCTGGTGCTGTGGAAGTTAAATTCACCGGTACTCCGGGACAAGCGGTATTTGGGTTTACATTTGTACTCAAGGTTCCAAGCGGATGAACTGGAACAGTTACACTCGCAGATCCGGTACAGCCAACTGTAGTGCTCACTGCAGTATAAGTTGTCGTAACGCCGGGAGTAACAGTTAAAGCAGTATTTGCTGTCCCAACGGGAGTTCCAGCAACATTCCAAGTATAAGCAGTCATACTACCAGGTAAAGTCAACGTAATTGGTGATCCCTGACAAGCAAAAGCCGGAGCTGTGATTCCAAATACTCCGGAACCTATAGTTACTTTAATATAATCACTTCCGGTACAACCTTGTGCATTGGTTACATTCACCTGGTAATAAATTGTTCCTGTTGGGCTAGCAGTATACGAAGCTCCTGTTGCACCCCCAATAGTTGCCCAGCCAGTCGGACTACCAAAAAACGTCGAAGTTGTCGATTGCCACTGATACGTTCCTCCACCGCTCGCATTCAATGTAATTGGAAATCCCGAACAAATGGTTTGATCCGGACCCAAATTAGGAGTTGGTGAGGCAGCAACTGTCACATTCACCTGATCTGTTGAAGAACAGTTTCCTGAAATAGCTGTTAGCGTATATGTTTGATTTGAACTTGGCGAAACAGAGATAGAAGCTCCTGTCTGACCTGTACTCCAAACATAACTAGTTCCGCCGGAACCTGTTAAAGTAACGGAACCATAACTTGGAATTCCGAAGAATCCAATCGTCGAACAAGCAACTTTATCCGGTCCGGCATTGGCTGTTGGTGTAACGAGTGTATTCAGCGGATAGACTTGATTCAACGGATTTCCACACAAGTCATTCATATTACTAACCGTCATCGAATAATTTCCAGGGGGCATCGAAGGCGAAACTCCGATTACGACACTGTTGGTTTTTCCATTGACACAATTCGTTGTAATCAGTGTAACTGTATAACCGGGGATTGCAAAGTCTGACGCCTGCAAAGTAGCGCAATCAATATATTCGGAAAAGTTAATTGTAAAGGAAGTCGACGACGCACAATTGCCGCTGTATGCACTTGTAATTGTTGGCGGAGTATTGTCTACAATATTTACCGTAGATGCGATATTGTGGAACCCTAAAGTAAATCCGGCATTTGTACCACCATAATAGTTAATGCAAAGCGCGTAAACATGTGTTGTTTGAACTGAGACTAATGAATTGTTTGTAGTACCGGAAGCATCTTGTGAATTACTAGACCCGGATGAATTTAAACCTGTTGCACCTTGCGTTGCAGAAAAATTGCAAGAGAGTTGTGTCTTATTTGCACAACCGGTTGTTATATCCCATAACACAAAATCGTAATCCGTAGATCCTGTAGGGTTAATCATGAAATCCAAATTCCCGTTTGTTTGGGGAGAAAAGGAATACCAAACAGATCCACCGCTTCCCGTTCCTGAATAACAACTCCCGTTATCATCATTTACGTTTCCGGTATTTTCATATTGATTTGCGGAAGTATTCACTGTCAGGTTACTACATAATGGAATGGCACCGATACAATCACTCTCCGGCAAAGTCGCTTTTTCCATAGCTTCCTGCATTGGAACTGGCTGCACAACTCCGGAAAATCCTGAAGTTGTACCTACAGATAATTTTGGGTCATATACGATTGTAAATGATTTCCCATAAAAATCCATTGGTTTATAAGTACCATTATAAAGTCCGATTAAATGGAGCGTATCTTCTCCTTTGTAGATTCGCAACTCGCCCCCACTGGGAATATCAATCGCTGTAAAAAAAGCGTGAATATAACCAGTAGGAGCTTTAATAGTTGCTTGCAAATATTCATTTGGCATCTCTCCATTTTCACCTCCTTGATCAAAGAAGCGTCCACTACCAAGTTGAACAGTTTGCAGATGATTTAACGTAATATCTTGTTGTGCTACAGAACTAAAACACACAACGTTTAAAAAAAAAAGTAGTAGTAGATTATTACGTGCCATCTATGCTTAAAAAAATCCTTAGTTAAGTTTACTTTGACAAATCTAGATTTACAAAAGCATATATTTAAGAGGGCTGCCCCCTCAAAAAAAAGTTACTAAACTTTAGTGGCATAGAATTACAACAATACGTCGTAGTTCCTGTTTAAAAACAAACAATTAAAGGGTATCGTGGAGATAGGTACATACCACTTGATTGCGGTATTTCAGGTTGATGGTTTTATATTTATTCCACCCAACATATGGAAGGCCATTGGTATAAAAAACAACTAGTTTTTTCAATTTCTCGCTTACGTCCCGTTCAGATGGAGCTGATCCCAAAACTATTCGTTGAGCACCCACTCTTGGGATCAGAATAAAGTCTCCCCACTTGTCTCTGTGAATCTGACTTATTTGAGCACTCAAAAACGGATCTTCATGAATGACTTTTGCAATATGAAAAATCTCATCCAAACTCCGTTCATTCTTCAATTTAGGGTTCGCTTCAATATCACTTACAAGCAGCGTATCTGATTTATCTTTGATATTTCCTGTAAAAACTAAAATCCGGGCAGTGAAATTTGGAGTCGGATTCATTGTTGCACCTTTCGAATCTACATAAAAGCTTTCTCCGAATTGATTAAAAATACGGGCATAAGGTTGTCTTACTTTTAATTTGATTCCCCAATTTCCACCCAATTGTTTAAAAACATTGACTTCTTCCACCTCATGCATTTTCCGAATATTCTCTTCAATTGCCTTCGTATCAAGGTTTTTCATGAGCTGATCGGGATAAAAGAGATTTAGCCGTTTCAAACGAACCAATAATTCGCTCTCGGTCAAAAACGCATTTTCATCCACAACTGAAATAGATATATTTGGATCCGAAACGACAGCCTCATCCTGATTTTTACGCGCCATGAATAGCACCGTAATGATGGCAACAGCAAACAAAGCCCAAGCTACTATTTTCAGTTTTCCTTTCAAATCACTTTTTCGTTAATCTCTTTTTCATTTCCGGAACGATTCGATCGATATCTCCGGCACCAATAGTCAACACAATTCCTTCGGCTATAGAATCAGCAAATTCCAGCACTTCCTCCGGAGTTTTCAAACTGGCATTCTTACCAATTTTCCGCACCAACTCATCACTTGTTATTCCCGGAATGGGTTCTTCTCTTGCCGGGTAGATAGGCATAATAACTGCCTCATCCAATTTACCCAACTCAGTCACAAACCCTTCTTCAAAATCCCGTGTGCGCGAAAATAAATGCGGTTGGAAAACACCTATTACTTTCTTGTCCGGATAGAGCAAACGAATAGAAGAAACGAGTGCAGCAATCTCTGTTGGATGATGCGCATAGTCATCAATGTAAACTAATTTCTCCGTCCGAACCTGATATTCAAACCTTCTTTTAACTCCTTTGAAATGTTGCAAGCCGGACCGAATTTCTTCTTCAGAAAGTCCCAATTCTTTGCACATTGCAGCCACTGCCAAAGCATTTTCGGCATTGTGAATTCCCGGAAGACCCAAAACCATTTCTTTCCAAACTTCATTTTCAAAATGAAGATCCATCAAAAAGCGGCCATTTTCATAATGTAGTTTCGTTCCATAAACCTGAGCATTCGGCTCATCGATTCCATAAGAAATGCCTTTAAATCCGGTTTGGCGAAGCGGAAGTCCATATTTATAGATTACTAACTGATTCTCTTTGTGTTTATCTGCATATTCCTGGAACCCCTCAACGAATAATTCTGTTGTTCCATAAATATCCAAATGATCCGGATCCATTGCTGTAATAATACTTGCGTATGGTTTCAAACGCAGGAATGAACGATCAAATTCATCTGCTTCAATAACCGAATATTCTGCAGCCGGATTAACCAACACATTGGAATTAAAATTGGAAGATATTCCCCCTAAAAATGCAGAACATTTCAAGTGCGATTGGCTCAAAACATAAGCCAACATTGTTGAAGTGGTTGTTTTACCATGAGTTCCGGCAACTCCGAGCCCCTTACTCGTTTGGGTAATCAATCCCAAAACTTCACTTCTCTTTAATACCTTATGCTTTTTTTGTACGTAAACGAGCTCTCCCATATTTTTCGGAATCGCAGGGGTATAAACCACCAAAGTCGATTCGGTATTTTGATATTCGGAAGGAATGTTTTCTCCCAGATCTTCAAAATGAATGGCAATCCCTTCTTCTTTCAATTCATCTGTTAAAGGAGACGGAGTCTTATCGTATCCGGCCACGTCAAAACCTTTCGCTTTGAAATAGCGCGCCAGAGCAGACATTCCGATTCCGCCAATGCCAATGAAATAAAAGCGTTTTATGTTGTCCAATTCCATTCTTTGTTCCGTTTTGTGCGGATGCGATGCATCGCGTCCCTACACTAAATTTTCAATTACATCCACAATATCTGCTGTTGCGTTTGGTTTTGCCATTCGCTTAATTGCAATGCGCAATTCATTAATAAGATTCTCATTATTCAGAACATCTATTGCTCCTGCAATCAATTGTTCTTTTGCTACATCATCCTTGATCAGAATAGCTGCCTTATTCTTCACCAAAGCCATTGCATTCTTTGTTTGATGATCTTCCGAAACGTTTGGAGAAGGAACCAAAATGGTTGGTTTTCCTACAATACACAGTTCCGAAATTGACAATGCCCCCGCACGTGAAACAATAACATCAGCAACTCCATAAGCGGCATCCATTCTTGAAATGAAATCCGTTAAATAGATTGGAGCTTTTTTACGAATCTCTACTTCCTTTTTCATGGCTTCGAAATAGTATTTTCCACACTGCCATAACACCTGAACGTCTGCTTCAGCTAATTGATCCAAACCATGGATCACTCCTTCATTTAAAGTGCGTGCACCCAAGCTCCCTCCCATTACCAAAATGGTTCGTTTAGTTGGATCCAATACCGGAAATTCGGCAAAAGCTTCTTCTTTTGTGATCGATGTTCGATTCAATTCTTCCCGAACAGGGTTTCCTGTTAAGCGAATTGTTTCAGGAGGAAAAACACTTTCCAAACCTTCGTAAGCCGTACAAACAGCTTTAACTTTTTTTGCCAACAAGCGATTGGTCTTTCCCGGATACGAATTCTGTTCCTGAATCAGGGTTGGAATACCTAAACGCTGCGCCATTTTCAAAGTCGGGCCACTTGCGTATCCACCTACTCCGATTACCACTTCCGGTTTAAACTCTTTCAAGATGTTTTTTGCCAACGAAAGACTTTTCATCAATTTGAAAGGAAGCGCCAGGTTCTTCAAGGTCAATTTTCGCTGTAAACCAACAATTGGTAGACCAACAATCTTATACCCTGCAGCAGGAACTTTTTCCATCTCCATTTTTCCTTCCGCACCTACGAAAAGAATTTCCACATTGGGATTTCGCTTTTTAATTTCGTTTGCAATTGCAAGTGCCGGAAAGATGTGCCCACCTGTCCCTCCACCTGATATCACTATTTTCTTTAATTCTTTCATGCAAAAACAGATTCGGATTCTACAGAAACTTTTTCTTCTTGTTTTTGAGCAACTCCTTGCACAATTCCAATTGCTATACACGCCATAATCATCGCTGATCCTCCCATTGCAAGGAATGGCATGTTTTGACCGGTAACCGGGAAAATCCCCGTACATACCATCATATTTACAGCTGCCTGAGAGAGAAGTAAAATTCCGATTCCCAAACAGATATAAGTCTCAAAGAGCTGGTCAGACCTGAGCGCAATCCGCATAATGCGGTAGAGCAAAATGAGGTAAAGTAAAACTAGGATGATGGCCGAAAATGAGCCGAATTCTTCCACAAAAGAAGCAAAGAAGAAATCGGCATATGCTTCCGGAATAAACTCTTTCACTTTTCCTTTTCCAATTCCCTGTCCAAAAAAGCCCCCCAGATAAATTGCCTGCTCGGAGCTTTTAGCTTGCAGATTTCCGGGAGAATCAATGTCATCTGCATTTTCATACCGATTCGTAAATCGATTGACCCAGGTTTCGTAACGCGGTAAAATGTTCAAATCCGGCAAAGCTTTGTGCAAACCTATCGCCATCACGAACAACAAAACCCCGGCAAAAATGACCGAAAAGAGTTTGGAAAAAGGTACTCTTCCCAAAAAGAGTAAAACAAAGCTGATCATAAACAGAATGGCAGCCGTTGAAAAGTTATCCTTAACAATCAACCCACAAATAATAACTATCGGTGCCATTACTGGTAAAAAGCCTTTTTTCCAATCATTCATTTCGTCTTTTTTCTTGACGAGCATTCTGGAAACGTAAATCAACAAAGCCAACTTCGCAAAATCCGAAGACTGGAAGGTCAATCCCACAAACGGAATCTTTACCCATCGACCGGCTTCATTTACTTTGGTTCCAAAGAAAATGGTGAAGATCAACAGGGCTATTGAGCCGTAATAAATGATCTTAGACATTTTGGAAATAACCATCGGGTCGCGTTTGTGCACCCAATACATTGCCAAAATGGCAAGAAGTATATATATAAAATGCTTGAACAGGTATTTAAATGGTGTTCCGCCTTCAA
Organism: Flavobacteriales bacterium UBA7666; assembly: GCA_002483265.1. Taxonomy (GTDB): domain Bacteria; phylum Bacteroidota; class Bacteroidia; order Flavobacteriales_D; family Crocinitomicaceae; genus Fluviicola. Next base: position 101,768 of record DLHO01000004.1, on the reverse strand, counting down.
TCTTTACAAGAATCGGGACAAAACTGTACACAGAAACCAACGAAAACCCAAGTAAAATGAATGTGATCACCCAAATTACCAAATCTCCTTTAAAGTGTTTTCTTAGAAACTGTACCATTCTATTTACTGATGTAGCTTAACAAAGTGTTCGAAAACTTCCATTTTGGTCTTCCATTCATTTCCCTGAACAGTGAAGAGCAAAATGTGTCTTGCCTGTTTTGTTTTTTTCAAAAATTCCAATGCATCTTCCAGCGATTCTGTTCCCGTAACCAAAGGTATTTCGGAAATAATATCGGATGGAATTGAAAGTTGTGGATTATCGAACTGAGCACACCATTGAACGGAGCGCAAAGTTTCAGGATCCACTTGTGCCATTTCCTGAATGTTGATTTCATTTGACAACCAGAAAACAGGGAACGGAAACGTAGAAATTGTCGCAGAAAGTTCAACAATAGCTGGCTTGTACCACGTGAATACATCCATTCCCCATAATTTACCCAAGGGTCTCAGGGACATTCTCTCTGCTGCTTCAAGCGATTCTTTTCGGGCTTGAAGCAGTTGAGCTTGCTGATCAACCTTTTTAATTTCCATGACTAATGGTTTAAAGTGAACGAACGGCCTCTTTAAATTGATTTCCTCTGTCTTCGTAATTCTCGAACAAGTCAAAACTTGCACAAGCAGGAGATAACAAAACTGTTTCGTCTTTTTTCGCCAAACGGTAACCGTAAGCAACCGCCTCCATAGCAGAACCCGCTTCTACGATTGTTTCTACATGAGCAGAAAAAGTGTCGATGATCTTTTGGTTGTCTTTTCCAAGGCAAATAATTGCTTTTACCTTTTCCTTTACCAATTCAACCAATTCGGAATAATCATTTCCTTTATCCACACCACCAACGATCCAAATTGTTGGTTGCTCCATGCTTTCCAATGCAAACCACGTAGAGTTTATGTTCGTTGCTTTGGAATCGTTAATAAATTCAATACCACATACTTTGGCAACAAATTCAAGACGGTGTTCCACATTAACGAAGTCTGCCAGACTTTCACGCACGATTTCCTTGCGAATATCAAGGATTCTTCCTGCCAGCCCGGAAGCCAGGGAATTTTGGGTGTTGTGCTTACCCTTTAATGCTAGTTCATGTATAGACATAGTGAATTGATTGTTAAAGTTTATTATGAGTTGTTTGTTTGCTACGTATGCTCCCTCTTCAAATTCTTGCGTCAATGAAAAAGGAAGTCTTTTTGCCGGAATAGAGCGTTTCTCCAGTTCAGCGAGTATTGTTTTATCGTCTGCGTTGTAAATGAAATAATCATCCTTAGTTTGATTATTCAGTATCCGGAATTTCGAATTCACATACAACTGCATGTTGTATTCGTATCGATCTAAATGATCAGGAGTGATGTTTGTCAGGATTGCAATTTCTGCTTTGAAATCTTCCATGTCATCCAATTGAAACGAACTCAATTCCAACACATAAATCTCATTTTCTTCCAATGCCACTTGTTTCGCGAAGCTATATCCTACATTTCCTGCCAACCCCACATTCAGCCCTGCTTTTTTGAGCATGTGGTGGATCAACATGGTCGTAGTTGTTTTTCCGTTACTTCCGGTAATGCACACTTTTTTAGCGGTAGTGAAATATCCAGCAAATTCGATCTCAGAAATCACCTTAATCCCCTTTTCGCGAATTGCTTTCATGACCGGTGCTTTCTCAGGAATTCCCGGAGATTTTATAACCAGATCTGCTTCCAAAACGCGATCCATTGAATGTGCTCCTTGTTCCCACTCCAGCTGATGCTCATTCAATTCTGTCTGAAAAGAATCTTTGATCGTTCCAAAATCTGAAACAAAAACTTTTGCACCCTTCACTTTTGCAAGGATCGCAGCACCAACACCGCTTTCGCCAGCGCCCAAAACAACCACTATTTTGTTTTGAATGTCCATTAACGCAGTTTCAGAGTTACAATTGATACAACAGCCAATAATATTGCGACGATCCAGAAACGGGAAACAATTTTCGCTTCATGTAATCCTTTTTTCTGATAATGATGATGCAACGGAGCCATTCGGAAAATGCGGCGTCCTTCTCCAAATCGTTTTTTCGTGTATTTGAAATAACCGACCTGCATGATGACAGACAAATTCTCCACTAAGAAAATTCCACACAATACCGGAATCAACAATTCTTTACGGATAGAAATTGCAAATACAGCAATGATCCCTCCAAGTGCCAAACTTCCTGTATCGCCCATAAAAACCTGTGCCGGGTAACTGTTGTACCACAAGAATCCAATACACGCCCCAACAAATGCCGCAATGAATATTACAAGTTCTTCAGCGTAGGGAACATACATTACATTCAAATAATCTGCGAAGTGAACGTTGGAAGTTACATAAGCCAACACAGCCAATGCAATTCCGGCAATGGCACTTGTTCCGGTGGCCAGTCCATCGAGTCCGTCAGTCATATTTGCACCATTGGAAACCGCAATCACCACAATGATCACAAACGGGATAAACAAAGCCCAACCGTAAGATTTATCAATATCACCGATCAACCAGTTATAATTGAACTCGTTATTCTTTACGAAAGGAATCGTGGTTGTCATGTCACGCGTTACAATCCATTTCGAAGGAATGGTATCTATCACATCTTTCGAGTGCTGATGTGTTACAAATGATTCGCCAGCCTGTAGATGATAGTTTGCAGCTACTTTTTTATGAACTTGCACATCCGGGTGGAAATACAGGATTGATCCAACGATAATTCCCACACCAATTTGTCCAACTACTTTGAATTTTCCTTTTAGTCCTTCTTTGTTTTTCTTAAATACTTTGATGTAATCATCTATCAAACCAATTGCTCCCAGCCAAACGGTTGCCACCAACATCGTGAATACATACACATTGTGCAGTTTCGCGAATAAAAGCGTTGGTATCAGAATTGCAGAAAGAATGATAATCCCTCCCATGGTTGGCGTTCCTGATTTCTCAATTTGTCCTGCCAAACCTAAGTCACGAACTGTTTCACCAATTTGCTGACGACGCAGCAAGTTGATCAAGCGTTTACCAAAAATAATGGACACGATCAATGAGGTGATCAATGCCATTGCAGCTCTGAATGAGATGTAGTGGAAAAGTCCCGCTCCCGGGAAGTCCATTTGTTCTAAATAATTAAATAAATACGTCAGCATTATTTTTTCAGTTTAGTGAAGTAATTCTTTACAACATCGAAATCATCGAAGGGATGTTTCACCCCGTTAATCTCCTGGTATTTTTCATGTCCCTTTCCTGCAATCAGAATAATGTCTTTTGGTTGCGCAAGGGAAACTGCAGTCTTAATAGCCTGATCGCGATCCAAAATGGAAAGCACCTTCATGCTTTGATGCGGTCCGATACCGGCTTCCATTTGTTTCAGAATTTCAGCCGGATCCTCTGTTCGGGGATTGTCTGAGGTTAAAATGACCTTGTCACTTAATTCACACGCAATCCGAGCCATTTCAGGTCTTTTCATTGCATCACGATCACCACCACAACCAACAACTGTAATCACTTGTTCGTTTCTTGTTCGGATATTCTCAATGGTTTTTAAGACATTCTCCAAAGCATCTGGTGTATGGGCATAATCCACCACGGCTGTTATATCTGTTCCGCTTTTGGTAAACTGGAAACGACCATCAACAGCTTCCAAACTGCTCAGAATCGTCAATACCTCTGTTGAATCGGAACCCAGCAATTGGCTTATTCCATATACTGTTGCAATGTTGTATGCGTTGAAATCTCCAATCAATCTGGTCCATAATTCGATTCCATTCATTGTTAAAAGCAATCCACTGAAGCTGTTCTCCAGTACTTTTACTTTGAAATCCGCATGGGTTCTCAAGGCAAATGTGGAAACTTTGGCTTTGGTATTCTGAACCATTACCATCCCATTTTTATCGTCTGCATTTACTAAAGCAAAGGCCTCTTTCCCCAACTCGTCAAAAAAGGTTTTCTTCGCCGCAATGTATTCCTTAAAGGTTCCATGGTAATCCAAATGATCATGCGTGATATTTGTGAATGCTCCTCCTTTGAAAACCAATCCTGCAATGCGGTGCTGAGAAATTGCGTGCGAACTCACTTCCATAAAACAATGGGAGCATCCCTGAGCAACCATGTCTGCCAAAAGTGCATTCAATGCAATTTGATCCGGTGTTGTATGCGTGGAAGGAATGACTTCTTTTCCAATCAAGTTCACCACAGTGGAAAGTAATCCTACTTTGTAACCCAAACCGGTATACAAATCGTGCAGCAAGGTCGTTGTTGTTGTTTTACCGTTGGTTCCTGTTACCCCCACCAATTGCAATGATTGAGAAGGGTAATCATAAAACGCATGTGCCAATTCCCCTAAAGCCAAAGCTGTATTCGGAACGATTAATAGTGTTACATGAGCCGGAACTTCAACCGCTCTTTCTGCAACAATTGCCACACAACCTTTCTCAATAACTTGCGGAATAAAATCGTGCGCATCTACCTGTGTACCTTTCACCGCAATGAAAAGCGTCCCTGAAACTGCTTTTCGGGAGTCTGAAACAAGCACAGAAATTTGCACATCAGTTGGTCCATTCCACTGAGTCACTTTCGTTGCTTTTGCTATTTCACTTACCGTTTTCATTCCAATATTAATTCCATTAATCCTCCGGCCACCACTGGTGATCCCGCAGGAATTGTTTGTTTTACTACTTTTCCGCTTCCGCGTATATACACATGCATTCCCAAACGTTCGATCAGATAAACCGCATCTTTTGCAGTCAATCCGGAAACACCTGGAACAGTTGTCGAAGAGATTTTTCGGGGAACGATCGAAATATGCGAATCGGAAGTCCGAACCCGTGACCATTCGCTGTAAGCATCCATTTGATAAGGCAAATGCAAACGCTTCAAGACAGTTAAAAGGTCATTGATGTTTCCGTCTTTGATCAGCGGAGCTTCTTTCACTCGGTTTTTCTCTTCGTTGATTGCCTTATGGTAATTCAAAGAATTGGAATAAACTTTATTCGCAATCGCAGAAAACACTGTTCCTGAAACCGTTGCTCCGTAAATATCTTTTGAAGGCGCAGCAACCACTACAATACAGGAATAAAGGGGTTCATCTGCAGGAAAATAACCCACGAAAGATGCCTGATAGGTTTTATTTCCGTCTTCTCCGTAACGACCATCCGCATTCTGAACAACTGCTGTTCCGGTTTTTCCTGCGATATCGAAAAGTGCAGATTTTAATGCGCTTCCCGTTCCACGTTTCACAACCCCTTTTAAACATTCCTGCATTAAGCGAAGTGTTTTATCCGAGCAAATTTTCGGACGGAGAACAATAGGTTTAAACGACTTCACGATTCGTTGACCGCGACGAATATGTTCAACGAACTGCGGTCGAACCAAGATTCCGTTATTTGCAACCGCATTGTAAAATGCCAGAGTTTGCAAAGGTGTTTGCTGCACCTCATATCCGATCGACATGATTGGAAGCGAAACTCCCGACCACTGCTTCGTTCCCGGCGAATATAACGTTGGTTTAGATTCACCTTGCAAATCAATCCCTAAGGAATCTCCAATTCCGAATGAACGCAAACGATCGATGAATACTTGTGGCTCCTTGCGATAAGCATTGTTGATCACACGTGCAATGACATTGGAAGACAATTCAAAAGCTCTTCTAATAGTAATCCGACCGTAACCGTAAGGATTGGAATCATCCAATTCCAAATCGTAAAATTGGTACTTACCAACTGCATTGACCGTATCGTCCAGACTAATCTTCTTATCCTCCAAAGCAGCCATTAATGACGCCAGCTTAAATGTTGATCCGGGCACTTCTTTCGTTCCGATTGCATGGTTATACAACTCGTAATACTCACCATCCGAAGCCATTTGCAAATTTGCGATCGCACGAACAAAGCCGGTTTTCACATCCATTACGATGACACAACCGCTTTTTGCACCTTGATTTTTCAACTGCCGGTACAATTCGGCGTGTGCCACTTCCTGAATTTCCATATCAATCGAAGTAATCAAATCTGCCCCTTCGATTGGCTCACGAATCATTTTCCCGGTTTTTTTCCAACCGGAAGAAATGCGCTGTTCCACTTCCTCACCCGGTTCTCCGGCTAAAATCTCGTTGAATGCCCCTTCGATTCCAACTCGCAATTCTTTCGAATTTCCATTGTTCTGGTAATAACCCAAGGTTCTTTTTAAGATTTCTCCATGTGGTCGTTTTCTCAAAATGGTTTCATCCGTATCAATCAAACCACCCTTATTTCTTCCCAGATTAAAAATCGGCAATTCTGCCAAGCGGTGTCTTTGCTCATTTGTTGCCTTCAACTTAATGGTAATGTATCTTCTGTTACGCGCTCTTCCTTTTCGAATGTAGTTTTCAAAATCACGGGCAGAAGTCTCAGGAAACAACCTGTTCAAGCCAGCACATAAGCTGCCGATCTCTTTATCAAAAATCTCTTGATCCACTACTGTAGGATCCATGTGTATGTCAAAGAACGACACTGACGTAATCAGCGGTGTATAATTTCTATCCAAAACCTCCCCACGTCGCGGGTATTTTTTTACCGCCCGGGTTGGTATTTTTTCTTTTGTTGCCGTAAACAATGAAGCACTTCCTTCAGACTGAATCATGATCGTTTTCACAACCACTACAATCAAGGCAATGAAAAAACCTATGTAAACCAGGTAAGCCCGCCACATTAAGTCTTTTTTATCACTCATTATCTTTTCGTTTTAATCGTATCACTTTCACCGGATTAACCGTTTCTTTCAACCCTCTTTTCTCCAATGCCTGAACCAAGCGATAACGTGAAGTCGATTCTTCTAATCTCGCTTTGTTCTCAATGTATTCGGCAGTTTGCGCATCTACATCTGCCTGTAGATCTGTAATGTCCTTTTGCAATTGTTTTCCGTAGTATCCTTTCGCAACCATTAACATCAACAGCAATAGAATGAAGAAAATGAAAGTCAGATTGTTCAATACAAAATCCCGTGTCAGGATTTCCCCATTCAACACCTGAATCAAAATATTTTGTCGACGCGGCTTTGCAGCAGCAGCCGGCTTAACTTTAGCCTTCGGATTCGAACTGTTTTCCACTTTTGGTTTTTCAGCCGTTTTCTTCACCGATTCTTTCTTAACCTTAGCCTTTTCCTTCGGCATTTCCGTGGAATACTTTTCGCGGGATGATTTACCCCGTACAGCGTCCATTGGATTCACATCCTCTCGTTCTCTGTACTCATTTTCCATCGGCTACTCTTTTAGCGATTCTCAACTTCGCACTACGCGCTCGTGTATTTTGCTGAATTTCTTCTTCACTTGGAAGAATCGGCTTTCTATTTATTTCCTCAAAAGGCTTTAACACCTTTCCGAAGAAATCCTTCTCAATTGAGCCATCCAGATTCCCGCGTTTCATCAGGTTTTTCACCAAACGATCTTCCAGAGAATGATAAGACATAGCCACCAATCGACCTTCCGGCTTTAGAACTTCAGCTGTTTGCAAAAGAAACTTCTCCAACACATCCATCTCCTGATTCACCTCAATACGAAGCGCCTGGAACACCTGCGCAAAAAACTTATGATCCTTAAACTTCGGAGCAACCGGCATCAAAGCCTCCATCAGCTCACCTGTTGTTTTGATTTTCGATTTATTTCGTGCTTTGACTAATTCAACAGCCGTTTTGAAAGGATGATCCAATTCCCCGTATTTTCTGAAGATTGCAGCCAACTGCTCTTCATCATATGTCTGCACAATTTTCGCAGCCGTAAAATCCCCGGCCTGATTCATACGCATATCCAAAACCTCATTGGAGCGAATGGAAAAACCTCGCTTCGCATCGTCAAACTGATGAGATGAAACACCTAAGTCAGCAAGAATTCCGTCCACCAAAGGAAAACCAAGAACACGTAAGTGATTTTTCAGGAAAGCGAAGTTGGCAGCCACAAAATGGAAATTAGGAGCCTCCCAAGCATTCGCTCTGGCATCCGGATCCTGATCAAAAACGATCAATTGCCCTTTAGAAGAAAGTTTTTCGAAGATTGCACGGGAATGACCTCCACCACCAAAGGTAACATCAACATAAATTCCATCCGGATTAATTGCTAATCCATCCAGACACTCCTGCAACATGACAGGCACGTGGTATGCAGCATCGTTATTCGTCATCATTCCCCAAATCACCCATTACTTCATCTGCCAAATCAGCAAAATCAGCCATGTTTCCATCAATTAGTTGGAAGTACTTAGACTTGTCCCAGATCTCAATTCGGTCGTTGTATGCAATCAGCATTACATCTTTATCCAAACCAACCCGCTCCATGTGCATTACCGGAATCAAAACGCGACCGGCATTATCCAGCGCGATTTGTTTTGCTCCCTGATGGAACAAACGGTAGAACATACGGTTCTGTGGTTTAAACAAATTCAGCTTCGACAGTTTCACTGACAACTTTTCCCATTCGTTCATGGGATACAGTGTCAAACATTCCTCAAAGCCTTTATTCAACATGAATTGTTCCTGAGCTTCCGGAGAGAGTTGTTTGCGCAAACCAGCCGGGAAGAGGAATCTTCCTTTTCCATCCAGTTTTACTTCAAATTCTCCGACAAGTCCAGCCATAGCTATTAATAATGGGTAAAATTAGGGAGAATCACCCACTTTTTACCACCTAATTACACTTTGTTGATAACTTCTAACGTAATCAACGTACACAAGGTTACAACAAATTATATAAAACTCCTGCTTTTACTGAATTTTTATCGTTTTATATGTTAGTGGTAAAAAGTGGTAACTAATGAAAAATTGTGGAAAAATAGTACTTTTTACTTGTTTTATTAAACCAAGAAAGAAATGCCAGAAAAGCATTCTTATCCGTTTATTTTCATAGTTTTAGAGAACTAAACACTATTTGTTATGGAACAATTCATCGGAACTCCCCTTACTCTTTGGGATGGCGAAAGAGACATGGAGCTAATGGAAGATTTTGGCTTTATTGATGGTTCGGGAAAGACCTGGCTAGCACCAAAAGGAAGTTTTTTAAATGGGGCAACTATCCCAAAACCTTTATGGAGTATAATTGGTTGTCCTTATGTAGGGCCTTACCGTTATGCATCCATTATTCATGATTATTTTGTTGGAGAGGGAACCAATCCCGAACCCATAAGTCACCAAGCCAGACGAGCTGCTGATAAAATGTTTTATGAAGCGTGTATTCACGGAGGCTGCACCAAAAGATTTGCAGGAATTCTTTACATCGGTGTAACCATTGGTTCCTGGGCGAGTAAATCACAGACTATTTTAAGAAATTACCAAATGAAATCTTTCGACAACATCGAGACAATCCCGGAAGATATTCTTATTCAGTTAAAATTTGATCAAACTTACGGTGAATTGGAGAATCAGCTGGATACAATTAGTTTTCAGGAACTTGAGCAAAAAGTCCATCAAATCATCTGATACAAAATCGATTTACTTGCGGAAAACCACATTTTCACTTTCAGTATTTATACGGTTGCACAGACGCTATTAAGTAACTACTTTCGTAGTAACACTATTCGCAAGGAGTCAGAAAACTGATTCAGGCAAACCGTTTGTCAAGGAAACAGGAGCACTGTCTGACAGGTATTGGATGACTTTAAAAGACTGAAACGACTGGGAGATTTTTAAAATATTCCAGTCGATTCAATAAAAAAGAACACAATTGAAAAGATATGGAGTGCTTGCTATTCAAATAGCGCAAAATAGCAAGTCTTCAAGATACTCTTACGCAAGAGTTAGTTAGGTTAAGTTGTAGTAGAAAAGCCCCGGCAGCAGTGTTGGGGCTTTTTCCTTTGACCCTTCTCGATACATTCCTGACACTGAACCCTGTTCCGGTCAGAATTACTCGAAGTGACAAAAACGAATCTTCAATCCAAAAATTTTTTCCAGAAAGCCGGCAAAGGTTCTTCCAACTCGATTAGTTCGTTTGTAAAAGGCTGTTGGAATTTCAAACTATGCGCATGTAAGAATAACTCTTCTATTCCCAATTCATTTTGGAAGTAATGATTATGGTGTCGGTTTCCATATTTGGGATCATTGATGATTGGATGTGCCATTTTATTGGCATGAATCCGCAATTGATGCATTCTCCCCGTAAGCGGAATTAATTCCACTAAGCTGTATCGCTGCTTTTCGTAAGGCGGGATCACATAATCACGCTCAAAATGCTCCAAACATTTGAAAAGGGTTTTCGCTTCTTTGTAGTTTCCCCGATCATTCTTTACCGGAGAATCAATTTCTCCTTCGGCTTCCAAATGACCGCGCAGAAGTGCTAAATATTTCTTCTCGATAGCTCCATTCTCAAATAACTGCTGAAAATCAGCTACCCACCCTGCTTTCTTAGCGAAAAGTAGTAAGCCGGAAGTTTTTCGATCCAGGCGATGTACCGGACAAGCCTCTTCCCAGCCTTGTTCGCGAATGAGATCTGTCAAAGAAGTTTCTTCGATGTTTCGTGCGTAATACGAATGATGCACAATGAGGTTATTCGGTTTGCAAACTACCAAACAGTGCTCATCTTCATATACTAATTCCACCTGATTTAAATTGAATAGCAAAGGTACGCGTTCACCGATAATAAAAAAGCACGAAATAAATTTCATGCTCCCATTGTTTGATCAGGGGTTTTATTTCTACCACTGATTTTATACTGCTGATTCCATTCAAACCATTGATATCAATGAATGAATAATCTATTTTTTGTTAATCGATGTAAAGGTTCCCGTAATAGTGGAAATTGTCCCTCCAGTCACAGGTACTGAAAAATTCCCGGAAATACTATTACCTGAAACAGCTGTTATTTCGAGTGCCTGACCACTTGTTCCTGTGTAGGTATCAGAATTTTTCAAGAAAGTAAATCCATAAGTGGGATCTAGCGTTTTACTACCCACTAAATTATTATTTGCTCCCTGCCAGTTAATCTCAAAGAAATTAGCCATCCCTCCTTTATAAGCACGAATTCCTGTTCCCCATGACCCGGTTGTCCAAAATGCACTATCTGCAACTATTTCTAAACCACCATCTTCCTTCCAGGAAAAACCAGTCTGGATCACTGGAAGATAAGTACATGATCCATCGTCTTTCTTCGCTTCCTCATTATAATTACTTGCAGCAGAATCGGTACATCCTTCTTTTTTACAAGAAACAATAACCAGTAATAAGGTTACAATCAGTATTAAATTCACTTGTTTCATTTGTCTTCATTTTAAGTTCCCGCAAACATACAGGGCTTTTGAAAAGCAGTCAATAATGCAGATGAAGTATTTCTTTGAGGTGAAGTGGAATAATTCTGATAACTATTTCAAGCAAATGCAAGAACAATGATTATCAAGGACGCCAAATTCATCATCAGTAATCCGGAAAACTTTGTTCTTCCAAAACTTAGAAATAAAAAAACGTGGAAGAAGTCTCCCACGTCACAGGTTGGTTTTGGTTTTAATTATTCGATTGTTACAGCCAATTGATTGACGCGTTCTTTACCGAAATAGTAATTCTTCCCGTTTATAGTTGCCTGCATTAATTTGTAAGGTACGATCATTACCACGGAAGAACCGGCACTCAAACCACTCAACTCAGAAGAAGAGAAGGTACAAGAATTAGAACTTCCACTCACTGTTTTCGATACATTTCCTATTAGGAACAAGGTTGAATCTGCCCCTGAAACACTGGAACAAGTAAGCGTGTATCCATTTGCTTTTGTAACTGTAGCTGAACTTGTAATTGCGGAACCTGAAGGAAAGACTAAAGAACTTGCGTCATATGTAAATGCCGCATGTCCGTTTCCGCCTGCTACAGACCAATTGGTAGAAGATGAAAAATCCAATCCTGTTGGCATTGTTTGGCTTGGAGTAAAGGTATAAGCATTATTAGAGGATGCTGTCAGGTTATTTGAATTCACAGAAACAGTTCCCACATTTACCAAATCGGTTGTTCCGTTCATGAAAATTCCGACTGCCGTCCCAATGTCGATAGTAAAGCCTTGAACCGAACTTGTAGACCGGATTGCCCACATAACCCCATCTGCACCTGTTGGCACAGGAGTAGTGCTTCCTGTTGGTGTATTTACCGGAGCTGGTGTTGGTTCTTCAGGAATCAAATCTTCTTTTTTACATGATGATACGAGCATACTCAGTGAACACAGTAAAACAAATAAGGTTGTTTTTGAATTTTTCATAGGAATCAATTAATTGGTTACTGCAAACTTATCTCAGTCATGCTAATCATTCAATACTTCATATGACGTATTTTATTACTTCCGAATGAGAAACAGAATGAGAATGAGGATTAAGAGTAAATTCTCGTAACTTTGCAGCCAAATACAGTAAGTAATGAATATCAAAGAAGCAAAATTTATTATCAGTAATACCGACATTAAACTTTGTCCAACAGACGGGAAACCGGAATATGCATTTATCGGACGGTCGAATGTTGGAAAATCTTCTTTGATTAACATGTTGGTGGAGAAAAAGGACATGGCGAAAACTTCGGGAAGACCGGGGAAAACGCAATTAATCAACCACTTTTTGATCAATAACGAATGGTATTTGGTGGATTTACCCGGATATGGGTATGCAAAAGCGTCTAAATCGAGCAGAAACCAATGGGAAAAATTCATTTCTGAGTTCCTTACAAGAAGAGAGATGTTAATTAATACGTTTGTATTAATTGATTCGCGCTTAGAGCCTCAAAAAATTGATATCGAATTCATGACTTGGTGTGCAGAACAGCAACTTCCTTTTTCAATCGTTTTCACGAAAATTGACAAATTATCCAGTTCTGCACTGCAGAAAAATTTAGCTGCCTATAAAAAAGAAATGTTGAAGTACTGGGAGGCATTGCCACCGGTATTCACGTCTTCCGCCGAATCTAAATTTGGACGCGAAAAAATCCTGAATTATATTGAACAGATTAATTTCGACCTGGCTGAAAGCAAGAAATAATTCAAAAATATGAATTCAAAATTCAAAAAAAGGTGACTGAATGCTTGCGCTAAAGCTATAGCATAGGCGCAGTGGAGTCGAAGTAACTTTTTTGAATTCTAAAGATCCATTCGTCCTTTGATTGTCACCTCTATCGTATCTTCCAATTTTGTAAATTCAAAATCAGGGAAATCGCGCAGTAATTTTTCATTGGAGAATTTGGAATCATTTTGTGAACTTCTTGCGCTTTCTTTTGTAATCGTTGGTCTTGTTCCTTGAATTCGGCACAAAATACCGGACAACCTCCAAGCCAAGCCGGTTAAAAATGGCCCTGCCAATTTATACGGTGCTTTTACATTCAATTGTTTACTGATCTGATCAAACAACTCTTTGAATTTCACATTTGAGCCTGTCACTAAATAACGCTCTCCAGTTTTTTCCGTTTCAATGAGTTTTAAAATCAAAGCGGTGACATCCCGAACATCCACAAATGCGTTGGAACCTTTCGTGTAGTATTTCAATCCTTGGTGAAGGGTTCTGAAAATTTTCAGGGAACTTTCCTCCCAAGATCCGGGACCAAACATCACACTTGGATTAACGATGGAAACCGACAATCCTTCTTCTTTTGCTCTCCAAACTTCCTTTTCCGCACTGAATTTAGAAAGCGAATAACCACTTACCTCATCATTCGGATTCCACAAGTTTGTTTCGCGCTTCAAGCCATCTGTAAATTGAGAATCACCTCCCACTGCAGCAGTTGAAGAAACATGAATAAATTGATTCACTTCTGAACATAAAGCGAAATTGACCATATTGGCGGTTCCTCTTCTATTCACTTTGAACAGCAGATTAAAATCTCTTCGATGAAATGAAACATGGGCTGCGCAATGAACTACTTTTGAAATCCCTACAAGGGAATCCTCCACATCTGTCAGATCGAGCACATTTCCTTGAAACCAATTCAATTTCTGAAGCAGTCGTTCTTTCTCTTGCGGATAATAGAAGTCCAATAAGCGGTAAATAACCTGCTTTCTCGCTTCCTTACGAAATAATGCTCTTACCTCATAACCTTTATGAAGTAGTTCAACCACTACGTGTGATCCGAGAAGTCCAGTTGATCCGGTTACCAAAATCATGCTCACAAATGTAATCAGTAATCTTGAGTGTAAAATAGAATGCTCTGATTATTAATTTGAATATTCTATCAGAAAAAATGAATATTTAACGATTCTGGGAAAACAACCGATTTTTTTAATTGAATGGTTTATGCGACCTTTGTTTCATGAAATGGAAAAATCTACTACACGTCCTTTCAATTCTTGCGTTGTTGAGTTCATGCCAATCAGAATATGAACGTCAAGTCGAGTATGCGAAAAAACTAGTTGAAAAAGAACGGAATTTGTTAAATCAAATGAGTGAAATGGAAACTGTGTCTTACAGTTATACTACTTTGGAATCAATTCAAAAAGAACTCTCTTTTCGTGCGCACCTTTCCGGAAACGAGGAGCTATTCAATGAGCAAATTGCCGACTACCGAACTGATTGTGAAATCAAAGTCAGCAACGATCAAAAGCTCATTTCAAAATTTCCTTAATCGATTTGTAATTCAATCATTGGATCCCAAAAAATTTCTTTCCAATTTACAATTTGATCATTCTGAACTTCAATCCCATCTGATTGAAGTAATTCCTCCATTTTGGTTGGTGTTTCAAAATGCATTTTACCGGTTAATTGCCCGTTTCGGTTCACAACTCGTTGAGCAGGAATATCCTTAGAATTGTGTACGGCATTCATTGCCCACCCTACCATTCTACTTCCACTTTTTGTACCCAAATACTTGGCAATTGCTCCATAGGATGTTGCCCTTCCTTTCGGGATCAGCTTTACAACCTGATACACCCGATCAAAAAAATCGGCATTTGCTTCTGAGAGTTTGATTGGTTTTACCATGAACCAAAATTAATGGATAATTTATAATGGATAATTGAAAAGATGGAAAGTTCACTTCGACTCCACTGCGCCTATGCTATAGCTTTAGCGCAAGCATTCAGTGGCCTTTTTCATGGATAAAAATAATCTCTAATGGTGGCTGAGCGGAGTCGAAGTCACATACTAAATAATAATCTTCTTTTCCATTATCAATTTTCAATTCTTGTTGTAACGTTTACCAATTCCCCTAATTATACCTGTAAATCCAAATACCATGAAAACCTTAGTTTTATTAGGTGGGCTTCTCCTTATTTCCGGCTCATTACTTGCGCAAAACACTGATCCTGCGGAAGAAAACCAATTACCAACCTGGGATCTGAAAGTTTATCCGAATCCAACCAGTGATTTATTGATGGTTACCTCTTCTCTTGAAATTAAAGATATTACGTTGATTGATCTGAATGGGCAGGTATTGAAAAATCATGCGATGCCGAATTGGTGTTTTTCACTCCATGATTTACCTCAAGGATGGATCTTTGTCTACATCGAAAGTGTAGATGGACGAATCGAAAAGAAAAACGTTTATAAGAATTAGCTAAAAGAATTCAAAATGATGAATGAATAATTCAAAAGGCAGACTTCGATCCTAAAAGGCGAACCTAGTCACTTTTGACCTAAAATTAAAGCGAATCCTGCATCTGCGGGATTTTCTTTTTTATTTCCTATTACATTTGTTTGAAAATAGAAATCATGAGAGCACTTCTTACTGTTGCATTACTGCTTGTTTCCAATTCATTTATGACCTATGCCTGGTATGGACATTTAAGAGATAATCCGGAGGCAAAGAAAACGGGGTTTTGGGTTTTCGCTACTACTATTTTGATCAGTTGGGGAATCGCTTTCTTTGAATATATCTTCATGGTTCCTGCAAATAAATTGGGATATCAGGGAAATGGAGGCCCTTTTTCGCTCATTCAGCTAAAGATCATTCAGGAAGTTTCTTCCATTGTCATTTTTATGATCTTCTCTTTGATCTTCTTTAAGGATGAAGCATTCAAATGGAATCACGCAGTGGCCTTTTTATTGATTTTGATTGCCGTCTACTTGGTGTTTAAGAAATAGAAAAGAGTTCAAAAGATTAAGAAATTTCATTTGAACTATTTAACCATCTTCAAAAAGGTCAGCCACATGATTTTGATATCCTGTCCCAAGGTAGGGTTAGCGATATACTTCTTGTTCAATTCGATTTTCGCAGGCATGATTTCATGAATATAGGTTTCCCTGGGATTTTCAGATTGACCCAACAGTTCGTTTTCCTTGAAATACTCGAGTGAAGCATAATCTGTGATTCCCGGTTTTACAGAAAGAACCATCTCTTGCTCCAGAGTGTACAAATCGACGTATTCCTGTACTTCCGGTCTTGGTCCGACGATACTCATTTCACCGACAAATACATTGATGAATTGTGGAAACTCATCCAATTTGGATTTTCGGATGAAATACCCGACACGTGTAATCCGAGGGTCTCTCATTCCAACAGTTAACTTCCCCAATTTGTCAGCATCAACGCGCATCGTTCGAAACTTCCACAATCGAAAATGAACCCCATTCTTGCCCACACGAACCTGTCTATAGAAAACACCTCCTCTGCTTTCACCGAGAATTGCAATGGAGATCATAATCCCGAATGGGAGAAAGAGAATTAATACAAGGAGCGAAACGAGTATGTCAAAAAGACGTTTCATTATCCGAGTATTTGTTTAACCGCTGTTTTGACAGCTCGGATGACAACTTGAACTTGCTCATCGGTCAAATCAAAATAAACCGGTAAGGTTATCTCATTGGAGTACTTATCCCAAGCTTCCGGGTAATCTTCCATTTTGTAACCTCTCTTCTTATAGGCCGTCAGAATAGGAAGTGGCTGAAAATGCACGTTCACGGAAACACCCTGATCAAAAATCGCCTGCATGATTGCATCGCGTTGAGTTTCCGAGGCACCTCCAATCCTCAATTGATATAAATGATAGCACGTTTCGCGTTTTTCATCCTTCATTTTAGGAAGAAGTGCCCATGATTCATTTTTAAATCCTTCATTATAAGCCAAGCAAATCGTCTTTCTTCGATCTAAATTTTCCTGAAAGCGATCCAATTCCACCAAACCAATTGCAGCTTGAATATCTGTCATATTGCACTTGTAGCCAGGTTCTTCCACATCGTATCTCCAATTCCCTTTTTGAGATTTCGCCAATGCATCCTTGTTTTGTCCGTGAAGGATTTTCACACACAACTCCTTGTAGATCGCTTCATGATCAAACGAATCAGGTAAGTTGATTGACATTGTTCCGCCTTCCGCTGTCGTCAGATTCTTTACTGCATGGAATGAGAAAGCGCTTACATCAGCAATTGCCCCCGAACGTTTCCCACCATAAGTTGCACCGAACGAATGCGCTGCATCTGCCGCAATCAGGATCCTTCCCAATTTCTTCTGATAATCTGAATTTGCTTGGAACAAGCTTTTTATAGAGGGATCATTAACAATCTCAAAAACAGCATCATAATCACACGGAAAACCGGCAATATCGACTGGCATGATCACTTTCGTTTTCGAAGTGATTGCTTTTCGGATTGCTTCCGTTGAAATATTAAAATCATCGGGGTTGATATCCACCATTACTGGTTTTGCTCCTGTATGAATCACCACATTTGCCGAAGCGCAATAGGTTATCGCCGGAATAATGACCTCATCTCCAGGTCCAACTCCCCACCAACGCAACAACAATTCCATCCCCGCTGTCCAGGAAGCAACGGCTACCGTACATTTATTCCCACAATATTCAGTCAATTGCTTTTCAAACAACTTCGTTCTCGGACCAGTTGTAATCCAACCGGAAGTTAAAGCACTGGTAACCTCATCAATTACACGCTGATCTATTCTAGGGGGTGAAAACGGAATCATACTTTAATCTATTTAAATTTTGTCTTTCTATCAAAGCCGCGATTGGCTGATCGTGAAATTACTCAATATTATACTATCGAGACATTTTTTTGTACTTCTCGTTTGGTTTTCTGTTCGTGATTAAAAAGGCCATTATCCCCTTTAAATACCCCCAGCCATAACTAATATGCAATATCGGAAAAATGATAAAGATCCGATTGAATTCCGTGATGCCTTCTGCAATACTGCCAGTCACCAAAAGTCCTAGCAAAATGTAAAATCCCAGAAAAGACAGTCCAATAAAACCGATCAAGGGGTTTATCAAAAACAAAAATGGAATCAGCATTAAGAACACCACGAATAAAGGTGGTACCAATTGCCGAAGCGTTGTAACGGCTTTGTGTTTCTTATTCACGTATACTTTCCAATAGCCGTATTGCATGAATTGCTTCCACAATTGGGAAATACTTCCCCTCACGTAATATTTCAAAGCGATATCATTGTTGTAAAGAATCTTTCCCCCTGCCTTAGTGACACGAAAATTGAAATCATCGTCCTGATTACGGATCAGCTCTTCATCGAAATAACCGATCTTTTCAAAGACCCAAGCCGGGTACATTGGAGTTCCAACAGTATCTACCAGTCCGGATTCGTTGAGCGTCCTGAAATTACCCAATCCCATACCAAACGATGTACCCATTGCCTGAGCAATCATTTTACTTTCATTGTTCAGATATACATTTATTACTTTTCCACCGACGCACCAGATGCTTCTATCATTCTGAAGACTTTCAACCGCTTTTTTCAAATAGTTGGGTCTTATAATTTGCCGAGCTCCGATGATCTGGTAAAAATCTGCATCCTTTGTCGCGTAAATTCCCAAATTAAAGGCATAAGGTGTCAGTTGTCTTTCATTGTGGATAATCTGTAAACCCGTATATTTTTTCTGAAGTGATTCAAGAAGCTCCACAGTTCCATCATTACTTAGCCCGTCCACCACATTGACGACCAAAGTACTATCAGCCGGTAAGTCAGATGCGTAAATTGCATCTATGCACTCCTCAATATTCCGGATTTCATTTCTACATGGAATAACAACTGCTATTTTCATTTTTTCTCAAATGGTTTAGCCGGATTCCCTGCAACAACGCTATTGGCGCTTACATTCTTAACAACAACACTTCCCAATCCAACCAAAGCATTGTCTTCAACACTTAATTTCTGTCTTATAGATGCGGATGGGGAAATCCATACATTCTCTCCTATCTCAACACTTCCTGCTATCATCGCATTGGCAATAATCAAACTGTTTTTGCCAATCTTCACTCCGTGAGCGATATGAACCAAATTGTCCACTTTCACATTCTCTTCCAACAAGGTCGAACCCATCACCGCGCGATCAATACATACATTGTTTCCAATTTCCACATGATCCTTCAGAACCACATTTCCGATATGAGGCATTAATTCGTATTCATTCTCATCATTCAATTCATACCCAAAACCGACACCACCAATTGTGTTGTTGGATCCGATTTGACAATTATCACCAATAATAGTCCCTGATTTTATAACCGTATTCGCACCTATCGAAACATGATTTCCCAATACGCACGATTTCTCAATCACAACATTTGCAGCAATATTGACTGAATCCTGATGAAAAACAACCGATGGATCGATAATAGCCGACGGATGAATGAAACCATACCGGGGTTTTTCCGCGAAGAATTCTCTAAGCACTTGCAGAAATGCGCTTCTTGGCTTTTCAACGGGTATCAGACTGATCCGATTCAGTTGATTGTGGAATTGATCGTAAACTACGAAACTTACAATAACAACACCTCCGGGCAAAGTTGCCAATAAATCCTCATTCTTGTCCGAACACCAGCCCAAAGATTTCTCATCGAAATCCGAATCAGTTATCGAACGCACATGTGCAATTTCCTGATTTGGATCCGAACCCGAACTTGGGTTATTCAACAATTCAATTACCTGGCTTAGAACTATCATATCAATCAATTATCCAACGAACAATATTGAATGCTTCTGCATATTTTGTTCCGATCTGAACTCCTCTTGTCCGTGCGACTGACCTTAAGAAATCCTCATCAGAATAAGGTCTGTGCGCTTGGGATTGGTATTCATTTAAAGCATTCACCTTCGTTTGAACATGTCTTTCATCCAAATGAACAAAACTGGAAGTGGTGAAAGACAGATTGTTCCAAGGTAACTCATAAGATAGAATGGACGAGAATTTAAATGCCCGCAGTCCTTCCGTAGCAATCGTAGCATGATCCTGGTGCACATCCTGCAAATCAGGCATGAAAATCAAATCCGGTTTAATATCCTGACGGATTTTAATCAGATCATCCAAAATATCTTGTCTTCTATATCCAAAAGTTCTAACATCATAATCAAACAGCAATAAGTTCTCGCTTTTAATTCCAAGCACTTTTGTTGCCGCCTTCACTTCCGTAATTAAAATATCCGATGGAAATTGAGGAAGAACCGATTGTTGACATGCCGAAAAAGCAGCATATGCTACTTCATGGCCTTCTTCAATAAATTTAGCAATTGTTCCACCACATCCAAATTCACCATCATCCGTATGAGGAGCAAGAACAAGTACTCTTTTTTTGTCTTTCATTTTCTACTATTTTAATCGCGTTTATCTATCTCTAACTGAAGTTAATTAAAATTGATTTAACTACTGCAATTCAAATTCCTTAATCTTTTCGATCATTCTTCGGGTAGTGTCACCACTTCCAAAACACTTTTGGGGGATTGAGGCCGGTTTAAAATTCAGAATGGCTTCCCTAATTTTTTCCTCATCCGTGCCAACTAGTATATTCCAGCCATTCTCAACTGTTTCCACCCACTCTGTTTCGTCGCGCAAAGTTACGCATGGGATTTCAAGAAAAAAAGCTTCTTTTTGAACTCCGCCACTATCTGTCACAATTTTTTTAGCAGCCGATTCCAATCGGATCATATCCAGGTATCCGACCGGTTCAATGATCCGGATATGTTCAGCTATCGAGATCCCATATTCCGCAACGTATTTTTGTGTTCGGGGATGAAGCGGGAGTACAATCTCTTCCTTTGCAGTGTTCAATCCGTTGAATATTGCTCTTAGTCGCTCGGGATTATTCGTGTTTTCCGCACGATGGATCGTACAAAGAATGAATTGTTTATCCGAAAGGTTCAAATCCGCAAGAATCGTGCTTTTCCTTTTAGCGATTTCCGTAAAATGCAGGATTCCATCATACATGACATCTCCCACCAAATGAACTCCTTCCGTAATCCCTTCATTTTTCAAATTTTGAATGGCGGTTTGAGTGGGAGCAAATAAGATATTGGAAATATGGTCTGTCAGAATCCGGTTTTGTTCTTCCGGCATCACTTTATTGAAGCTTCTCAGCCCTGCTTCCACATGAATTACAGGAATCAGCAATTTCGACGCAGCCAATGCTCCTGCCAATGTGGAATTCGTATCCCCATAAACCATCACAAAATGGGGCTTTTCCTCCAAAAGAATGGACTCAATAGCTGTCAACATTGACCCAGTCATAGCACCATGAGAACCTGAACCAATATTGAGGTGATATGCTGGTTTAGGAATTCCTAATTCATCGAAGAAAACATACGACATATTTGAGTCATAATGCTGGCCAGTATGTACCAATATTTCATCAAAATGTTTACTAAATATCGAAGAAACAGCAGCCGCTTTAATAAACTGTGGGCGAGCGCCCAGAATGGTAATTATTTTCTGCTTTTTATTCTGCACTATTCCTGTTCTTTTAAATCAACTTTAGTTTTTGAATCATTAAAGATAACCATTATTAAAACGGGAATCTAAAACAGCGTGTTTTGTAATCCTCAAAAAGCAATCTCCTCTGATCTCTTTTATCTACTCAAATAAATTTTCTCAATAAATGGAAAAAAGCTCCCTTTGGGACGGTACAGGTAACAATTGTGATCATTGATAAATCTGATTTGCCATCTCCAGGTTGATTCTCCAAGAGTAAGCTGATACATTTCCCCTGCACTTTCTATCATTTGAACAGTAATACCACTTGGATTTGTATTGTGAATCCACAAGTATTGATCTTCCCCCTCGGCACTTTTTAAAAAGGTATATTGATCTGGATCAGTTACTTTACTAATAAAATTCGTATCCGAATCGAACGTGATTACGCTGTCACGATTCCATGTACCTACAATTTTTTCACCATAGGTTTGAGCCACTTTTTCTTTCGTACAGGATAACAAACAAAGAAAAAGAAAACCGATCAAGACGGAAGAATGTTTTTTCATAAAGATGATTTAAGTATTTAAAAATATATTCTTCTCAATATCCCATCTGATCCTACCAAGCCTTCCCACGAAGGGAAATGAGCTGAATACAATTAGGATGGAAAGATATTTCATATCCTGTTATTTGGTGGTTTAAAACTTATATTCTCTTATAAAGGTCAAATAATTTATTTTTCTCAATGTCCCAGTTATACTTTCCCATAATAGCCAAACGGCCTTTTTTTCCCATTTCGTTAGCTTGAGCCGGGTTATTCATCAAATATTGAATGGCTTTAGCGACCTCTTCCGGATTGTTTGGATCCACACAGATTCCACATTCATTTGATCCGACTATTTCTTTCCACAAGGGGAAGTCAGAACAAATAACCGGAATACCTGCGCTCATATACTCGAACATTTTAATAGGTAACGATTCCATGTGGTTAGGGGTTGGCAATAAGGTAACCATTCCGATTTTTGATCTGTGAAAAATCGATAATAATTCATTTCTTCCCACATAACCGTAGAAGTCTACTCTATTCCATTTTTCTTTTTCTTTTACTTGCACTTCAAGTGCTTCAGTAGAGAAATTACCCGCCAGATTCAATCGAATATCCGGAACAAAAACCAACGCATCCATTAATTGGTTGATTCCTCTTACCTCTGAGATTCCACCTACATAACAAATTTCATTGTTTTTATCATCCCATTTCGAAGGCTCCATTAACTCGCTGATCAAAGGATAATTGCAAACATCTATTGTATTGGGGTTGATTTTTATAAATCTTTCCCGAATATGCGGCGTAGAAACCACGACCGCATGAAGTCTTTTTGCAACAAAATTTTCATACAACTCAAAACATACTGAAACCATCTTTCGAAATAATTTCGGGATCCAGTATTTTGCCATGATTTGACGTGGAACATCTTCGTGTGCATCATAAATCACCTTCTTCCCTTTTCGCTTTAATCTCAATGCAAATCGGAGTAACTCGGGATCATGAAAGTGGTAAATATCTGCTTGAACTTCCAGCGCTTTTCGGTAAACTCCTTTGGAAGTTTTATTCATTCTTGACAATCTGCCCGAGAATTCCACATTTGTACTTAGAATTCGAACACCATCCTGTATTTTTTCTTCTGTATTTGCAGCAACCAAGTAAACTTCATGACCTGCTTCCGCAAGTGATTTACATTCTTTATGAAAAATGCGAATATCATCTGTTTTATGCACGGACGTAAAATGACAAACTTTCATTTACTGGCTTTCTTTGAAAAAAATTGTTTTAAATCTGCTTGTTCCGGATATGAAATCAATACTGCGCGGTGTTTTCCGTGGAAAACAAACATGCTTCCTGCAGCAACAGCAGAAGCCCCGGCCTGGTTTATTGCTTTATCAAAATCATCAAGGGTTGCTGCTCCTCCGCATGCAATTACAGGAACCTGAACTGCTGCGGACATTTTTGCGATTAAATCCAAATCATACCCTTTCATTGTTCCATCGCGATCAATGGAATTAATCATTATTTCTCCTACTCCAATAGTATCCAGTTCTTTTGCAAACACTATCGGATCTTTCTTCGTGTTCGTTCTTCCTCCTTCAGAAAACAATTCGTATTTCCCCCAAAAGTTTTTCTTCACATCCAATGAAACCGCAATGGAAGAACTCCCGAATTGATAGACTGCTTCACGAATGAAATCAAGATCTTTATAAGCCTGGGAATTAATAATTACTTTTTCAATTCCAATCTTTAAAATCACTCGAATATCCTCGAGTGTTTTTATTCCTCCACCATAAGCTAGTGGCATGAAACACTCCTCTGCTACTTCTTTTAAAAATTCAAATGGAATAGCTCTTTTTTCAGGAGTTGCCAAAATGTCCAGGAAAATCAATTCATCCACTTCCTTTTCATTAAAAATCTTTACCGCATTTAAAGGATCTCCCAGGTATTTCGGCTCCTTAAACTGAACAGTTTTAACCAAACCTGCATTTTTAAGCAGTAGAACGGGTATAACTCTTGGAATTGCCATTAGAAATTAGTCATAAAATTGGTCAATAACTTCATGCCATATTTATGACTCTTCTCAGGATGAAACTGAACCCCCAAGATATTTTCTTTCTGGAAACCGGAATCAAATTCATGGATGTAATCACTTGTTAGAATAACTTCATCTGAATTTTTACATTTAACATAGTAGGAATGCACAAAATAGAATTTCGGTTCTTCATACATATCCTGTAACAAAGGGCTGTTTCCTTTTTCTGACACATATTCCCAACCCATGTGCGGAATGGGGAATTTCTTATCTGTTTTGGTGCTGTCAAATTTAATGGTTTCAGCATCTATCCAGGAAAGTCCCTTCAAGGTGCCTTCTTCACTTTTATTGGTAAACAACTGCATTCCCAAACAAATGCCGAGAATAGGTGTTTTTTCTTCAAGCACCTTTTTATTAAGAAGTGGAATCAAACCCCTTTCTTCCAAATTTTTCATTCCTTGATCAAAGGCCCCAACTCCGGGAAGAATTAATTTAGTTGCTGATTGAATCAGATTATGATCCGCAGAAATTTCCGAATCAAAACCGATCTTTCTCAGCATATTCTTAATGGAACCTAAATTCCCCAGACCATAATCAATGATAACTATCATTTTCTTCCTTTGAGCTTATAGTAAATGGAATAGATCATCTTCAATCTTTTTTCATCATTCGGATAATCAGAATACTTTTTTGGTGGAGCATTCAAAATCACTTCGAATTCTTGTTCGTTCATTCCCAGCTTCTTAATGACATACGTTTTATCTGAAGCAAGTAAATCAGCAGGATATGTATCTTTTTTCATTTCTTCCAACGCTTCGTCACGTGTGATTTGGCCAGAACAAATAAGGGTAGACAAATGAGCTAATCGTTTATCAAAATTGAATTTCTTAGGTAAATAGTACGCTTGAAAAAAACGCGTAAATACTGATTCATAATGTTTTCCCCCGTAGTAAACCCATCCTAATTCATCCTGAATAACTTTCATTGCATCTTCTTTGACGTAAGGAACATAATTCAATAAACG
Organism: Flavobacteriales bacterium UBA7666; assembly: GCA_002483265.1. GTDB lineage: Bacteria > Bacteroidota > Bacteroidia > Flavobacteriales_D > Crocinitomicaceae > Fluviicola. The sequence continues at coordinate 76,566 of DLHO01000004.1, read as the reverse complement.
AATCATTCGGATTTTTTTCACGTATGTATAATAGAACTCTTTGTAAAAACCAAGTAACGGATATGTTCTAAACGGAATTTTTCCAAATAACTTGTGTATGCCTTTCAATTGTTTTACATCTTTCGCATTGTATCCCCAACTATTCGGCAAAATTCCTTCGGTCGCAAAATTACTTCCGCTAAAAATATACTTGATATTATATTTAGCGCATAGCTCATAAGTTGCGGCCAAAAAAGCATGATCTGACGGAGTTTCTGCATTCGCAACAGATGCTTTCAGGAAAGCGATTTGTAAGTCACGAAACTCTTCCCAATCCACCACCCAGGTTTGGTAATCAAAACCAAGTTTCTTGACAATATTCTCAATGTTTTTTACCGCCAATTCTGAGTTCCAACCGTTATCAAAGTGAAATGCAAGAACGCGCAATCCCAATTGTTTGGTTAAATAAGCTACATAAGAACTATCAACACCACCGCTTACACCAACAATACAATCGTATTCACTTTTCTTTCCATCTTCTTTGATCTTCGCCACCAATTCCTTTAGTGCCTGATCTGATTTTTGACCATTGTAGATATAATTAGGAGCTAATAGAAAAAACTCGGTGCAATGATTACAATTTCCTTGTTCATCAAATGTAATTTCAGGATCAGTGGTATCCATGATACAACGATTGCATCGTTGATAGGAACGTTCAGTATTTATTTGTACGACACTCATTCTATTGTATTACTTGTTGATAAATATCTACTAATTGCTTTGCAACGAACTCACCTGAGAAATGACTTACTACAAACGATCGAATCTTATCCGCATCATAATTTGCCCTATTCAGGTAAACTTTTTCCATCTCCAAAGATATGGATTCCACATCGATTTCAGACAATTCACCCACGTAAGATTCCGAAATAATAGATTCCGGCCCACCACATTTTGTAGCAATAACCGGCAATCCGCAACTCATGGCTTCGATTAAAACGACTCCGAACGTTTCCTTGAAACTGGTTAAAACGAATGCATGAGATTCATTATAAATCCGAAGCAACTTTTCACGGGTTTGATGTCCGGCAAAATTTACCTGTTTAGTGAGGTTTAAATCTCCAACTAATTTTTCAAGCTCTTCTCTTAAGGATCCGTCTCCAACAATCATTAAATTAGATTCCGGAAACTTTTCAGAAAACAATCGAAATGCGTGAATCAGCATAGCTTGATTCTTATTCGCATTCAATCCTGCAACATGTACAAACGTAAATTCTTCTTTCTTCTGAATAGTTGAATCTATTGTAAATGCTGAGACATCCACTATATTGGGCACATACTGAAAATCAAGCTGGTATTTTTTTTCCAATGTTTCTTTCAAAAATTTACTGACAGCAATTCGAACAGCAGCCTGGGCAAAAACCGATTGGGCAACTGCTTCTAAAGAAGTCGGAATCGTTTCCAATAAAAATCGGGAGGAATGTTCAGTAACCACATATGAAATTCCATATTTTTCCTTCATTGCTTTTGCAAGTTCCCCACCTTCGTAACAGTGTAAATGAATGATATCCGGTTTCCCGAATTCCCGGATATATTCTTCAAACAGGATCATTCCATACTTTTTCGCCTTTTTCACCGAATAATCCGGACTTTTTGGCCTGTTTAAATAAGTCCGGGTGAAGGTCTTCACACCATTCTCTGTAACTACTCTTTTTCCAAATTTCCATTTACGCAACCTTGCAAATGCAAAAACTGAAACCGGAATCGCACTAATAACGCCCACATTGTGGCCAGCAAGCTGTAATGCTTCGGCTTGATCGCGATAAAAAATTCCATCAAGCGGCTCATAATCATTGGGATATCCAGAAGAAATAACTAGAATATGCATCGCTTATAATTTTGATTCATCAGTTCGTTTAATAAAATGGATCGCAACATAAATGACAAACAGATAAAATGCGATCTGTGCTATTGTGAAACCCCATAAGGCTGCATCCAAAGACAAATTGATCCAATACCCGGCAAAAAAACCAATGACAATGAGTATCAAATGAATAAAATCATACATCATCATTACCTGCTGCTTTCTCAAACGCATATAAATAAACGATAAAGAAGATGACACAAACCAAACGGCCAGCCACAATACCATTATTCGTGCAATGCCCATCAAATGAAGCCATTTGCTGCCCAATAAGTGCGCAACCCAGGAAGCAGGAATCAAATACACTAGCAAAATGGGAACACAAGCGACCAACGCAAGATTCTTTGCAAAGCGTTTATACATAGACAAAAGCTTTTCCTTGCTTTTCGTTTCAGCCACTTTTGAATAAAAAACCTGTGAAAAGGAAATTGCAACAACCCCAAACCCAGCGGAAAGGTAGGTCATTGAAACACCGATCATTCCAACAATATCTTCTCCAAAATAAATGAGGAATAGTTGAAGATAAACCAGATTGATCAGGTTTCCTATAAAAACACTTGGTGTAGTAAACAGTATAAACTTCTTGTTCTCAAGAATCATTTGATTGCTGTGTCTTTTATCAATCAAGCGCAGTGCTTTTCTATCATTCTTGAAAAAAGTCTTCAGGTAATATAAATTCGCGAAAAGAAATCCGGATACCCGCCCGATAATCAATCCGATTGGTCCAAAATGGAAAAAGCCGGTTACGATCTTGATTGACTCAGAAGAAGATGTTTGAATCACCTTGGAAAAGGATATGGTCTTAAATGCTTTTTTACGATTAAACCAATAAGACGCAATTTCTGAAAATGAAAACAAAAGGACATAAACTGGTAAAAGGAATAAATAATTCTCTAATCTCGGTTCTCCAAAGTAATGCGCCAGTTCCCTCTTAAAAACAAGTGCTACGATGGCCGAAAGAACTATCACGATTAACATTACCCGAATAGCTCCATATAGCAGATTAATCGCGTTCTTAATGCGAGTTTGAATGACTATTCCGTACTCCAACTTGCATGTTGCTACAGTGGCAAAAAGTTCACAGAACGAAATAAAAATTGCCAACAAACCGAAATCTGCCGGTGAATAAAAATACTTCTGCAAAAAGGGAAGTGCAATGAATGGTATCAGCTGAGATAAAAGAGAACCGCTGAACAACACAAAAATGTTTCTTATGAAATCTGATTCTTTAATTCGTTGAATCATGCTTTTTCTCTTTTGCTGAAGCTAATTTATTGAAAAATAGTATTATCAATGTGAAATTAACCCAAATAATCGGTAATGGAAAAGAAGTTGAATTGGAATTCCCCATGATTACAAAACATACCAATAAGGCTGTTAAAATCAGGTGATTTCGATTTTTCCTTCTAAACTCATTGAACAAGAAAATAAAAGGATAGATCAATAAGCAGATAAAGAATAAAGTAATCAGTACTCCATACTGAGATACCATTTCAATGATCAAACTATGCGGACTATCCACTGTACCAACATCGTATTTTCCTTCTCCGCGTTGGATCAAAGTAGCATAACCTCCGGCACCAACTCCCAAGAAATGAGAATTCTTTAAAAAATACAATCCGTTAAGTGTTAAATGTTTACGGATTGCATCACTTTCCTTTCCTTCGATAAGAATGATCGGAATATCTATCTTTTTGAGCGTCAAACTCTCACCATTCATGTATTTTTGAGCAGTTGTATTTTGAATAGACACAATTTTGATACTGTTTTCCTGAGTTATAAGATCACGAGCAGTCGAATCTATTCTGCGTTGATCCTGATTCTCCATGATCACAAACCTAGACCACTTTTCATTCACACGTTCAAACGGATGACGGGAAAATATCCCAACTAAAAACAATCCGATAAATCCACTGAAAACAACCAAAACAAATCCGTTCTTCTTTTTCTTTCGAATAATAAGAACTATACCTATCGCTAGTAACGCAATCGTTATCGGGAAGCTGATTTTCTTTAGGAACGGATATGATTCAAACAATAAAAGATCTCCTTTTTGGTATTTTTTCAGATCTACATACTTTGTTTTAACCTGTTCTTGTTTGAGCACTATTCGCTGGTCAACTTTCACAGCTATTGCTAAACAGATACCGTTAACTTCTCTGGCATCTAGGGAAGTTGAATCCAATGGATTAAAATTCTCATTCGCATCAATAAATATGGAGTAAGTACCCGGATCAACCTTATTTGCCGTTTCTGAAGCCTGGCCACGTCCTATAAAAATAACTGCTACACCAACTAGCAGAAGAACTCCCAAACCGATGCTTCCCCATTTTAAATACTTGTAAAACCTCCAATTGCTAAAAAGGGTTCTTTTATAGTACAGGATCAATCCTGTTAAAAACACAATAAACAATTGAGAGAATCTCGATTCCATATAAGAAAGGAGAAACAAACAGCAAATTATAGCAAACGCATTCCATTGAGGTTTTACTCTTTTGAAGATCAGGTAAACACTCAAGATAATAGTGATGCATAAATAAATTGCAAAATGATTTGGATTATCGAACGTAAAAACAGGAACTGAATTGATTTTATGTGCTTCTCCAAATTTCTCTATGCTTTCAGTAAAACTTGATGTGAAATGAGATTTTGTAATGATCTCATTAATTGAAAAAACAACAATAATGAAGAATACAAACATCCAAGAGCCGGCAAATTTTTCCTCAAACTTGTGTACACGTTCTTTCAAAGAAAGAAGAAATAAGTAGGTGGAAAACCCAATAAAAATGTAAATCAGTTCTTTGAATCCTTGTACACGATCAGGACACCAATAAAGTGAGCATGCTCCATAAAGTAACCAAAATGAGAAAAACCAAAACACATATTTACTGTAGGTTGACCTATACAATACCAATTTTTTTGTAAACAGGAAATATGCCAGACCAAAGAGGACAATTAATCTATATGCGTAAAACTGAACTCCAAAAACCTTAAAATCCAGAAAGATAGACCCTCCAACTAATGATAAAACAAATAATAATAACAGTAAATGATAAAATTGTTTTTGTAAAAAAATGAGCATTATTTGTTTTACTTTTTTTGGTGATTACATTCAACTTGAATTATAACGCTAATTCTCGAAAAATAGTTGGATGTGGCAGCTTTCATTTGCAAAAGTAGTCATTTAAACCTAAGTGTTCAAGCTTTTTGTCCGAGCAAAATACAGATACATGATTAAAACAATTCCAAAAATAATTGTAAGGACGAAACTATTCAGACCAAGAATAAACTCAAAATCGGAGAATTGAGTTGAAAGAATTCCCAGCTTCATTAAGATCGAAAACGCAATTGGCAATACTCCAAAACAAATACATTGTAAAACTGCTACCAATAATCCTATTCCAAACATGATTTTTTGCTTCGACAAAATCAAAGCAAGTGTAGAAATCGGAGAAACTAAAAAATTCAACAACAAAGCAGGAGCTAATATTTCAGCAATCTTTCCTGATTCAACCCATTGTTTTCCAAATACAAATTCAAAAATAGGAGCCCCATAAAAAAATAAAATAGTAAATGGGATTATTGCAATCAGAAAAAGTGTTCGAACTGTCTTCTTAACCAATGGATAAATGTCTTGTTGTTTATTTACCATCTCTGAACATTTATTGAAAAAGACCTGTCCTATAGATTGCCCGAAAAACAAAAGTGGTAGTCTCAACATCAAATAAGCGTGGCTGTACGATCCAAAAACTCCTTTGCCATAATAAGTAATAACAAACATTGCTATCAATAAATCGACCCCCAAATCCATCAATACATGCGGTAAATTGACGGTAGGAAAAGATTTATACTCCTTTGCCAGAATTCGAAATCTTTTAATGTCTTTGGTTGGGTAAAACGTTTTCTTCTCTGAAACAAAAGTGCGGATAAAAACAAAAATAGAGGCGAATGAGCCCAGCAGACTTCCTAAAACCAATCCAAAGGAACCCAAATGAACCAAACCAAAGAACAACCTCAATCCATTCACAGACAAAGCATTGACTACTCTTTGTATTGAAATTTGACGAAATGATTTTTTCCGAATGGACCAGGAGGTTCCCAAATTAATCCAAACCATGATGTATGAGCTCAGGACAACTATGATCAAAAAAACATAATTGGATAAGTCATAGGGTTTTAATAAATAATAAATAAGTCCTACTACTAAAATAGTACTTAAGGAAAGCAACGAAATCCGAAATGAAAGACGATACAACGAGAAGGCATGATGATCCTGTTTTGCAAGCGGAAGAGTAAGCTCATACCTGGCTGTAGCAAAAGCAGCAATAAAAGCCACCAATCGTGTATAAACTCCCAACTCGCCCATATCGGCAGTAGAGTAAATACGTGTTAGAAACGGATATATGAGGTAAGCAATCAACTGAGCAATTGCAGTACCTGTCATCAAAGTAAGTACTGATTTTACAAAGTCAGATTTGAGCGCTTTTACTTGCATTGCAATACATGTCGAAGGTATTCATTGATTCCTTCTTCAAAGGTATATACGGGTTTATAATCCAAATATTGCTCCATCTTAGCCGTTGAGGCCAATGAGTCTTTAATGTCTCCCTTTCTTGGAGGACCGTAAGTGAGTGAGTGTTTTGAACTTGTTCCCAAGCTTTTTAATCCTTCCTGCAAACTATTGATCACATTATTCAAGGTTAGACTTCGACCACAAGCCACATTGTAAACCTGGCCAAATGCTTCTTCATTTTCTGAAATCAAAGAAAGCAGATTTGCATGAATCGCGTTTTTCACATAGGTGAAATCACGGGATTGTTCTCCGTCTCCGTTTACAACAATCTCGCCACCCTCAAGCATTTTATCCAAGAACTTTGGAATGGCTGCAGCATAAACTCCATTCGGATTTTGAAATGGACCAAAGACATTGAAATAACGCAAACCAATTGTTTCCATTTCATACAATTGATGATATACTTGTCCGTATTCCTCATTCAATTGTTTGGTTGCTGCATAAGGTGAAAGTACTTTTCCTTCCTGACCTTCATGTTTTGGTGAAGCTGTAGAATCTCCATAAACAGATGAAGAACTTGCGTAGACGAATCGTTTTACATTTGCTTGTTTCGCTTCATGCAAAATGGTCAGAAACCCCGTTGCATTTACCCGATGGGTATTCAACGGAAATTCAATGGATCTTGGAACAGAACCTAAAGCAGCTTGGTTGGAAATCGCATCCACTTCTTTCAGCAAATCGCGGTAATCATCCGGATTACAAATATCTCCTTTTACAAACCGGTAATTTTCGTAGTGAGACAATCTGTCAACGTTTGACTGAAGTCCTGTTTCCAGATTATCTAAAACAATAACAGAGGCACCTATTTTCAATAGGGCCTCTGTTAAATTTGAACCGATGAAACCGGCACCGCCGGTCACCAAAATGGTTTTATTTTTTAATCGATCAGAAATAAGCTGAACTTCGTTCATCGTTACTTAGCGTAATTGACAGAACGTTTTTCACGAATCACCGTCACTTTTACCTGACCGGGATAAGTCATTTCTGTTTGAATTTTCTGAGAAATTGCAAACGATAATTCATCTGCACGCAAATCGGTTACTTTTTCACTTTCAACCAATACGCGTAGTTCTCTACCCGCTTGAATGGCGTAAGCGGAATTCACTCCATCATAAGACAAAGCCAAATTCTCCAAGTCTTTGATTCGTTTGATGTATGATTCAACCACCTCACGACGTGCACCAGGACGCGCACCAGAAATGGAGTCACAAATTTGTACGATCGGCGAGATCAGGGATGTCATTTCAATTTCGTCGTGGTGAGCTCCGATTGCATTTAATACATCTGGTTTTTCACCAAATTTCTCTGCAATCTTCATTCCCAGGATAGCATGTGGTAATTCCGGTTCTTCATCCGGTACTTTACCAATATCGTGTAATAATCCAGCGCGTTTTGCAACTTTTACATTTAAGCCTAACTCTGCGGCCATAATCGCACACAAATTAGCTACTTCACGGCTATGTTGTAATAAGTTTTGTCCGTAAGACGAACGGTATTTCATACGTCCAACCATTCGGATCAACTCCGGATGCAAACCATGAATTCCTAAATCGATACATGTTCTTCTTCCAGTTTCAGCAATCTCTTCCTCTAATGATTTCTTTGTTTTAGCAACAACTTCCTCAATTCGGGCAGGGTGAATACGACCATCAGAAACCAATTGGTGTAAAGACAAACGAGCGATCTCTCTTCTTACAGGATCGAAACAAGATAAAATAATTGCTTCGGGTGTATCATCTACAATAATCTCCACACCTGTTGCAGCTTCTAAAGCACGAATATTTCGACCTTCACGACCGATGATTCTACCTTTTACTTCATCTGAGTCAATATTGAAAACAGAAACTGCATTTTCAACAGCCTGTTCAGATGCCACACGCTGAATAGTTTGAATAACGATTCGTTTTGCTTCGCGATTGGCGTTCAATTTTGCTTCTTCGGTAATTTCCTTGATATGAACCATTGCAGCAGTTCTTGCTTCGTCTTTCAACGATTCCATCAATAAGTTCTTCGCTTCCTCAATCGACATTCCTGTGATTTTTGTTAGCTCAGCCACACGTTTTTGGTGCATTTTATCTAACTCCTGATGACGAACTTCATTTATTTCAACTTTCGTTGCTAACTCTGTTTGCAAACGCTCCGTATCTTTTTCTTTTCTGGAAACCTCTTCGATTTTTTGAGTCAGCGCTTTTTCTTTGCTTTTCACCCTGTCTTCATTCGACTGCATGCGTCTTTCACGTTCTTTTACGTTTTCTTCATGTTCTTCTTTCAATTTCAGGAAGCGTTCCTTTGCCTGGAGGATCTTGTCTTTTTTCATTGCTTCTCCTTCCAGATCAGCTTCTTTCAAGATTTGTTCTTTCCTTTTCTTGAGCATTGTTTGTTGGATAATGAAAGTGATTACACCACCTCCTATTAACCCGATCAATGCTCCAATAATTACATTTACCATAGTTTCTTAAATAAAAAAATCCCACTGCTTACGGAGATGTTACGCAAACAAGTGAGAAAAAGACCTGTATAAAACAGCAATTAATTCAATGCATCCAAATCATCGGAAAGTGCTTTCAATGCAGCAGTTGCTTCAGTGAAATCAGCTTGTGGAGTGGTAGTACCTGCCGGTGCTTTTGCTCCTCTAGTAGACAATTGTAAGGCGGTCATCGCCAATAAGTCTTGCATATCGCGTACAGCAAAGTTATCTTGTAGTTGTTTGATGGCTTTATTAATATCGTCAGCAGCACGCTGAACCTTTTCAACTTCCGTTTCCTGGACAGTTAAAGGGTACGTACGACCGGCAACCACTACTTTCAAAGATACTTTACTCATTCGCTATTTTTAATTGTTGAATGCAGAAATCAATCTCTTTCACAAGCACATCAATTTCAACCCCATTGGTTGAAACAGGTTGTACCTGAACTTGTTCACGCGCTTGGTTCAATTCTGATTTCAAGCTTTGGAGCTCTTCCTCCATTACCCTTTTCTGATTTTGACACTCAGAAACTTCAGTATTCAAACGGTTGATTTCATCCGTCATGGAACGAACGCGTTCTCTTTCAGTCACCAACGATTGGTGTAACTGACGAGATTTCGCGCCAATTTGTTCAATTAAAGATTTCAACTCAGACGTCATCCAATAAGCGTTTGTACAAAAATAACAGGTAAAACCAATTCTACAACAATTTTATTGTAAGTTGTGAACAGTTTTTTGGCGATAAATCAAATTAATTGCGAATTACGAATTACGAATGCCGAATTATGAGTGGGTACTGTACAGATATTCCAGCCTTTTAAGGAGACAGATCTCTCTTCAGGAATTTCTAAAAATTGGACTTAAACCCATCGTTTTGATAAGGTGATTTCCTGTTCTGAAGATAAACGGTAAAGAGACAGAAAAGCAAAACATAAAATACGATCCCACTTTGCCGTTGAAACATGGATTCGAACAAGCAGTTAAAAGCCAGGTTCAATGTCAACCAAAACAGCAAACCAAAACGGTATTTTTTAGCCATTCGGAAATAGCAAACAAAGATTGAAAGGAAGATCAACAAGCCAAAAACACCGATTTCAACAGCAACCTGAAGAAACTGGTTGTGGGGATTGTATTTAAATTCGGCGTAATCAGCCAATCCTTTGTCCCGCAATCTTTTTCCGAGTTTATCATCAAAATTTGCCGTTCCGGATCCCATTGGATGTTCCAAAAATTCTTGTGTAGAAACGGTCCACATCAACAAACGTGTTTGGTTTCCGGAAGGATTACTTCTTATTTTCTCAAAAACCGTATTGGGATCGCGCACGTACACCCCCAAATCAGTTGCTGCATTATCCATTTCAATCTGCACATGAACATTTCCGTAATATGCAGCAACCGGAAGAATCGGCAAAAGTACAATCAAAGCCAGGAATAAATACCTTGGAAGCCTTTTATAGAAGTAAACAGCAAGCGTTACAGCTATTACCAAAAAGAAGAAAATCAGGGACGCGAATGAAAAGCAGAACAGCAAATTCAAACAGGTCAACAGGAAATATGCTCCAAGTGTCCAGGAATTGAATCCTTTCCATTTATTTTGTGCGCCTTCACGGACCATTAATAAGGTAATCGTCACCATCCCTGCGAAATACGTCGGGTGATGGATGTAGGAATAATGAGAACTTCCAAAACTGTTATTGAAATCATTTGTCAATCGATACAACTGTGTTGCATGTATAATTGCCAATAGAGTCATTACAATCGTTCCCAATACCAAGCCCAGTGTAACCGGTCTCAAATCCAGTCGACGTTGGAACCGGAAGGAAAATAGCAGTGGAAAAAGAACCAAAACCAGTTTCTTTTCGAGGTAACCAAGTGCTTCACCCATGTGATCCGTGAAAAGAATTCCGACAGTATAAGCTAAATAAAGTAAGACGAAAAGTAGTAAAACCGGTGAAAAAACAAATTTCATTTTCTTCCGGATAACCTGAACCACGGTAACGATTACCAATAGAATGACAAAAAGACTGATTGATTTCGGAGCAAAACAAAAACACATGAGTGTTGCTGCAAGCAGGTATTCATAGATTTGTTCTATTTGAATTTTTGCTTTCATAAAATGGTTGAAAATGCTGGAAGCACTTGTCCAATGTCTGTTTTTATCGATCCAGAAACAACTGAATTGCTCCCTACCAAGGTTCCGATTACCAAATGGACAAATTCCCCAACCTGACAATCGTGATCCACTACTGTATTTGAATTAATAATGGAATACCTTCCTATTTTGGAGTTTGAGTTAATTACAGAACCGGCCAAAACCACCACTCCTTCTGAAATAAATGCAGATTTTGAGACATATGCGCGTGGATGAATAATGGTTTCAAATTTCACTTCCCCTGAATATTGATTTGCAATTTGTTCCCGGACATAATTATTTCCGATACCGATTACGAATGCATCACATTGATTGGAAAGCTGTTGGATATCATTCACCGAACCAATGACTTGAAGCCGATCATAAACAAAAGTCCCTTTCTCAATCTGGTCGTCTATAAAGCCAACCACCTCAATCTGATCTAACAAATCAATTGTTTCTGCAATTACTTTTGCATATCCACTGGCACCAATGATTATAATTCTTTTCATCTTAATGAGTTACCATTTCCTGATATTTCTTTTCGACAACCTTCATATTATTAGCCCAAATGCCTTTTTCCTCTATGATTTTCTTATTAATCGGGCTTGCCTTGTCGTGAAGTAGCTGATAATTGGAATAAGCTTGCAAAATCCTGTCTGCCAAAGCTTCCACATCATTGATCTCCACTAAAAAACCATTCACCCCATCTTCTATCCATTGCTGATTGGCTGGAATATTTGTCGCAATGCAAAACGCATCACAAGCCATTGCTTCGTTCAAAGAGATATTATTCCCATCGGATAAGGATACCGACACAAAAACATGAGAATTGTTCAATGCCGTAGCAATCTGCGATTGATTGACTCTTCCCCAGAAAGTGATGAAATCTGAAATTCCTAAATCGACCGTCATCTTTTTAAGCTCCTTTTCCAAACTTCCAAAACCCATCAGATTCACTTTCAGGTTGGGGATTTTATCTTTCACAAGAGCCAATGCTTTTAGGAAATGAGGGATATTGTAAACTTTCTCCAGATTTCTGGTACTGGTCACAACAAACTCACTCTCCGTTAATTTCCGCTGATTGGCATTAAAAACATCCGGGTTCACGCCAAACGGTACGATTGCAACTTTCGACATATCCGTTCCAAGATCTCTCGCAACATCACTCATCTGTTGAGACATCACTGTAATCCACTTCGCCCTTCTAAATGCGAATTTGATTGCCAATCGATACAAAAAGGATCTTTGAGGACTCAATAGAAGATCAGAGCCCAATGCTGTGATAATATAATTTTGATGTTTGCTCAAGGCACCTGTAACACCATAGCTTGTAGCATACAATGCGTGAAAGATATCCGGATTAATGGTTCTTACAAGGTCCTTTACCCTTCGAAAGTTCTTGATTAGCTTCCAATTTCCGCCTGTGACTTTCACGTCACCGGAATTGACCACATGGACCTGAACGTTCGGGATTTCAACTGCACTGAACGTAATCAAGTGGATTTCATGTCCGAGAGAATAGAAATGTTCACACCATCTTATGGTATGAAAGCTTTTTCCATCTGCAAAGTAACAAATCCTCATAATCGATCACCTAAGTTTTAGAAACAGTTACCCGCCAGTAACAAGTCGTATTATTTACAGTCCAAATTTAGGTAATTAATTATTTTGATAATGTGCAAAGTCCAAATTTATTGGCATTGTCAATCTTACGTGATTCCTTTCGGGGGATTGAACACCCTGGGAAAAGTATATAAATATGCCTTGAATTTCAAATAATAGACTCTTTTAAACGGAGAAAGCAATCCCAGGACGATTATTTTCGAGATGACGTGCATCCCACTGATCAGTACAATAATCGCGGTTGAAAACTTACTGTGGTGTTTTCTAAAGAACTTCACTTTATTATAAACCTGGTTCGAAATGGAAATGTTGTAATTCTTCTTGGCGCTTTGTCCGATGTGATGTATGATCTTTGTTTCCGGAAAATACAGGCAGGTATAATTCTGATGGTTTGCCCTCCAGCAGAACTCCACATCTTCGATCCAGAACATGGTTTCATCCAACATCCCGATCCGATCAAACAATTCTCTTCTGAAAAACAATGCTGCACCTGAAAAAGTTTCCCCTTCGAAAATCTCATCCATATTTTTGTCTGCGTAGTTTTTCTTTTTCAGCAAACCGGACAAATAAAAGGATTCGCAAAAAACAGAAGTGATTGTCGGGTATCTCCAGGCACTCAGCTGCCAGCCTCCGTCAGAATTAAGTAACTTCGGCGCCAAAAGCCATGCATTCGGATGTGTTTCCAGGTAATCAACCATTTTATCAATCGAATTCTCAATAAATTCCGTATCCGGATTCAACATGAAAATGTAATCTCCGTTAGCCAATTCGAACCCTTGATTATTTCCTTTCGGGAACCCTGCATTGAACTTATTCTCCAATAGGATCACACCCGGAAACTGCGTTTTGATTGCTTCACCCGATCCGTCTTTTGAATCATTGTCAACTACAATGACCTCGATATTACTATCGGGATGATACAGATATAAGGTTCGCAGACATGCCAGAATTAACTCCTTAACGTTGTAATTAACAATGACTACCGAAACCTTTTTCATCTGTTTTCTTGTTTTAATCGCAATGCAAATGCACCCAAAATTAACCAATATAGGTAACTAACCAAGTAAAAATCCAAGACATTGCTCACAACGTTGACGAACCCGATTCCAACAAATAGCGTCAGGATAAAACTGACAAAGTCAAAAGAATTTCTTCTGACATAGCGGATCATTGCAACAAAAAAGAATAAGGCCATAACCATGTACAGGATCAAGGCTATGACCCCCGTTTCAATCATCAATTTGAAATACCAACCGTCCGTAGATGCAAATGAAACCCCAGGAGTGTTCAGTGGAAAATTCTGAACTGCTGCATGTCCGGCTTTCCCCAATCCCAATCCCATTGGATTGTGCTTCAAGGTACTTGCAACTTCATACCAAAGATCTACACGTGTATTACCTTTTTCCAGACTCATCGTTTCCTTTGAAGATTTCACAATCCATCCAAACATGGAAGATGTATTCATTAGAACCAAAAATGTCATTGAAATACTTATAACAACCAATCCCAATACGATAAGAATTCGTTTTATATTCTTGGAAAGAATGGCCAGAACTATAAAACCAATCACAGAAGCAATGATCGGTCCTCTGGATATGCTTAGTAGCATCGCCATCGCAACAATGAATGTATAGAGCAAATCCCATTTATTTCCATTTTTGAAATAATTGTAAATCCAATAAACAAACGCGGTCATCATCAATACTCCAAAAACAACGGGGGTCCAAAGAATGGAAGTCATCCGGATAATCAACCCGAATGCTTTTGCAATCGGTTTATCCGTAGTCATCCTATGGAAATAAAGATGTAAATCAGGAAAAACAAAATACAGCAAGAAGCCAATCACGGCAACCAGTACTAAAATCTTGAAAAAACCTCTAAATAACTTTTCAACATCAACCGATCTATCCCAATAAAAAGAGCCGACAAAATAGGCTAACACTGGAAAATAGGATAATCGGAAACCATATGCGCTTGCTTTCAGATCATGCGCCAGATAAACTCCAACAATAACGTTGAAAAGAAAATAACCAAGTACCAACTTATCCAGCAAAGTAATTGTCCGATTTTTTGTTTTCCAAAATTGAGTCAGCGCAAAAAGAAGTATCATTCCAAAGAGCAACTCGGGTAAAACAGAAAACACCATTCCCATCCCGGAAGCGTGTGACGACCCTAATACAAGTAGACGGACAGTGGGAAAAAAAATTAAAATGGTAAAAAACAGAAATATCTGATTCTTCTTTATATAGTCAAATGTCTTCATATAAATAATAGCTTGTGTTTTTTTAGAGATTCAGTCTCTTTGTATCATCTTCCTTAGCAATAGTTATAATCCAAACAATTAATGCTAAGATATATAAAACTTGAAGAACGGATATAATCAATAAAAGGGTTTTCAGGTTGTAATGTTGTAATGATCCCAAAAATAACAAACCAAATAAAAGCGCATTATTCACAATGGAGGAAATCAACAATGCATGTTGTTTATTTAGGATAATGGGGATCTGGGAAAGAGGGGCTCTTATAAAATCCATACAAATCCATACGCACAGATACTGGGCATAGACTCCTGCTTCCATCCACTCCTTTCCATAAACAAAGGCGAATAATTGTGGGCCGAAAAAAAGTAAGATAAACAATACCGGCAGAATCAACAAGCAATTCATTTTGATTGTGCGCTTGATTAAAGGCATCAATGGTTTACTGTCATGGATGTTGGAATTTGCTTCCTGATAAAATACCTGTGCAATGGATGAACCGGCAAAACTCATCGGTACGAACAAAATGCGGATCGCTAGCGAAAATATCCCAACCTGGTAATTTCCAAACAGGAAAGAGATGACATAAATAAGTCCGTTGATCTGTATAGCGTCCAAAAGTGCCTGAAGCGCGTTGATCAATGGGAACCTGGAATATTTCTTCGCCATAAAAAGCATCCGGTCGATGCTGATTCCTTTCCGTATCAATGCGAAATCTGCCCTTACCTGGAATAAAATAACTCCGAGTGAAATAACAGCTGAACCCAAATATCCCAAAAGGATCCCGTTCACCGGAACTTTTAAAAGACTGTTGGAAATGGGAAAAACATTATTGAGTAACGATTGTGTGATTCTGAAGTTGACAATACTCCGGTACTTTTTCCTTCGGTTATTCCAGGCTATCAGGCATTGTCCAAAACCTATCAAAAACACAAAAACGGGAAGCAGGTAATACCAAAATCCCAATTTATTCTGAAGTCCAAAATAAGGCAAAATGAAAAGTACCAGGTAAGACAAGAGAAGGAATCCAAGGTTCACAAAAAAAGACAGCCCCAATAGATTGATGGCATCCACATTCCGTTTTGGAACCATCAGTGCCACCTCATATCTCCCTCCGGATATCAATACAATTAGTGCGTAAATGGAACTGACTATTGTAAATAAACCAAACTCTTCAGGCGAATACAGGCGCGAAATGACAGGAGAAAAAGCTATGGACATCAATTGAGCTATAACAGTCCCTGTCATCAATTTCACAATATTCTTTGAAAACTCGGATCGATTATTATTACTCAGTTTACTTTGCAATTTCTTAATTCTAAAGGTTAACCGGTTAAAAAAGAGGCTTCAAGAACCCAAAATTTATCAATCAGTTAATTATGCCTGATTAGTTGTTCCTCCAAAATTCATTGGTGGAAATGGAGGTGTATCTACATCATTAATAACTCCATTTACTTGTTCATATTTTTGAACATTCTCAGCCAATGCACGCATCAAACGTTTTGCATTTTGTGGCGACATAATTACTCTTGAACGCACTTTTGCTTTTGGCATTCCGGGCATCATCTGAATAAAATCTGCAACAAATTCAGCTTGTGAATGTGTAATTATAGCCAAGTTAGAATAAACTCCTTCCGCCAATTCCTCATTTAGCTCGATGTTAATTTGATTGTCATTTTTTTCCATACAACGAAAATACAAAAGCTTTCTTTAATTAGCGATAAACATCTTTCTATATTGACTAATTTTGCGCTATGAAAGAAAAACAAACTTCTCAATCCATGCTAACAATTGTCATGATTTGTAGCATGATTGTTTGGGGAGTTAGTTGGTCATCAAACAAGGTCTTAACATCCTTTGGCACTCCGGTTAATTTGGGTGTTTTTCGATATGGTTTTGTAGTAGTAAGTTTACTACTACTTCTAATTCCTTTAAAAACAAAATTGATTATTTCCAGAAAAGGAATTCCATTTCTTTTGATTGCAGGAGTTCTGATGGCTACCTATAATTACACTTTTTTGGCCGGGCTTAAAAATGGAAGTCCGGGAGCCGGAGGGATTTTAGTTACCACTTTAAACCCGGTAATGGCTTATGGTCTTGGAATGCTCATTGACTGGAAAAGACCAACTAAAAATGAGTTCATTGGTTTGTTTTTCGGAATCATTGCCGGTTTAACGCTCTTAAAAGTTTGGGGAAATGAAGACATTTTTGCCAAACCTGAAAATCTCTTTTTTCTCTTAAGTGCCTTGATTTGGTCTGTTATGAGCAAATTTACATCGAAATCTGCGAAATACGGTTCTCCGTTCGCTTTCACATGGTGGATGTATTTTGTGACGCTAGCTTGTCTCATTCCATTCTGCAACTTTACAGAAATTGGCAAAATGATTCAAACAACTGATATCCATTTCTGGGGGAATGTTCTTTTTTCAAGTGTCATTACTGTCACATTGGCAACTACCACTTACTTTTTTGCCACTTCTAAGATTGGTGCAGAAAAGGCCAGCAGTTTTATCTTTATTGTACCGTTTAGCGCCGCAATATTCTCCTTTGCTATTCTGGGCGAAAAGTTGGAAATCCACACCATTATCGGTGGTCTATTAGGAATTGCAGCTGTTTATATGATTAACAAAAAGTAACAGAGTTGTTCTGAATTCGTTATCCAAATAAACAAGTCTTTTATTTTCTCTATTTTTGCCCTTATAAAACACTAAAACATGAAAAAACTAACGCTTCTACTTGTCCTGCTTGCTATCATTTCAGTAGGATGTAAGAAAAAAGGTTGTAAGGATCCCAATGCCGTGAATTACAATTCAAAAGCAACTCAAGATGATGGAAGTTGTACTTATACAGCTGAGACCGGTCCATTCTTAATAGTAAAATTACATTTTGACCCATTGGCTCCCCGTTTGGACAACTTTGGAAATCCTGCTGCTGTGGGTGCAAATCACTGGGCTCAATCTCCAACATTTTACGGAATGAGTGCACATTACATTGAGTTTGCTCAAAACATGTATACACAATTAGGAGCAGGTGAAATATTGTATCACGGAGCAGAAACTACTGCTGGTGGTTCAAATGCTGTTGATTTCAGTAAAGCAATTGTTAAAGGTGATAATGAGGTATTCCTCAAAATTCCTTTGAAAAACATTTCTCCCGACACGTATAATTGGGTGCGTATGTCTTTAACATACCAAAATTACGATGTAGATTACCTTTATAACGGTGTAGATTACACTGGTCGTCTTGCTTCTTTTGTTGGGTTTAATACGTATATCTCCAATTACAAAATCTGGAACCAGACATTGACATTGAATGCAAACAAACTGCAAGGTTATTGGGCATTTGAAAATCTTGGGGTTGTTTTTCAAGGACAAGCTCCTAGTACAACTGTACCAAACCCATTGTCTGCAACATCACCGGTTCCTGCAGGATCTTGTGTTGTAACAGGAAATTTTGATACTCCATTTACGATTACAGGAAACGAAACTCAGGATATTATTTGTACCATGTCATTATCCACTAACCAAAGTTTTGAGTGGTATGACGTAAACGGTGATCACAAGTATGAACCTTTGTTGCCAAATGGAAATGCAAACGATTATCCAACTGATATGGGATTAAGAGGTTTGAAACCGATTATTACTCCGTAAATCATCGGAATGATACTAAACTTAAAGGAGGGAATCGGATTCCCTCCTTTTTTTTGCTCATGTTTTACTCCTGAATCAGGAAATGAGGCATAAATTTGTCAAATAGGAGAAATTCTAAAAACTTGCTATTCATGAAAAAATAATCTTACTTGTCACTTTCATTTCAGGAGCAACTATCTTTGGACAAAAAGGAAATCAGGGCTTGCCTGCAAACCAATGAACACCCAACCTACCAAAAAAAGTCTTAAAAAACACAACCTCCATCTTTTTTTATGAGTGAAGCCAGCTCTGAATAAATGAGTTCATTCTTATCGTATTCTGTCAGCACCGTTGATTCAATGGGATCGTTAATTGTAACTTAAAAGTTATCTTTCCAAAACGGAAACTCCGATAATACGAACAATTAACAACACTATTCATGAAAAAAATTCTTTTTTTCTTTACACTGTTTACATCACTAGGCAGTTTTGCCCAGGTTTCCCTGGAGAACGATTACCCGGGAAACCCCCTGTTCGAAAACAACAATACACTCCTGAACAGACCCACCGACTTCATCCCGGAAGACTATGCTCCGGTTGTCCTGAATGTACAATTCCACGTCGTTAACGACGACAATGGCAGCAGAACCATACCGATCGGGGAAGAGCAGATCATGAACGTGATCAGGGATCTGAACATTAAGTTCGGGGAGTTCAAAATCTATTTCAAATATCAGGGTTTTAACGAGATCAACGAGACGGATTACCTGACGCTGCAAATTCCGGCGATGGGAGTGTATCAAAATTTTCCCAAACCTTCCGACTTGCAATCATACAGCGTCGCGAATAACTATCATAGCTCCGACGCGATCAACATCTTCATCGTCGACGCCATCCAACAGGAAACGTACATCTCTTGCACCGGAGACCTGAATGACATTGTCATTCCCGGAACCCTGCAGGATCTTCCTACGGTTACACCCGCCGGAACGTTCAATCTGCCAAACATATTCATGATGGCAGAGTACTTTAATACAGGTGTTATGCTACACGAAGTAGGCCATATTTTCGGTCTGAGACATACGAACAGAGGTGGCTGTAACAACGCTTCCGTTTGTGAGCACGTTACCAGGGATCCGCGTTCGCCCGATTACAATGCCGATATAACAGGCGATTATGTGGCCGATACTCCTGCCTCTCCCTCGTTTTATACCGCAGAAGAAGTGGAAAACTGTATCTACATCGGGCTGCAAAGAGATTGTATCAATGTTCCCTTCAAAGATGAGCTTGTTCCGATACGGAATTACATGAACATCAATCTGCCCGAGCACATTGCCTGCCAGGATCACTTTACGCCGGGTCAGGGAGTCTTCATGCGGGAAAACATAGAACCGATGCTCGGTGGCGGAACCAATTTCCTTTCGCTCATTTCAAATACCATTCTAAGTCTATACCAACCTTTTGAAATCCTGGATGTTGCCGGCAATGATATCATATCGATAACCCCTATACCCGGTGGAGCGACAGTTTGCAGAAATATCCTCATGCAGAACCGTTTTCAGAAAGGATTTCATTATGTATTCGTCAATACTCAGGCTCCGGATGCAGTGAGCGCACTTCCGGACGATATCGCGGTCGTAAAGAACGTGTTGCAATTCAAAGTAAAAGTACTGGAGTTCAGCAACAAACAGACCTATCAAATTAATAACATTTGCACCAGGGGAATGATCTGCGTGGATGAAATGGCAATCAGTGGAAGTGTAGTATCCACACCCTTCCTTGGTTCTCCCGAGATGACCTTCACGCTACTCAATGAAGCAGAAGTGAACGATCCGTTATTGATCGAATCGCTCGAAAGCAATCAATTCCATATCATTACGATAGAGATGGAAAGTGGTGTGACCAGCCAGATGGTTATTTATAAAGAATAAGCTAGTCATTTCACACCATAAAAGAAATCCCCGAACTACTGAGTAATTCGGGGATTTCTTCTATTTGAGCTTTATTATTGTTTAATTAATCGTAAGATCTTTGAATTTCCATTTAATGCAAGCAGGTAAACACCGTTTTCCAATTCCTCCAATGAAATTCTTGTGTTAATTTCAGATTGAGGAATGTATTTTACCATCTTCCCGTTTAGATCATAAATAGTTAACTCCTTGATCAAGGGAAGATCTTTCCCAGACAGTTCAATAAAATTCGTTGAAGGATTTGGACTGATACTTACTTCCAATAAATTATTCTCCGAGATTCCAAGGTCGCACATGAAGGTCCATGGTGTTTCTTATCCGGGTAGAGTTTGTTCACCATCTTCGCGATAGCAAACCTGTTCTGTCACATATTCCAATTTTTGATAATGCAAGAGACCCCTGTAAGTATTAAAGACAAAAGTGTTCGGTTGTGGAAGTCTTCTAAGATGATATGTAGCACTATAAGTTCCGTTTCCCTCCAAAATACTATCTACATGGTCGACATAAAGTGAATCGTAATTTCCATCGATGTATGCCGAATAAGTTTTAAAGGCATTTAAATACTTTGAGCTATCTGTTATAAAAGTTCCAGCAGCAAGAAAATGATCAATTGTGATATCCTTCTCCACGTCATTCAGATCGACCAAAAAACGTTTTTGATTCGGAATGTCTTCGCGGATTCCTCCAATATAAAGTCCTTCCTGGAAAATACGGGTATACGTTTCTCCGTTAATCGTTGTATCACCTGACCAAATTGTTTTGCTGAATGATTCCACATTCTCACTTCCATTCCAATGCTGATTCTGGTAAACATACTGCGTGTAATTTCCATGTAGCGGTTGATATGCAATTGTTTGAGCTCCTGCGAACATCCCGCCAAGCAGCAAACTTAAAATTAAGAGTACTGATTTTTTCATTTTTTTGATTTTAAGGTGTTTTATACATAATGGTGAAAAAAAAATGGTTGGAATAAAAAATCCCCGAACTTATAAATAATTCGGGGATTCGTATTTTTTTAGATAATCAAATCTTAAGAGATCGCATCCAATTCTTCTTTGTTTGCAACAATTACTTTTTGGAAACGACGTACACCTGTACCAGCCGGGATCAAGTGACCAACAATTACGTTTTCTTTCAAACCTAATAAGTGATCTTCTTTTCCGGAGATTGCAGCCTCGTTCAATACTTTCGTTGTTTCCTGGAAGGAAGCAGCTGAGATGAATGATTGTGTCTGCAATGAAGCACGGGTAATACCTTGTAACAATGGAGTTGAAGTTGCAGGAACTGCATCACGAGATTCAACCAGTTGCTTATCAGCACGTTTCAATTGTGAGTTCTCATCACGTAACTTACGTGCAGAAACAATTTGACCCGCTTTAAGCGTTGGAGATTCTCCGGCATCAACTACCACTTTCATTCCGTAGATAGAGTCATTCTCTTCCATGAAGTCTGCTTTGTGAACAGATTGTCCTTCAAGGAATCGTGTATCTCCTGCATCTACGATCTCCACTTTCAACATCATTTGACGAACGATTACTTCGAAATGTTTATCGTTGATTTTTACCCCTTGTAGACGGTAAACCTCTTGGATTTCATTTACGATGTACTCTTGTACTTTCGTAGGACCTTGAATATTCAAGATATCGTTTGGTGTAATTGCACCATCAGATAGCGGTTGTCCCGCACGAGTGAAATCGTTCTCTTGTACCAAGATATGTTTAGAAAGCGGAACCAAGTATTTGCGAACATCACCTACTTTAGAAGTTACCTGAATTTCACGGTTACCACGTTTAATTTTTCCAAATTCAACGATACCATCAATTTCAGAAACTACTGCAGGGTTAGAAGGGTTACGTGCTTCGAATAACTCCGTTACACGAGGAAGACCTCCTGTGATATCCCCTGTTTTACCAGCAACACGAGGAATTTTAACCAAGATAACACCTTCTTCCACTTTGTCACCTTCACCTACAGAAATATGGGAATCAACTGGGATGTTGTACTCACGTAATACTTCTTTCGTTTTAGGGTCGATAATGTGAATTGCAGGGTTTTTCTTCTTGTCGCGAGATTCAATGATTACTTTTTCAGTAAATCCTGTTTGCTCATCGACTTCCTCACGGTAAGTAATACCATCAATAATATTTTCAAATAAAACTTTTCCTGATACCTCAGAAATGATCACCGCGTTATACTGGTCCCATTTACAGATAATATCACCTTTCTTCACCGTAATGTTGTTTTCAACCAACATTTCAGAACCATAAGGGATATTTGAAGTCATCAAAGCAACTCCGGTTTTCGGATCCGTAATTTTCAATTCAGCTGAACGTCCAACAACAATTGTCTTCATTTCACCATCTGCCCCCTTACGTGTAATTGTACGTAATTCGTCGATTTCTAATCTACCAGCAGATTTTGCTTTCAAATCAGATTCATCAGCAATGTTCGATGCAGTACCCCCAACGTGGAATGTACGTAATGTTAACTGCGTTCCCGGCTCACCAATTGACTGAGCAGCAACTACACCAACAGCATCACCATCTTGTGCAGGGCGGTGAGTTGCAAGGTTACGTCCGTAACACTTAGAACAAACTCCACGACGCATTTCACAAGTCAATACCGAACGGATCTCAACTTCTTCAATACCTGCTTTCTCGATTTCATCTGCAACAGTATCAATAATCAATTCTCCTGCTTCAACAATTAATTTCTCAGTTTCAGGATGGAAAATATCATGAACAGACGTTCTTCCTAAAATACGATCAATCAACGGCTCAACGATCTCATCATTTTTCTTCAATGAAGTCGCAACTAAACCTCTCAAAGTACCACAGTCCATTGCATTAATAACAACATCTTGTGCTACATCCACCAAACGACGAGTTAAGTAACCCGCATCCGCCGTTTTCAATGCTGTATCGGCCAAACCTTTACGTGCACCGTGAGTTGAGATAAAGTACTCCAAAATCGAAAGACCTTCTTTAAAGTTAGAAAGAATCGGATTCTCGATAATTTCCTGTGCAGAAGCTCCTGATTTTTGAGGTTTCGCCATCAATCCACGCATACCTGACAACTGACGAATTTGTTCTTTCGAACCACGAGCTCCGGAATCAAACATCATGTAGATGGAGTTGAATCCTTGGTCGTCATTCTTCAATTGATCCATCAACGTATTTGTCAATCGGATATTGGTATGTGTCCAAATATCAATGATTTGGTTATAACGTTCGTTATTCGTGATAAGACCCATGTTATAGTTGGCCATTACCTCTTTCACTTCAGTCTCTGCTTTCGCAACCAAAATCTCTTTTTCTTTCGGGATAATGATATGATCCAGGTTGAATGATAATCCACCTCTGAATGCCATACCGTATCCTAATTCTTTAATATCATCAAGGAATTTAGCTGTTTTAGCTGTTCCACATGTTTTCAATACGTGTCCGATGATATCACGAAGTGCTTTTTTCGTCAATACGTCATTGATGAAACCAACTTCTCTTGGAACAACTTCATTAAACAATACACGACCACAAGTGGTATCGATCATCATTAAAGTTGGTACACCTTCCTCATTCAAATCGTACGATTTTACTTTGATCGGAGCGTGCATATCCAATTTACCTTCGTTATTCGCAATGATAACTTCTTCCGGAGAATAGAAAATACCGTTTTCACCATTTACTTTATGTTCCGGGGTACTTGTACGCATCTTAGTGATGTAGTAAAGACCCAAGACCATATCCTGAGAAGGTACCGCAATCGGTGCTCCATTCGCAGGGTTCAAAATGTTGTGAGAAGCAAGCATCAACAATTGTGCTTCCAAAATTGCAGCGTTACCTAATGGTAAGTGAACCGCCATCTGGTCACCATCGAAATCGGCGTTGAATGCTGTTGTTACCAACGGATGCAAACGAATCGCTTTTCCTTCGATCAATTTCGGTTGGAAAGCTTGAATACCCAAACGGTGAAGCGTAGGAGCACGGTTTAATAATACCGGATGTCCTTTCAATACGTTCTCTAAGATATCCCAAACAACTGGCTCTTTGCGGTCAACGATTTTCTTTGCAGATTTAACCGTTTTCACGATACCACGTTCGATCATCTTGCGGATAATAAACGGTTTGTAAAGTTCCGCTGCCATATCTTTTGGCAAACCACATTCGTGTAATTTCAAATCCGGTCCAACGACAATTACTGAACGTGCAGAATAGTCAACACGTTTTCCTAATAAGTTTTGACGGAAACGTCCTTGTTTACCTTTCAATGAATCAGAAAGGGATTTCAATGGACGATTTGATTCTGTTTTAACAGCAGATGCTTTACGAGAGTTATCGAACAATGAGTCAACAGCCTCTTGCAACATACGCTTCTCATTACGCAAGATTACCTCTGGCGCTTTGATCTCGATCAAACGTTTCAAACGGTTATTACGGATAATTACACGACGGTAAAGGTCGTTCAAATCCGATGTTGCGAAACGTCCACCATCCAATGGAACTAACGGACGCAATTCCGGTGGAATAACCGGAACAACTTTCACGATCATCCACTCAGGACGGTTGTCAATACGTGTTTGAGATTCGCGCATTGCTTCAACCACCTGAAGTCTTTTTAAAGCTTCGTGTTTACGTTGAACAGATGTTTCTGTATTTGCCTGGTGACGCAATCTGTAAGACAAGTCTTCCAAATTCAATTTGCGCAACAAGTCATACAATGCCTCCGCACCCATCTTAGCGATGAATTTATTCGGATCTGTATCTTCCAAATACTGATTCTCACGTGGAAGTGTATCTAGAATATCTAAATACTCCTCTTCTGTGATAAAATCTTTTTCGTTTAACGTTGCACCATCTAATCCTGAAGCGATACCAGCCTGAATAACTACGTAACGTTCATAATAGATGATTTGATCCAATTTTTTGGTTGGTAATCCTAATAAATAACCGATTTTGTTCGGTAACGAACGGAAATACCAAATGTGTGCTACGGGAACAACCAAAGAGATATGTCCCATACGCTCACGACGTACTTTTTTCTCAGTAACCTCAACACCACAACGGTCACAAACGATTCCTTTGTATCGGATACGTTTATACTTACCACAATGACATTCGTAATCTTTTACTGGTCCGAAGATGCGTTCACAGAACAATCCATCTCTTTCCGGCTTGTATGTACGATAGTTAATTGTCTCAGGCTTGAGCACTTCTCCGCTCGATTGATCACGGATCACCTCAGGAGAAGCCAACGAGATCGTAATCTTGTTGAAGGCGCTCTGTTTTTTTGGTGTTTCTTTTCTGTAAGCCATGTTATAACTTTCTTTAATTCAATTTGACAATTTGTTTCCTAATAAAGCTTGATCTTAATCCATTGATACATTCAATCCAAGACCTCTTAATTCATGCAACAATACGTTGAATGATTCTGGAATTCCTGGCTCAGGAATGTTATCACCTTTAACGATTGCTTCGTACGCTTTCGCACGACCCATTACGTCATCGGATTTAACTGTCAAGATTTCTTGTAGGATATTAGCCGCTCCAAATGCTTCCAATGCCCAAACCTCCATCTCACCAAAACGCTGACCTCCGAATTGAGCTTTACCACCCAATGGTTGTTGTGTAATTAATGAGTATGGTCCGATTGAACGAGCATGCATTTTGTCATCAACCATGTGAGATAATTTCAACATGTAAATTACACCCACAGTTGCCGGTTGATGGAAACGATCTCCAGTTCCTCCGTCATACAAGTAAGTTTTACCTGAACGCGGAACTCCTGCTTTATCTGTCCATTCATTGATTTCTTCTGGTTTAGCACCATCGAAAATCGGAGTAGCGAATTTCACACCCAATTTTTCTCCAGCCCAACCAAGTACTGTTTCGTAGATCTGACCTAAGTTCATACGAGAAGGTACCCCCAATGGATTCAATACGATATCTACCGGTGTTCCATCCTCTAAGAATGGCATGTCTTCTGCACGAACGATATTTGCAACGATACCTTTGTTACCATGACGTCCAGCCATCTTATCACCCACTTTCAACTTACGTTTCTGAGCAACATATACTTTCGCCATTTTAACGATACCTGCAGGAAGTTCATCTCCAACTGAAATATGGAATTTTTTACGTTTGTAAATTCCAAGTAAATCGTTTGCTTTAATCGTAAAGTTGTGCAACAAACGACTAATCAATGCATTCACATGCGTATCAGTTGTCCAATTTGTTGGATTCACGATCGTATAATCGATTACCAATAAATTTTTATGTGTGAACTTCGTTCCTTTCTTAATGATCTCTTCTTTGAAATTGTTGAATACACCAGCTGATTTATTCTCACCTAAAACGGTCATCAATTTATCAGTTAATTTTTCTTTCAATTCAGCGTAATCTTTGTCATATTCCGTATCCAAAACTTCCAAAACCGGTTTGTCTTGAGCTTTTGATTTACGATCTTTAATTGCGCGAGAGAACAATTTTTTCTGGATAACAACACCACGAAGAGATGGACCTGCTTTCAATGAAGCATCTTTCACATCACCCGCTTTATCTCCAAAAATTGCACGTAACAACTTCTCTTCCGGAGAAGGATCTGTTTCGCCTTTCGGAGTAATTTTACCGATAAGGATGTCACCTTCTTTGATCTCAGCACCAATGCGGATCAAACCGTTCTCATCCAAATCTTTTGTTGCTTCTTCAGAAACGTTCGGAATATCAGAAGTTAATTCTTCCATTCCACGTTTTGTATCACGAACCTCTAATGAGTATTCATCAATATGAATCGATGTAAAGATATCGTCACGAACAACACGCTCAGAAATTACAATCGCATCCTCAAAGTTGTACCCTTTCCAAGGCATGAATGCAACTTTCAAGTTTTGACCCAATGCCAATTCTCCTCCTTGTGTAGCATATCCTTCGCAAAGAACCTGTCCTTTCTCAATACGGTCCCCTTTACGAACAATCGGCTTCAAGTTGATTGTTGTACTTTGGTTTGTTTTCTGGAATTTTGTCAATGAGTAACGAGTTACTTCACTATCAAAGCTTACTAATTTGTCATCCGAAGACCAATCGTAACGGATCACGATTTCGTTTGCGTCAACGTATTCAACTGTTCCCGGACCTTCAGCATTAATCAATACGCGAGAATCGCGTGCAACTAATTGCTCAATTCCAGTACCAACTACCGGAGATTGTGGTTTCAACAACGGAACAGCTTGGCGCTGCATGTTCGATCCCATCAATGCACGGTTGGCATCATCATGCTCCAAGAATGGAATAGAAGAAGCCGCGATTGATGCAATCTGGTTAGCACCTACGTCCATCAAATGCAAATCTGTTGGTTGAACAACCGGGAAGTCACCTTCGAAACGAGCTTTCACCAAATTCGAAAGGAAATTTCCTTTTTCATCCACAATTGCGTTTGCTTGTGCAATCATTTTCTCATCTTCTTCTTCAGCAGATAAATAAATCGGCTCAGTCGTTGTATCCACTTTACCATTCGATACAGAACGGTAAGGAGTTTCGATAAATCCTAGTTTATTTACTTTCGCGAATACACACAAAGATGAAATCAAACCAATGTTTGGTCCCTCAGGAGTTTCAATCGTACACAAACGACCGTAGTGCGTATAGTGAACGTCACGTACCTCAAAACCTGCTCTTTCACGAGAAAGTCCACCTGGTCCTAGTGCAGACAAACGACGCTTGTGAGTTACCTCAGAAAGCGGGTTGGTCTGATCCATAAATTGAGACAACTGGTTTGTTCCGAAGAATGAGTTAATTACGGAAGACAAAGTCTTCGCGTTGATCAAGTCAATCGGAGTAAAGACTTCGTTATCACGAACGTTCATACGTTCACGAATAGTACGAGCCATACGAGCCAAACCAACACCAAATTGAGCGTATAATTGTTCACCTACAGTACGAACACGACGATTTGACAAGTGGTCAATATCATCCACATCCGCTTTTGAGTTGATCAATTCGATCAAATACTTGATGATTGAAAGAATATCATTTTTAGTCAAAACACGAGACTCTTCCGAGCTATCGATATTCAACTTTTTATTCATTCTGTAACGACCTACTTCACCTAAGTCATAACGTGCATCTGAGAAGAATAATTTCTCAAAAACACCTTTTGCTGTTTCATAATCTGGTGGTTCAGCATTACGTAACTGACGGTAAATATGCTCAACAGCTTCTTTTTCAGAGTTTGATGTATCTTTTTGAAGCGTGTTATAGATAATGGTATAATCAGCCGTATTTGCATCCTCTTTGTGGAAAATAACTGTTTTCACACCTGCGTCGATTACTAAATCAACGTGGTGATCTTCCAATACTGTTTCACGATCAAGGATTACTTCATTACGTTCGATAGATACTACTTCTCCTGTATCTTCATCTCCAAAGTCCTCAATCCAAGACTTCAATACACGAGCTGCTAGTCTTCTACCAACGCATTTTTTCAAATTAGCTTTGTTCGCTTTCACTTCATCAGCTAATCCGAATATTTCTAGAATATCTTTATCTGTTTCATATCCGATCGCACGGAAAAGAGTTGTCACAGGCAATTTTTTCTTACGGTCGATGTAAGCATACATTACGCTGTTGATATCCGTTGCGAATTCGATCCAAGATCCTTTAAAAGGAATGACACGTGCAGAGTACAATTTTGTACCATTTGCGTGGCGGCTTTGACCGAAGAATACCCCTGGTGAACGGTGTAACTGAGAAACAATAACACGTTCTGCACCATTGATTACGAACGAACCTTTTGGTGTCATGTATGGAATTGTACCTAAGTATACATCCTGCACGATTGTTTCAAAATCTTCGTGTTCAGGGTCTGTACAATATAATTTTAGTTTAGCTTTTAGTGGAACACTATAAGTTAAACCTCTTTCGATACACTCATCAATAGTGTATCGGGGTGGGTCGATGAAATAATCAAGGAACTCCAACACGAATTGATTTCGTGTATCAGTAATTGGGAAATTCTCCGCAAATACCTTGAACAATCCTTCGCTTTCACGATTTTCAGGTGTTGTTTCCAATTGGAAAAACTCCTGGAAGGATTTAAGCTGAATATCCAAAAAGTCTGGATAAGCGAACTGATTTTTGCTAGAAGCAAAATTAATTCTCGTTGATGTATTGCTTGTTGTTGCCAAGGCGAAATAAATTTAATTGAGAAAAGGACTTTAAAATTGGCTAAAACGCCGAAAAACAGGTTAAGGCATCCGTCAAATGACGGACACCTTTCCTGGCAAATTTTTGTAACTAATTACTTGATCTCTACTTCAGCACCAGCTTCTTCAAGAGCTGTTTTCAAAGCATTAGCCTCGTCTTTGGATACAGCTTCTTTCAAAGTTGTAGGAGCTCCGTCAACTAAGTCTTTAGACTCTTTCAATCCGTTACCAGTTAATTCTTTAACCAACTTAACTACAGCAAGTTTGTTAGCACCACCAGCTTTCAAGATTACATCGAATTCTGTTTTTTCAGCAGCAGCTTCACCAGCTCCAGCACCACCACCAGCTACCATTACTGCAGCAGCAGCAGCAGGCTCGATACCGTACTCGTCTTTCAAGATTGTTGCTAACTCGTTAACTTCTTTTACTGTAAGGTTAACCAATGTTTCTGCGATTTGTTTTAAATCAGCCATTTTTATAAATTTTAAAAAAGGTTCTTAATAATTTTTTTACTTGTGCCTTCGCTGAAGCTTCAGCGCAAGCGTTATGCTCTTTCTTCGAGCGTTTTAAGGATTCCAGCAATTTTGGAACCACCACTTGTAAGTCCGGAAATAACATTTTTCGCCGGGCTTTGTAGTAATCCAATGATGTCACCGATTAATTCTTCACGAGACTTGATTGCTTCTAGCGTATCCAATTGGTTGTCACCAATAAAGATTGCTTCTTCAATATAAGCTCCTTTAAGAACAGGCTTGTCATTTTTCTTGCGGAAATCTTTAATCAATTTTGCAGGAGCGTTTCCTACTTCAGAGAACATGATAGAAGTTGGACCACTTAACACAGATGCTAAGTTATCGTAATTTCTACCTTCAACGTTAGCCATTGCTTTAGCCAATAAGGTATTCTTAACTACACGTAGTTCGATACCTTGTTGAAAACAACGACGGCGTAATTGATTGATTGTTTCTACTGTAAGAGCCGATGTGTCTGCAAGATAGAAGATGTTTGCTTTCGATAAATCTTGAGCAAGATCTTCAATGTACTGTGCTTTTTGATCTTTATTCATACTTCAAGATTTTAAGCTACAACAGATTTAGCATCAATTTGGATACTTGGAGACATTGTAGAGCTGATGTAGATACTTTTAATGTAAGTACCTTTTGCAGCAGATGGTTTCAATTTGATTAATTGTAGGATCAATTCACTTGCATTCTCACGAATTTTCTCTCCTTCAAAGCTAGCTTTTCCAACAGATGAGTGAATATTACCAAATTTATCAACTTTGAAATCAATTTTACCTGCTTTCACTTCTTCAACAGCTTTACCAACTTCCATCGTTACAGTACCCGTTTTTGGGTTTGGCATTAAACCACGAGGTCCAAGGATACGTCCTAATGCACCTACTTTACCCATAACTGAAGGCATTGTAATAATTACGTCGATGTCTGTCCAACCACCTTTGATTTTCTCAATGAATTCATCTAATCCTACGAATTCAGCACCTGCTGCTTTTGCTTCAGCTTCCTTGTCCGGAGTACAAAGTACTAATACTCGTACGTCCTTACCAGTTCCGTGAGGCAATGCAACTGTACCACGAACCATTTGATTCGCTTTACGTGGATCTACTCCTAAGCGCACTGAAATGTCTACTGATGCATCGAACTTAGTAGTTGTAATGTTCTTCACTAAATCACACGCTTCTACCAAGGTGTAAGTTTTAGTCAAATCATACTTTGCTAAAACTTCTTTTCTTTTTTTAGAAATTCTTCCCATGATACTTGCGATTATTTAGTTGCAGGAGCTTCACCCCCTTTAACAGTTACACCCATACTACGTGCCGTACCAGCGATCATAGACATTGCCGAATCAACTGTAAAACAGTTCATGTCTGGCATTTTATCTTCAGCAATTACACGGATTTGATCCCATGTCATTGAACCCACTTTACTTTTGTTAGGTTCAGATGAACCTTTCTTAAGTTTAGTGCTGTCGATAATTTGTACAGCTGCTGGAGGAGTTTTGATGACGAAATCAAATGATTTGTCACTGTAAACAGTAATCACACATGGTAATACCTTTCCTGGCTTATCTTGCGTACGAGCATTATACTGCTTGCAAAATTCCATAATGTTGACCCCTTTAGCACCAAGTGCGGGACCAACTGGAGGAGCTGGATTGGCTTGACCACCTTTGATCTGTAATTTGATCAATGCTGCTACTTCTTTAGCCATTGTTTATTTAAATTATGCAGTCATAACGTGGGCATTAAAGGGAAGCTTTAATCAATAAACCCACTGCTGCGGTTAATACATGTTTATCCTTCTTTTTCTACTTGCATGTAGCTAAGCTCAAGAAGGTTCTTACGACCGAAGATTTTAACCATTACTTTCAATTTCTTCTTGTCTTCATTGATCTCGTCAATAACTCCAGAGAAATTGTTGAATGGTCCGTCGATCACCTTAACCGATTCTCCGATAACAAATGGGATTTTCAATTCCTCTTCTGTTTCAGATAATTCGTCCACTTTACCTAAAATTCTATTTACTTCGGATAAACGCATTGGTTGTGGGTCTCCCCCTTTTTCAGCTCCTAAGAATCCAATTACATTTGGAATTCCTTTGATTACGTGAGGAACCTCACCCAATAAAGCCGCTTCAATCAATACATATCCTGGTAAATATGCTTTTTCCTTTGAGATTTTCTTTCCATTGCGGATTTGAAAAACTTTCTCAGTTGGAATCAATACTTGAGACACGTAATCGTCCAGTTTCAAACGGGAAATTTCAAGATCCAAGTATTCTTTTACTTTTTTCTCTTTTCCACTAACTGCACGTACTACGTACCAACGTTTCTTAATATCTCCCATTTTTTCTAATTAAAAGAAAGAATAGATAAATCCAACCACTCCCTTCCAAGTGGAAGTAGGAGTTCCGGTAATTCCAAAGACATTGTCCATTGCGAACACCAACAACGCAAAAATCACAGACGCAACTACCACTATAAGTGCATTACTCTGCAATTCTTTCCACGTCGGCCACGTAACATTCTGAGTCATCTCAGTAATCGTTTCGCTAAAATAATTTCTAAACTTTGACATGGTCAATTTATTTTGTTTTTGCACGGGCGGTAGGATTCGAACCCACGACCAATGGTTTTGGAGACCACTACTCTACCAGCTGAGCTACGCCCGTGTAAAAAGGGGAGTTTAAGCTCCCCTTTCATTCAATATGTAATCGCGAATTAAGCGATGATTTCAGTAACCTGACCAGCACCTACAGTACGTCCACCCTCACGGATAGCGAAACGTAGACCTTTGTCCATTGCTACAGGAACGATTAACTTAACAGTAATTGTTACGTTATCACCTGGCATAACCATCTCACGTCCGTCTGTCAAGAAAATCTCTCCAGTTACGTCAGTTGTACGGAAGTAGAACTGAGGACGGTATTTGTTATGGAATGGAGTGTGACGACCACCTTCTTCTTTTTTCAATACGTAGATTTCAGCTTTGAAATCAGCATGTGGTTTAACAGAACCTGGTTTACAGATTACCATTCCACGTTTGATTTGAGATTTCTCAATACCACGCAATAAAAGACCTACGTTGTCACCAGCTTCACCTCTATCCAAGATTTTGCGGAACATCTCAACCCCAGTTACAGTAGAAGTCAATTTCTCTTCACCCATACCCAAGATCTCAACTGGCTCACCAGAGTTGATAACACCTGTTTCGATACGTCCTGTTGCTACTGTACCACGACCTGTAATCGTAAATACATCTTCAACCGGCATCAAGAAAGGCTTGTCAACATCACGAGGAGGTAATTCAATATAAGTATCAACTGCATCCATCAATTCATCGATTTTAGCAACCCACTCAGCTTCTCCGTTCAATGCACCAAGTGCAGAACCTTGAATAACCGGTGCATTGTCACCATCGTAATCGTAGAAAGACAACAATTCACGAACTTCCATTTCAACTAATTCTAACAACTCAGCGTCATCAACCATATCCACTTTATTCATGAATACAACTAAACGAGGAACACCAACTTGTTTTCCTAATAGGATATGCTCACGAGTTTGAGGCATTGGACCATCCGTTGCAGCAACAACCAAGATAGCACCATCCATCTGAGCAGCTCCTGTAACCATGTTCTTTACGTAATCCGCGTGACCTGGACAGTCAACGTGTGCGTAGTGACGGTTAAGAGTTTCGTACTCGATGTGTGAAGTGTTAATAGTAATACCACGCTCTTTTTCTTCAGGAGCGTTGTCAATAGAAGAGAAATCACGAACCGCAGCCAACCCCTTAGAAGCTAACACGCTAGAGATTGCAGCTGTTAACGTAGTTTTACCATGGTCAACGTGCCCGATAGTACCGATGTTAACGTGCGGTTTGGAACGATTAAAATTTTCCTTAGCCATTTGTTTTTATTTGTTACGTAGTTAATAAACCTTTTTCTTACTAATACAAAATTTCACCCATAAATTGATGAGTGAATCCCTGCAGAGCCAATGACGAGAATTGAACTCGTGACCTCTTCCTTACCAAGGAAGCGCTCTACCCCTGAGCTACACCGGCCTATCCTTTTTATATCGTAATTGAGCGGGAGACGAGATTCGAACTCGCGACCCTCAGCTTGGAAGGCTGACGCTCTACCAACTGAGCTACTCCCGCTTATTATATTTTTTTTACTTTCTGTGGGAGTGGCTGGACTCGAACCAGCGATACCTTACGGTGACAGATTTACAGTCTGCTGCAATAGCCACTATGCGACACTCCCATCCTTTAATGCGAGCCGGTGGAGGGACTCGAACCCCCGACCTGCTGATTACAAATCAGCTGCTCTAGCCAGCTGAGCTACACCGGCATTAAAGTTTTGGTAATTATAATACGATTTTAAAGAACGATTCTTAAAGTGTTTTTCCCATTTGGGTTTGCAAATCTACTAAATAATTAAATACCTACAAGGGTTTCAATGAAAAAAAATCAAAAAAAAATGGATGACCTTTCGAGCCATCCATCTAAAATCTTCATTTTCAATTACTAATTCGCTAATTTGCCTTTGTATTTTTTTACTTGTGTCCGCAAGGCATCTACACACAAATCTGCCGCTTCTTCAAAAGATTTGCATTTTTTCTTTGCAAACAATTCTTTTCCGGGCATCAATATTTTCACTTCAGCTATCTTGTTTTCTTTATCCGAATCCTTATCCAATCTTAAAAAAACTTCTCCGACAATTATGTGATCAAAAAAAACCTGAAGCTTTTCTACTTTGTCGTTAATAAAATCAATCAGCTTTTGATCCGCTTTAAAATGGATAGAATGCACTTTAACGTCCATGACTTTTACTTTTTGCGCCCACGTGGATGGGCATGTGAATATATCGAGTTTATCTGCGCAAACGAATTATGCGTGTAAACTTGAGTTGCAGACAAACCTGCATGCCCCAAAAGTTCTTTCAAAGTTTCGAGCCCTGCACCATTGTTTAACATGTGAGTTGCAAATGTGTGACGTAGGATGTGGGGGCTCTTCTTATCAGCATTCGTTACACTTCCAAGATATGTATTAATTTTCCTATAAACAAACTTTGGAGACATTTTCCTGCCATCTTTTTTTACAAATAACAAAATTTGGCTATCCGGACCAGCAGGCTTGAGTTTTTCATACGATTGGATGATCTCATAAAGATCCCGGCCTATCGGAATGATCCGTTCTTTATTTCTTTTTCCCAATACCTTAATGCTGACACTTGTGACATCCTTATTCTTTAATTCGATTAATTCACTCAAACGAACTCCTGTTTGATAAAACATCTCAAACATCAATCGGTCACGGATTCCTTCAAAGTTTGACGAAAACAACTGCTCAATTCGGACATTGTCTATTTCCGACTGTTTTACAAACTGAGGCAAACGTTTTTCAACTTTTGGTCCGCGGATTCGCAACATTGGATTTTGCTCCACTTTTCCGTTAGCAATCAGCCATTTAAATATAGAACGCAAACAGGATATTTTACGAGAAACCGTGCGATTGCTCTGTCCGCTTTCCATCAGGTTAACGATCCATGCACGTACCAGTTGATGATTGACCTCATTCCACTCTACCGATTTCGATAACTCTGCAAAACTTATGAATTGATTCAAATCTTCCTCATAAGCCAATATGGTATGCTCCGAGTAGCGCTTTTCTACTTGTAAATAATGTATGAAGGAATCTTTATAGGACATAACAGAAATACAAGTTACAAAAAAGAGGGCAAGACATTATACGTTTGAGGCGCAATTATTGTTTTGGATTCAGATCACTTTTTGATTTTTCCTTTTACCCATTCTTCCAATTCACCTTTTGTATCTAAATCAACCAATTCCTGCATAGCATCATCTGATTTCAACTTACCTGTCTTATAAATCTCAATCATACTTCGAAGACCAGCCAAATTACCTTGTAACTCATCTTTAGAATAAGCGTTTCCCAATACATACTTACCCCATCCTCCCATAAAAAAAGACAATAATTCCTTGTTCGTTTTTGTGTAATCAAGAAGATAGCCGTTTAAAGTAATTGTAACATCAGGTGAATCACTCATCCAACCAACAATCATAGCATATTGATGCGAGTGCATTTCAGGCTCTTCATCAAAAGGGGTATTCTCAATCCAGTTAACCGAAGCAATAAAATTCGGTTCGCTGGCTTTGAATTCTTTCTTTTTAGGAAGCTTCATGAGGGGTTCAGCATTTTGAGCCATCAGCTGTAATCCGGAAGCAAAAAACAGCATGAAAAGAAAAGTCTTTAGGTGATTCATAATTTTTTAGATTTTTGATGTGGTTAAATTTAAATAAAAAAAAGCCCTGACAAATGCCAGAGCTTTCAATATTATTAATTCGGATAATCTCCGGATTAAATCTCTTGAGATTTCATTTTTTGAGCATAAGCTGCACGAATGTTCGCTTGACGATCAATAACAGATGGTTTCACGAATTCTTTACGACGACGTAATTCTTTCATGACATTTGTTTTGTCATATTTCTTCTTGTACTTCTTAAGCGCTCTTTCGATGTTCTCGCCTTCTTTAACTGGAATGATTAACATATCTATTTAATTCTATTGTTAGCTTTTTTAAAACCTATACGCTTATAGGGAGCGCAAAGATATATATTTTTTCTTTTCAACAATCAGTATCTGAAAAAATTATTTTAATATTTCTCTGGAAATAACCAATTTTTGAATTTCAGAGGTTCCTTCACCGATGGTCATTAGTTTCGCATCTCTTAAGAATTTCTCTGCAGGATACTCTTTCGTGAATCCGTAGCCCCCCATGATCTGAACTGCTTCATTTCCACATTTCACAGAAACTTCAGAAGCAAAGTATTTCGCAAATGCTCCTTGAGTAGTCATTTTCTGACCTCTATTCTTATAATCTGCTGCCTGAAAAGTCAATAATTCAGCTGCTTCTACTTGTGTTGCCATATCAGCCAATTTAAAACCAATTGCCTGGAATTTACCGATTGGTTGTCCGAATTGCTCACGTTCTTTGGCATACTTCACAGATGCTTCATAAGCACCGCGAGCAATCCCACAAGAAAGCGCCGCGATAGAAATACGACCTCCATCCAAAATATGCATAGCTTGTTTGAATCCTTGTCCAACTTCGCCAATTACTTGTGATTCATGCAAACGCACATTGTCAAAAATCAATTCTGCCGTTTCAGAAGCACGAACACCTAATTTGTCTTTGATTTTTACAGCTGAAAACCCTGGTGTACCTTTTTCAACGATAAATGCAGTGATTCCATTTGAATCCAATAATTCACCCGTACGAACCAAAACAACTGAAACATCACCGGAAAGCCCATGAGTAATCCAGTTTTTAGCTCCATTAATTACCCAATATTCTCCATCTTTAACTGCCGTTGTCTTCATTCGCATAGCATCAGAACCTGTATTTGGTTCAGTCAGACCCCAAGCTCCGATAAATTCTCCTGAAGTTAATTTTGGAAGGTATTTTTTCTTTTGTTCCGCGTTTCCGTGGTAATAAATATGCCCGGTACACAATGAATTATGTGCAGCAACACTCAAACCAATTCCTCCACACACTTTTCCTAGCTCCATCAATGCTGTTGCATACTCCAAGTAAGAAAAGCCACTTCCGCCATATTCTTGAGGGATATAAATACCTAGTAAACCTAGATCTCCCATTTTTTTCATGACATCCACCGGGAAATACTCATCTGCATCCCATTGATTCATATTTGGACGGATTTCTCTTTCCGCAAAATCACGCACCATTTGCGTGATCATTAGTTGATTTTCGTTTAGTTCAAAGTCCATGATTAACAGTTTTTTTGGGGTATCCGTTAATTTTTTTTTCGATTAATAAATTTTAATAGGTTACTAAATTAGTAATATTATTAGAGTAGTTTTTCAATTTCTCATTACCATTTAGAAAATTTAACCCTACTAAGAAGTTAAACCCAGCAACTTCACCACCACATTTCTGGATCAACTCAGCTGCTGCTGAAGCAGATCCTCCGGTAGCCAATAAATCATCGTGAATCAATACACGTTCTCCTTCTTGAACGGCATCCACATGCATTTCAATAGTAGCTGAACCATATTCTAATTCGTATGAATGACTGATTTTATGGTAAGGCAATTTCCCTGATTTGCGAATCAAAACGAAAGGAAGACCTAATTCCATTGCCAATGGATAGCCAAATAAAAATCCGCGGCTTTCAATCCCGGCAATCTTATCTAATTTTTGGTCTTTGTAAATCGATACCAAATGAGTGACTATTTCTTTAGATAAAGCTGGATCCAGCATAATCGGAGTAATGTCTTTGAATACGATTCCGGGTTTTGGAAAATCGATCACATCTCTAATTACGCTTTTAATTTTTTCTTCTATCATTATGCTGCTATAAGTTAATGCCTTCGTTTTGAGAGCGCAATTTTACGGGAGAATTTGCCAAATTCCAAGAAATCGATGGACGAACTGATAATTACCTTGTATTAACGGTGGGGATTCTAAAGTTCCTGTATAGTTTTTCCGTTCAACCAAAATCATTAACTTTCACCAAATTCATTTCCATGAAACAGTTGTTTGTTCTGCTCTTCCTTCCTTTTTCCGGCAATTGCCAAGCGCAGTTTCAGGTCAGTGATGCCTCGCTGAAGATCGACACATCTACCTTGATAACTCCATGCGATTGTAATACTGCCGCTATTACATATGGAAAAGAAGTGATTGCGATCCTGGAAGAAGTCAAGCGCATTCAAAAAAAAGGACCGGAAATGCCTTTGCTGTACGAAGAAAAACGTAAGCGCGACGAAAAGCACTACGAATTCTTCACCCGTTGTATGCCAATTTTGAATGCAGAAGGCGCACGGAGAATCTGTCCGGATAATGCAGAAGGTGAAGCTATGGAAAAAAAACTCACAGCATTGGAAAAAGAGTTGAAAGCAATCAAAAATTAGTACTACAAACCAAATTGGCGCTAATCAATTATTCAACTGTCAAATAATGCTTCAGCTTTTCGTATAGTTCATCTGTCATCAAAACTGATTTTTTAATCTCCCGGAGTTCTTTGTAAAATCCATTTTGGCCTCGCAATTTTACGAGAGAATTTGCCAAATTCCAGGAAATATAGGGATGATAAGATAATTCCTTCGTGCTGGCCGTATTGATATTGATCTTCCGAATGTTCTCCGGATCAATCTGTATGTATTTTTCCCAAACCGCAATTTTCTCCGGGGTTGCCTGCCAAACCTCACTCAGTTGGCTCAATGAGTAGAATCCACCGAAATTATCTCTTGTTTTGATAATTTGTTTTGCATCGAACATAGCAATATCCTGAGCTTGCAGCAAATCATCCAAACTTGCCCTGTTTATTGCCACCGCGACCAGTTTTTGTTCCAATTTATATTCTGTTGGGCGATCTAAATTTTTCGTTCTCTCTGGATAAATAGTCGAATCTTTGATCAAATTAAACAGTTCTTCCGGGATGACAAAAATGCGCTTTAACTCTTCATTCGAATAGATCTTTCCGGAAGTAAACTTTAGAACGATCGCACTTTGCTTTTCCGAAAGTCCGAGCGCCATCCATTCTTCCAAACTATAATCATTGGGATTAAATCTCGATAAGGGTCTTGAATAATGTTTCCTCTTCCAACCTTTACGGTAATTGAAACTGGATTCCCGGTTTAATTTCTCTGTAACCTGCTTTTCAGCATTCGACCATTGTTCGATCTTAATTTCCGGTTTTGGTCTGAAATATTGAATCAAATCAGGAGTTACAAAAATGACGAGTAGCAAACTAGTGAATAGAATGATACCTCGTTTAGTAGATTTTGAATAGTGGGTCATTTTTTTCTTAGTGGTAGTGAATTAAATCATGTTGGAGGAGCGGTATGGTTTCTTGAATATCCATTGGGTGATAATCGAGCAGTTTTTCTGCCTTTGACAGGTCAAACCCTGTTCTTGGTGGTCTTTTTGCTGCTTGATTCAGCGTTGATGAAGAGATTGTTTCAATGTTCAGATTGGTTAAACCAAGAGCCTCACCTACTTCTTCTACAATTTTATTTACAGGTCTTGTTACTGGCCCGGAAAGATGAAAAATTCCTTTCTGATCTCTCAAAACAATTTCCAAACAACCATAAGCTAAATCATCTGCCCAAGTTGGAGCCCGAAACTGATCATCTACGAGTTTCATCACTTCACCTTTTGGAAGCGCCTCCAAAGCCCAAAGAATCATATTGGAACGAGACAAGCCAAAACCTGTTCCGTAAACGATAATTGTTCTGGCAATGGACCAATTTTTATATTTCTCCGGATCGTTGATCAAGTCATTTTCAGCATCTACTTTCGATTGTGCGTAAACACTCAAAGGATTAACCGGATCTTCTTCTTTGTAAGGTCCATTTTCTCCATCAAACACAAAATCAGTAGAAAGCAATTCAAAATGAGCTTGAATGCTTTTAGCCGCTTCGTAAAGAATCCGCGATGCAACCACATTCACCTGATGACATTCTTCAGGATTAGCTTCACAGTAATCAACATTGGTTAATGCCGCAGTATGAATAATTGCAGTTGGTTTTTGATCCGACACCAATTTTTTCACCTCATCAGATTGTTGTAAGTCCAACGAAATATAATTGCCTTCAGGACATTCCGGATTTCGATTCACTCCTTTAGAAGTTGCAATAAATGGAACACGGTGTTTGATACAACGTTTGACAATTTTTTGTCCCAACAAACCATTTGAGCCGGTGATAAGTATTTTCATGAAAGTTAAAGCTTATAATTCCCAAATAGATGCTCGTTTGGATCGTCTAAAACCAAAATAATGTTTGTGCTCTAAGATCCAAGCCATAATGAGGTAGGGGATCAGCGGAGAACCTAAACCAATGCACGTTGCATAGATAAAACCCAAACGTACTTTGTTTGTTTGAATCCCCAACTTAGTTGCCCACCATGAGCACACTCCGAAAGAGCGCATCTCAAAGAAAAAAGCTATTTTTTGTAATGTCCGTTTCATAAATCGGTCACTTCTTGTTAAATAAAAACTTATCTAGAGCTAAAAATGCTTCTTTATTTTTCGAAGCTTGAATTTGATCACGTAAATTTTGAGTTGACTTAACCGCATCTACACCTCCATCAAGTAATGAGATATCGCCAATTGAAAATTGCTTATTACCCTTCATTTCAAACTGATACAAATAATATTTGTTTTCTCCCTCTGGTTTTAAGTACATCACATTCAATCCATCAATTTTAGTTTGATACATGGTTAGACGACTCGTTTCCAATGCATACATTTCACCCTGTTCTAAAACCTCAACAGCATAACTGTATTTATCTATTTTAGTGAATTTCACTTTTCTAACTTCATGATCATCATGACTTTCATCAAGAACCCAGGTTCCAGATAAATTCTCATTTACCACCTCTGTTCCAATTGCTCCAGGAGAATAATCTAAACCAATGGGACATGCTGTTAACAGAAACAACAATGGAAGCGCAAAAAGTATTTTTTTCATAGTATGAGATTTGTCCTCACGAAGATAAGCATAATCTATTATTTAGGATTGACTTAAATTCAACAACTCTTTCCCAATCAAACATTTCAAACATTTTTTAGGGGCGCACCATTGATTATTTAGCTCCAAAACAGCTTGTCCAAAACGCGCGTTGCTTGGATATGAAGTCAACTTTTGCCATCGTTCCAATATCTTATTCTTTTCTTGTGGAAGCAATTCTAACAATTCCACTGCCTTATTCAGGATAACAATATCCCCCTGTTTTTGTCCGTACCAAAACAGAAAAGGAGCAACTGCATTTATAACAATCGTTAAGGCCGCTTCTTTCGACAATTTACCTGAAGATAACTTTTGCTTAGGTCTTCCTAAATGATAATGACTCCCCCAATAACTAGTTGGCTCCTTCGTCAAAGCATCCATGAAAATCTTGACAATCTCATCGGGTTCAGACGACCAGAAATCACACGACCAATCAAAATGATTTGAGAATGCCGCAAATTGCACTAAACGCAAACCAGGAAAACTAGCTGGGCGAGCCCCCTTGAATTTAAAAGACGATGGATCAACTTGTGACAATTGCAAACGATGCTTTTGAAACGTCCAGTTACTTTTGAGTTCTTGTTCATACTGATGGTCAAAATCATGGTCAAGAAATCCTGCCAATCCAAGTAATATGGCTTCTCGGACTTGAATTGAAGAACGAAGAAAAC
Organism: Flavobacteriales bacterium UBA7666; assembly: GCA_002483265.1. GTDB lineage: Bacteria > Bacteroidota > Bacteroidia > Flavobacteriales_D > Crocinitomicaceae > Fluviicola. Next base: position 34,064 of record DLHO01000004.1, on the reverse strand, counting down.
GATAAACTGGAATTTGATTTGCAAGTTCCTGAAAAGGGAATCCATTCAGTTTACCTCCAAAGGTTTTCAATAGAAAGCGAAATAAGAGCTCATGAATGCTCCACCTTAAATTTTCGGAAAGGTGTTCTATTTCATTGGCTTTTCGTTGCAATCTGTCATGTGTATTTCGTTTCAACTGATCTGAAACAATCTTTGTTGGAACATCTTTTAATTGTTGATCGCAGGGAATTCGACTTTGAAACTCCAATTTCCGTTTTGATTCATTGAAATGCTTCCAGTCGATTAAATATTTCAATTCCAAAGTTGGCAGAACGGAACCATTCACTACTATTTCCATATCGTGATTGTATACAACATGCAAAACCACATTGCTATAAGCTAAATCATACTGATGTCCGTGTTTCATCCAATCTGAAGAATTCAGATGCATCTCAATATTTCCATGGAGTATTAATCCTCCCAACAGAATGGAGCCATTAAAAAAATCAGGACCAGAATCAAAATTGTAATCTCCAAAATTTTTAATCCTTATTGATTCACCTGTTGTAGTGGTCAACTCGGCACTCATCAAACGCTTGGATTTCCAGATAAAATGAAGGTATTTCTCGTTCATAATTCATTGTTTTCCTATTTAATTTAAGAAAAAAGATGATTTGAAACAAGAGAGAATTAGTTAAAAAAATGCCTTTAAATTCTCGATTCCATTTTATTTATACTCCGGGAATAATCCGACTAATCCGGCTTCGCTAGCCTCACAGACACCACGCTCGGTGATTAAAGCTGTGACTAATCGAGCAGGTGTAACGTCAAATCCGTAATTGCTTGCTTGAGTAGTTTCCGGACAGATCAATACTTCATCCAGCTGACCTGAAATTTTGCTTTTTCCAACTATATAACGCACCTCATTTTGATCTCGCTGTTCGATCGGAATTTCTTTCAATCCGTCGCGAATTGTCATATCCAGCGTAGTTGATGGAAGCGCTACATAAAACGGGATTTCATTATCGTGAGCAGCTAATGCTTTCAGGTATGTTCCGATTTTATTAGCTACATCTCCTTGGCGTGTTGTGCGGTCTGTCCCCACAATACACATGTCTACCATTCCGTGCTGCATCAAATGTCCACCCTGATTATCTACAATCAGCGTATGAGGAACATCGTGTCTGGTTAATTCGTAACACGTCAGATTTGCACCTTGTAAACGTGGACGTGTTTCATCTACCCAAACATGTACTTTAATTCCTTTCTGAATTGCCTGATAAATAGGCGATGTAATGGTTCCCCATTCAATACAACCTAACATTCCTGCATTGCAATGTGTCAGAATATGGACGGTTTCTCCATTTTTTTTCTTTGAAATGGCTTCGATCAGCGGCAGACCGTGAACACCGATCATTCTACACGTTTCTACATCATCCTCAACAATTTGAGCAGCTTCTTCCCAGGCAGTTTGAACCAAATCAGTCGCATTTGCCAATTTTGCTTTCATGCGATCCAATGCCCAGAACAAATTCACCGCTGTTGGACGTGAAGCACGCAAATCTGCAAAAGCTTCATTCAAATCAGCACCTTCTCTGGCTGCAAGATAAATTCCATAAGCTGCAGTGGCTCCAATTAACGGAGCGCCCCGAACCACCATGTCTTTGATTGCACGTTCCGCATCTTTGTAAGAAATCAATTTCTCAACCACCCATTCGTGGGGCAATTTACGCTGATCGATAACTTCTACGTATTGGTCTTCGGTTGTCCAAATGGTTCTGAATGCGCTCATAATCTAATTTTCTGCGGCAAAATTAATCTATTTGAGACAAATCAACGGAGCATGAGCGCATTTTTAGATCTTCAAACGCAAGATTTAATGTAAGACCATTAAATACTCGTCAAAAAATGTAAAAAGCATCAAGAATCGATTCTTCTATCCTATTCGAAAGTTATCTCGTCAAACGAAGTGGCAAAATGTTTCCAGGAAGGAGTCATTCCTTCTCTTGCCAGTTGAATTGTTTGAAATCCGTTTGAATCCGCAGCTTCCAATTCTTCAACGATATCACTTAGAAAAAGAATTTCTGAAGCCTGCAACTGAAGTGCTTTGGCAATTTTCGCATACGTTTCTGCGTCTCTTTTCCCACCGGTAGTTGTATCAAAGTATGCCGAAAAATAAGGAGTCAAATCTCCCGAAACACTGTAGCCAAAAATTAATTTCTGAGCAGGAACTGAACCCGATGAAAACACTCCCAAATCAATCCCTTGTTCTTTCCACTTCTTTAGATTAGCAGCTACTTCCGGATAAACATGACCTTTCAATTCACCATCTCTGTAACCTTTATCCCAAAGAACTCCCTGCAACGTTTTAAGTGGTGTAATCTTCCGATCTTCCACACTCCATTCATACAATTTATCGATGATTTCCTGCTCGGTAGCAATTGCTTCGCCATCTTCCGATTTAGCCAACTGAATGGTTTGTTCAAATGCTTCTTTTACGATCGGATGATCTGTCAATTCGCTTAAATCGAGAATGTTATTCCGGAAATAGGGAAATAATTTTTCAGCAACAAAGGAAATGGAAGAAGTGGTTCCTTCAATATCTGTGAGGATGAATTTTGGTTTTTGAATCGTCATTTTTGTTAATATCTATGGAAAACATGATATCATGTTTTCGTTATATAACGAATTGATTATTTTATCTGTCAACTCTAAACTCGTTAAATCGCTTTTCCAAATCCGAACCGGTATATTCCGGAACCCATCCGCTCATATCAATGAAAATGCGGATTGCTTTTACAAATGGATTTGTTTCACCGGCATCAAACCAATGCTTCGTACCTTCCGGAACGGAGATCAAATCTCCCTGCTCGCAAAGCAAATTGAAAACAGGTTCGTTCTCCAGGTTGAACCAAAACAAGCCTTCACCATCCACAAAAAAGCGAATTTCATCTTCTGAGTGCGTATGTTCTGCTAAAAACTTAGCACGAATGGCTTCGTAATTTTCCGTTAGTTTATTGATCGTTATCACGTCTGCCGTTTGATAACCACCGGCTTTCATAAAGGGACTCAAACTCGATTCATAAGCTTTCAGGATCTCTTCCTGATTTGCACTGTCTTCAAAAACAACATCTGCCTGCCACTGATCAAAAAAGATCCCGCGTGCATTCATAAACTCACGGATTTTTTGTGGATCACGCTCCGTAATATTCAAATCTGGAATAGATAATACTGCCATAGAACAAATTTAACGAATTACGAATTACGAATGCCGAATTACGAATTGAAATTAGTTCTTCTGAATTCACAATTAAACCCAAACTATCCTAAAAAAGGCTAATAATTCCGGATCGATTTTCAGAATTCCCTTTCTTAGGTATCAATTATAAAACGAAAGAGTTATGAAAGTGTTTAACAAATCAATTTTGATGGGCGTCTTCGCTGTTGGAATGCTGGCAGTGTCCTCTTGCAAACCCATTTATACATGTGGTGACCCTATTCCGGAAAAAAAGAAAGGTGGAAAAAGACTTCAGGCAGTGGTGTCAGAACGTGATTCCTTGTGTGTTTCCCTCGCTGATCAAAAAGCGGCTAACGAGCGACTTGTTTCTGACAACAAAAACCTTCAGAATAAACTTTCCGGACAGAAAAACATCAATGAAAGTCAGTCAGAACAGTTGAACCAGCAATCGGAACAGTTGAGTCAAAAGGACAAAGACCTTCAAAACAAAGAGCGCATGCTTCGCGAAATGCAGGCTATCATTGCTCGTCAGGATGAAATGACGAAAAAACTGAATCAGACTTTGCGTGATGCATTGGTAGGATTTAACTCAGACGAGCTGACCATGGAGATTCGCGATGGAAAAGTGTACGTTTCGATGTCAGACAAACTGTTATTCAAATCGGGATCTACAGCTGTTGAACCTAAAGGAATCGAAGCATTGAAAACGCTGGCTGACGTACTGAACAAAAATCCGGATATCCAGATTTTGGTCGAAGGTCACACAGATAATGTGCCGATCAAAACAGCCGTATTTAAAGACAATTGGGATTTAAGTGTGGGTCGTGCAACGACAATTACGCGTATGATGAATGAGAAATACGGTGTTGCCGCAACCCGTATGACAGCTTCAGGTCGTGGTGAATACTTCCCGAAAGCATCTAACGATACTCCGGAAGGAAAAGCTAAAAACCGACGAACAGAGATCATTCTTTCTCCAAAATTGGATGAGATTATGAATTTATTGAACAGTTCGGGTAAATAAATTAACTATAGAAAAGCGCATTTGCAGGTTAACAAATGCGCTTTTTCTTGTAAAATAATCAAAGATAAACTCAACCATTTCTAGTCTAGCTTGCACAAGCTACCAAAAATATGAAAACACTCATTTTATTCATTTGTTTTAGTTGGTCATTAACCGGTTTCGCACAAACCAATTTATCAAAAGCTCCATTCAATGATACCACCTTTGCAATCCTTGAAATTGATACAACAAACAGTTGTTCTGCTAAACTAACGGGCTATTTACAGAATGAGTTCAATTCAGATGATTTATCGCTTATTGACAGTTTATTAAGACCTTTTATTGCTGAGCGAACTAATCCGGATTACCCTTTTCACTGTGGTCAGGAAATCCATAATTACCTTTACTATTACCAATTCATTGCGATTAAAAATAACAAGGGTGAAAAGATGATCTGGGTAAATGCTTTTTGTCCTTCCTTTCTAAAAATAGCACATACGCTTACCAAACATGAACAAAGACAGCTCAAAAAGGGAAAGAAACAAGTGTCTCAGGAATCTGACGACTGGCATAAACACATCATATGTGCATTCGATGGCTGCGGATGTTTTTGGGAGCTAAAAATAAATCTAACTACTAAATCCGTTTTTGATATCCAGATAAGCGGGCTATAACAAAAACCTTATTTTTGGCTGGGTTAAATACCGCAATAGATCATGCACCAAAATTATCTAACCACTGAAAATTCAAATCAATGCTAAACAAGAACCTGTTTTTCTTCCTGTTAATCCTCCCGATTCTATTCCAATCTTGCGGAACCTTTCTTGATATGGCTGGAAAAGGTGCCAAAACGGAATGCCTGAGTTTCGACACCCGAAAACAAACGATTATTTGCGATTGCGGAGAAAAGCAAATTTCTAGTATCTCAATCTATAAAAACAAAGATTCAAAAGAAAATTTTGGTGTCAAAACTTACCAATTTGTAATTAATCCGAGTCAATCATTCACTTTACCGATATCCAAAGATTCTTTAGACACTTGTTTTTTGCAAATAGAAATTCATTTAACCGATTCTCACTGGCGGGAATCCTATTACATCAAAACAGAACCCGGGGATTTTTCAAAATCGAAAACAATCAATTCTCGTTATTTTAGCCATTAATCCTTTCAAACCAATTCATGCATATCATCAGACCAAAAATCATCGGAACTTTGAAAATCAAGAAAATGATGGCCGGAAACTGGGCTGTTATGAACGATATCAAGAATTCTCCCAATAAGATCATTATTCCATGTCGCTCAATTGAGCATGGGGAAGAGATCATTCAGAAAATCAAAGAAGCAAAACCCGGTGAAACGATTCATTTGTAGTATTCAATATCTTTGATGTACTAAAAAACATTTTAGCGAATCCATGAATTATAACAACAAAAAATTCAGGCCGGTAAGCAATACTCCAAACGGAGAAACATCTGAACAAACAGTATTTCATTACAAGCAAGAAGGGAATATCTTAACTTGTACATATGCTGGCGGACAAATCGTCTCCGGCCAACTAATCGGTTTGGTGGATGATAAAGGAAACATTGAGATGCGTTACCATCAAATCAACAGCAAGGGAGAATTGATGACAGGAATTTGTCAATCAATACCCGAAATTTTAAGCGATGGTCGAATCCGATTGCATGAAACCTGGCAGTGGACTTCCGGAGATCATTCGAAAGGAAATTCGGTATTGGAGGAAATTGATTAAATTCATACTATCATATGATACTAACAACCAATATCTTCTATGAAAAAATCATTCCCTCTTTTCTTACTATTCACGGTAATCTGCTTGTTTCTATTTTCTAATTCCATTCAAGCACAAGAACTTTCTTCCTCTGAAAAAAACACATGGAAAAACGCGTTGAAATCCATGGAGAAATCTGATCAATTATATCGTGGAAGGATGGTCAAACATCCAGAACTGAATACTGATTCGATTTGGAGTCTTCAATCTGCTATTGATTCTATCAACAAACAGAATTTTGCAGCTCTGACAAAGCAACTTGGTTATCCTTCTTTGAAACGCGTAGGTAATGAAACTTCGATGGGATTGATCCTGCATTTCACTTTAGAAAGTGATTTTGTAGCATTAAAAGACTTATTCAAATCCGAATTAGACAAAGGAAATATGCCCCCAAAACATTATGCCTGGTGGTATGACCGCTGCCAAAAAAACATGAATAAACCCATTTATTACGGGCAATACACTAACGAGAAGTTTTGTGGAGAGCAATTGGAACTTTTCAATAAACGAAGAAAAGAAATCGGATTGGAATCCTTGGAACCCAAAGCAAATTGTAACTGATTATCTAATGGAATGAAACTATTAATAGCTTCCTATTCCTTCTTCCTCCTCCAGAAAAAATTCACTGCTAAAGAGACTACACTTGTTAACAAGAGGCAAGCAGTTATCTGGAACCCTCTTTCATAAGCTGGAATTTCATTTACTGAAAGGGTTCCCTCATCCATGGGAAAGCCGTAGAAGAAATAAAACAGGATTCCCCAAACGATACTGCAAATGGAAATCAAATAGAAAATGCCCTTTCCAGAACGCAATTTCACAAAAAGCGTGATCAATTGGAATAGGATCAACAAACAACTTAAAACAAAGACCAGTAAGTTCCAATCCATAATTCGTCCTTTTTATTCTTTCACCAATTTACGCATAATAGTTGATCTTTCTGACTGGATGAGTACATAATAAATTCCCGATGGACAATGACTCAAATCAATAATCGAAGAGGTGCAAACATCTGTTAGTTGCATTCCTTCTGCTGAAAACACTTCCATCGAAAAATCCTCATTTAGTTCTGAAGAAACATAGAAAATCCCCTTACCCGGATTCGGGCTAATTTGAATATCCAACTCATTTTCAGGTTCCTCTATCCCCAATGTATTCGAAGCCAAACGCAGAATTGTTCCATTTAGTCCGCATGAATACCCGATTCCGTTCCCCGGAAAACACACAGCCAATTGGCGTGAAGAACTGGAAGAGATCGGTGACCAGGAAGCACCCTGACCCGTAGTTTTTAAAATCATACTTGCATTTCCTGTGATACTTCCACCAACTGCATATCCAACAGAATGATCAGGGAAGAAACTTACTCCACTTAAAAAAGCACTCGGAAAATCATCTGAAGTCCACATCGATCCTCCATTTGTTGTTCGCAAAATGATTGCCTCATTTGACGCGGTAATTCCACCCGTTACAACGCCGGTATTTCCATCCGTAAAGTAAATATCTGTCAACGAATGAGTATTGGTTCCGCTGGTTTGAAAATTCCAACCTTGTCCCGCATTGATTGTTTTCAGGATCGTTCCGCCATCACCTACGGCATAACCAATGAATTCGGAAATAAAAAAGATCTTATTTAACTTGAAAGAGATTCCCGTATTGGTCGCTGTCCAGGCATTCCCGGAATTGGAAGAGATTAAAATGGTTCCATTTGTCCCGGTAACATACAAATTCAAACCGTTGATGAAAATTCCTGTCAGATCGTTTGTGGTACCTGAATTGACTGTTGACCAGCTTGCTCCAGCATTCGTAGTCTTGATAATAGTTCCTGTCTTACCAACCGCAATGTAGGTGGTTCCGCTTAAAAACGCAATTCCAGTCAGATCGTAGGCAGTTCCGGAAATAGAAGCTGTCCATGATAATCCCGCGTTAGTTGTTTTGCGAATTACCCCCGAATTACCCACCACCATTCCTACGGAAGGGCTAGAAAAACAGATTCCATTCAACTGTGTGGAAACGCCACTGTTTTGAGGCGAAAATGTCTGTGCAGATAAGTGGCTCAAACCAGTCAAAAGGGTAAATAATGCGACAAGGTTTCTCATGATTTATTGTATGGGTTAAATTTCAATTTAAAGTTACAAAACTACTTGTAACAAATAGGCTGTTTTAAGAATGTGCCCAGACTTTTGGATGGTCAATATCCTTTATACTTCCAGTCTACTTCAAACAAATATTCTGCCGTTTCTAAATGGCGCTTGGCTTCAAATAGGTTTCTTCCCCAAGCATACGTTCCATGCTGACGCATAATGAATGCTGGAACGGTCAATCGGTTCTTTTCCCGCTCTAAAACTTCCGCAAAAGCAGGCATGTCTTGGGTATTATCAAAAATAGGAACTTGAGCCGTTGTATCGTGTGTTTTGATGCCTTCAAATCCTTTCAACACCTCATATCCGCTCAATTCTACCTCGTTTTGGTTCGTCATGGATTGCAAAACAGAATAAATGGAATGGCTGTGAACAATGCATCTCATTTCGGGGAACAATTGATACAATTTGCAATGAATCAATGTTTCTGCTGAAGCGCGAATTCCTTCATATGCCGGAAGTGCTTTTCCCAGAAGATCCACCTCCATAAAATCAGCAGCTGAGAAAACGGATTTGTCTATTCCCGATTTAGAAACGATAATTACTTGTGGATTTTCATCCAATCTGAAAGAATAGTTTGTAGAAGTGGCTGGAGACCAACCTTTTTGATGATAGGCACGAATCACATCTGCCAATTCTTTTTTCATCTCTTCCATACTATTCTTTTTGTGCTTGTTTGATGTGATCACGCAATTCTTTCGACGTCATGGTACTTCCATCATGACTCCATCCCGGTGGTTTGGTAATATACAACCATTTATTTTTCAATCCTTTTGCTTTGCAGACATCTTTGTAAATGGAAACCCATTCATGAAAAATCACATTGGCAGGGTTTTGACTGATCTGCTTTTCATACAACCCATATTGAATAGGAAGTCCGTCAATTTCAGCTTGAAAAGTACCAAATAATTTATCCCAGATAATCAGGATCATTCCCATATTCTTATCCAAGTATTCTACATTGGAAGCATGGTGAACCCGATGATGTGAAGGGGTTATCAAAATATATTCTAACACCCCCATTTTTCTGACTGCTTTGGTATGAACCAAAATGCCATAGGTTTGGGTAATCGAATACATGATAAAAATGTCAAATGGTTCGAAACCAATAAAAACCAACGGAATGAACCAAATAAATCGATAAACAGGTTGAAATACGGAAGATCGGAATCCGGTTGTAAAGTTAAATCGTTCGGAAGAATGATGTGTTACATGAATTGCCCAAAAGAAGCGCACCATGTGGTCAATTCGATGAATCCAGTAGAAAATAAAATCTTCCGCCAGAAAAAGTAAACCCCAGTAATACCAAGTATGTGTATCCCAGTTTACTAATCGGTAATCAAAGAATAGCATGAGAACGAACAAAGTAATTCCACGCATGAGCACATCGATTCCCATATTTGAGATCATCAAATAGAGGTTTTGAATCGTATCACCAACCGAATATAATTTCCTGTCGTTCCAATTACTCAGAATAATTTCACCCAGAATCAGCAACACATAAATCGGGGTGCTGATAAAAATGATGAGTTTTTCTACATAATCAACCATGGAAATTCCGTTTTAGAAATTCTTCGCTGTCAAAATCTGAGCCATTTCTGCCTGTAACTTCTGAGCTTCTTTTCTAGCCTCCGTTGCAAAATCAGTGGTACTCGATGCATAAATAATAGATCTCGATGCATTTACTAATAAACCACAGTCGTTGTTCCAACCATATTTAGCTACATCTTCTAAGCTTCCACCTTGTGCTCCAACTCCGGGTACCAGAAAAAAGTGATTGGGAACAATTTTACGAACTTCAGCTATTCCTTCAGCTCGTGTTGCTCCCACAACATACATCAGATTATTTTCAGAACCCCATTTAGAGCTCTTTTTTAATACTTTTTTATACAATTCTTCACCGGAAGCATCCGTTGTGAATTGAAAATCCAAAGCACCTTTATTAGAAGTGAGTGCTAATAAGATCACCCATTTATCTTTAAATTCCTGAAAAGGCGTAACGGAATCTTCTCCCATATACGGAGCAACTGTTACTGCATCACAATTCAGATATTCAAAGAATGTTTTTGCATAATAAGTAGATGTATTTCCAATATCTCCGCGCTTAGCATCTGCAATGGTCATGCAATGAGAAGGAATATAGTCGATGGTTTTCTTCAACGATTCCCACCCTTTCGGACCCAAAGCCTCATAAAATGCGATATTTGGTTTATAAGCTACACACAGATCTTTGGTTGCATCAATAATTGCCTTATTGAATTCGAAGACAGGATCTTCCGTCTGCAACAAATGAGCAGGAATTTTATCCAGGTCGGTATCTAAACCAACGCATAAAAACGATTTCTTCTCCCGAATTTGCTGAATCAATTCCAGTCTTGTCATCAAACTATTTTTAAGCGTCCAAAGATAAGCAAATAGTACTAAAAACAAATCAGATCCTACTGACCAACTATAATTGTACGTGAATCAAATGTTCTTGCTGAAAAATAACCCAAACAACCTCCATTCAGATTGGAAATCGGATTGGTTGGAGTTGCACTACTGGATGAATTTACTCCCAATTGATTGAAATAGGTATGTACCGGTTTGTCAATACAGAAAAAATCTACCCGAACAGTATCCCCGATTTCCAGTTCAGAGATGAATAAAGGCTCAATGGTGAGATTTCCGTCTGTGAACTGATCGTTTTGGATATAAATACTTTTATCCCGCTCACCATTTACATACACATGGAATTGATAGTAGTTTGCGATTCCCTGCTGGTCGAAATGAGCAGGAACAAGGGAAATGAGCGTATCGGCGCCAAAAGGATAGAAATCCACGTATAAATCCTGCAGAGACTGATAAGAAGGTAACGTGCTGCTTCCTGAATAGGATGTTCCTTCCACAACTGCTGTCAAACTATAAGTCCGTCCTTCAAAACCGGGATAATTCGTTAATTCGTACCAACCATTACCTACAAAAGTAAACGTTCCGGCATTCCCAAAATTATCAATGACCGTTATGGATGCATTATCTACTGTAGGAGGTGCCGCGCTCTCATCAAAATTTTGAGTTTTTGTAATCCGAATACGTTGAACGGTATCGCCTCTTAAAATACTTCCTTCTATGACCACTTTTTGTTCCGTATCATTCAGATCTACATCTATGACTTTTTCACAACTTGAAAAACCAAGAAGAAAAGCAAAAGAAACAAGGGCTGTAATTAATAATTTCATCTTTGTTGCATTTAATTTGTTCAATCCACTTCCGTGGATCCTTTCTATTCTTTAATTTTCTCAATCCACTTCCGTGGATTCATATCGAAAGCTGTGCTTTTATGACCGCACTAACGCTTGTCTTTTATCACCAGCCATTGCTGGCTCTTATTTGAATTTAAAATTGTAAGTAATTGCAGGAACTATTCGGAACAAAGTCGTTTGAACAGCTTCCGTTTTGGATGGATCATCTTTGTTTTCTCTAAATGTGATGGAATAGGCATTCTCACGAGCATACGCATTGTAAATAGAGAAATTCCAACTGCTTTCAAACTTCTTCGTATTCTTGCGCAACCAAGTTACTCCCAAATCCAGGCGATGATAATTTGGCATGCGGTAACCATTTCGCTGCGTATAAATAAAATAGGTTTGACCGTCAACCTGATACTTCCCAGAAGGGAAAGTCACTGCATTTCCGGTATAGAAAACAAACAATGCAGAAATGGACCATTTGGGTGTAATATCATAAATCCCGACAACAGAAAGATCATGTGTTCTATCTTGTTTTGCCAAATACCATTTCCCGTCATTAATCCCGTCAATTTTACGTTCTGTTCGGGAAAGTGTATAACCAATCCAACCTGTAAACTTTCCGGATTTCTTCTTCAACATAATTTCCAAACCGTATGCACGACCAATTCCGGAAAGCAGTTCTCCCTCCAAACGTTCGTTTGCCTGCTCATTTGCACCATTTTTATAGTCCAATTGATTCTGCATCCATTTGTAGTAAATTTCTGTACTCAACTCCAATTTGTTATCAAAGAAATTCTTGAACCACCCCAAAGCCACCTGATCTGAAATCTCGGGTTTGATATTCAAACTGGAAGAAAGCCACACATCTGTTGGTGAACCGGAAGTTGAATTCGATACCTGATGAATATTTTGTGTGTTTCGGGCATATGCTGCTTTAATGGATTGTCCTTTCAGGTATTGCCAACTGAACGAAAGTCTCGGTTCAACAAAGAAATAGGATTTCAGCAACTTGTTTTTCGACCAAGTATCAGTCGTTGCAACTGTTCCGTCCGGATTAAAGGTATACATTTCATCACCGCTCGCAAGTGCCATTAAATTAGACCCGCGCAAACCATAACTCATCGTAAAGTTCTCAGTAATGGTATAATCGTTTGTTATGTACACCGCATTTTCAATGGAATTAGTTGGTTTTAACCGCTTCACATTAATTCCGGATTCTGCGTTTGCGTCAATTTGTCCCGGAGTAATTCCGTGATTGATGACATTTAATCCCATTTTCACTTTATTCCGGTTATTCGGGAACCACTGAAATTCCTGTTTTAGGTTGAAATCCTGAATTTGTGAAGTAATATCAAACTTCACGTCTCCACCGGAAATGGATATTTTGTAATCGTATTTACTGTAAATAAATGACGTGTTTGAAAACCACTTTTCATTGATGATGTGATTCCAGCGCAGTGTTCCGGTAGTATTCCCCCAATTGATCCCGAAAACATCTCCCAAACCTAATTTGTCTCTCCCAAAATATCCCGACAAAAACAAACGGTCTTTTTTCCCAATGCGGTAATTCACCTTAGCATTCAAATCATAGAAAAACAGTTTGTTGTCTTTGAACTTGTCTGATAATTTCAGGAACAGATCGGCGTAAGTTCTTCTTCCGGAAATTAAAAAAGATGCTTTATCCTTCGCTATGGGACCTTCAATAATCAGTTTAGAAGAAATCAGACCAATTCCTCCACCGACATTGTAGCGTTTTTGGTTTCCGTCATTCATTTTAATATCTAGCACAGAGGAAAGTCGCCCGCCATAATTGGAAGGTTGGTTTCCTTTGTAGAGCATGGCATCTTTGATTGCGTCCGAATTAAACGTCGAGAAAAAACCCAATAAGTGGCTTGCATTGTAAACCGGGGCTTCATCCAATAAGATCAAATTCTGGTCTGCGCCACCACCACGAACATAAAACCCCGAACTTCCTTCTCCGGCATTCTTTACACCCGGAAGTAATTGCATGGTTTTGATCAAATCCTTTTCACCAAAAATCACTGGGATTTTAGAAATTTCTTTTGGATCAATTCTCTCCACTCCCATCAACGGATCCCGCACATTCCCGTCTGGTCTGTCCGAGGAAACAACCACTTCTTCCAGCTCTTTTTCATCTTGTTCTGTTTTCAATTGAAAATCGATTGATTGTGAGACAGAAAGATCCAGTTCCTTTTCCATTAAGAGGTATCCTACCGCTGAAATTTGAATCGTATATTTTCCAACCGGTAAAGTCAAAGAATAGAAACCATATTCATTGGTAACAGCACCTAATTTTTGATCCTTTACACGGACAATTGCACCAATAAGTTCTTCTCCTTTTGATTGATCTTTAACCGTTCCACTCAAGGTTGCGTTCCCCTGACCGAAAGAAATTGCAGTGATTAGAACAAATAAAATGGGTAATCCTAATTTCATATTGTTGAGTTGAGGTGTAAAATTCGCATTTATCTTTTCAAAAACGATCAAAAAAATGGTGAATGGTTGTTATTATTCGGTTAAACGTACTCGGTAAACGAAAAAAACTCCCATTCATTGTGAGAGTTTTATAATTGATCAACGTCAGACTTTCCACCACGGCGTACTCATCGAAAGCAGTACTTGCTCTCCTTTTCAATTTTGCATTTTGAATTTTTAATTCAACTCGCCTTTCATTTTTTCAGCATTCTCTGCCATTTTCAGTGCATCAATCATTTCCTGAACATCGCCATTCATAAATGCACTTAAATTATAAATCGTTTTATTAATTCGGTGATCTGTAATACGTCCTTGCGGATAATTGTAAGTTCTGATTTTTGCAGAACGGTCTCCGGTAGAAACCAAAGTTTTCCGATGTGCAGCACGTTCCTGATGAATTCGATCCAACTCGGCTTGATACAAACGTGAACGCAATACGGAAATGGCTTGTGCCAAATTTTTATGCTGGGATCGTCCATCCTGACATTCAACCACTGTTCCGGTTGGAATGTGTGTTAAACGAATAGCCGACTCTGTTTTGTTAATGTGCTGTCCACCCGCTCCGGAAGCTCTAAAGGTGTCTTTACGGACATCATTCATGTCTAGTTCAAAATCTACTTCTTCAGCTTCAGGCAAGACCGCTACAGTGATCGCAGACGTATGCACGCGGCCTTGTGATTCTGTTTCAGGAACACGTTGTACACGATGCACCCCTGATTCAAATTTCAGCATTCCATAAATTCCTGCTCCGGTAATGCTCATTGAAATTTCTTTATACCCTTTTGCTGAGCCCTCAGAAGAGTTCACGATCTCATAAGACCAACCCACTTCCTTGAAATACATCGTATACATTCGGAAAATATCTTCTACGAAAATACACGCCTCATCTCCACCGGTTCCTGCACGTAATTCAATAATCGCATTTTTATCATCTTCCGGATCTTTAGGAATCAACAATACTTTGATCTCTTCTTCAATTAGAGGCCTTTGTTCTTCCAATTCGTTGATCTCCATCTTTGCCATCTCGCGCATTTCCGGATCTGTCTCAACTTCCAACATTTCTTTTGAACTTTTTAAATTGTCCAAAACATTTTTGTAGGATTTATAAGCGTTGTCTACCTCTTCTAAATCCCGGTATTCTTTATTCAATTTCACGTAGCGCTCCATATCCGAAATGATTTCGGGGTCGGTAATCATTTTACCAACCTCTACAAATCGAAAATGAATTGCTTCCAGTTTACTTAATAAATCTTGCATCTATATTTCTAATCTTTTAATTCTTTTTCAGATCCTATTCGCCTTGGTGGACTGGACGCTTATTCTTAGTTGTACACGAACTCACCAACTTCGGAGCGAACAGTTACCTGTTTTCCCGACATTGCCTCAACCCGGCCAATAATTTGTGCATCGATCCCAAACGATTGACTGATTTCGATAATTTGCTGTGCTTCGCTTTCCGGTAAATAGACCTCCATGCGGTGCCCCATATTAAAGACTTTGTACATTTCTTTCCAATCTGTGCCGGATTCTTCCTGAATCATTCTGAAAAGCGGTGGAATTGGGAACAAATTATCTTTAATCACGTGAACATCATCCACAAAATGAAGCACTTTTGTTTGTGCTCCACCCGAACAATGAACCATTCCGTGAATAGATGAACGACACGAATCTAAAATCGCTTTGATTACCGGTGCATATGTTCTTGTCGGAGAAAGAACCAATTTTCCAGCGTCTATCGAAACTCCATCCACTTGATCTGTCAAATTTTTGGATCCGGAATACACCAAATCAGCAGGAACTGCAGCATCAAAACTTTCAGGGTATTTTGCAGCCAATGTTTTATTGAAGACATCATGACGTGCAGAAGTAAGTCCGTTAGAACCCATTCCTCCGTTGTATTCACTCTCATAAGTTGCCTGACCATAGGAAGCCAATCCTACAATTACATCTCCACCTTGAATGGTATGATTGGAAATAACTTCCGAGCGCTTCATACGACATACAACTGTTGAATCAACAATAATTGTTCGAACCAAATCACCCACATCAGCAGTTTCACCACCTGTCGAGTAAATTCCGATTCCCTGTCCGCGAAGCGTTTCTAATAATTCCTCCGTTCCGTTAATAATTGCCGCTATGACTTCTCCGGTGATCAAATTCTTATTTCTTCCAATCGTAGAAGAAAGCAAAATATTCTCTGTTGCACCTACACACAATAAATCATCAATATTCATGATCAATGCATCTTGTGCAATTCCTTTCCAAACGGAAACATCACCGGTTTCCTTCCAATACATGTAAGCCAATGAGGATTTTGTTCCTGCACCATCTGCGTGCATGACAATACAATACTCTTCGTCACCTGTCAAATAATCGGGTACGATTTTACAGAATGCTTTTGGGAACAAGCCTTTATCGACTTTTTTGATCGCATTATGCACTTCTTCTTTTCCTGCGGAAACTCCTCGTAAATTGTATCGAATATCTGACATACTAAAATTTGAAAGGGCAAAGTTACAAAATTCAATTGAGAGGAAAGCCCACAAAAAAAGGCCTTTGAAACAAAGACCTTTTTTTGTGACTGCGCTGACGCTTGTCTTTTATCGAAAGCAGTGCTTTCTCTTATTTTGAAACTTACTTCGCTTTTGGAAGCGGTTTAAATATCAAGTAATCCGGATTTGCAGGAGGATATGTGTTTGGATCGAAGTCCAAAGTAACAACTCTACCTTCCGTACGTCTGTTGAACTGTTGCAAGAGTTCAAACAATTTCTTATTTGTTTTCTTGAACTGGTTCATGTAAGCTTCTTTCAAGACAATCGCCTGTGCTCCCGGAATAACATTCCCTTCTGCATCTTTTAATTCAGACTCCATGTATTTACCTGCTAACAAGTAAACAGTTCTTGGCTCACGCTCCCCTTTTCCAACCGGAATAATTCTTCGTGGATCAATTCCTTTTTCCTCAACTAAGTACTTGTAACAAGCTTTAGCACGGTTTTCAGAAAGAACCTGGTTGTATACATCATTACCACGCGGGTCAGTATGTGAACTCAACTCCAATACCAATCCAGGGAATTCATTCAATAAGTTGTAAACGAAGATCAAGGAATCTTTTGAGTTAATTGTAGAGTCAACTAACAAATCCCATTTTGCCAAGGGGTAACGTACCTCCGGAAGACGAATTGGTCTTTTGATTGGGAATAATCCCATATCCAATACGAAATCCTGATTGTATATCAAATTTTTTGTTGAGACAGAAGCTCCGTTCTTGTCTTCGTAATATCCTTCTTTTGAAATCGTGATTTTGTAATCAGACTCTTCTGCAATGTAACGATCTCCGTTTGGTTTTTTATCCCAAAATACAGAACCGTCTTTTGAAGTTAAACCTTCCCATTTCTCATTTGCATTCGAACCTGTAACAACCACTTTTACACCTTCAATTTTCGTTTGGCGTGTTTTATCCAATAAGTCAAACACATTCACCTTCAAGCTGAAAATATTTGGAGGTAATTCGTACATCCAAAGATCCGGGCTGAATTGCTCACCAACATTTCCTTTACGCTCAGAAGTAAAGTAACCTTTACGATCATCTACCTGAACCATTGCGTAGTCGTTAAATTCAGAGTTGATTGGAGAACCGAAGTTTGTTGGTTTTTCCCATTGATTTTTATCTGCTATTTTTTCAGCACGGAACATATCCAATGCTCCCATTCCCGGAAGACCGTCAGAAGCATAGATTAAATCTCCGTTTTTCGCAAAGCTTGGGAATAATTCATTTCCTGCTGTATTGATTTCAGGCCCCATATTCACTGGCATTGACCAAGAATCACCTTTTTTATCATAAGTTGTGTACCACAAATCGTGACCACCTTGTCCACCTGGCATATCAGAAGCAAAAATCAAGAATTTCGCATCATCAGTAACACATGGGTGACCAACAGATAATGTATCGTTTGGCTTCAAAGAAAGCTTTTTAGGACGTTCCCATCCTTTTCCTCCAAGTTCAGACATGTAAATGTCACAACCTAAATTTTTCTTTTTCAAACTTGGACAACGTGTAAAGAACATCGTTTTACCACGTGCATCAATACATAAAGTACCTTCGCTATCTTCTGTATTAATACTATCTCCAACGATTGGTTTCGGCTCTAACCAGTTTCCTTTTTTATCCAATTCAGAAACGAAGATATCCATGTATTTCTGACAAGTCAAAGGATCTTTTGCTTTTCCTTCAAGACCTTCACGCTCACTTGATGTTCCGAAAGCGATTTTAGTTTCTTTCTTATCAACGAACATTGGCGCCATTTCAAATCCTTCTTTATTCAAGGCTTTTACATTGGAAACCGTGTGACGTGTTCTATTTTCTTTAAACTCTTCATACATTTTGCACGAAGCGATACCTACATCAGCTCTGGGATCATCCGGAACTAACGCTTTATATGCATTGTAATTCTCCTGAGCCTTTTTCAAGTCACTCATTTGACGAAGCATATCCCCGTTATATAACAAAACAAGAGGTTCTTTTTTCTGGAACTTCAACAAGATGGCTTTTTCATACCACTCATTAGCTCTTTTGAAATTATCCTGCATTCTGTAACATTCAGCTGTTTTAAAAGCCATATCACCTTTCATAGCAAGACCTGATTTAGACTTACGTTTGATTTTTGAATAGGCTAATTCACATTTTGCTGCTGCTTCGCAGTAATTTCCACTTCTAAACTGAGTATTTGCATCTTTAATTTGTTTCACTTGTCCGAAAGACACGCTGGAAACAATTAAAAGTCCAGATAAAATAAGCGTTTTAACATTCATAGCAAGGTGCAATCTTTTTTATAATAAACACGGGATAATAGACCAACCATTGGCTTAAAGTTATAGTTAATCAGTCATCATGATTGCCGAAATTAAATTAAAATTTTGAATACGCACCATTTATATAGGAAAAAAAAACGTCTAAAGTGCTTTTTGTGATTATTTACTCCGCGACGTATCTATCCCATTTTTGCAGTAAAACTTGAAATCCGTCTGGTAAATCAGATTCAAATTGCATCCACTCTCCTGTTTTTGGATGTTGGAATCCTAAGGATTTAGCGTGTAATGCTTGTCCGGGAATCAAATCAAAACAATTTGAAATAAACTGTTTGTACTTATCATGCGTGGTGCCTTTAACAATCCGATCACCTCCATATTCCAGGTCATGGAACAATGGATGACCTTGCCATTTCAGGTGAGTTCGGATTTGATGCGTTCTTCCTGTTTCCAG
This sequence comes from Flavobacteriales bacterium UBA7666, assembly GCA_002483265.1. Lineage (GTDB taxonomy): Bacteria > Bacteroidota > Bacteroidia > Flavobacteriales_D > Crocinitomicaceae > Fluviicola. The sequence continues at coordinate 14,931 of DLHO01000004.1, read as the reverse complement.
TTTACATTCAACCAAAGTGACCAATCCGTAACGTTTTAAAACAGTAACATGGGTTACAGCATGCTTTCCGTAATCTCCATCAGGAAAGACGGTCATTACCTTTCTATTAGTCAATGAACGTCCCAAATTCCCTTCAATTCGTACATCTTCTTCCAGATCTCCCCAAACAAGTGCCTGATACCTCCTTTCGGTGGTTCGGTCGTAAAACTGTTTCGCCAGCTTGGTAAGAGCATCTTCTGTTTTCGCAACAACCATAATTCCGGTTGTATGCTTATCTAAACGATGTACCAAACCGGGTCTTCCAAAGTAATCTGACTTGCGTTCCGGTAAATTATCGAAATGATAGACCAATGCATTGACCAAAGTTCCGGTATAATTGCCATATCCGGGATGAACAACCATGTTTGCAGCCTTGTTCACTACAATCACTTCATTGTCTTCGTAAACAATGTCTATGGGGATATCCTGCGGAATTAATTCCAGTTCACGAACAGGATAAGGCAAAACAATCGCTACTTCATCTAGCGGCTTTATTTTGTAGTTGGATTTTACGGGTTTACCGTTTACCACTACACTTTCATTCTTGGCTGCCGATTGAATCTTATTCCGTGAAGTATTTGGAAGTCGATCTAATAAGTATTTATCAATCCGAACGGACTCTTGTCCCGGATCAGCTTTAAAACGGTAATGTTCAAAAAGTTCTTCTTCTTCTTGCTCAACATCCTGAACATCCTCATTCATCTTATCTGATAATTTTTTTAACTATTTGCGAGTTGTTTAATCTCAAAAAGTAAATTCCTCCCGGAGCATCACTCAAGTCAAAACGAAGGTTATCCGCCTCAACATTTAAAAGTATACGTCCTTGTGAATCAACTAAAACTGCTCCCGGAAATGCACCTTCTGATCTCCATTCGATATTCACAACTCCTGTTGTAGGATTTGGATAAACATTCCAATCGATCTCTTCTTTTTCCAATTCGCCCACTGCAAGATTGTAGTTGTCTGCAGTTTTAATAATCGGCCTGATCATTGGAACCCCTGATTGTGAAGAATTCGACCAATTAACACCTCCATTTAAGGAGAAAAATAATTTTCCGGTTTGTGGTGTATTCTTGTCAAATCCAATATTCAAAGGATCTACATCAATTTGTCTCATTCCAACATAAAATGCACCAGCTCCTAGTGGAAGTCTTGTGTCTTTCAATAAATAATCGGTATAAACTCCACGCTCGTCTTCATAAATTGGAGTTCTTGGATAGAAAAACTGATCTTCATATAGAACTGATCCCGGAACACCATTATTATCACCCCAAACTGTCAGTAAGAACAATTTGTTGGATAAATCTTTTACCGTTGGCACAAAACACATTCTGACCCCAAGTAAGGTATCAGCCTGATATGGTTCAAATTTAAGTGCAACTCTACCTTGTACTTGCGAAATTCCATATGCCGCTTCGGCTGATCCGTCATCATAAGCATAGACATTTTCAAATACCTGCTGCGTGTATGAAGAATCATTCATTGTTAAATTCGGAAAGGGAGCTGCCGCATTTCCAATGATGTCAAATGTTTTGGTGTTAACTGAAGGCGCCGTGGAGAAGGTATAACCACCGGTAAAATCATGGTAACTGGTGATCGTTGTTCTTGGAAAGTAATTGATGCTATCACCGCTTAAATCACTATCTCCGGACAAATACTGCCCGAGCAATACAAAAGAACCCTCATTAACCCCATTGAAATCAACTTTTACCGATCCATCTGAAATGTTCTCCGAAATATTAGAGCCGTTTCGAACCGTTACTTTGACTTTCGGGTTCATGTGTGTCGGGTCATTTACCCAATGTTCCCAAGGAACTTCTGTGTATTGTTCAATGAGCGATCCAATCTTGTAAACAAAAGCAAAATCCTTGAAGAGCGTATCCTGACGACCACTTCCGCTTCTTAAATGAACATAATCCAAGTGGAATTCATCCAGCATTCCGGAAAGTGCTCCGTAATTCTTAAAACGGAATTTAAATCCATTTGTCAGGTATGCTGCATTAATAATTCGCAAGTGTCCCAGTTTGAAATCACCTAGCGGCCCTCCGTTGAGTGCCCAAACACGTTGCCACTCATCAGCACCCTGATCAAAAAATTCCAGGACTAATGAATCTTGTTGCTCCGGAGCATCACCAAATCCCTGACGCTGAACTAAAAAACTGAGATAAATAGAGTCATTCGGAGCATAAGAAGAGAGGTCGATTGTCTTAGACGTTAGGTAATCTGCGTAACCTGTTTGGGTTGTGCCAATTGCATAAGGGTATCCTGTCTCGTCCAATCCATCAAAAGTAACCACTCCCAATGTCCATGGATTTATAGCATGTGTGTAATTATGATACGTAGACAAATCCGTCCAATACTTATCAGGGCTTACATCATGAGCAAAGAATACGATAACCGAATCTTGTTTTACGTCCGGGTTTGACAAGTTGATCGTATCGATATCATTCGCAAAATCCAGGGTATCGTGAATGTTATAGGGAGGATAAAGCTGAATGGAGGAATAAACGACCGGATAATGTTGAAAATCTGCCATTTTGATAGTGATCAAAGGCAAATCCGTTTGGGTCGTTATTCCTGCTGCTGTAGTGTAGCGCTTTGTTGGAGAAGTGGAGAACATTTTATCATTTGTCAAAGGGACATTTGACACATTATCTGTGAGATAAAAGAATTCTTGTTCCGTAACATTCGCATCTCCCGGTTGGGCATCCAATACCGGAAACTTCGAATGAGAGAACTCATCTAAAAGGGGTAAAGACAAGGTATCAAACGAATACACAAAAGTGCTGTCAATATTGGTTGTGCTTTTCAAATTCAGGGATCTTTTCTTTGAACCCTCCCTTTTCATTGCACCAATAGGACTTAGAACTTCCTGTCCGAATGAAACAAAACCAATAACAAATACAAAAACGGATACTAAACTAAATTTCATCTAATCAAAAATTACCTACCTTTTTTCAGCCGAAACCATGATTGTTGTACCTGATGAAACAGTAACTCCCTCGATAAACTCAGGACTTTGAGAGTAAATAACAGCATTGGTTGAATCCGCAGCGTTTGTACATCCATCACATGCACCAACTGAAATCTGTAGCGATATTCCACTTAAACGTGCTTTAGCGTCAGATATTGTCAACCCGATTAAATCAATTACTGTAACCGGCTGTGCGGCATTATTCTGCCCTACAACCAAAGTAATGATACTTCCGACAGGGATTTTTGTTCCTTCCTTGATTTCTTTTCCATTATAAAGCTGTCTTAACACTGCTCCGTTGGATTCAGTAGTTGGAACATAATTTTTACGGCACTTCAACCCTCTGTTCTTCAGAATACTTTCCGAAATACGCTCTGATTTATCAATTAAACTCGGCATTTCAACTAAACGTGATTTTTTGGAAACCTGAACACGGATAATGCGCCCCGGTTTTACACAAACCATTGATTTGGAAGTTGGAAGCGGATCTTGGGTAACAATAGTTCCAGCAGGCAATTCAGGTTTATAAATAGAATCCAATACTTCTATTTTCAATTCCAAAGTTTCCAGTTTAGATTGTGCACTTCCCGTGTTTAATCCAACAACATTCGGAACATCAATTTTTTCACCGTGATTTGTATAAGAATCCAAATAGAATATAAGAATCCAAATCACGATAATATAGGTAAGCAAAATGAAGAAAGAATGCTTCAAAAAATGCTTGCTCCAAACAAATGCCTTAAGCTTCTGAAAAAACTTCATAAATCGATTGTAAGTTGCACAAATATAGAAAGAATGTTTCTGCAAGAATGCAATGCAGATACGAAGCTTTTAACAATCGATTCTGAAAACTTTTCGAATTCATTAAAATGGAGGTCTAATTATCCACTAATTTTGTAAAAAATAACGATATGAAGCTGGTTGGTTTGTTTTGTGGTGGATATTCTTCGGAATTTGAGATCTCTTTGAAAAGTGCTCAAACCATCCTAGATAATTTCCCAAAAGAGTATGAAGTAGTTCCAATCCATGTAGTCGAAAGTGGCTGGTTTGTTCCAAGTGGTTCGGAAAAGTTTCCCTTTTCAATTGAAAGTATGAGCTACGCAACAAACGGCGGGGAGCGTAAAATTGATATCGGGCTGATCTATATTCATGGAAATCCGGGAGAGAATGGAAAAATTCAAGCCTTGCTAGACATGAAAGGAGTTCCCTACGTCAATTCAAATGCACTGGCTTCCGAATTGAGTTTTGATAAATGGTATTGTAACCAGTTTTTATCCCGTTTTGGGATTCCGGTTGCGAAGTCTCTTTTCTTAAAATCCCGAAATGAATTCTCTACCGATCAAATTCTGGATGAATTGGGGCTGCCTTGTTTTGTGAAACCTTCGGATTCAGGTTCCAGTTTCGGGATCAGCAAAGTTTCCAAGGCAGAAGATTTACAAAACGCATTGGACAAAGCATTTGAAGAAGGAGATACCGTAGTAATCGAATCATTCCTGAAAGGAACGGAAGTTACCTGTGGAATTTACCGTTCATCAAACGGATTGATTACTTTGCCTTTGACGGAGATTGTAACTGAAAATGACTTTTTTGATTACGAAGCGAAATATTTGGGACAATCCCAGGAAATTACACCAGCACGGATTCCGGATTCCATTCGCAATGAAGTTTGGAAAACATCGAAGGAGGTTTACAGTTTGCTTCAATTAAAATCCATTGCCCGAATTGATTTTATGCTTGTAAATGATATTCCGCATGTGATTGAAGTGAATACAACTCCCGGATTCTCGGCAGCAAGTTTGGTTCCTCAAATGTTAGCAGAAGCGGGAATTTCAATTACTGATTTCTGGACTCAAATTTTCGAAGTTGAATTGAAACAGATGTAATTTTTTTACCGCAGAGAAAAAATAAACTCAGTTTTTGTGAGTGGAAATTCTATAAAATGAAAAAGGGTACAATCCAAATAGTACCCTTTTCCAAACCTAAAACCCAATTTACCAAACCAATCAGAGAGATTTCTGATATATACTTGACACCTCTATGATGTTCTCTTTTTTAAAAGGTTGGAAAAAAAAATAATTATTTTTCAGATTGAGCAGATTAAAGTAAATCTAATGGCGATTTTATAACGTAAATCCCTCCCGATTCTTCCTGCCGGAATTTCACAAAAGGTGGGGTATCTATGCTTAATATACGGAGTATCCATACCCTATTCATGCCTAATCTATGGCGTATCTGCGTGGAATGCCACTTATTTCGAATAGTAGTGATTAGCAGTATCTTTTTTATATCTATGCCATTCCCTCGGCTTTTCCGTCTTCATCCAAAACAGATCAATCCTGATCGTTTCGGATCAAAGTGAGACGGAGCCTCAGTCTTTCTGCCTTGACGGACTTTCGCTATCCCTCGGCTTTTCCGTCTTGTGAGACGGAGCCTCAGTCTTCATCCGCTTTCGCGGATTCTCATTCTACACAATGACACGGCGGGTCAAAATACCACTTTACCTGCGGCATAGACTCTTGCCATTTTTGCTGAAAATGAGGACCTAACAAGATCGCTCTCATATCTACAGCTTCCAGTTTTTTCAAGCTTGAAATTTCTTCCGGCAACGTATTTATCGGATTATCCCAAATGTCTAACACTTTTAAATCACTTAAATATCCAATACAAGCAGGTAATGAACTTATTTTATTTCGCGCTAAGTGAAGCCTCTGAAGTTTCGGCATCTGACAAATAACAATCGGTGCATTGTCGATATTATTTTTTGTTGCGTCAAGTGTTTTGAGCGATTTAAAAACTCCCATTTCATTCGGAAGTTCAGTCAATTTATTTTTAGCAAGATTTAAATACTTGATATTCTTAAACGTGTATAATTTCTCAGGAATCTGAGTCCATTTTAACTTCGATGCATCAATTCCCAGAATGGTGTCCGGATTTGCTTTTTGAATCTCTTCCCACCTGTAAATTTTCAAGGTGTCTTGTCCAAAAGAGAGGTTACTTATATAAAGAAAAGTAAGTGCGAGCAGTAATTTCATCCAGTTGAATTTGATGTTTTAAATCTTCTATATTTTCAAAACGCTTTTCATCACGTATATGTTGCATTACTTCAACCTTAATCTGCTGATCATAAATTTCTTCATTGAAATCAAACAGATAGATTTCTATTGTAATCTGACCATTGTTTGCAACAGTTGGTCTGGTACCAATGTTCATTACTCCAAAAATTGATCTATCTCCAAGATAAGCTTTCGCTGCATAAACGCCGTTTTTCGGGAAAATCTTCTCTGTATTGTCCAGGTCGATATTCGCCGTTGGAAAACCGATCGTTCGACCAATTTGTTGTCCTTTCACCACTTTTCCTTGTAAAACAAATGGACTTCCCATTAGTCCAGAAGCATATTCCGCATTTCCTTCCAAAATGGCATTCCGAATCTTGGTAGAGCTGATTGTAATCTCACCTACAGAAATAGCAGGTAGCTGAAACACTTTAAAATTGTACAACTCGCCCAATTCCTGTAATTCCTGAAAAGAACCTTCCCGGTTTTTTCCGAAGTGATGATCGTGGCCAATGTGCATTTCACTTACACCAATTTGGTTCACCAATACATCCCGAACAAATTCCATTGCAGACAGGCGCGAAAATTCTTTGGTAAAAGGAAAGAGAATTACTGTGTCTAAACCCAATTTTTCAAGCTTCGCCAGTTTTTCATCAACTGTATCGATCAATTTTACAGAATAGCTATCCGGATAAAGTACTTTTCGTGGATGCGGTTCAAAAGTAAACAGAACGGATTCCTTATTTTCTCTTTTAGCCTTTTCAACCAAAGATTGAATAATTTCCTGATGTCCTAAATGAACACCGTCATAGGTACCCAAAGTAAGAATTGGATGATTAAACTTCGTCTCTGAATTCAACTGCCGAACTACACGCATGGTACAAATGTAGTTAAACAAAAAAAGACTGCAATTAATGCAGTCCTTTTTGATCGTGACTAGTTCTAAATAACCGATACAGGTTTTAGACTAGTCATGAATTTTAATCTCTCATCAATTGAATATCTCCTTGTCCTGTCTGAGTGGTTCCGTCTAACCCCGTAACTGTGTACTTGTAAAAGTAAACACCTTCCTGAGCTAAATTCCCATTCACTCTTCCGTCCCAGTAACCATTTATATCTGTGATTTTAGCCATGAAATTTCCCCAACGATTGACAATTGTTAATTCAATGGTAACCGCATTTTCTAATTTCACAAAAAACACATCGTTATTCGAATCACCATTTGGCGTGAAAATATTCGGAACAACCACTTCCAACGGAGCATAAGGGAAAACGATCACTTGTAATGCTGCGGTGTCTTGACAGATTCCGTTACTTGCAGTTAGAACAACCGTATAGGTTCCCGGAAGACTGAAAGTTGAACTTGGGGTCGCTGAAACATTCGCAGTTTGAAAATCCGATCCGTTATCATAATCAAAATGATAGCTAGTTGCATTTTGACTTCCATTTGTAAATTGAACCACTAATCCAGGATATCCTGACAATACCGTATTTGCACCCAAAGCAGCATTCGGAACAGGAACAACAGTAATCATTATTGTATCCGTGTTCGTACATCCAAAGGCATCCGTTCCGGTTACAACCAAGGTATTTACACCCAAATTCGGAGTGAAGCTTGTGTTATTCGGTACTGCATTAGACCAGCTATAACTAACTCCTCCAGATCCAGCTAGAACAACAGGCGTTCCTAAACAGATAGTCTGATCATTTCCTGCATTAATTGGCGGTTTCGGATTCACAACTACTTGAATTGTTCCACTTAAAACACATCCATTTGCGTCTGTTACATCTACAATATAATTTGTACTTATCGTTGGACTAACTGTATTTGTTGAGCCGCTTGGCAATGATTGATTCCATGAATAACCATAAGGTGCTGTTCCTCCTGTTCCCTGTGCACTTAAGAGAACACTTCCTCCGATACAAGTAGACAAAGGACCGTTTGTTGTAACGATAAGAGGAGTAGGCTGAGTAATAGTAACTACTATCGTATCATGACAGTTATTAGCATCTGTTACAACATAACTGTATGTGCCCGCCGCCAAATTAACAAACGTATTGGATGATTGAGAAGTACCTCCTACCAAAGAATAAGTATATGGTGCCGGAGTTCCAGTTCCTCCAAGTTGAACCTGTCCGTTACTGATTCCAAAGCAAGTCACGTCATCATTATCAATCAGAAGTGCCGTTAAGTTATTTACAATATCAACTGTTCCAAGAACTGAAGCAGAACACCCATTATCATCTACAACCTGAACCGTATAAGTTCCACCTGCCATATTATTAAATGTTGCTGACGTTTGAGCAGTTCCACCATTCAAAGAATAATGCAAAGTCCCCGTTCCACCTGCACCTGACACAGTCAAACTTCCGTTATTTCCGGAACAACCCGCATCTGTTGAAGAAAGGAATGACAAGGTTACATCTGTTGGTTGAGTGATTGTCACAGGTTGTGTATCAGAACAACCATTCGCATCTGTAATTTGAATCGTATATGAACCAGCCGCCAAATTTGAATAAGTTCCGGTTGACTGGCTTGAACCACCATTCAAGGTATAAGTAAATGGAGTTTGACCACCGGAAACAGCAGTAACTACGGAACCATTTGAACCTCCGTTACAAGACACATTCGTGCTGGACGAAAGCGTTAAATCAAGCGTAGTTGGTTGCGGCACGTTAGCAGCAATACTTCCCTGACAACCGTTCATATCCTGAACCAAGACCGTATAATTGCCTGCAGCTAAATTGTTAAACACGCCACTTGATTGCCAAGTCACCCCATTATCGATTGAATATTGGTACCCGCCTGCACCACCAGTTCCTTGTACTTCAATACTACCCGTTGATCCTGTACAAGAAGAAGGAGTTGAAGCAATTTCATTCCCGGAAGGAGTTGCAGGATCGGGAGAAACAGTCATATTATCAGTTTTGACGATAACTGTTCCGTCACAAGCAGTATAAGTAACTTGTGCGGTATAGGTTGTTGTGGCTGTTGGACAAACGTTCACTGAAGTTCCGGTTCCGATACTTGTTCCTCCTTGAAACCATTCAGTTGTATAAATCGGAGCACCATTGGGTGTAAAACGCCACGCTTCAGGTGTTGTTGCTGTCCAAGCCGGTGTAGCATTTCTATTAGGAGCAGCAATCCCAAGTGTTCCTGCCGGGTTCTGAATTCCAACAATTGCATAACCGTCTTCCCAACTAGTACAAGTAGCTTTATTGTTTACATAAACATCAATCACATTCGTTGTTTCATACAATACCATCATGTGAGTACTCTCCAGGTTATTACAGTCAAAATGCGCCAATTCATTAAATGACACTACGAAAATCCGGCAAGGTGCAGTACCCAGAACATACCATTTTACGGTTCCTGCTACTGAAGGATCGATATCGTGAAGGACACCATAAACATCTCCATATTGTCTCAATGTCAAATTCGGACAGTTACCCGGATATACATATGGCTGAGAAGTTGGAAGATACGTTCCAAATTTGATGGATCCGTTTGACCCAATCTTACAACTTGTATAGGTTTGTCCGTAATAACAGAAGTTAAATGGCAAGGTAATCTGCGGACTCCAAACATCATCTGTATTTACCGAAACAGCTGTTCCACCAGCTTGATTATAAGCAATTGGTGGAGTATGCGGAATTGAACCTACTGTATAAGTCGTTGTGGCACCCGCATGAAATGGAATTGCATTTAGTGTGGCACATGGTTGATTACACGTAAGAGTCTGGTCTGCACCAGCGTCAACACTCGGGCATCCCGGAAATTGAGCATATGCCGTTGAAAATACTGATAGGATTCCTATCAGAGTAGTAGTAAGTTTCATATTTAATAGCAATAAGTAACGTAGTGTAAAACGCAGATACCTAAAAAAGGTTGCACCGCAAATTATAAATCTGTTTGCAAGATTTATAACAAATTAATTGCACCAATACCATAAATGTGGTATTTTTGTCAACGAAATACAGCTTTATTTAAAATTAATCTAAATAAAGAAACAAGACACTTGTCATGATTACAGTAACAGAACAAGCAAAGAAACAAGCAATTCGCTTGATGGAAGACGAAGGCAAAGCAGGCTATTTCATTCGTGTTGGAGTTGAAGGAGGAGGTTGCTCCGGACTAATGTACCAACTCACATTTGACAATCAGGAAAATGCAGACGATAAAACGTTTGAAGACAATGGAGTAAAGGTTGTTGTTGACAAAAAAAGCTTTTTATACCTAATCGGAACAACCCTGGATTTCTCTGGTGGATTGAACGGAAAAGGATTTGTGTTTTCGAATCCAAATGCAGGAAGAACTTGCGGTTGCGGGGAATCTTTCTCATTATAATAATAGTACAAAGATTAGATGAGTTATACAGAAAACGACTTAGCGAAGGATTTAGAAAATTCGGAATATAAATTCGGATTTACAACCGATATTGAATCGGATAGAGCTCCGCTGGGATTGAACGAAGATATTATTCGGTTTATTTCTGCTAAGAAAGAAGAACCGGAATGGTTATTGGATTACCGATTAAAATGCTTCAAAATCTGGTCGGAAATGACCGAACCCTCTTGGGCACATATCTCCTATCCCAAACCTAATTTTCAAGGGATTTCGTATTATGCGGCACCAAAACAAACCAAAAAATACGAAAGCTGGGATGATGTAGATCCTGAGATGAAAGAAACCATGGCAAAATTGGGGATTTCATTGGAGGAGCAACAGCGTTTAACAGGGGTTGCTGTGGATTTTGTAATGGATTCCGTTTCTGTAGCAACTAGTTTTAAAGCTAAATTGCAAGAATTGGGGATTATTTTTTGCTCCTTCTCAGACGCAGTTCAAGAACATCCTGAATTGGTAAAACAATACATGGGTTCTGTAGTTCCTGCTACTGATAATTTCTATGCTGCTTTAAATTCAGCTGTTTTTACAGATGGTTCTTTCTGTTACATTCCAAAAGGAGTAAGATGTCCAATGGAGTTGTCTACTTACTTTCGAATTAACGAAGCAAATACAGGACAATTCGAACGTACTTTAGTCATTGCAGATGAGGGTTCGTATGTTTCTTATCTGGAAGGATGTACTGCTCCGCAACGAGATGAAAATCAGCTTCATGCTGCTGTTGTAGAATTAATTGCATTGAAAGATGCAGAAATTAAATACTCAACCGTTCAAAACTGGTATCCGGGGGATAAAAATGGTCTTGGAGGAATTTTCAACTTCGTAACGAAACGCGGTATTTGTGAAACAAATGCTAAGATTTCTTGGACACAGGTTGAAACAGGCTCAGCAGTTACCTGGAAATATCCATCATGTATTCTTAAAGGAGACAATTCGGTCGGTGAATTTTATTCGGTGGCTGTTACAAATAATTATCAGCAGGCAGATACAGGAACAAAAATGATCCATCTTGGAAAAAACACCAAGAGTACCATTATTTCAAAAGGAATTTCTGCAGGTAAATCACATAACTCATACCGAGGATTGGTTCAAATTCACAAGAACGCACACAATGCAAGAAACTTCTCGCAATGTGATTCTTTGTTGATGACGGACGAATGCGGAGCACATACCTTCCCATATATAGAATGTAAAAACCCAAGTGCAAAAATTGAGCACGAGGCAACCACATCAAAAATTGGAGAAGATCAAATTTTCTATTGTTTACAAAGAGGAATCTCTGAAGAAAAAGCAATTAGTTTGATCGTCAATGGATATTGCAAAGAAGTACTGAATCAGCTTCCTATGGAATTTGCTGTTGAAGCACAAAAATTATTAACGATTAGTTTAGAAGGTTCCGTAGGATAAAAAATTAGCAATGAATTAATGCTCAATCATCAAGCTGAATATACTCTTGCTCATTGATCATTTGACCATTCATAATTAAAGAATAGGATGTTAAAGATTACAAATTTACACGCGTCGATAGACGGAAAAGAAATATTAAAAGGCCTTAATCTGGAGGTTAAAGCTGGTGAAATTCATGCAATCATGGGGCCAAACGGTGCCGGAAAAAGTACCTTAGCAAGTGTTTTAGCAGGACGTGAAGAATACGAAATAACAGAAGGCTCTGTTGATTTTGATGGAACGGACTTGCTTGAAATGGCAACTGAGGATCGCGCTAGAGAAGGTTTGTTTTTAGCATTCCAGTATCCTGTTGAAATTCCGGGCGTTTCAAATGTAAATTTCCTGCGCACTGCTTTGAATGAAATTCGTGAATACAGAGGTGAATCTTCTATTTCAGCGAAAGACTTCATGGCTTTAGTGAAAGAGAAAAGTGCAATTGTTGAACTGGATGCAAAATTAGCTTCCCGTTCTGTCAATGAAGGCTTTTCCGGAGGAGAGAAAAAACGCAACGAAATTTTCCAAATGGCCATGTTAGATCCCAAGTTGGCGATCTTGGATGAAACCGATTCCGGATTAGACATTGATGCACTTCGCATTGTGGCAAACGGAGTAAACACATTGAAATCAGACAAAAATGCAACGATCGTAATCACGCATTACCAACGTTTGTTAGACTATATTGTTCCGGATTTCGTTCATGTTTTATATGACGGAAGAATCGTAAAATCAGGTCCGAAAGAATTGGCTCTTGAATTAGAAGAAAAAGGTTACGACTGGATTAAAGCAGAATTTGCTCATTAATTAAATCATGCAGATGCAAACCATTGAAAAAGAATCGGCAGCAGGTGTGAATTGGCAATTAAAGGGCTCTTTCCTATTAAATCCTGAATTGCGACAAAAAGCACTTGAAGTCTTAGATAACACACCATTTCCAACTACCAAAACAGAAGCATGGAAATATACCCGTGTTGCCAAGATTAAAAACAGTAATTTATCCGTTCAGGAAAACCCGGTTCCATTAACAGGAAATTTCGGATTATCGACTGATTCCATTCAATATGTTTTCGTAAACGGACATTTTTCCGAACACCTTTCTTCTAAATCTTACCCTGAAGGGTTGAAAATTCTTGCTCTTTCACAAATGGATGAAGCAGAAGTTCGTGTTTTGGGTGGAAATGTACTCTTGGACGGAGAAGTTTTTTCTTCTATCAACACAGCATATGCAACCGACGGAATATATGTTCACGTTTCTGCAAAAATGCAAATTGAACCCATTATTGAAATCATTCAGATTAATACTGAAAAGAATGTCCTTTCCAACCTGCGGCATGTATTGGTTGGTGAAGCATTTTCAGAAGTTCAGTTCATTCAGCGGTCAATTTCAGTGAATGGTTCGGATAACTTTACCAATGTTATTTCTGAAATTCATGTCGGGAAGAATGCAAAGTTGACTATCGATAAATTACAGGAAGAACATGAATCTTGTTTTCAGATCTCAACAGAATTGGTAAGTCAACACCAAGATTCCAATTTCACCATTAATACCTTTACTTTAAACGGCTTGTTGGTTCGCAATAACCTAACGATTGAAGTAGACGGACAAAATTGTGAAACACATTTGAACGGAGCTTATATCCTAAACGGGAATCAGCACGTCGATAATCATACGGTCGTAGACCATAAAGTTGCAAACTGCGAATCCAACGAATTATACAAAGGTGTAATCGATGGGAAAGCAACAGCGGTATTCAACGGAAAAGTATATGTACGTAAAGATGCTCAAAAGATCAATGCATTTCAATCCAATGCAAACGTATTGTTGAGTGATGATGCAACGATCAACAGTAAACCGGAATTGGAAATCTATGCAGATGATGTGAAATGTTCGCACGGATCAACAACAGGTCAATTAGATGAAGAAGCCGTTTTCTATCTTCGTGCTCGTGGTTTGAGTGAAGCAAGCGCAAGACAATTAATGGTTGGTGCCTTCATTGAAGATGTGATTCAGAAAATAGACAATGAACCGATCGTAGATCGTATTCACACCATATTGAAAGAACGATTCAATTGGGTAATTGAATAATCCTCTTATTGAAAAACATAAAAAAACCTGCAAGTTTATTCTTGCAGGTTTTTTTTATTTGGTTCTGTTTTAATCCGGTTTTCTCGCCGAACTAACTGTCGTTACTTTTTCAGTTTGTTGAATGGTATTCGATTCAGTTTCTTTAGAAACAGTTACCGGTTTTCCGTTACGCGCCATTGAATGAACAATTACAACGCTGTCGGACACTACTTCCACAGGAATGGTTTCCTTATTCTCAATCGGTTTAATCACTGCGCTTCTTTCGCTTGAAACCTGTTGTGAAAAACTTACTGCTGCAAGCAAACTCATTCCACTTAATAACATCAATCGTTTCATAATGCGCTTAGTTTAAGATCATGATAGTCATTTCACCCGGATTTGTATCCAAAGCTGCATTTCCTCCGATATTTACAGCGGTCGTTCCACTGCTTCTTGCAGTTCTCAGTTCAATCGTATGAGCTCCTGCCGGTAAAGTCACCATCGTATTGATAGCACAAGTACCAAAACCGTTTGTTCCTGTTACATTCACAGCCGAAAACCTGTTCCAACCACCAGTCGGTAAAAAGTTCCCGTCAATGTAAACAATCATATCAACATTGGAATATGCTCCTGCAGTTGTAGAAACATTCAAAGTACCAATTGTCGCCCAGATAATAACTGTTGAGGGTGCCGTCAGGTTAATGACCTGAGACATCCCCGGCTGTAAAGTTGCAACAGTAGAAGTAACTCCGGCTCTTCCTGCCGTACCGGAAACATGAAATTTATTGATCACTCCCGGAGGACCTTGTGGACCTGTTGCTCCTGCCGGACCCGGAGCTCCTGCTGCACCGTCATTACCATTTGTTCCATTAGCTCCTGCCGGACCCGCTGAGCCTTGAGGACCTGCCGGGCCCATAGCTCCAGCTACTCCATCAATACCATTTGTTCCGTT
>DLHO01000006.1 GCA_002483265.1 Flavobacteriales bacterium UBA7666 | reverse complement strand
CAACCAAGCGGTAGGTTTATACACTGGTTCTTTCGATGTAACAGTTGCATATAACTAATTTACAGCGAGGTTCGACTAAAAACTACAACTAGTCTGGCTAACGAACTACAACAAATCTTAGCTAACGGAAAAGAGGAAGTGAAAGCTTCCTCTTTTTTATTTCATATAAAGTCCCTGTTGCAAGATAAAATGAATGCTGTAAGGAGAATCAGATGTTCCTTTTGACCAATTCGTTTTTTAGCAAATCCAATTTCGATATCAAGACATTCACATTTATTTTCCATGTTTCATTCGGTTCGTCTAACTCAACGGATCTAACCAGTTCAAAAGCCTGTTTATTAGCTACATTTTGAATGGTTGGTTTTAATGAGTGAGCAATATTTTTTATTTCAGCCGGTTTATTTGTATTTAAATTTTCCTCCAGTTTGATTATGTTATTTCCAATTTCTTGAATAGCAACTGTAATCATTCTTTGTATAAATGCCTCGTTTCCTAGACAGTTTTTTGTAAGGTTCGATAAATCACAAATTTCGTCTGAATACATTGATTTCATTTTTTCATTAACACCATTTGTTATCGGATTTTTCTCATTCATATCAGGAAACAAAACATTTTTTATGCTGATATAGAGTTCATGTTGCCGAAACGGTTTCAAAACAAACCCGTTCATTCCTACATCCAGATATTTTTTTACATCGTTAGGCATTGCATTGGCGGTAAGGGCGAGAATAGGGGTGGTGGATTTGAGGTCATGACGAATTTTCCAAGAACATTGAATTCCATCCATTACCGGCATTTGTATATCCATTAAAATCAGATCAAATTCTTGTTCCTGAATCTGTTCAATTGCTTCTTTTCCATTGTTTGCAATCACCACGTTCACATTCCAATTCTCCAAAATGGAATGTGCCATTATTTGATTGAACTGATTATCTTCTACAAGCAAGATATTCAAATCCTTAAGCAAACCAACCTCGATTAGTTCTTTAGGTTTTTCGGAATTGCTTTCATTTTGTTTTTCAAGAGTCAATTCGAATTCAAAGGTCGTTCCTACATTTAATTGTGAAGAAACCTTCAGTTGACTTCCCATTAATTCAATCAGATTGCGAGAAATCGATAGTCCAAGACCGGTGCCCCCGTATTTCCGGGCGATTCCCGGTTCTGCCTGAACAAAGCTTTCGAAAATCTGAGCTAGCTGACTTTCCGAAATACCAATACCGGTATCTTCGATCTTAAACAAGAAAACAGACTTGTTTTTATGCTCTTTAACAATTTCCACATTCAATGAAATCATTCCCTTTTCTGTAAACTTAAGTGCATTGTGCAATAGATTTGAAAGGATCCCATTCAACCGGGTAGAATCATACAAATAGTTTTTCTGGGGAACGCTAATATTTTTTGAAAAGTCAATATTTTTTTCCTCTATTTTATATCCCCATAAATTAGCTACATCTGTGATTGTTTCATAAATATTGTGGCTTCCTAAGGTTAAATCCATTTTTCCCGCTTCCAACTTAGAGAAGTCAAGTAAGTCATTGACTATCATAAGCAGATTCTCCGAGCTTTTTGAAATGGCTTGAACAAATTGATGTTGTTTCTGATTGAGAATACCTTGTTCCAATAATTGGCTCATCCCCATAATCGCATTAAGAGGTGTTCGGATTTCATGACTGATATTAGCAACGAAGAGATCTTTACTTTTCAAGGAGTTTTCTGCTAGCAATTTAGCCTCTTTTAATTCTTCTTCCATCAACTTTCTCTTGGTAATATCCAGATGAATTCCAACAGTACCGGCAACTTCGTTTTTTTCATTATAATAGGGAGCGCCACTAATCATTACCCATATAGGCGTTTTATCTTTCTTGAACATTTTAATTTCATACACCGATGAATTTCCTTGTTTTCTTTTTTTGGATTCATTCAATATGATGTTTCTGTTTTCATCATCAACCATTAATTGAAGTGGATCTTGTCCAACCAATTCCTCCGAACTGTAGCCGATTAGTTTGCAAAATTGAGGATATGCTTTCAGGATAATTCCATTTCTATCTACCTCGAGCAACCCCAATTCCAGATTTTCAATAATACTCCTGAATTTCTCCTCACTCCTCATCATCGCTTTTTCGTATTTAATACGATCAGAAATTTCACGACTCAGCGCCAAAAATTCGATGTCTCCATTTGAATTGGCGTTTATATCAACAGTTTGTCCCAACCAAAGTTCTTTTCCGTCTTTACAGATGATGGGGAACTCAATATAGGTAGATTGAATCTTGTTTTTAACTTGAAAATTGTAAAATCCTCTTAGCTTCTTTTGATAATCCAAACGAACCAATTTGAAAAAATGAGTATCCATCAATTCTTCCTCATCGAATCCCGTTAACTTGAATCCCATTGGATTCACATATTTGAATTTCCCATCTAAATCACAAATAAAAATAACATCACTGCTATTCTCCACCAGATTCTTATACTGCTTTTCTTTTTTTGTTATCTGATCCAGCATTTCACTTTTTTCGGAAATATCCTCAAGCAAAATCAACTTACCAGGAATTTCGTCGATTTGAATATTGGAACAATGGCATCTCAATTCATGTTTTACCTGATCAATCAGCGTATAAAAAGTCCCGTTCAAATCTTCTTCACAAAATTCTGTTTCCGATTTAACTAGGTCCGGCACCTCGCGATCTATTAAATCGTTCAATTCACATTTAAATAATTGCAGTGCTTTTTTATTCGCATTGACGATAATATTTCTTTCCCCGGTACTTACAAGCATTGGCAAAGGATGTTCATCAATCATTTGCTTCAACTGTTCCTTTTCTTTCTCCAGTTGATAAGTTCTTTCTCCTACCAAATCCTCTAATCGAATATTTAGCTGCACTAATTTTTGATTACTGTCAAATAGTTCCTTTGACTTATTTTCCAATAAAGATTCTGCTTGTTTTCTAGCTTCTCGTTCTCGGATTATTTGCCGTCTCAACAATTCTATCTCACTCTTCATTGAAGTTTAATTTGAATTAGACAACCTTTTGAAGGATCCGGCGAATCAACAATTTTCACTTCTCCGGTTTCGTTAAATTGTTTCAATGCACCCTCAATCAGTCCAACAGCTAACCATTCCATATGCTTGTCTGAATGATACTCCATTAAAAAAGTTTTTTGATCTATCTGAGTGCAAATGAAATGAGGCAATTGGGCATCCGGATATAGTTTTAAAACTTCCACATGAATATGATGCTCAACACTTTCCAGGAAACCGAAAACATGTTGATTATGGTTGAAAAAATCAGGGTATTGATTAAAAAAGCTGTTAAACAACCGACTTCCAAACATGCGTAATGCTTCGGGAATTGGAATTTTTGTCAACTCACTAAACTTGGTTAACATGATCACCATTTCGTGATGACTATAAGTTCCTACTGATGTATAGATCCCTTTTGAGGGTAGGTTACTTGTCTCAATTATTTCATCAAGCATGGATAATCCAAACTCATTTTCTATCATTTCTGTAAATTCCGTAAACACAATTCCTTTCATAAAGCAGCACTTTTGTTTTGTTATTCTTTGAGAAATCAATTTAATAATCAATCCTCTAACAGTTAGTTCCTTAGAAATCCTCCTAAAATCAATGTTAGATCGGGTACTTCAGACCCTAGAAGCATCATATACGCAGTAGCAATAAGTTCTTTAAGTTGAATCGTTTCTGAAACAGTGAATGTTAGTTGCCTTAATCATAGTGATGTATTTAACACTTAATTTAAAAATTAATTCAATAACTAATCTTATCCTTTGAATAAATAACACGTTTTTTTATTGATTATAAAGGACAACCAAAATGAGTTGTGGAGTATTGTACTTCGTTTTAGAATAGCAAATCTTCGAAACCGAAGAGCTCTATTGAGTTTAAAATTCTTGGCACGATGCTAAAACCCTTGATACAACTGATTTT
>DLHO01000016.1 GCA_002483265.1 Flavobacteriales bacterium UBA7666 | reverse complement strand
CAAGCTTTTCTAAAACTTTTTTTTTGACTAACCCTTTTTTTCCTCTTTTCAATCTCTCCGTTTCCGTAGCGCCTATCGTTCTAAGCGGTGGCAAAGGTACCCACTTATTTTACTTTTACAAGCCTTTTTCAAGATTATTTTGTGAAAAAGTTTACCGCAAAACCCTAACTCATTGAATCAACAGTTTTTAAAGGTTAAATTATTTTTAAGAAATTATCCTTTTGTTAGCAAAGACCTCAACAATTCAATTCCTGAATCGTCTGTAGACACGTTTCCAGTGGTGCCTTCGGTTATATTTTGAAACACCAAATCTTTTCCAATTTGGCCAATCATGATGGATTTTTTTTCCTCAATTAGCAAATCAACGGCCTTTACCCCCATTCTTGTCGCTAAAATTCGATCAAATGCAGATGGGCTTCCCCCTCGTTGAATATGTCCCAAAACAGAATATCTCAACTCATATCCTTCTAAAAAAGGTTTTACTTTCTCCATTATTTCTCTCGCTCCACCTTCTTCATCACCTTCTGCTACAATAATAATAGAACTGCGAATTCCTTTATTCTGGTTTTTTATTTCTTTAGCGAGCAAACTTATTTCTGTTAAGGTTTCCGGAATCAGTACCGATTCTGCACCACTTGCTATTGCACTATTCAATGCAATATATCCAGAAGCTCTTCCCATTACTTCTACAAAAAAGACCCGATGATGGCTTGAAGCAGTATCTCGTATCTTATCTACAGCTTCAACAACGGTGTTTAAACAAGTGTCATAACCAATAGTAAAGTCTGTACCATGAATATCATTATCTATTGTTCCAGGTAAACCAATGACGGGAATATCGAATTCTTTGGTCAATGCCATCCCTCCAGCATAAGTTCCATCTCCACCAATTAAGATCAGCCCTTCTATGTGATGTTTCTTTAAATTGGCAACCGCCTGCTGTCTTCCTTCGATTGTTTTAAAAGCTTCACTTCTGGCTGTTCCCAGAATAGTACCTCCTAAGTGGATGATATTATTGACATCTGTATAAGTCAACTCCCGAATTCGACCTTCAATCATTCCTTTATATCCATCCTCAATACCGAATACTTCTATTCCTTTTCCTATCCCCGCTTTTACAACTGCACGAATACATGCATTCATGCCGGGTGAATCACCACCGGAAGTCAAAACTCCAATTCTTTTCAGTTTACTCATAACACTTGTAAATTTAAGTGCTTACTTTTATATATAGTATATCTATTTATGGAATTATTTTATTTGATGCATCTCTATGTCATGATGTTGTTTCAGCGTGGACATAAGAGGTACAGCAACCTGTCAGATTTGGATCTGATCCAGCTTTATAAACAAGAAGAAAACTTGTTTACAATACCTTTATTATATGAGCGCTACGGACACCTGGTATTGGGAACTTGCATTAAATACCTCAAACGCTACGAAGATGCGGAAGATACGACCATGAAAATTTTCGGAGAATTGAATCAAAAAATAGAGAAGCACACGATTCAACATTTTAAATCATGGCTGTATCAGTTAACCAAAAATGAATGTCTGATGCATCTGCGTAAACAAAAAACACATCAAACACCTATTCATGAAAATTTACTGCAGGCAGAAACACATGAAGCAGATGAACGAAATGAACGGGAACTTAAACTGACAAAACTGGAACAAGCTATTCAACATTTAAAAGATGAACAGCGGATCTGCATAGAACTATTCTATTTACAGGATAAAAGCTATCAGGATATTAGTGACGAATTGAATATTCCTTTAAATACCGTAAAGAGTTCGATTCAAAATGGAAAAAGAAATTTAAAAATCTGGATGGAAAGTCATGAAGAATAAAGATTATATATCCCGAAATGAATTTGAGAAACTCCTCCAAACGTTCTCAAAGGAAGATTCAACTGATCAATTAAGTGATTTTGATCGTGATGCGCTTGAAGGATGGCAGCATTCAGACACTTCATTTTCGAAAATGAAAGAATTGGATCGCAAAATGAATTTTCCAAAGACCAATTTCACTCCTTATATATTAGGTCTTTCTGCATTGGTAATTTTAACCCTTACATTCTTCTTAATCTCAAAAAATGACAACTCTTCGAGAATTGAAAAGCCCTTATTGGTAAAAGTAGAAAATACAGATCTCAATATTCCGGAAGGAATAGACACATTGGAAGCAATTCCTCAAAGGGATCAAATCACGGTTAACGAAATCAAAACGTCTCAAAATGAAATCAAGAACCTTCCTACAACTGACAAAAAGGAAGAAATTATCGATATTCCCTTCCCTGAATTAGTTTTGGAACCTCTTCCACCGGTGATCGAACAAAAACCAGTTGTTGTTTCAAAACAGAAAATCGCAAAGGAAATTTATCTGCAAGATTTGAAAGCAATCGATTATTCCCAATACCGGAGTAAACCTACAGTGCAAATAGAGCAAATTATTATTACAGGAATTCCTGCGGATCAGGAAAATAAAGATGACATTGTTCCCGAAGAACCACAGATGAAATTGGTCAACATTCCTTATATGGATTATTTGGATAAATCATTGAGCTATACAAATCGTGGAAAATGGAAACAGGCTCTTTCCAGATTCAATGAAATCATTCAGAATTATCCGGATGATGTGAATGCTCGTTTCTATTCGGGCTGGTGTTATTACAATTTAGGCCAATACAATGATGCCTGTATAAACTTTTCAGCATGTCTGCAATTGGAGTTTTCAAATTTCAATGATGAAGCAGAATGGTATTTGGCAGAAAGCAGATTGGCGAATGGAGATAAAAACAGTGCAAAAGAGTTATTTGTCAAGATCCGAAATCAAAAAGGCTTTTATTCGAAACAAGCGGAAAAAGTCTTGAAAACCTGGAAGTAGCTCCGAATTCGTGATTAATCCCTTCCTTTTTAATTCTTATAGATATTTGAGATTCTGCTACCTGAGCTAATGATGTGATATATATTATTACCATGTTAAAATCATATACAATCATAACTATATCTATGGAGTATCCATGCTATATTCATGCTTGAACCATACAGGTTATTGATTAAATCCTGATGTTATTAGGCAGAATGATCACTAACTATTGACTATTTTTAGCGGGATGGAAACTGTTCATGAAACTAGTTTAAAGTTCGAATCGAATTACAAATCATTTGAATGGCTGCATATTCAGACGGATGAAGCGCGCGATTCCTTTAATGCACAAGCCTATAAAAAAGACATCAGCATTTTATATGTTCCGGCAGATTGTTGTTTATTGATCGATTTCAATGAATTTATTACCACAAAACCGACTTTGTTTTTCTGCGGTTATCAGCGTATTCAAATTCTGAAAGGTGAAAACATTACCTCATTGAACTATAACCGGGATTTTTACTGTATCCAAATTCATGATGCTGAAGTAGCCTGCGATGGTTTGTTATTCAATAATGCAGGCCAATTTCCGGCAACAGAACTTTCAACGGAGGAAAATCAAACGATTCAAAATTTATTTTCTGAAATTGGAAAAGAGCTGAACCTAAATGATTCTTCCATGGAGGAAATGGTTCGAATTCTTTTGAAGCAGGTCATTATTCGGGCTACCCGCCTGTGGAAAGAGCAGCAACTTCCAAAGCAATTAGTAGCGTTACCAGCCGAAGTAGAATTTTACCGCAATTTCAATCAACTGGTAGAAATTCATTTCAAGAAATGGCATTCGGTGGCAGATTACGCTGAATTATTGGGATTAACTGCAAAAACTCTTTCCAATAAATTCAACCGATTGAACCTGATTCAACCCAATGAGATCATAAAATCACGTATCTTACTGGAAGCAAAACGTCTGTTGTGTTTCACGGAGTGGTCGGTGAAAGAGATTGCTTATGAATTGGGATATGAAGATCCTGCTTATTTCAATCGGCTTTTCACGAGTAAAATCGGAGATAGCCCGGTGGTTTTTAGAAAATTATTTAACGAAGGGAAAAAAGTACACTAAAAACAACCAATTTTCTCTTTTTTAAGATTCACTTCCGACGTAATTTTGTTTCATCATTCAATCACATCAATCCTGATGATTCGTTGCGGCGGACAGGATCTAAAGAAAAAACATCATGAAAAGAAAAGCAGAAGCCGTTTGGAACGGAACAGTTAAAGAAGGAAGCGGACACATCACAACGCAAAGTACCACATTAAACCAAACACAATATTCATTCAATTCACGTTTTGCAGAAGGTGTTGGTACAAATCCGGAAGAATTATTAGCAGCAGCGCATGCTGGTTGTTTTACCATGAAAATGAGTGCCGACTTAACAGAAGCCGGTTACACTCCGGGAGAATTGAAAACGAGTTCAAGTATTACATTGGACAATGGGAAAATAACACTTTCAGCTTTGAAATTAACAGCGAAAGTTCCCGGAATTTCAGACGATGAATTTCAGCGTATCGCAAAAGGCGCAGAAAAAAACTGTCCGGTTAGTGGGGCATTTAGCTTTGAAATTACATTGGAAGCAGAATTGGTATAAAAATAAAATAGGGGCATAAAATTTTATGCCCCTATTTTATAACATCTATTTCGCTAATCGTTTCAATAGTGGATTCGGACGATACCTATCTTCGCCATATTCCTGAAACAAATCTTCCAATCTTCCAAGAACAGTTTTCAATCCGATTTCTTCCGACCAAGCCAATAATCCTTTGGGATAATTCACTCCTTTGGTCATTGCAGTATCAATATCTTCTCTGCTCGCAACATTCAAAAACAGCGCGTCGTAAGCTTCATTGATCAATAGCGCTAAAATGCGGTCAACGATTTGCTGCCCCACTTTTTCATCCTTCTTTGGAGCAGGCAATGTAACTCCTTCCGAATAATCGTAATAACCTCTTCCAGTTTTTCGTCCAAAAAAGCCTGCCTCCATATGCCTTTTCTGCGTAAATGACGGTTTGAAACGCGGATCATAATAAAATGCTGCGAAAACGGTTTCGGTCACGGTATAATTGATATCGTTTCCAATATAATCCATCAGTGTGAAAGGTCCCATTCTAAATCCGGCTAATTCTGTCATAGCCCAGTCGATTGTTGCAAAATCTGCAATTCCTTCTTCATAGATCCGCAAAGCTTCCCCATAAAAAGGTCGTGCAACCCGATTCACGATGAACCCCGGTGTATCTTTACAAACTACGGTCAATTTACCCCACGAATCAATGATCGATTTCGCAGCAGACAAAGTCTCTTCACTTGTTTGAACTGCAGGAATGATTTCCACTAATGGCATTAAAGGTGCGGGATTGAAAAAATGGATTCCGATCACACGCGAAGGCAATTTCAACACAGAACCAATAGAAGCAATCGATAAGGAGGAAGTATTTGAAGCAATCATGCAATCCATTCCAACAATTTCTTCGATTTCTTTGAAAACGGCGTGTTTCACTTCGAGCTTTTCGACAATGGCTTCAATGACCAATCCGCTGCCTCTGAAATCCGATAATTGAGTAGAAAATTGCAAGTTGTTCAATAAATTGCTCTTTCCTGCTTCATCTAAAGTTCCTTTTTCGATCATGCGATCAAGTACTTTGACCAAAGACGATTTTGCTTTGTCCAATTGCACCGGATTCACATCTACCAAAACTACATTATGTCCACTTTGTGCGGCAACTTGTGCTATTCCAGCGCCCATTGTTCCAGCGCCTAGTACTCCTATTTTCATGTCTTTACTCATCACTATTTAAAATATTCCACTCCATTTTCTCCGACATAACCAGTCATTCCATTCTTAACAACATTAAACAAAACAAATGACCAGCTTTTTGAAACTTTTAAATTTATATAATGCTCCATAAAGTCATACTTCGGCTGAATCATCGGATATGTCGAGGTTATCATTTTCACTCCCATTTTACCTTCTTTGAAAAGCATGAAATATCCATTTATGTAGTCAATATCAATAAAATCATATGCATATGGAAGATACTCTTTCAGTGAATTATCTACTAAGCCAAATTTACCAGAACGACAAACAACTTCAAGTACACCGTATCTTCCTAATTCGATTGTTGAATAAACTTTGGATTTTTCAGGAGTAACTATTGAATAACCGGATGCAGAATGAAACTTGAATTCTGGATCCGACAGACTAAAAAAATCATCTCCAAACAAATAATCCATTGATTCAGTTTCAATTACCGGCTCCTCAACTTCCAAAAAGCCTCCAGCTTCCGTCATTTTAAACCACAGTCCGTTATCTTTTTTATAGGTTACAGCTTCGGTTTTACGGTCTTCAATAAATTCATTAAATTCCGTTTCTTTGAGTTTATTGGTTTTTATATTGTATTGAAATAACTTACCGTTTACTCCTTTGAACATAACAAAACCAATTCCAGTCTCATCAGTTACATAATTAGTAAACTGTGGGAGTACAAGAATTTTTTGAGTTTTATAATTGAACAATCCGTAATTCCCTTTATTGTCCTTAATAAAACTTAGATTGTTTTTTATTAAGATTTTCTTATAAAAAGAACCCGAAAGATATCCATTTGGACTTGACAAACCAAGCTGATAAATATATGTTGCGACACCTCCATCCGTTAATACATCAGCGTAATAAATACTCTCATATTCATGGAAAAACCCAGTGCTGTCAAATTTCGGAGTTTCTCGCATAACACCGAGAGTGTCCGACCATCCACATTTACCACGATCATTATAAGGAATGAGGTATTTTGGGTCATACGAATTTTGAGCGTTCGCATTGCTTACGAAACAACAAAGAAGCATTGTATAGGTAAATTTATTCATTGTATCTGTTATTGTTTCTCGTGAATGAATGGACTTTTTACTAGTAACCAGAATACTATTTCCCCTTAAAAATCGGGGTTCTTTTTTCCATAAATGCATTTACTCCTTCTGCAAAATCTACTGATTTCCCTGCAAGAGTTTGTAATTGCTCTTCAACTGCCAGTTGCTCCGTTAAATTATTTGTGAAACTTGCATTCATCGCTCTTTTCGTCAAACCCAAACCGTAAGTCGGCATCGAAGCCATATTTTCAGCCAGTTTTGTCAACTCATCTTCAAATGAATCATCGGAAACTGCTTTATAAATCATATTCATTGCAACCGCATCACTTGCTGAAACCTTTTCTCCGGTCATCATCAAAGCCAGTGCTTTTTGCATTCCAACCAAACGCGGCAAGAAGAATGTTCCTCCCGAATCCGGTATTAAACCGATCTTTGAAAATGCCTGAATGAATGATGCAGATTCCTTCGCTATGGTCAAATCACAAGCCAAAGCAATGTTTGCACCTGCTCCTGCAGCAACTCCATTTACTCCTGCGATTATAGGCTTTTCAATATTTCTGATTCGTTCAATGATCGGATTGTAATGATCTTTCACAATGGACTGCATTTCCGGACCATTCGGATCCGTTGCTTCAGCTAAATCTTGTCCGGCACAAAATGCTTTTCCTTCTCCTTTAATAACGATTGCACGAACAGAATCATCCTTCTCACAATCATCCAACGCTTTTTGCAAAGTCATTGCCATTTCTTTATTAAAGCTATTGAAAACCTGAGGTCTGTTCAATGTAAGTGTGCAAACTCCATTTTTGAATTCTTGAATCAGTGTCATTCTTATTTTTTTTAGCAAAGATAGAAAAAGGCAATTCCCAGCACTCCCAATTTCAAGATAAATCTTCCGGGGTGCTCGAATCGGTATTGAAATTTCAATAGGACTCTCAAGATCAGTAATTATACTTAAAATTAATTAAATTTGCCTCCGCTAAAATACGGTTATGTTCAAGTCCACTATTCTCACAATTCTATACTTTGTTATCTTTTTTCATCAAGGAGCAGTAGCTCAGTGTTCTTTATCCAGTACGAATTTAGCGACCTCGTATGTTAGTAACAATTCCAACAAAGGTGAAATGTTCAATATCGTCGCAACGAATACCGTTACACTTCTGTGTTTTGATCTCAATTTGATTCTTGGTTCCAACGGAAACTATGAAATTTATTACAAAGTGGGAAGCTATGTCGGATCTGAGAACAATGCCGCAGCATGGACATTAATTGGTTCTAATCCTTCGGTTCCATGCGTAGGGTTTGACACTCCGTCTCCAATGGATATTCCGCTTAATTTGGTCATTCCATCCGGACAAACCTATGCTTTTTATGTCACGGCAACAAATGTTGCTGCAACTACCGGAATTCGGTATACCAATAATGCCGGATATACAACCATTGCTTCGGATGCAAATATTAGTATTGCAGGTGGAATTGGAAAAGCATATCCATTTTTAACAAACTACAATAATCGAAGCTTTAACGGAACGGTTCATTACGCCCTCGGAAATGTGCTTCCGGTTGAATTTAAAGACTTTACTGCTACTGCGATAAATCAATCTGTTTTGCTGGAATGGGAAACAGAATCTGAAAACAACAGTGATTACTATGAAATTGAGCGGTCTTCAAACGCGCAAGATTGGAATAAACTTTTCAAAACAAAGGCAGTAGGAGAAAGTACGGTTGTAAAATCGTATCAGGAAATTGACACCCAGCCTTTAGATGCGATTAGCTATTATCGCCTCTATCAAATTGATCTGGATGGAGAAAGAACTTTATTGAAAACCATTGGATGGAACAATATTCCCAGGTTGTTTTCCAATCAATTACATCTATTTCCGAATCCTGCGAAAGAAATGACACGAATTTATGGTGAGGAAAGTGAATTGCGGGAGTTGGTCCTTCTGAATCAGATCGGACAAAATATCACGGATCAATTATCCGTTCACAAGCATGCGGACTATTTAGAGATTGATCTTAGCGGTCAAAAACCTGGATTTTTTATTCTAAAATCTAAAACCTTATCCACGATTCTTATCAAGGAATAGCTGTTATAAAGAGATCACAATCATTTTTCCTCAATTGGTGAGATCCCATTCTCCAACTGTTAAATTTTTCTTTTGGACTGTTAAAAATTTGTTTTGTTCATTTGCAATTCATTAACTTGCCAACAACCATTATTATTTATTCCGGTCATGTTGAAATCCACATTTCTCTCATTCACATGCTACCTTTTAATTGGTTCACAAGCATTTTTTGCACAATGCACGGCTTCTGGATCAGATTTAGTAGCACCATATGCAAGCAATGCTTCCAACAAAGGAGTTATGTTTGACATCTCTGCCACAAATACAGTTACCATTTTCTGTTTTGATGCGAATCTGCCAGCCTTGTCTATCGGAGGCTATGAAGTTTATTACAAAACCGGATCGTATGTCGGATCAGAAAACACTGCCGCTAACTGGACTCTGATTGGATCAGCTGGTTCTATTTTGAGTATCGGATTAAATTCTGCAACGCCATTGAGCATTCCTGTCAATCTGGTTATTCCAGCCGGAGAAACCTTTGGGTTCTACATCACTGCATCCAATCCCATTCTCTCTACCGGACTTCTCACCACAACAAATGCCGGTTATTCAACTATCACGTCCAATGGAGACATGGCAGTTATGGGTGGAATTGGTATCACCTATCCGTTCAATACGATTACAGCAAACAGGAGTCTCAACGGAACCATTCATTTCACCCAGGGAAGTGCTCTTCCGGTAGAATTTATAGATTTCTCAGCAATAAAGATCAATCAATATGCACTTTTGGAATGGGGAACAGAATCTGAAAATAACAGCAATTATTTCGAAATTGAACGTTCTGCAAATGGAATGGATTGGAACAGACTTTTAACAACAAAAGCTGCCGGTGAAAGCACAACTCCAAAAGAATATCAGGAAATAGATCTCCAGCCACTCGAAGGAATCAGTTATTACAGACTGAATCAATACGATTTTGACGGTGCAAAAACTGTTCTGAAATCTGTATCGTTTAACAATGAGCTTGAAATCGGAGCCAATGAAATTCGCGTTTTTCCAAATCCCGTAACGGAAAGGGTACGCGTTTTTGGAGATAAAACAGAACTTGAAAATTTGTTCATTCTCAACTCCATTGGCCAAGACATTTCTAAAGACTTAACGATAACTTCCTACAATGGCTATTCGGAAGTTTATTTCAGAGATCAGCAAGCAGGTGTTTTCATTATAAAATCCAAAACAAATTCTCAGATTCTGATTAAGAAATAGAACGATAGTTTTCGACCATTGCTTTGATCCGATCCATGATATGGGTGCGCAATAATTCAGGTTCGGTCACAATGATTTCGCCTCCATAACTGAGAATACTACGAATTAACTCTTCGGAGATAAACACTTTCATTTCGAAAGTTGTCTTGTTTTTTCCTTCCTTGACAATTTGCTGAGAAGCATGAAAAGGTTGTGACTCGATGTATTTCGCCGCAATATTATCGGCTTTGAAAACGACCGTCTCAGGCTTGCCGTTACTTGCTGTAATTCCGATTGCGTGTTCGAAAAATTGATCCGGGTTAAATGAAATCGGTGATCGGAATACTTCTTCTGATTCCTGAAGTTCATAGATCCGATCCAAACCATAGGTTATAATTCCTTCTTTAACGAGATCATAGCAAAGCAAGTACCAGCGATTTCGATATTCCTTCAGTAAAAGCGGAAGCACTTTTCGGGCTTTTCGCTTCTGGGTTTGGAAACTTTCGTAATCAAAGTAAATCACTTTCCCGTTTTTGATTGCATTGAGGATTGGATTCAGGAATTCACTTCCACGAGAAGAAACCGGCGTTTCAAACTCAACAAAACGGTCAATCGATTTGTCATTAATATCGTTTGAGATGTTTACACGATCCACAATTTTATCGATCGCGAAACCAAATTGTTTGAACATTCCTACGTCCTTAAACTGACTTAGTGTATTTGCAGCAAAGCGGATCGCTTCAATATCGGATTCATTTAACGGGATTTCATCCAGGGAAAATTCAGGATCGCTGTAGTAATATCCGTTATATCTTTTGGAATATTTGATCGGTGCATCGTGTTCCATTTTCATGGCAAACATGTCTTTTTCGATAGTAGAATCACAAATATTTGCTCCATCCACACTTCCAAACAATGCATCTTCACAAGCCTCACGCAATTGTGCTTTTGTTGGGTAGGGGTTGTAATTATTTCGCAGTGCGCGATCAATAATCCGAAATCTCAACAAGGCATTCTTAATATGGGGCATAATAAAACTTTCAATCTAAGGTATCAAAAAAAACTCAATTGAACTTAGAATGACGTTCATCAATTGCAAATTGGATAAACAAACCGAAACCTTTACCGTCATTCAGATATGTATATTTTGCATCCAACTGCTGAATAAAAGCCCCAATAATTTCTACACCTGTTGAAGATTGTTCTAAAAACTCAGTTTTCCCCTTATATCCTATTCCATTATCTTTTACAAGAAGTTCGTAATTCAGACTCTTTTCGTGATTATTCTTTAATTCAATCTCAATAACACCTACCTTTTGTTTCAAGAAGGCATGTTTGTAGGAGTTTGAAAGTAATTCACACATAATTAATCCGACAGGAACTGCATAATCGATTGCCAAATTAATCTCTTCGACATTTACTCTTACCTCAATTTTTTTGTTGTAACTGGAAAACGATTCCGCCATCTGTGAAATCAATTTATTCAAGTATGCTCCCATTTCAACATAAGCAGAATCATTGTTTAAGTGCAATTGATTGTGAATCAAAGCAATCGCACGAATACGTTCTTTCCCTTCTTCCAAAATGCGAAGAGCCTCCGGATCACGAACATTCCGCGATTGAAGATTCAAAATACTGGAAACGACTTGTAAATTATTCTTTACCCGATGATGAATTTCCTTCAGAAGGTTTTCCTTCATTGCCAAGGAATTCGAAATCTCTTTATTCTTGTCATCAATTTCCTCCTTTTGCAGCTGAAGTACTTTATTTGAATCACTTTTTTGACGAATAAATAAATAGGAAATGCTTATTATCACTATAATACTCATCAGAATCAGAATCAAAATTAATCTGAGCTGTTGATTTTTACCACGCTCCTCCTCCAGTAAATACTGATTGGATTCTGTTTGAAAATCCTTTTCCAATTCGAATACCAGGTTTTCACTTCGAAGATTTTCCAAAAGGTCATCGATTTCATTTCTTTTAATGGAGTAGTAATAAGATGAATCTTTATTTTTCTTCAGTTCATAATAGTGTTCCAAGCACCCATACACCTGAAACAAGTCTCGTAATTCCGTAGACTTTTCATTCTTCAGAACCTTATCGAAATACGGCTTTGCGAGATCCAGTTGATCGGTATACAAATAAATTTCACCCAAACTTGCATTTGCATATTGCTCAGCATATTTCCAATGATTGATTTGAGCAAGTTTTTTGGCAGATTGAAATTCCTGAATCGCCTTACGAATACTATTGTTAAAGAAATACACTTGCCCCGCCGAATTTGATACTTGAAAACTATAGGCGGCACTCATTTTACCGGCCAATAGTTTCGCTTCTTTAATTTGATTGAGCGCTTTTTCGAAATCTCCTTTTTCACTATAGCAATTGGAAAGGACTAATCGGCATTGGAGCAATAGGTATTTATCCGTTTTATCGGATTCGCTCAAAATTTTCTTCGTTTTTTCGATCAGCAGATCATAATTTTGCCCTAAACTTTCATAAACCGCACTGTACAGATCCAAGTACAATTTATCCTGCTTTTTAACTTTAAAGAAATACTGGAATCGTTTGGCTTTATTGATCTCAAACTTCACACGTGCATAATCCCCATAAGCACTAAAGAATTTGATTTTCTTAATAGTCAGACTATAATTAATCTCCGCATTATGGAAATCGCTGTACTTATTGTCTAAAAACCGAAGGGTTTCATTTGCTTTCGAGATATCCACAATCATTTCTTCTCGAAGAGTCTGTATTTCCTGATTGAACTTTTCGTGATTGTATTTCTTTTGCTGAGAAAAGCCTATGAATGAACAATATATGAACAGAAAGAACAAAAGTCGATACTTTCGCTTAAGTAATGGTAGACTTTCTGATAATCGAATCATGGGAACGTGAATAGCAGCATTATTGACCAATGTAAGTAATAATTTGCCACTAAAACAGATTTCTAACAAATCTTTTTAGGCATATTTATTCAAAAATTCACTAATTTGCTAACTATCAAGATTCTTTAAATCACTATACACTTACCACATCTTTCTTTTTGTCGTACCCAAAAAGTTCGTAGTATTTAATCGCTTTTACGACATTTTCAGGAACATCTTGTTCCCAACTTGTAACTCCAGCGCGGATTTTTGACAATACATCATCCGAAAGGATTTTCAATGCTTCCATGTCAAAATTCGAAATTGCAGCCAATTTGTTGTTGTCCTTTAGGAATTGAACCAAACCATGCAAATGTTTTGGGATCGTCAACTGATCTAAAGTATATAATTCACCTGTATCCACATTTAGTGCAGGATAAACATACATTTTCACATTGTGTCCGAATCCAATACCAAATGCTTCTAACAAACCACCCGGTAAATTGTCGTAATAACGCTCATCAAAGATGGTATGTAGATTATAAATTCCAGCAATTACTCCCATTTTTTGACCACGGGCAATCGTTGCAAGATAATCCAGCATTTTGTAATGTTTCAAGTAATTTGAAATCATTACGGTATATCCTAAGGATTCTAATAATTCAGCACGGTCTATAAAGTCTTTATCCGAAATTTTTCCGTCTGCTGTCAAATCTTTCAAGGTCAATTCGAAAATCACCGACAAATTATCTTCGCGAACACCATCTTCTTTCAGGAACTGTTCTGTTCCATGAGCAATCATGTCCAAATGAACTTTAGTTACGGGTCTGAATCGACCACGCATCAACAAAATATTCTTTTTATACAATGCAGCTGCAGGCTGAAGAACGGTACCACACAAATCAAACATAGTTGCGTCTGTCATTCCTCTCTTAACCAAATTCAATGCGATAATCCGGTTATCAACCAAACCTAAGTCCGGACCGGAAACACGTAACATATCTACTTCTACACGATCTCTTGGAATACGATGTACCAGGTTGGTTAAGAATTCTTCTAAATCGTCTGTTGAAAAATAAGCTGCATGGATCAGGTTTACACCCAAAATCCCTAGAGCTTCTTGTTGCGCCTTATGGGAATTATCGTGCATTTTTACGTGCAAAATAATATCATTGAATTCGCCTCCTTGTTTTAGTTGAAAACGCAATCCAACCCAACCTTGACCTTGGTTTGTCTTGTGATAATTTAAAGATTCAACGGTATTACAAAATGCAAAGAAACGTGCTACTTCCTGTTTTTTAGGAAGACGATCACACAAGGTTTCGTATTCTGTTCGAAGCATTGTAATTAAACGCTCCTCACAAACATATCTTGAAGCAGCGCCATACATCGCATCTGATACTTTCATATCATATGCGGATTGCGTATAAGCAATGGTTCCGGAACTACCTCCAGCCTTAAAAAAGTTAGCTGCAACTTCCTGTCCTGCACCAATTTCGGCAAAACAACCATAAATGTCACTTGTTAGATTAATTTTCAAGGCTTTCTCCTCGGTGGTTAATCTTCTTTCGTCTACCATTTCTTCCATATCACTTGTACAAATGTACTAACAATTAGACTTACTTCGTTAAGGGTTTAACGGTTTAAAGTCCGGATTAGTTACAAAATTATGATCTGTTAACGTTAATAAAAAGGCTTTCAGCTGATTACGCTGATTTGGATCCAATTGAACCCCACCTTGACTTGCAAATTCGATCAAAGGATCGATTGTTGCAGAATGTTGAATTCCAGTCGAATAATGTTCAATCACGTCATCCAATGTTGCAAATCTTCCATCATGCATATAAGGCGCCGAAAGTGCAATGTTTCGGAGTGTTGGAACTTTAAACTTTCCATTGTCGTTTGCATTATTGGTAATTGCTCCTCTTCCCAGATCTGAGAAGATTGCATCCAATCCATTATTTGAAAATTTTTGAACCTGCATCAAAGTTCCGTTATGACAATGAAAACAATCTGCACCGTTGAGACTTTTAAATAAATCAAATCCGGCCCATTCCTCCGATGTAACGGAATTTTTGATCGCCAATTCGGAAGAAGATAAGGGAATATTATTTGCAAACTTATACATCACATCGTATTTGGATTCTCCAGAGATCATTGTCCGCAAAAACTGTGCAAGTGCTTTCGCCACATGTGTTTCATTGAAATCAACTATTCCAAATGCTTTGAAAAACTGGTTCCGGTAAACTCCATCCGATTTTAAACGTGCAATGGCATCTTTCCATTGCAAATGCATTTCAATTGGATTTGGAACAGGCTCTAAAATTTGCTCTTCCAACGTGTGTGCTCTTCCGTCCCAGAAGAAACTGGTTTGCCACCCCAAGTTTACCAATGCCATTGCATTTCTTACTCCCAAAGTTCCGTTCACTCCCTGAGAAAATTGATTCACATCTGAAAATGAAGCATCCGGTGCGTGGCAAGATCCACAGGAAATACTTTGATTTAATGATAATTTCGTTTCATAAAAGAGCATTCTTCCCAACAAAACTCCTTCTTCCGTCATTGGATTATCTGACGGAACATTCATCTGGGGAAAATGGCTCGGAATTTTAAGAGTATACGGAGTTGGATCGTAACCAACCTTTTCCTTCGTACACGCTAAAAAGAGTCCCAGCAAAAGCAATATTCCAAAGAAGAATTTATTCATAGCGCGCTAATAGATGCAGCGAAATTTTGCCGCGCTTTTTCGGTTAAAACACTTTGAGAAGCCATGCTGTGAGTAGTAAATTCTGTTTTTACATCAATTGAATTTCCGGGATTTTCAAAGAAATTTTTCAAATCCATCTTTAACCAAGCTCTATAAAATACAGCATTCGATGAAACCCAGTTTAGATTTGAAATTGTTTTGGTTGAATAATATGAATCCGTTCCAACATGATATATTAAATTGTGGTCACAATTTGTAATTCCGTCCACAATCGTGTCCACTTTGGCCTCGACCTTAAAAAAGATATAACCCGGATTCCAATCCCAATGCATGTCATTCGCAATAGCGATATTCAAGGGATTTGAAGCAGGAAAAACACTGGGATCATTGTGATTGATTGAAGGTGGAACGCCAATTCCGAATTGAAGAGAAGGATTTGAAGAGAGTTGACCATATTGATAGACAAGCGTTCCTGTTTCTCTGAAATTAAATAATGCGACATCTTTCAAAAAAGTCCCTCCGGATTGAATATCTGTGAAGTAAGCCTTTAGTTCAATGAACTTGATTTCAAAACCGTTGCTTAAAATATATGTAGAATCCAATTTCAAATTTGTTGATCCAAAAACAGGTTGCATATCCAATCTACTGCTATGAGGAGGTTCAATCATATCATCATGACCTGATTTCGGATCATTTTTATTGCAGGAAAATAAGGCTACAACAATAAGCAACGCAAGAATTGGAAAATGTTTCATTTAGTTGTTTTACCAAATTTAAAACAATGCCCAGAGAATTCCTAAAAATAGAAGAAGTGTCCAAAGGATTTTAGGTAATTTCGAGGGATTATTGATTGATCTGTATGAATTCGGATGTAAGCAAACCTTTTCTGATTGTAAACGCTTCTGCCGGAAGTGGTAAAACGTACAATTTGGTGCGCAATTATCTGCGCTTGCTTCTCTCTGAAAATGAGGACAAAGCCGAGATCAGTCAAATCATGGCGATGACTTTCACCAACAAAGCAAGTATTGAAATGAAATCACGGATCATGAGTGATTTAAACAAGCTTGCCCACGGAAAAGAAGATACACTTGCTTATTTGGAAGAAATTGCCGGTTTCGTTGGAACAACCCCTGAATCAATTCGTTCAAGAGCACGATTAGTACTTCGAAAGATTTTGCATCAATACGAAGATTTCAATGTAATGACCATTGACAAATTTAATCTCCGATTGATTCGTTCGTTTGCAAGAGATTTGGACCTGCCTGAGAGTTTCGAAATTTCTCTGGATGACACCTTAATTCTTGAAAAAGCCATTGATGAGCTACTAAGCAATATCGATGCAAAGAACCAAACGAAGTTATATCAGCTTGCTTTGAATTTCGCGAAATCGAATCTGGAGGAAGAAAATGATTGGAATCTGAAGAAAATATTGTTGTCGAAAGCGAAAGCTCTGACCAATGAAGGTTATTTTCAAATCATCAAAACACTTGCAAAAACAGATTTCAAAAAAGAGCAACTGGATCTGTGGAAATTGCAATTCAAAGCTGAAAAAGAGGAGTTAACAATCCGATTGAATTCTTTGAACCGCTTATTTTTAGATTCGGGAGTGGATGCAAACGCTTTTGCCGGAAAAAGCACCACTTTCAAACCTATTGTTTTTAATCTGCAGCTCAATTCGGACTTGATCTTTTTCCTGAAGGAAAGCAAACGAACAGAAGCAAACCAGACGAACATATTAAAAACCATCGAAGAAGGAAAAGAAACACAATTCTCGCCCGTTTATCTGGAATTTCTTCAGTTCATTGCAGAAAAAAGTCCGCATTGGATTGAACTGGACTTTAAGATCCAACAATTCCATTTACTCGCTATTTTGAAAGAATTAGCACTTAGTATGGACGAGATCAGAAACAAAGAATCCATTATTCGGGTAAGCGAATTCAATAAACTGGTTGCCGAATTGGTTCAAAATGAAGATGCTCCATTTATTTATGAGCGACTGGGATCCCGATTCAACCACTTCTTTCTGGATGAATTTCAGGATACTTCCCGTCTGCAATGGCTCAATATTGTTCCCTTGATTCATAATTCTTTGGGAAGCAATTACTTCAATTTTATTGTAGGCGATCCCAAACAATCCATTTACCGTTTTAAAAATGGAGTAGCTGAGCAGTTCATTGCACTTCCTGCCATCTACAATCCGGAAAAAGAACCTTCCATTGAACTGCGTTCCTTGTTTTTTCAAAAAATGGGAACAGTTGAAGGCTTGGAAGACAATTGGCGATCGGCAGAAGAAATTGTAACCTTCAATAATCGTTTCTTTGAAGAGCTAATGTCCTACATGCCGGAAAACGGACAAGAATTCTATAAACACCTGAAGCAAAATCCTAAAGGCAAAAAAGGTGGTTATGTAGAAATCCTGATGAATCCGCAAAAGGATCTTGATTCGGCCAAATTCACCAATAGCCAACTACTTAAATGGGTGCAGCAATGCATTGCAGACGGTTATAAACCACACGAAATCTGTGTTCTTGGAAGAAAGAAACGCGATTGTAATCAGTATGCAAATTTCTTGAAATCGAGAGGATATCAAATTGTTTCTTCGGACTCCCTATTGGTGAATAGTGATCAATTCGTTCAATTGACGATTTGTTACTGCAAGTGGAAAGTCAATCGTTTTGATTTTCAGCGAGCCATGCAGTTTGCCTATTTCTATTTTGAAATCTTAGAAAAGAAAGATGCTTTTGAAACTTATGGAGCATGTTTCCGGGTCGATACCGATTCCAAATTTTATTTTTCAGAACAGCTTTTCTTTGATAGCAGTAGATTAAACGCTGACTTTTTAGATGCAAGTTTTCAGAATATCTATTCCTTGCTGGTCGATTTTTTAATGCTTGTTGAATTAGATTCAATTGAAAACACGTATTTGCAACAGTTGTTGGATCTGGCTTATCAGTTTGATATGTCGAATGGCCCCGATCTGATGGAATTCCTCAATTATTACGAGAAAAACAAAAGTAAGTTTAGTGTTCAGCTTTCCGAAAATGAGCAAGCCATCCAAATTATGACTGCTCATAAGTCAAAAGGTCTGGAGTTTCCCGTTGTGATTATTCCTTCTTTTAATTTCTTCAACGAGGGAAATAACAACGATTCTTATTTAATGGAAATCAACGACCACATTGTTGAAACGAAGATGAGCAAGTTTGAAACTGCTATTCCGGCCATTCAGCTAGAAGCAGAAAAGGAAGATGCTGCACAAAAAATGGATGCTATTAATTTGTTGTATGTTGCATTTACCCGACCGCAAGATCGCTTGTATGCAATCAATTTGAAAGGTTCCAGAAACAGTTTTTATGATAAGTTCAATACCATTTTCACGAACTTATTTCCGGAAACGGAAGAAGAAGGTGTGTTTCATTTAAAACTCGGAGAAGTTCCGGAAATCAAACATCATTCACGAAAAAACACCACAGATTACAGTCCACAATCGATTCGTAATTTTTTATGGTTTCCTGAAATCAGTATCCAGTCTACGAAGGAACAAGAAGAAGACAGATTGACAACTGAGCAACGCATTGGAAAACAGTTTCATTTCATCATGGAAAAATCGCATTCCGCAGAAACGGCTTTTTCAGCTTTGAAAACTGGTCTTCTAAAAGGAGAAATTGAACAAGACTTCGAAGGGATTTTGGTCAGTCTACTGGAAGAAGCCTTTGCCAACAACTTACTATTGGAATTATTTGAAAGTGGAAAACACTTGAACGAGCGCACCTTGATCTTTGATTCTAAAACACGATTAAGACCAGACAAGCTCATCGTTTCAGATCAACAAACAATTGTCATTGATTTTAAGACAGGAGAAAAAAGTGCTAAACACGAAAAGCAAGTATTGGGCTATATGACCGTACTGCAGGAAATTGGAATGACAGCTATTAAAGGGTACTTGTATTATTCAGGAGGATTGGGATTGGTGGAGGTTTCTTCTACTGATTTATTAAATTCCTGATTCTGCAAAAAACGGATAGACATCCCGTATTGGCGGGACAAGCTGTGTCTATTTGCTCGATGAATTATCTTCTATTCAGGATTAGTCCTTATTCAAAAAAACCACCCCTTCCGCCACGCGAAAAACAAGCGAATTCTTATCCATATCTTCTATCAACCAATCAATTTCAACTCCGGGATCTTCC
This sequence comes from Flavobacteriales bacterium UBA7666, assembly GCA_002483265.1. Classification (GTDB taxonomy): domain Bacteria; phylum Bacteroidota; class Bacteroidia; order Flavobacteriales_D; family Crocinitomicaceae; genus Fluviicola. The sequence continues at coordinate 115,810 of DLHO01000016.1, read as the reverse complement.
TTCACCTTGATCACATTTTTCTTGGTCACGCGATAAATACCATGAATTGTATCCTGACCATAAATAACAAAAGGGAAACCGGCATCATTATCCTTGTCTCCCCCTGTAAATTCATAGACTTCTGTATGGTACACATATTCACCATTATTCTTCAGCATTTTTGTATAGTTCCATCTTCCTTCTAAGCGATTGATCATTCGCTGTTTTGCGCAGGAAAAAAGAAAAAAAAGTGAAGTGATGAATAAAATGGTTCGCATCTTAGATCGTCATTATATCTTTTTCTTTTACATCTACCAAATCATCCACTTTCTTAATGAAAACATTGGTAACATTCTGAATTTCAGTTTCAGCATCTTTGGTCATATCCTCAGAAAGTCCGTCTGTTTTCAGCATTTTCACCATATCCAATGCATCTTTACGGTTATTTCTGATCCCAACTTTTGCGTGTTCTCCTTCAGCTTTGGCTTTCTTCACCAAATCTCGTCTGCGTTCTTCTGTCAAAAGTGGAATTTGAATAATTAATTGCTCCCCGTTATTTTGAGGATTCAATCCCAAATTTGCATTCATGATCCCTTTAGCGATCTCATTCAACATGGATTTTTCAAATGCCTGAACAGTCAACGTACGTGCATCCATGGAATTCACGTTTCCAACTTGCTGAATTGGAGTTAGAGAACCATAATAATCCACCATAACTCCTGAAAGCATAGAAGGTGTTGCTTTTCCCGCTCTTACTTTGACCAATTCATTTTCTAAGTGATCAAGGGCTTTTACATTTGATGACTTCAAATCATCATAAATTAGTTCTAACTCTTCGGTCATAATTTATCTAAATTGATCCGCCGTGGCGGATAGCTATTAATTTCTTACAATTGTTCCCACTTGCTCACCTTCCATCAATCGTTTTAGATTTCCTGGGGTATCCATATCGAAAACAATAATTGGTAAATCATTTTCCATACAAAGTGTGAAAGCGGTCATATCCATTACTTTCAATCCTCTGCTGTAAGCATCCTCAAAAGTGATGGAGTCAAATTTAGTAGCGGTAGGATCTTTTTCTGGATCTGCAGTATAGATTCCATCCACACGTGTTCCTTTCAAAATAACATCTGCATTGATTTCAATTGCTCTTAATGATGCTGCTGAATCAGTAGTAAAATAAGGGTTTCCTGTTCCTGCACCAAAAATAACTACACGACCTTTTTCCAAGTGTCTTACAGCTCTTCTTCTCACATACGGTTCGGAGATTTCCTTCATTTCAATTGCAGATTGAAGTCGTGTTTGAAGACCAGCAGATTCCAATGCCGACTGAAGCGCCATGGAGTTGATCATGGTTGCCAACATTCCCATATAATCTCCGTGCGTGCGGTCCATTCCACCTTCTTCGGCCTGAACACCGCGAAAAATGTTTCCGCCCCCTATGACGATTGCCACTTCAGCTCCCATATCATGGATTTCTTTGATTTGCTTCGCATAAACACTAAGTCTCTGGTTATCAATTCCAAATTGTTTATCTCCCATGAGAGATTCACCACTTAATTTGAGCAGGATACGACGGTATTTCATAATTATTGAAAGAAGTTGCGCAAATATAGTGGGAATCTTTGAAGATCGGAAAAGGAAAAGCCATTTGTGGATGAATAATTCGCTATTTTAGAAGATAAATCCAATTTGCATGGGACTTCTAACTTTTAAAACATTTGACAATTCAATTGATGCCCATATTCTAAAAATCAAATTGGAGAGCGAGGGAATCACCTGTTTTTTATTCGACGAAAACATCGTCTCCGTAAATCCATTGTATTCCAATTTGGTTGGCGGAATTAAACTAAAGATCAACGAAGAAGATCTACCGCATGCAAAAAATGTTCTTCTTGAATTGGAACAAACTCCTTATACCACAGATGATGAACAAATAATTGCTTGTCCGAAATGCCAATCCATACGGATTGAATCGGGTCATAAATCGATGAAAAGTGTCGGAGCAGTTCTTTCTGCTATAGCTTCTTTTCTGTTGTTCATTTTTCCTATTTACCGGAAAGATGTTTACAAATGTCTGGATTGTGGGAATGAGTTTGATTTAAAGAAATAGGAAATTGTAAATCAGTCTATATTGCTATGTGGTATATATTATTGAAACACATAGAGATGAAACTAGATAAAACAAAAAATCCTACCACGATGTGGTAGGATTTCCAATTATCTTGTAATCTTTGGACTTTTCCGCCGTGGTGGATTAACTCAAAGAGAAACGTTTAAATTCAGTAACTGTTAAACCATTCTCAGTAGAATTCAAGAATTGTTCAACTGTCAATTTGTTATCGCGGATAAACTCCTGACTTAACAAGGTGTTTTCTTTGAAGAATTTAGACAAACGACCTTGAGCGATTTTATCAGCCATATCAGCAGGTTTTCCTTCTTGGATAGCCAACTCTTTACCAACTTCGATCTCACGCTCAATTGTACGAGCATCAACTCCATCTTTATCTAAAGCGATTGGGTTCATTGCAGCAATTTGCATTGCAACCTGACGACCTGCTTCAGCAACCGTCTCACCATTTTTGTTCAAAGCTACCAAAGTAGCCAATTGGTTTCCAGGGTGGTTGTAAGCAACAACAGTGTCACCTTTCAATACAGCATATCCTGATAAATCCAATTTTTCTCCGATAACACCAACTTGTTCAGTGATTTTTTCTTCAACAGTTAGTTTATCATCGTATTTCAATGTTTTCAACTCTTCTGCAGTAGCAGGTAAGTTATTCATTGCGATATCAACTAATGATTGAACAAAGTTACGGTAAGTATCGTTTTTAGCAACGAAGTCTGTTTCACAGTTCAACGTCAATAATACACCTACTTTGTTGTCTGCGCTTGTTTGAGCGAAAACCAAACCTTCAGCAGCTTCGTTCTCACCTCTTTTCGCAGCAACTTTTTGACCTTTTTTACGCAAGACATCCACAGCAGCTTCGAAATCGCCGTTTGCTTCAACCAATGCATTTTTACAGTCCATCATACCAGCACCTGTTTGCTGGCGTAATTTGTTTACATCTGACGCAGTAATTGCCATGACTATAAGTTCTTTAAATGTTTGTACAAAAGTATGCCCCAACTGTTACGCCAGGGCTACTTTGATATTATTCTTTTGTCTCTTCTACTTTAGCTGCTGGCTCTTCAGTTACAGCTGCTGCTGGCGCTTCATCTTTATCTTTCGTTGAAGTCGCTTTACGATCATCCAATCCTTCTTTGATAGATGCACAAATTGCGTCTAAGATGATTGCGATTGATTTTGTAGCATCGTCATTCGCAGGGATAGGGAAATCAACCAAACGAGGGTCAGAATTCGTATCTACCATTGCAAATGTAGGGATACCCAAACGTTTTGCTTCAGCCAATGCGATATGCTCTTTCAAGATATCAACGATAAAGATCGCTGCTGGTTGACGAGTCATGTCAGCAATTGAACCAAATGTTTTTTCCAATTTGTCACGTTGACGAGTTTTGAATAAACGCTCACGTTTGTTCAATGTCTCCCAAGTACCATCCGTTCTCATTTTGTCGATAGACACCATTTTACGGATTGACTTACGTGTTGTTTGGAAGTTTGTTAACATACCACCAGACCAACGCTCAGTTACGAATGGCATGTTGATCGCAGCAATACGATCCGTGATAATTTCTTTTGCTTGTTTTTTAGTTGCAACGAAAAGAATTTTTTTACCCGACTTAGCAATTTGTTTCATTGCCGCACAAGCTTGATCAAGATGTGCAATTGTCTTATTAAGGTCAATAATGTGGATACCTTTTTTCTCGTCAAAGATATACGGCGCCATTGCCGGGTTCCATTTTCTTTTTAAGTGTCCGAAGTGAACACCTGCTTCTAATAAACTATCAAAATTTACTTTAGACATAATGTTTTGTTTTAATTGTTTACGTTCCTTAGTAGTCAGCTAAACAAAGGGGTCAGTCAACAGACTGATAATACTTTGTGCTTGGATACTAAACAACCTTTTTCCGCCAGTTGACGAAAAAAAATAAAATTCAAATTAACGTTTAGAGAACTGGAATTTCTTACGTGCTTTCGGTTGACCTGGTTTTTTACGCTCAACCATTCTTGGGTCACGTGTCATTAAACCTTCTGCTTTCAACAATGTTTTGAAATCTGCAGAAACCTCTACCAAAGCGCGAGATACTCCTAAACGAATAGCTTCCGCTTGTCCGTTGATTCCTCCTCCAGCTACGTTTACTTTAATGTCATATTGACCTAAAGTATCAGTCAAGTTGAACGGCTGCTCAACTTTCCCTTGCAAAATAGCTACTGGAAAGAACTCCTTGTAATCACGTTTATTAATTGTCATCTTGCCCGTACCTTTCATCAAGTACACACGAGCAACTGAAGTTTTTCTTCTTCCTAATGCGTTTACTACTTCCATATCCTTTATTTATTAGCTTTTAAGTTAATAACCTCCGGGTTTTGAGCTTCTTGTTTGTGATCTGTACCAGCGTAAACTATTACATTTCTAAACAATTGACGGCCCAAAGTGTTCTTTGGCAACATCCCTTTAATCGCTTTTTCGATTACACGTTCAGGGCTGCGTTTCAATAATTCCTGCGCAGTCAATGAACGTTGTCCTCCTGGATATCCAGTATAACGAACGTACTCTTTGTTCTCTAATTTTGTACCAGAGAACGAGATTTTTGCTGCATTGATAACAATTACGTTATCTCCACAGTCAGCGTGCGGTGTGAAGTTTGGCTTGTGTTTTCCACGTACTAACTTCGCTACCTCACTTGCTAAACGACCAACCGTGTGGCCTTCAGCATCTACTAACAACCACTTTTTATTCGCGGTTTCCTTGTTAGCAGATATAGTTTTGTAACTTAAAGTATCCACTACCTTTTAATTTTTAAATAAGACAATAACCCCAATTTGGGGGTGCAAAGATAGAAACTCTATTTTTTATTAACAAGGGAATTCCAAATTAATCTGAGTTAAATGCGTTTTAATGACTTTTAAACCAACATTTACCGTTTAGACCCTTCATTCGAGAGATGAGGGAGCAAAAACTAATCTTGAGAAAATTTCTGATCCTGAGTACAAATTTCAGAAAATATTTTCAAGAAATGCAACCTTCCGTTTTTTAGTTTTGTATTAGATTCAGAACGCTTACGTCATAGCTTCAGCGTTGGCGCATTGCAATCAACTAAACAGAACTTAAAAACAAAAGAAATGAAAAATAAAATTCTCTTCCGCTTCATGATTGCAGGTTTGACACTCCTAACAAATCATGTCTGCGCGCAATTACCGGCGATTGACAGTTTGAAATTGATTCCTGCCAATCCGACAACGAATGATGCACTAAAAGTAGTGTGTTATACTACTTTTCCATCCGGAAGCTGTATTCTAAATGGTATCCATTCGGAACAACAAGGAAACAACATTCTGTTGATGCTTAATTACAGCGTTGGTGCGGCTACTTACATTTGTCACAGTGTGGATACAATTTCTATTGAAAATCCAGGCGCAGGAAGCTTCCAACTAATTACAACCATTACTACAAATGAACAAGATATCATCGAAGATATCGACTATTTGCAATTCACGGTTGATCCTTTTTTAGGTCTTGATGAACTTCATTCAAATAACTTTGTGGTTTATCCGAATCCAGTTATAAATGAACTGAGATTCAAAACAAACTTCACTGTTGAGAACCTGGAAATCCAATCCGTTTCCGGACAGAAAATCCAGTTAAAAGAATCCTTTTCAGACAGCACACCCATCGATGTATCCAACTTGGAACAAGGTATTTACCTCGTTACATTGACAGATGACAAGGGGAATCAATTTACACAACGGATTATTAAATAATACGACTAAACATTCAACCAATAAATTTTAAAAGATGAAAAAATTTATTTACAGCTCGTTTCTTTTACTTCTAATGCTTGGTTCATTTACAGCATGTAAAAAAGAAATCAATCACACTACAAAAAGTGATTCGACCAAAAGTGCCATTGACGGAAAATGGAATTTAATGCGCATTCATGGTGGAATAACCGGTGCCAATGAAACGCATTCTGTGGGTGAGATCGAATGGACATTCAGTACTCAAAACGCCACATTGACTGTTAACAATACTGCTGGAAATTCCACTTATTATTACTTACCTTCGGGAACATATACATTTCAACAAATTTCAGGATCAACCGGGAACTATTTGGTCATTGATGCAAATGAATTGGGACAAATTGTATACTCGGGAAATCAATTACTGATCGACGAAAACAAGAAATCAACAGGTGAAGGTGCTTGTGGATTTTACTTTACACTGCAACGCTAAAAACAATTAAAAAATTCTGCAAAACAGAGAATGGAGGAGAACATAGAAGAATTCATCAAGGGTAATAAAAAAGCTTTTGACCGGGTATATCAAAAATATGCCCCTTCTATGTTTAGTATCTGTATGCGTTATGCAAACTGTAGAGATGACGCTCAGGAAATTCTTCAGGAAGCATTCATTAAGGTTTATGAAAATAGCGGAAAGGCGAATCCTGAACTGCCACTTGGCCCATGGATCAAAACCATTACTATCCGCACAGCCATTAATATTTTAAAACGTCAGCGAAAACTAATTCTGAAAGAAGATGAAAGCTTCTTCGAATCAGCAACTGACTTAATTGATACAGATAAACACCCAGAGGAAAAGTATGTTGAACTATTGAAATTATTGAACAGAATGCCTTCCGGCTATCGAACAATCTTCAATTTATTTGCTTTGGACAATCTGACACACAAAGAAATTGCAGCGTATTTGGAGATTTCGGAAGGAACTTCAAAATCACAGTTAACACGAGCAAGAGATTGGATTAAAAATAATCTGGAAAAAAAAAGAAACGATGAAAGAGCCTAACGAAATAGATTTGTTGTTTCAGTCTGCATTTGACGGATTAGAACTTCCTCTTGATCCGGTTATGAAAGAGAACATTGACCGGGCAATTGCTGCTAAAAAGAAGCGGAGAAGATTCCTATTCATTCTATTTCCTGTTCTTTTGGGAACAACCGGTTTCGCTGCGATGCTTTACTTCTATCCTTTTTCAGAAAAAAATCTCCAAAATAAACAGCTCACACATCAAAACCGCTTATCAGAAGATGAAAAATCTTCATCTAATTCCGGAAACAGCGCTTTTCGTATGAATGAATCAAAGCAAACCGCGTTAAATGATCCGATATCAGAGAAAGCGCAGCTTTCCATAGGAACAAGCGGTAGTTCAGTTCAAACGCAGCTTCCAATAACTAAAAAAAGAACTCATTTCAAATCAAGCCGTTCATTTCTTAACTCTAAATCAACTGAACTGCCAAAAGACAAAACAACCCTTCGCGTAAACAAGAAATCCACTTCACCCGATGGGAAAACTCTTGTTGCAGCTGAGAAAGGAGAACAAAACCTTCAAGTAAAAAAAGCCCCTGACAAACTGGAAAACAAGCTTCTTACAGAACAAGATGCTGTTGCCATTACAGAAAACAAGCCTGATAGCACTCTTAGAAGCTCTCTAACCGACTCCACGAATCAAATTGTTGCAGAGATCCTTAAATCTCAAGAAAGCAACAAGGGAGCCGGAAAATGGTCTTTAGCTATTCTGAGTTATTGGGAGGGCGAAAAAAAGAGAAGTGCAGACTTCAAGGATGAACCCTACATTGAACAAAAGAAAGAGAATGCACGTATTCATTCTTCCACTTTTTACGGAAAAATAGAAGTCAACCGAAAATTGACAACAAAACTGGAAGTATTAACAGGACTCGGATTCCGATCTTCCAAAGTTATTCAATACGGTTATGTGAGCAAAATAGAAATTCCGGTAGAAGGTGTCGGGTCCGTTAACCCGGGGCCAATCACCACTTTTGACACAGTACATTCAACAGCAATTCAATCCTTCAGAGTCAATTCACTTGTTCTGCCAATCGGTTTTGCTTACTCCTTTCCTATCGGAAAAAAGATGCAAATCCGACTTTCGGCCGGTGGAGAATTTGCTTATGGTCAGATAGCAAACAGACAACTGCAACCGGATTTAAGCGCTCCGAAATTCCGTCCATTTGGGTGCTCGGTTTGGCTGCGCCCCGAAGTTCATTATTCCTTCGGAAGATCTCAGCTATTTGGTTTCGGAACTTTGAATCAATCGCTTTCTCAGCAACTGAAATGGAATTTTGAACCACGTCGTAACCCGGCTTTTGGAGCTGGAATAGGATTGCGAATCCGATTATAAAATGCATTTATCAGAACTGTAGTGTAAGCTGTTTATTCTGATCTGATTCAGTTTCTTCTGTATTCAATTTTGAAAGAGAAATTCCAAGTAAACGAACGGGCTTTTCGACTTCCAAATGATCCAACAATCCTTCAACGAGCGGAAAGAAATCGGCCTTATTCCACATGTATTCCGTAATGGTTTTTGCGCGGGTCTGTGTTGTGAAATCGGAGTACTTGACCTTAATTGACACACACTTTCCTGCAATCGAACGCTTTTCCATTCTTCTTTCAAGATCCATTGCAATTTCTTCCAACTTCTCCAGAATCTTTCGCTTCGAATGGATATCAGAGAAATAGGTGTGTTCTACCGCAAAGGATTTTCTAATCCTGTCCGGTTTCACTTGACTTCTATGGATACCCCGAACAATATTGTAAAAATGAGTTCCTTGTTTTCCAAAATGCTGGATCAGGAAAATCATGCTTTTTTTCTTCAGATCTTTCCCGTTTCGCACTCCCAATTCCTTCATTTTGGCAGCCGTTACTTTTCCAATCCCAAAGAAGCGTTCAATGGGCAGTTTTTCCAAAAAAGGTTCTACTTCATCAGGAGGAACGGTTAATTGTCCATCGGGTTTATTGACATCTGAAGCTATTTTGGCAGTGAATTTATTGATTGAAATTCCCGCACTTGCTGTCAATCCAACCTCTTTCAGAATACGCTCACGAATTTCCTTTGCTAACAAGGTCGCGGATGGAATCCCTTTTTTATTGGTTGTAACGTCTAAAAATGCCTCATCCAGCGAAAGTGGTTCTACCAAATCGGTATACTCGTAAAAAATGGCTCTGATCTGACCCGAAATTTCCTGATAGCGATCAAAACGAGGAGGAACAAAAATAAGTTCCGGACATAAACGAGCTGCTGTTGAGCTCGGCATGGCAGATTTCACACCAAATTTGCGGGCTTCATAACTTGCTGCTGCAACAACTCCTCTCAACTTACTTCCTCCAACAGCAATTGGTTTTCCTTTCAAATCCGGATTATCCATTTGCTCCACAGAAGCATAAAACGCATCCATATCGATGTGAATTATTTTTCGTTCTTCTGTCTGGTTTTCCATGATTTTGCCCTCCTTACAAGTATACAAAATTACGCATGATTAAGCGGAAGAAAAATAATCCTACATTTGGAAAAATTCGCAGACTATGAAGTTATTGACAGTGGTATTTCTTTTCATTACAACATTCAGTCCGGCTCAGGAAATTTCAGTAACCGAGGCAAAAAGATTACTTAGCTTACCTCTAAAATGTGTTCAAAAGGAATATCCGAACAAAATGGGACAAGTTTTGAATGAAAAAGGCGATTTAAAATCTCCGGCGGAACTTCATCCCTCGTTTTATGGTTGTTTTGATTGGCATTCTTCTGTTCATGGTCATTGGCTGATGGTGAAATTGCTGAACAAATATCCGGAGTTGATTACTGATTCGGTTCTGATGGTGCTTCAAACGAACTTGAGTAAGGCCAATATTGAAAAGGAAATTGCATCATTCGGAGTAAAAAACAACGGATCTTTTGAACGCACGTATGGCTGGAATTGGCTATTAAAACTACAGCTCGAATTGGAAAGCTGGAATCATCCGGTGGGGAAAGAATTGAGTTCTAACCTAAAACCTTTGTCTGATTTGTTTTGCCGGAAATACGTGGATTTTCTTCCTAAATTGAATTATGCCATTCGTTCGGGAGACCATATCAACACTGCTTTCGGGTTGACCTTTGCCTATGATTATGCGCTTGCCCATTCAAATGACTCCTTGAAAAATATCATTGAGAAGCGTGCTCGTGATTTCTATTTCAATGATAAATCTTATCCTTTACATTTGGAGCCAAGCGGTTATGATTTTCTTTCGGGCGGTTTTGAGGAAATCGATATCATGAGACGAATTTTAAGCAAAGAAGATTTCAAAAAGTGGCTTAAAGGATTTGCTCCTCAGCTATTCAGCAAAAAGTTTACATTGGAACCGGGAAAAGTTTCAGATCGCTCAGATGGCCATTTGGTGCATTTAGACGGACTGAACTTCAGCAGAGCTTGGTGTTTGTACGGAATTACAAAAGCACTCCCCGAATTGACCCATTTGAACACCATTGCTGATCAACACATTCAAACTTCTCTCTCGAATATTGTGGATGGGGATTACATGGGTGAACACTGGCTGGCAAGTTTTGCTTTGTTGGCTTTACTGAGTAAATAGAACAAAAAAGACCCGAAGCAAAGCTCAGGTCTTTCAATTATTTTAGATTCAATTTCAACGAACAATTAAACGTTTCGTAACTATTGATTGATTCGTTTGAACTGTTGCAATATAAATTCCCGATTTCACTTGTGACAAATCTAATGAAGTATATTTCGAGTTGGGAGATATCGTTTTAACCAATAGCCCATTCAAATCATAAAGCATTACTTGTTCAATACTATTATCAGATTTGACAAAGACTTGTTCCCCGGCAGGATTCGGATACAGTTGAATCGCTTCTTCAGCTAACTCAATAAGCCCAGCAGTTTCAGAGAATAAATTCTCCGATGTATTTGTAATAATAGGAGAATTAAAATCAAAATAAATAGATGCTGTATTTTCAATGATTGTACCATCTACCAATCCTGCTAAAGGTTTTACACGGTATTGAATAAAGCCAATTGAACCACCAGGGTTGCTTGTGCTATCCGGAAGCATAATGTTTGGGAAACGTATTACCAACAAACCGGATTGCGGATTAACTCTTGTAGTAAATGGATGACTGGCATTTACTATTTTAAGGGTTGACAAATCCAGATTACCATCCAACGTATCTGCTAAGCGAATATTGAATGCCGGCGCACTTCCTGTATTTTGAAAATGAATAGTATAAGTAAATTCATCCGTAAATCCGGGTTCAACTATTTTTGGATAAGTTTCCTTTATGTTCGGGTCATACGAATTGATAACATCATAACAATACATGTACGTATTATTAGTCGCATCTAATTCACCAGCTGCAAGTGTTGTAACCGAAACACTAACACAGAATCGATCTCCTGTAAGGGCAGTTGTATCCGTTAGTACATATGCTAAAAATTCGTTTGCATTCAAATCTCCAAAATCTGCAACGTTATATGTTGCCGAATTCCCGGAAATCGTTACTGGAGAACCACTAAATGTAGCACTTCCAGGACCATATACTGTGATATTTACCTGACCGGAAATACCTGATGCACAATGCATATTATACTGTTCTGTTAAATCTCCTGCTAAAACTGATAAATCATGCATTTGTCCGGGAAAAACCCATCCATTTGTAATAATAGACTGTACACCTAAATCAAATCCGATACAATTCAACCCAAAATCACCACCGTAAACGATTGTATCTGCATATGGAATTAAAGCATTTGAAGAATTTCCAACAGGACAACTCACCTGTAAAACCGGTGTCAGATTCGCTGTATCAACTGACAATTCATAGTTACCTGGTCCCACTGAAAGATGATAGCTCCCATTCAACAAGCCATTAGCTGATATAAGCAAATTACCTATAGAATCATGAACCAAAATGGGGATATAAGACAATGTCCCTCCTGAATTGATACAATTACTATTCACATCCTGAAACATCGTCCCTTGCACACCTGATCCTTCCTGACAGCCATGAGGGTTATTGATCAAATCATCCTCATCACATAAAGGAAATGCAAGTACTTCCAGACTCATTGTATTCCAATGGTTTGGTAAACAGGTAAAAGTGTTCTGTTCAATACTAATTTGTAGCAAATTCGCTGAAAATGATTTAAAACAGCTTATTTGATTCCCAACACAATTTAACATCTGTAGTTCGACAGGAAGTTCAGGAAGTTGGGTTAACTGATTAAACATACAAAACAATGCAGATAAAGAATCTGGTAATTCAGGCAATTCAGTTAAAGCATTAAAATCGCAATTAAGATTTAAGATGGAATCTGGCAAATCAGGTAATATCGTTAATTCATTATAACTACAATTCAATATTTTTAATCCATTAGGTAAATCAGGAAGTATTGTCAAATCATTCTCAAAACAATTTAATTCAATTAAGCTACTCGGAAGAATTGATAACGATGTCAATTGATTATAATAACAACTAATATGGCTTACATTCGAATTAGAAAAATCAGGTAATTGGGTCAATTGATTTTGTCCACACCCAAGGTATAACAATGATGGTGGAATCTCGGGCAATTCAGTCAATTGATTTAGTTCACATTGTAATGTTACCAATGCATCCGGAAGTAAATTAGGCAACAGTGTCAGTTGATTTGAAGTGCATTCCAATAGTTCCAATGAGCTTGGTAAATTAGGAAGAACAGTCAATTCATTGTATGAACATAAAAGAACCTCCAAATTTGGAGATAGGTTCGGCAGATTTGTTAATAGATTATTTCTACAATTCAAAGAAATTAATAGCGGAGGCAAACTCGGCAGATTTGTTAAGTGATTTTCACGGCACACTAAACCAGTCAAATTCACAAATGCCTGAACCCCTTCAATACTCGATAAATTCTGCAAAGAAACATCTAAGTTTGTTACAGCTTGTATATCCGGATGATCCGAATCAATAAAGAAATCACTCCCGCTAGTCATAAAAGCACCGACAGGATAATGTGCTGTCAGATATGTTTGAAAATTGGTATCTGGAACGGGAACCCAAGTCTGCGCCTTCAATTGAAAGCTTACTAATGCAAGAATTGATATAAGTAGTGTTTTCATCATTTAGGTAGACTTAGTAGCCCAAAGTTATCTATTTTTCGATACGATAAACTTTCAGAGCTATTTAAATGAACATTTTACACTTAGGAGCGGACTGAAGATGAAGAACTACTGATTACCAAGAAGCTTTATTACAAAAAAAAGGGTATTCTCAAATGAATACCCTTTCAAAATCTATTTCCTATTTAACTTTCCCTCGCAAATGGGGCATTTTGCCAATGCCTTGCTCAGTCTTCGCTAACCTATCGGTTAGCTCTTCTTCTTAAATGAACTAATTGCGTTGACTGTAAAATCAGAAAGAACGAGTGCTCCACTTATTCCTGCTCTGTCTGACAACAATTGATCCCAATTTTCGGTTCCTAACCAGAAAACTTTTTTCAATTCTGCCATTGCTTCAGGACTTGATTTCGCTAACGCAGTTGCCAAACGAGTTATTTCTTCGTCCATCTCGCTTTCCGTGTCAAACACGTCTGCATACAAACCATTGAGCATTGCCCATTCAGCTGTTCTCCATTCCGTAGCATTAATGGCCAACTGAGACATTGCTGAAAGTCCCATTTTTCGTTCAACTGCCGGACCAACCACAAACGGGCCAATTCCTACAGCTAATTCAGAAAGTTTCACTTCTGCAAAACGTGTTGCATAACAGTAATCAACGGCAGAAGCAATTCCTACTCCTCCTCCTACTGCTTTTCCCTGAATACGGCCGATAATTAATTTCGGACATTTTCTACAGGCATTAATCACTTGAGCGAAACCGGAAAAGAAGACTTTTCCTGTATCTAAATCTTTGATGGAAATCAATTCATCGAAACTAGCTCCGGCACAAAATGCTTTATCACCGGTGGATCTTAAAACAATCACTTTCACAGCGGAATCTTTTCCGGCATCTGTAATTGTTTCAGCTAATTTGCGAAGAATTTTTCCTGGTAATGAATTACTTAATGGATGTCCAAACTCGATAGTAGCAATACCGAATTCATCTACACGTATGTCTACGTGACCTTGATTGACAGCTTCTGACATGATTTAATTTAACTAGTTATCAAATTTTCTGCGTGGACGCATTTGACGTTCACCTGAACTGGAACCCGAATTTGAACTGGAACCAGAATCTGAAGAACTTGAACTTCCACCTTCTCTTTTGGTATAGCTTGAACTGCGGTCACTTGATGAATTACGATCGCTTGAATTCCGGTCGTTTGGTCTGTAAGATCCGCCGCCACCGCCTTGACCTCCTGGTCTTGGACCGTTGTTGTTGAATCTTTTTTGACCACCGCCAAAACCACCTGGCTTATTACCAAATGCTGGTTTTTTGGGTTTATCTTCCGGTTTCGGACGGTTTGCTTTTGGAGAAGCAATTTTCACGTCCAACTTACGACCGTTTACCTCGAAACCGTTTAACGCCTGAATAGCATTGATAGCTTCTTCTGCGCTTTCCATTTCGACATAACCAAAGCCTTTGGATTGTTTTGTCTTAGCATCAAACACTACGTGTGCTAAGTGAACCGCACCAAACGCTGAAAACGTTGCTTGCAAATCTTCCGATGTAATCTCCCAGTCGAGATTTGCGATAAAAATATTTGTCATTGACCTAACTTTAATTTGGAACTAATTCCTGATCTAATTTACCTAAAACGTTTCAACGTTTATTCCTTTTAACATATAACTCCGGAACTAAGATCAATTCCGGAGTCATAATCTCTTTATTTAATTTACTTTAAAGTAAAGCTATCAGAACCGATAACCTGACCGTCACAGTAGATTTTAACTTTGTAATTTCCTTTCACCGGCTCTTCACCGTTGAAATCATAGAATAATGTAACATCAACAGCTTTGTTACCATATTGGATATCACGTTTAGCCGAGTAAACAAAGTTTCCTCCGTCAGCACCGCTAGCTGTACCTCCTGAACGACCTTGCAATGTTTTACCATCCGGGTCAATGATCTGAAGATAAACAGAACGATCTCCTGCTGCCGCAATGTTGTTTTCACCAATTGTAAACGTTGATTTTGCCTGAACACACTGACGAGCTTTTGATGTTGGCTCTGTTGTATCATTCAATTTCATACGCAAACCTGTAGAGGTGAATCCATATGCTGCGAGTTTCGAACCTTTTTTCACCTGCTCTGCACTTTCTTCCGCCTGACCTTTATAAGTATCACGCTCGGTTTGTGTTTCAGCCAATTGACTGGAAGTTTCATCCAATTCGGAAGTCAACTTCAGGTTCATGGTATTCAACTGATCGATTTGTTTCACATAACTGATCATAATCTGACGCAGTGTTTCATTTTCACGCTTCAATTTTGCAATCAATGATGCTGTTACACGACCATTCTTTTTAGCACTTTCCAACTCAGTCATCAAACCTTGAATCTTGTCTTTTTGAGCATTCAAGCTATCGGATTTAGATGCATCTTTTTTCATTAACGCATCATATGTATCCATCATGTTCGTGAAATCCGACATCAAGTCGTTAGTGGTTTCACTCCCTAAAAACGGAGCCATCATTTTGTTCATTTCTTCGATGTCCGCTTGAAGTTCTTGATTTTTCTTGGTCGCTTCTTTCAACGCACCATTTTTTGAACTCCACAAGTAAGTCATCGTTCCTAACAAAACAACCAACAATACAATAATCGCTGTTAGTGCCGGTGTCATGTTTTTCTTTGAGCCTGATTCTAATTCTGACATAATCTAAAATTTAAATACAAATATAACAATAGAACTAATGAACGATAGGGAATTCATCTTGGCAAATAAAGTGTTTTTAATTTGACTCACCAATACGTTTAATGGTATTTTCCGTTAAGAAAATGTAAAAAAATATTGTTTTCATTGAAATCCACCCTTTTAGAACTAAAATCTTCTGAGAAATTTTGAAAAGTAACAGGTCTCTGGAAGCGTTTAATGGCGTCCCAGCCTACGGATGTGAAATAAGAATTCAGACTACTTGGGAAAGGTCCGCCGTGTTGCTGAGCAAAGCTTACCTCCACTCCTGTTGGCACTCCATTTAGAATAATCCGCCCTGATTTAGCTGTTAAAACCGGCAAAAAACGGTCAGTTTCTCCCATTGTTTCAGCATACAAACTGGTAGTCAACTGACCTTCTAAGAGTGCAAGACCTCTCTTTAATTCGGTTTCATTTGCACATTTAATTATGGTAAGATAAGAACCAAAAATCTCTTCCTGAATCCGTGGATTTGAAAAGAATTGAGCAGCGCTTGTTTCGGACAATGTCGGTTGAATGAAATTGCCTTCGTGTTTTCCTTCGTAAAGAACTTCTACCAAAGCAGCATGTTCTTTTGTTCGTTCGAAATAACGCTTTGAGATACCCGGATGTAACATACACTGGATTTCACTTTGAGAAAAAGCACGAATCAATTCTTCTTTAAACGAGTTGAAATTTGCGGTTTCCTCTATAAACAACAATCCCGGAGAAGTACAAAACTGACCTGCATTCAATAAAACGGATGCACTGATCTGTTTAGCAATTTCTGAAGGTCGTTTTTCCAAAGCACTTTTTAAAGCTACTATCGGATTTGAACTTCCCATTTCGGCATACAATGAAATAGGTTCTTTGCGCTCATTAATTAATTTCTGCAATGCCATGCCACCACCAATGCTTCCGGTAAATCCAACTGCCTTTACTCGTGAATCCTGAACCAACGATTGACCAATGGTGAAATCTTCAGCCAATAAATGGGACAAGATTCCATCCGGCATTCCGTGTTCTTTAGCAGCTTCCAAAATGAATTGTGCAGAAACAGAACTCGTGTGCGGATGCATGGCATGTGCTTTCACAATAACAGAGCAGCCTGCAGCCAGTGCCGAAGCCACATCTCCACCCAAAGTAGAATATGCAAAAGGGAAATTGCTGGCACCAAAAACCACAACCGGTCCAACCGGAATATTGAATTTGGTTAAAGAAGGTTTGGGATTCGGTTTTCTATCAGGATCTGCAGAATCGATTTTGATCTCTAATGCATAACCGGTTTCAACTGCTTGTGCGTAATACTCAAACTGAAAACAGGAACGAGCAAACTCTACCTCTGCCCGATCTTGTGGCAAACCACTTTCTGCACAAAACCACTGAATCAACAAATCTTTATTAGCCTTCAGTTTTTCCGAAATACCCTTTAAGAATTGTACGCGTTTTTCAATTGAAATTAAGCGATAAACATCAAATGCTTCCTGTGATTTGGCAAGTGCCAAGTCAATTTCTTCCGAAGTTGCTTGATGAAAAGAGGTTTCAAATGGTTGGTTTGTTTTGGGATCTATTCCAAAAAAAACATGGTTACCAAGAGCGCTTACTTGATAACCAATGTGATTTTTACCTAAATACGGATTCATGGCTTACGCCTCCTCAACCGTATACGAATAACTTTCCATGATTTGGTTTGAAAGTAATTTCTTACAAGCCAACTCTACTTTTTCAGTTGCCACATCTTTAGAAGGTGCGTCAACAAAAAGACGTACGTGTCTTCCAACTCGTACTCCGGTAATTTCAGGCAAACCAATAGTTGGCATACTGTTAGTAACTGCTTTTCCTTGAGGGTCTAACAATGCCTCTAATGGCATCACATCGATTTCAGCTTTGAATTTCATGCGTTCGATTTTTTCGAAGAATGTGTTGAATAAATGATAATAACAGGTACAAAAGTACAATAATTGGAATGGACCAAATCAATAAAGTTGAAATAAGTATTCCACAACTTATCAAGAAAATATAACGGATCTCATTTCTCTTCCATTTGAAGTTCTTGAATTTCAGTGCAAACAAGGGTAATTCAGAGACTAAAAGCAGGGACATAATCACAATAATCGGGATCAAAACGATTGGTTGGATCAGCCAAATAATCAGATCGTGTTCCCAACCTGTTGTTCCTCCATATTGAGTAAGCAACAATGGAAAAGCCATGAAGAAGATCGTATTTGCCGGAGTTGGCAGACCAATAAATGATTCGGATTGACGGGTATCGATATTGAATTTTGCCAGGCGGAACAACGAAAAGAATGGGATGATAAGACCTGTAAATGGCAACCAACTAATGCTTTTTAAATTACCAAATTGATGAGTCCAGTTGATTACAAAAATATCCCAATTGACTTGTGAGAGCATTTCATTTCCAAACTCGGGACCTCCGCCAATATTTGCTGGCCAATGACTCATCATTTCCTGTCCTGAAATTGAAATAACAAGCGTAATCATTATTATTATCCCTGGAGCCAACCCAAACGAAATCATATCTGCCAACGAATCCAATTGCTTACCCAATTCTCCTTGTTGTTTTAATATACGGGCAAGAAACCCGTCAAAGAAATCCAAAACCGCTGCTAAAAAAATAAAGTAGGGCGCGATATCGATTCTTCCGGCAAAAGCCAGAATGATCGCAAAGACTCCGCAAAGCATGTTGCTGGCAGTGATCAAATTAGGTATATTGAACATTTTCATCTCGTGAATGAATATTTTGTTAGTCTAAATAGTTCGAAAAGGTGTAAATTTACACTTCGATTTTATGATTAAACCATCCTGACGCACAATTTTTTATAAAAGATGCAGTTAATAGCAATCGTGAGGAACTTGTATACTATGAAATTTTACCTAATTGTTTGCATATTTTTCTGCACCTTCTTTTCGTTTGGACAAGGTTCAGTTGCACCCAAATACTCAAATGAATTCTTAGCGATCGGAATTGGAGCTGATGCTCTTGGGCTTTCCAATGCGGTTGTTGCACAAACCAGCGGTGTAAACAGCGGATACTGGAATCCGGCAGGCTTGGCACGCACTAATAAATGGTTGGACATTGGCTTAATGCACTCGGAATATTTCGCGGGAATCGCCAAATACGATTATTTAGGTCTGGCACATCAAATTGACGAAAAAAGTGCCGTTGGCTTATCAGTAATCCGCTTTGCTGTGGATGATATTCCTAATACAACTCAATTAATTGACAACGAAGGAAGAATCGATTACGACAAGATCACCACATTTACTGCTGCAGATTATGCATTCTTATTTTCATATGCCCGCAAAACAAAAATTCCGGGTCTATCATTGGGCGGAAACTTTAAAGTAATCTACCGTAAAGTGGGTGACTTTGCTAAGTCATGGGGATTTGGACTGGATGCCGGAGCAACTTACGAAAAAAGCGACCGCTTGAAATTTGGAGCAGTTATTCGTGATGTTACTTCTACATTCAACGCGTGGATTTTCACTTTAGATGATCAAACAAAAGAAGTTTTTACCCTGACAGGAAATGAACTTCCAAGAAATGGCTTAGAGTTGACACTTCCCCGAATAATCTTAGGGACATACTACAAGCAACCACTTGGTAAAAAAGGAATTTATGTTTCCGGAGAATTGGATCTGGACATTACAACAGATGGAAAACGAAATACAATCCTGAAAACAAATGTAGTCAGTTTTGATCCGCATATTGGAATTGCTTTCGGGTTTAAGGAATTGGTTACTTTACGTGGTGGAATCTCCAACATGCAATATATCAAGAACTTTGACGACTCAAAGAAACTGACCATTCAACCAAACATCGGTATTGGATTACATATTAAAGCCGTATATTTAGACTACGCATTTACAGATATTGGTGATGCTTCAACTGCATTGTATTCCCACGTAATTTCATTACGTCTCGCATTGAACAAACCAAAAAATGCGGTAAAACCAGATGAATAGGAAGAGCCCATGAAAAAACTCTACTTAATACTACTTACTCTTTTACCTGTTGTTTTTGCGTGGAGTCAACCCTACGGCAATGAATGGATTGACTATTCCCAGAAATTTTATAGTGTGAAAATTGTCCAAAACGGGCTCTACAAAATAGATTACACCACATTAAATAATAATGGCGTTCCCCTTTCAGGAATAAATCCATCCAGCTTTCAACTATTCGGAAAAGACAAAGAAGTCCCCCTTTACATGGTTGATAATGGCGATAATTCATTTGATCCGGGAGATTATTTCTTATTCTATGCTTATAAGAATGACGGATGGTTGGATTCCGTCATGTATCCGAATCCTTCCCAAATGGCAAATCCGGGGTATAGTTTGATCAATGATACGATTATTTACTTTTTCTCTTGGAAGAATTCTGGAACCGGTTTGAGGTTTGCGTTGCAGCCGGATCAAAATTATTCGAATTATACCCCAAGCAGTTTTGTCCGGTCTGAATTCAGAAGTCAGTATTCCAGTAACTATTGTGAAGGAGTCGTTTACGATGAAGCATCAGGTTCCATTTATTCCAGAGGGGAAGGTTACGGATTACCGGAAATTTCAGCTACAACATCCAATGTTTTATCAGATATTCCGCTGCCAACACCAAATGTTTATACCGGTTCCGGTGGAACAGCTGTCAAATTGGAATGCCGCGTTTCATCTAACTCAGAAGGTTTGGGAAGTACGCATCCACAAGATCATAATCACCATACAAGGCTAACATTTGGAGCCGCAAATTTACCGGTAATTGACACTACTTATGAGCATTATTCACAAGTGAAAAAAGTGGTTAGTTTTCAGGCAACAGATCTTACGAACGGAACCACAAATGTTCATCATGAAATTATTGCAGACTTAGGTGTTACAGTAGACAGGCAAATATTCACTTATGCAATGCTCTCCTATCCAAGACTTCCAATCGGAAACAATCAGCCTTTCGATCGCTTTTTTGTCCAAAATGGAGTAGTGAAAAGCAGAGTTGACCTAAGTAATTTTACAGGTTCGGCACCATTAGTTCTAAGCTTTGGTTCTGTTCCTAGGTATGAAATCCCAACAGTAAATGCAGGAGTGGTTCAATTCATTATTCCAAACAATACATGGAGCAATGAAACAGAAGTTCTGGTCGTTGACATCAATAATACAATTGCAGTTAGTTCTTTAACTCCGGTAAACGGAACCGGAACCTTCACTGATTTCAGTTCAATGAATATTGACTCTGCTTTAATTTTCGTTTACCATCCTTCACTTGCAAGCAGCAAGGATTCTTATTTAAGTTATCGATCTTCAATGAATGGCGGCGGCCACAATGTACTTCAGGCAAATATTGAAGAATTGTATTTGCAATTTGCAAGTGGAATCATCAAACACCCACTGGCAATTCGTCGTTTTGTGAATTTCGTTCATGGCAACAGTACCCAAAAACCGGAAGGTTTATTACTCATTGGAAAAGGAATAACTGTAGCTGAAACGCGTTATTCACAAGTTGCTTTTGCAAACTGTCTGATTCCACCAATGGGATATCCAGCAAGTGACATTGCTACAACTGCTGGACTTATCAGTAATGATGCCTGGGAGCCACTTGTTCCGACAGGAAGGCTTTCCATGACCAGCAATACTGAAGTTGAGAATTACCTTTCCAAGATTGAACAATACGAAGATGCTCAAAACAATGTTGGTCTTAACTTTGCTGAAACAAAGAACTGGCAGAAGCAACTACTCCATTTTGTAGGCGGATCAGATGCCTTACAGCAAACTCAATTTCAGGGTTATATGAACCAAATGAAGGCAATCGTGGAAGATACCGTCTTTGCTGGAAATGTTACCAATTATTTTAAAACTTCCAGTAATCCGCTTGATCCGAATGTGGTGACCACTGTTACTCAGAAAATAGAGGACGGAGTTTCGATCATGAATTTCTTTGGGCATGCTGCTGCTTCCAATAACGGTTTTGAGATCAATATTGATGAACCCAGTAACTGGAATAATTTCGGAAAGTATCCCATTGTGATCGGAAACTCGTGTTACAATGGAAATATCTTTAAATCCGGGAATTCTACTTCTGAAAATTTCATCAATATTCCGAATGAAGGAGCGATTGCATTTTTATCAACGATATCAGTAGGTTACGATGCACCACTTGCCATTTATTCAACAGAACTTTATAAGCAGTTTTCCTATAAAAACTACGGAAAGACATTTGGTTCTCAGATAAAAAGTACCATCAAGCGAATCTATGATCAATATACTCCTACTATAACCGATGGAATTGTGTTCTATGAATCTGCTTGTACACAAATGACTCTTCACGGAGACCCGATGATCAAGGTCAATTACAGTACAGATCCGGAAATTGATATTCAAGTTGCCGATCTGAGTCTAAGTCCAAACAATGTGAATCTCTCTGTTGACAGTGTTGAACTTACTTTTACGATACGAAATATTGGAAAATCGATTAAAACACCTATTTATATTGAGATTCGAAGAAACTTTCCCGGAACGGCTATTGATTCCATGAAGACCTTGTTCTTACCTCGATTGAATTACGATACGGTTATCAAACGAAAATTCCCTCTACAACCCGCAATCAGTGGTGGAGTAAATACATTTACTGTTTCAATTGACATTCCGAATGTATACGACGAGCAATTCGAAGAAATCTCCAACAATCAGGCAAGCGCTAATTTTTTCCTGAATATTGATGGAATGCTTCCTATTTGGCCTTACAATTATGCAGTAATTCCATACGATACCATCACGGTAAAAGCATCTACCATCAATCCAATAGCAGGAATGAGGACTTATCGTTTCGAGTTGGATACAACCGATACTTACGATAGTCCACAACTGAGGCGCTTTTCTGTAACTGGTCTTGGCGGAGTAAAATCAGTTCAGCCCAATCAATGGTTATCTGCCTTTGGCTCTCCTTTCCCTTTAACATGTGCGGACAGCACGGTCTATTTCTGGAGAGTTGCCGTTGACAGCACAGTTCCAAATTGGACAGAATATTCTTTCCAATATATCCCTGGAAAACGCGGTTGGGGACAAGATCATTTTTTCCAGTTTAAGAATAATGCGTTCTCAAGCATCTATTATAATCGTTCAGCAAGAACAAGAGATTTCGTTCCAAACGAATTACATAAAGTAACCATTGATGTATTCGATTTTTATTCTTTATATAATGCATGGTCTCTGGATAACGATTTGGTGGAATACGCTACATGTGGTACAACTCCTTACATCTATGTTGGCGTTTTAGATCCTTTAACGTTGGAACCTTGGAAAACACATTGTCCGGGATGTGGAGGTGGTAATCCAGCGAGTAGCAATGACGATCCTTCTATGAATTTTGGAAATCTCAATAACAATGGAGGATGCAGACCCCGATTTGAGAAATGGTTTATGTTTAGCCAAACAGATGCAACTTCCATGTCAAATTTCCAAAACATGATTACCAATGGTATTCCCGACAGTAATTATGTAGTTATATATACGCCTTCTCAAACACTTTATAATTTCTGGGATGTTATTGCACCTTCCACATATACCATGTTCCAAAATTTGGGCTTTCCGCAAATTAATAATACAAATCAGGAAAAGCCATTTGCTATTTTCTTTAAAAAGGGAACGACCTCTTTCAATCAGGTGAAAATATGGCCTCAAGATGTTGTGGTAATGACTGGAACACCTGAAGATGGGGAAAGATTACAAATTAATGCCAACATCTATAAACCGGATTATGCCGGAGTAGAAAAAACACCTCAAATTGGTCCTGCTTTTCAATGGGAAACACTTTACTGGCGAAGAGATTCACTGGAATCACCATCCACGGACAGTGTACGAATCTTCATAGAAAGATTTGATGTATCAAACAATCTGGCAGGTACGATTGACACCTTATTTACACCACTGGATTCGATTATCAATTTGAACAATTTGATCAATGCGACTGTTTATCCCAAAATAAGAATCGGGATTTATAATTCAGACAAAGCGAATTTAACACCAGCACAAATTGATCGTATTCACGTGCTTTACCAACCGGTTCCTGAAGCCGCAATTGACGGGTCATCCGGATATTACGCATCTGTAAGTGGTGATACGTTGTATGAAGGTCAGGATTTTAGTTTTGCCGTTGATGTGGTAAACGTCAGCGAATTTGACATGGATTCCTTATTGGTGGATTATTGGCTGGAGGATCAGCAGCATATTAAACACGTTATTCCTTATCCAAGACAAGATTCTTTGCGGATCCATCAAGTATTAAGAGATACGGTTCACTTCAGTTCAATTGCCAAACCGGGTTATAATATTCTCTGGATGGAGGTCAATCCTTATGTAAATGGTTCGCTGGTACAAACGGATCAATTGGAGCAATATCATTACAACAACATTCTACAACTTCCTGTTTTTGTAGTTGAGGATAACAAGAACCCGATTCTCGATGTCACCTTTAACGGCCAACATATCCTGAATGGGGACATCATTGATCCTACGAGTGAGATTCTGATCACCCTGAAAGACGACAACCCTTACTTGGTGATGAATAACATCAGTGACACAACTCTTTTCGGGATTTATTTAACTGGGCCGGATGGAATTCAAAAACGCATTCCTTTTATTGATGGAAATGGAAATACGATCATGCAATGGTACCCTGCCAATGGCCAGAACCTGAAGTTTAAAATCGTCTATCCAAAAGAATTTTTGCACGACGGAATTTATCAGCTTTTTGTTCAGGGAACAGACCGCTCCGGAAATGTTTCGGGAGATTATGAATACAAAGTAAGTTTTGAAGTAATTCGTGAATCATCGATTACCCAAATGATGAATTACCCTAATCCATTCTCAACCAGTACGCGTTTCGTCTTTACGCTAACAGGTACAGAAGTACCTGATGATATTATCATTCAAATTATGACCGTTTCCGGGCGCGTGATTCGTGAAATCACAGAAGACGAACTTGGTTTGATCCGAATTGGTAGAAACATTACAGAATATGCTTGGGATGGTCACGATGAATTTGGAGATCCGCTTGCAAATGGCGTTTACTTATATCAGGTTAAAGCCAAAATTCAGGGAGAAGATATCAAGAACCGGGAATCAGGAGCTGATCAATACTTCAAAAAGAACTTCGGTAAAATGTATTTGATGAGATGAAAAAAGGCTGTCTCTTTCGAAACAGCCCTTTATTTTTTATTTCAATTCGTTGATTATTCTTCAAACTCAACTTTGAACATCATATCACTTTTATGCTTGATATACAATTCAATAGCGAAGGAATTATCTGTTAATGAAATAACACGGTTTAATCTATATTGATAAACTGGTGTCCCGTCAATTTTTCTCAAGTCAAATAAATGAAGGTATTTTACCTCTCCTGTTTTATTGTCAACACGATGCGCTGTAACGCAATCACCTTTGATTTCTCTGTTTATCTCTCCATCATCCGTCATGGTTGCATTTCTAACAGGATCAAGGAACAAAGCATACGTATAACGCTCAGAGGTCATTAAACGAAATGACTCAGAAACAGATCTCTTAGGAAATTTCTGCATCCATCCCAATTCTCCGTCAGCATTGATTTTCACCAGAACCACATCGTCAAAATGGTAAGTATAGGTAGTTCGTCCGGTTTTTGGGTCTGTAGTACTTGTTACATAATAGATTTCACCTCCGAGAACAACTCCTCCATCTTCTAACACCTGTATGTTACGCATTTCCAGATTCGTCATTGCCAATCGACCATTTTCATCGGCTTTCTCCATTCTACCTTTCTGTTTTTCGGAAATTCTTTTATACTTTTTAATGAAGTCTAACGAAAACTCATAAAATTTAGGGTTATTCAAATTCCCTTTACTGTCCAGTATCGAAACAAAAGTCCCATCAGCCCCATATGATTTCGGTTTACGATAATATCCCGCACAAATAATATTTCCGTCTTTATTCTCCTTCATAAATACGTCGTCAGTAATGTATTCCCCAAGATTAAATTCAACCTCATTCAAGTTACCATCGGGATTGGCTATTAGGATCGCTAAACTTTGGTTATCTGCAGACTCACTATTTTTTCGAGTAACCTCTTCTTTATACTTTCTGATCAAAAAATAACCGTTCCCATTAGAATCTAATGTAAAGTCCAAATTATCCATCAAACTTTCAGTATAGGGCATTTGATACTCATTCCCCCAAACTTTATTCATTTCAGAGTCAAAAGCATACATTCCGATGATATCATTATTATTGGAATCATCTTTTACTTTCGGTTTCTTTCTATAACTAACAACCATCATTGATCGGTCACTCGAAAAATCAAAAGAGAATCTGGGAAAGGTTTGTTTGCTTAATACAATTGCACCAAAAGGTACTTGGTTTTCAGGCTCTGTCATTGTCAGCAATTCTTTTTCATCACCAGTAAATGTCAGGGTAGAAGTACTTATCTCTCTCGAATAAAGTGTTACCTCCCGTGATCCTGTTAATTTAGAATACATCAGATAAAACGCATCTCCCATTTTAAACGTGCCTTCAATAGCAGTTCCTTTTTCAATCTTCAGAGCAGCTTCTCCTCTTTGGATTTCATTCAGATTTTCTCCACTGAATTTTTGTATGATTAATCCTCCTTTTCGATTTAACTTGATCACAAGAATTTCTCCATTCCCTAAAGAATAGTATTCCTTTGAAGGAGCATTTACTACAGGGTAAGCATCGCTTTTTGTGATTTTCACTTCTGAAGAGACAGGTATTTCATCTTGGGCGGTTAGGGAAAAACTCCCTAGAAAAAATAGGAGTGTTAAATTGATTATTTTCATGTTTAGATATTTGGTGCAAATGTAGTAAAGACTTAGAAGAATCTGCAGGAAAATATAGCGGTATCATCTACTAACTTGCGATTCCCCCTCCATTCATCTAGTTTGGAGAAGACGATGTTATTCATATCCTCCATACTTAGGCGATAGAAATTATGGTAGATTTTGATCAAACGTTCCAATTCGAAATGACAATTTTTTTCGTCTTCCAATTCCACAACACCATCCGTATAAAGGATTAAGGTTGTATTGGGTTTCAGGACTTCTTTCCCAACCTGAATAAAGGGCATTTCATCAAACATACCTAAGCCAACGCATCCGATATCTAATAATTTCTTTTCTTTTCCATTTGTAATTATTGGCTGATTATGCCCTGCATTCACGTAATCCAATACTCGCGTTTCAGCATTATAAACAGCAATAAAAAAAGTGATGAATTTCTCTCCTTTGGCGCTTGTCATTACCTTTTTATTGAGCTCTTCGATCAGGAACTCTAAAGAAAATGGGCGGATTTGGTGAACAGTAGAATAAAATGTCCGAATAGTCGCTTGAAAATTGGCCATCAACATTGCGGCGCTAATTCCTTTTCCACTAACATCTGCAATACAAATCACATACTGATTATCTCCAAGTGGAATAAAATCATAATAATCTCCTCCAACTTCATGTCGTGGTATGTACTTCGCAGAAATATCCATTTGTTTATTCGAAGGCAAATCCGATGGGAACAGCAATTTCTGCATCTCTGAAGCAACCTCCAATTCCTTTTTCAAGCGCTCTCTTTTCAGCTCTTCACGAGCCATGCGCTTATTTTCAATCGCCATTACAACCATATTGGTAAGCGTTTGAACAAAGCGCATATCTGCCAAGGTCTCTGATTTCTTTATTCCTGAACCTTCAATTCCGGCTATCAACAAATAAGCTAAAGGTTTGTCCTTATGAAACACGGGGACAATAATGTCAAATTCATCAATAATGGCAGAATAACTAGATTCTATGACTGTAATCTCACGAAAGCGGTACAATTCTTTTTCTACGGAAATATCCTTGAGTTTACTCTTCAAGCCTACCTTTAAAAGAGGACTCCACTGATTTTCTTTATTAAAAAGCAGAAAGTGATCAAAACCCAACTGTTCACGCATCACAAATTCAAACATGCGAACAATTTGCTCGATGCTTTGATTCGTAGCAATTGCCCTAGTCAATTCCAAAAGAGAATTCAGACGAAATTCTCCCAATTCAACTAGTGATTCTAAATTTGCTATCCGGGTTTCAACTTTCATTTCTTGCTTGATTCCGAAAGGTTTTTCAAAACAACCAATTCGCGCATTTTTATTTTTGCTTCATCACAAGGACTTCCGAAATAGACTTTTCCCGCTTCCAGGTTTTTTCCAATCCCTGATTGTGCCAATACAACAACGCCATCTCCAATTGTAATTCCTGAAGCACAGCCGACCTGTCCCCATAAAGTAACCTGATCACCAATAGTGCAGCAACCGGCAATTCCTACCTGAGATGCAAAAAGACAATTCTTTCCGATAATGGTATCATGGCCAACCTGAACCAGATTATCAATTTTGGTTCCTTCGCCTATGCGTGTAATCGCACTAACTCCGGCATCAATGGTTGATCCTGCTCCAATTTCCGCGTTTTTTTCTATATAAACGAAACCACAGCTATGCATTCGATCGTAGCCTGTAGGTTTCTTTTTGTAATAAAAAGCATAATGACCTATTACAGCATTAGGGCCAATGATTACATTTTCTTCGATTACTGTTCCATCTCCGATATACGCTCCGGGATGAATAGTGACATTTTCACCGATAATTACGTCATGACCAATAAAACAGTTGGGAGAAAGATGTGCTGAATCGGCAATCTGACAATTTTCTCCGGTCATAGACATCTGAGGTCTGTAAGGAGAAAACTTCTTAGTCAATTTATTGTAATCATCGAATGGTTCGGGAGAAATAATAAGAGCCTTTCCTTCCGGAACAGGAACTTCACGGTCAATCAAAACAAATGAAGCGGCTGAATTGAGAGCTTTGTCGTAGTATTTCGGATGATCAACAAAAACCAAATCACCGGATTCAACACGATGAATCTCATTAATTCCTGTAACTATCAGACTGTCATCTCCAATAACTTTTCTACCCAAAAATCGAGCTATATCTCCTACTGTGTTATTTGAACCAATGCGCATTACCTTCGTTTAATAAACGAAGGTATCCATTAATCAAACACTCCCAGAAGTGAAGTCAAATTGTTATCCTCTTTGAGATGTTAATTCGAAACACTCTCCAAAAACACAGCTTTAGTTTGATTTACAAACACTCCCACTTTCAAACGTGGATACTGCCACTTTCAAGTATGGATTAAGCATAGATACCCCACCTTTCAAACTAGGAAGTTTGGATATCCAGAAATTTGTGATTTAAAAAGAAAACAAATTATCAAGTCCTGCTTGAACTTTATCTGCATTCGGCAAGAGCTCTGCCTCAAGAGTTGAATTCAAAGGAATTGCCGGTGTATCAATCGCACCAATCAAGCCAATAGGAGCATCCAAAAATTTAAAGCAATCTCTTTGAATTCGACCTGCTAAACCAAGTGTAAAGGATGCTTCAACAGATTCTTCCGTCACTAAAAGTACCTTTCCATGTTTTTCAACAGAGGAAACAATAGCCTCCATGTCTAGAGGATTAATTGAACGTAAATCCAGAATCTCTACTTTCCCTTCGAAATGCTTTGAAGCTTCTAAAGTCCAATAAACTCCTCGTCCATAAGTAATTACTACACAAGACTCTCCTTTTTTGATAGCCGAATCTGAAGCTTCCTGTACAATTCGGGCTTTACCAATCGGAATGATGTAATTTTCATCAGGTTCGATTGACATGGCTCCTTCAGTACCGGGAATCTTAGACCAATACAACCCTTTGTGCTCCAAAATCACAACTGGATTCGGATCATAATAAGCAGCTTTCATCAAACCTTTCAAATCTGCGCCAGTAGAAGGATAAACTACTTTTATACCACGAATATTTGCCAAAACGGATTCAACACTTGAAGAATGGTAAGGCCCACCTGAACCATAAGCTCCGATTGGAACTCGGA
The DNA here is from genome assembly GCA_002483265.1 of Flavobacteriales bacterium UBA7666. GTDB lineage: Bacteria > Bacteroidota > Bacteroidia > Flavobacteriales_D > Crocinitomicaceae > Fluviicola. Next base: position 86,152 of record DLHO01000016.1, on the reverse strand, counting down.
TCACACAACTCACAGGCCATTTTCCATTTGACAAATAATTAGACCGCGAAACTTCAGTGAACAACTGATTTAATCCCGGCCAGATATAATCTGCAAACTGTACTTCAACAAATGGCTTGAGTCCAACTGCTGACATACCAACTGTGGAACCGATTATAAATGCTTCTTGAATAGGTGTATTAAAAACACGATCATCGCCGAATGTTTGAGCAAGCGTTGCAGCTTCTCTGAAAACGCCACCCAATCGACCACCTACATCTTGTCCATAAAGCAATGCTTCCGGATGTTCAGACATAATCTCGCGTACAGCAAATAATGCACTGTCAACCATTACCGTTTTTTTCTTTCCAGCTGGTTCACGTTCACCTTTCTCTTCCGTAATTGGTGTCGGAGCGAAGATAAAGTCCGTGACACTTGCCGGAGTAGGGTCTTCAGCATTCAATGCTTTATCGTAATCAGCGTCAACTAATTTCCTAACGTCTGCCTCAATATTAATGATATCCGCTTCTCCTTCCAGATCACGAATAAGTTCTTTCAATTTCGGATAAGGATCTCTTGTTGCAGCTTCCTCCAAATCATCTCGGTACCATTCTTTTCTCACACCTGAAGTATGATGACCTAGAAGTGGCACTTTCGCATGAATAATAAAAGGTCTTCTCTCTTTTCTTACAATCTCGAAAACTTCCTGAACAGTTTGAAAAGACAAATCAAAATCACTTCCATCAATTGTTCGAACTTCGATACCTTTAAATCCTTGTGCATAATGTGTAATATCCTGCGCTCTAGTTTCAGCAGCATTTGCAGAAATATCCCATCCATTGTCCTGAACTAAATAAACAATGGGAAATTGTTTAAGAGCCGCCATCTGAAATGCTTCAGAAACCTCTCCTTCAGTACAAGATGCATCTCCCAAAGAACAAACCACAACAGGATTCTCCCCGTTATAATCCTCGGCAACACCTGTTTTTTCCTTGTATTGAATTCCCATCGCTATTCCAGTAGTAGGAATAGCCTGCATACCAGTTGCAGAAGATTGATGAGGAATTTTTGGCATATCATCTCGCTTCAACGAAGGATGAGAATAATAAGTTCTTCCACCGGAGAACGGATCATCCTTTTTCGCGAATACCTGAAGCATTAATTCATATGGAGTCATTCCAATACCCAATAGAATACTGTCATCTCGATAGTATGGCGAAACCCAATCTTGTGGTTTTAATTGCAAACCAACAGCCAATTGAATAGCTTCATGCCCTCTGGAAGTAGCGTGCACATATTTCGCAGTAACTTCTTTATTTGCCTCGTATTTTTCAGCCAATGTTTTTGCTGTAGCCATTAAACGAAAGGCCTTCAACAAAACATCTTTACTTGTCTTAACAGTAGATTTCATGGTCTTCGAAAGAGTATCTGCCATTTTGGGGTATTTTTTGTAACAAAGATAAGATTCAAAAAGGAAATGAACCGAATATCAGAAGAATAATCGGCATCATTTCCTAACAAAAACGCATCCCTATTTCAAAATGGAAAGATATCTTTCCAGACTTTGTTTCTCGATTTCAGCAACAAAGCGAATAAAAGAATCCTTATTTCCAGAAGTTTGAACATCATCAAGTGCCTCATAATAATTGTAACGTGAGGTATTATCTCCTTTGATATTTGCAATTACGAAACCATTTTGTAATAGGATCATATTCATAATTAAACGAGATGTTCTCCCATTTCCATCTATGAAAGGATGTATTGTAACCAAACGCTCATGCATTTCAGCTGCCAATACTATAGGATGTAAACTTGATCTGTTTCGCTCATACCATATGAAGTAATCTTCCATTTGCTTTTCAACGAGATAAGGAGCTGGCGGCATATGACTACTTCCCTGAATCATTACTTGAATTCTCCGAAACCTTCCCGCCTCCTCCGGAAGTATCCCTCGAAGGACCAAATTATGAATTCCTAAAACTTCTCTCTTGGTAATTACTGCATCCTTGGTGATCAATTCTTTCACATAATGAATTGCATCATCGTGATTAATTGCTTCCAAATGTTCACGCATGCTTTTTCCTGAAACTGTTAAACCCCTATTAATTACAAGATCTGTTTCACGAAGTGTTAAAGTATTTCCTTCTATCCGATTGCTTTCAAAGGTGTATTCCAATTCCAACGCCTCAGTAATGCGATGATTCTCGAATGTGCGAATTTGATCCAGTTGTTGCTTCAAAGAATCTATTTCTCCTAATGTTTTCTCAATAGATAAATCATCAAACCTTCTTTTAGGATGATAACTAGCTAATTCTTCCTGAACCATGGTTAAAACCTCATCAGCGAATGAATACTGCTTCACATCTCCTAATACTTTCTGCATTAACCATGCTTTCATTAATTCATCCAAATTAATCCCAAGAATATTTGAAATTTGAATTAATTGAGATTCTGATGGAATACGTTTTCCATTCTCAAACTTACTAATCAAGGATTGATCCACACCAAGCAGGCTTGCAAGCTCTCTAGAACGCATTCCTTTTGATTTTCTAGCATTTTGAATAATACTCTTCATTATTGACAATAATAAACATGACTAATTTAGTCATAATTATTTGAAGTTAAAAAAAAAGAGGAAATAAATATCTCCTCTCTCCATCTAAAACATCAAAGTTTACTTATTATTCTCAATAATGTAATCCAATACTTTCTGAATTAAGTGTACTCTATCCTTCCCTATCACATTGTGTTTATGCATTGGGTAATGGAAAAAATCAATCTGAATTCCAAGATCTACGAATTTCTTAATTAATGCGTCGTTATGCTGAGGAACAACCACATCATCAACTGTTCCATGAATTAACAGCAAATCACCTTTCAATTTATTCGCATGTGAAAATAAAGAAGCTTCTTCATATCCTTTGGCATTCTCCTCCGGACGATCCATATAGCGTTCACCATACATTACTTCATAGTATTTCCAATCAGTAACAGGACCACCTGCAACACCAACTTTAAACGTTTCAGATTGTTTCAACATCAATGATGTCGTCATAAATCCACCAAACGACCAACCATGAACCGCAAAACGAGATGTATCTACATAGGCTAGTGATCTCAAATAATCAATTCCTTTCATTTGATCCTTTATCTCAACAACACCCAATTGTCTATGGATCTGATTTTCAAAACCAAAGCCACGTTCACCTGAGCCGCGGTTATCCAATGTAAACACCAAATAACCTTGTTCAGCCATCCAGTACATCCATAAATTAGCACCATCTAACCAGGAATTTGTAATCATTTGTGCATGTGGCCCTCCATAAACGTAAACCATTACAGGATACTTTTTAGTTGGATCAAAATTACTTGGCTTGATAAGTCTTGTGTATAAGACAGAACCATCTTCTGCTTTGATTTGACCAATATCAGCTGTTCCAATTTGAAGTTCAGCCAATTTATTTTTTGATACGGAAAGCGTTTTTGTGATTTTCCCTGCTACTGTTTTTAACTCAACTTTACCAGGCACCGAATGAGAGGAATATTGATCAATTATATAGGTATTCAGATCGTTAATTACAATTCCATGAGTTCCCTCTTCCAATGTTAAACAGCGTTGTTTTCCATTTAAATCAACGGCATAAAACAAGGTATTCAAAGGACTTGTTCCTGTTGCTGCGAAAACAATTTCCTTCCCTTTATTAATTGATTGCAAAATTTGTTTCGCTACAAACTTATTTGTAGTCAGCTGCTTGATCAATTTCCCATCTAATGAGTAATAGTATAAATTGTTAAACCCATCTTTCTCTGAAACCCAAACAAAATTATTGGAGTTAGCCATAGGAAAAAATGCTGCGTGTTCCGGCTCTACCCATTTCTCATTTTGTTCTTCTAAAATCGTTCTGACAAAAGCACCCGTTTTTGCATCGTACTGGTTTAGCAACATATGATTTTGTTCGCGATTCACTTCCGCAATCAGAATGAAATTTTCATCCGGTGTCCAACACAAATTTGTAAGGTAGCTATCTGCAGCACCTAACGGAGAAACAAAAACAGTCTTTCCAGATGAAACAGAATAAATACCGACTTTTGGCTTTTCAGAACCCTGTCCTGCCATCGGATATTTTATATTCATCAATTCAGCAGGAACTTTTGTAATGTCAACCAAAGGATATTCCTTCACATTTGTTTCGTCTTTTTGATAGAAAGCCAAATAAGCTCCTTTTCCCGACCAAAAAATACCATCCGTAATGCCAAACTCGCTACGAGCAATTGTTTGTCCGGAAACAATATTTTTATCTGTATTAGAAGTAACTGCAATCTTCTCTCCTTTCGAGTTGACAATCCACAAATTATTTTCAAGAGTATAAGCAACACTTCCCGTTGTCATTTCATACTCAGCACCTGCTCCGCCTTCTACAACAGAAACCAATTTTGAACCTGTTTTCGTTTTTAGATTCAATGAGTAATAGTTATTCCCATCAGTTAACAATAATTCATCTGTATTTCTAAAAGAAAAACCATAAAAACTATACAGCTGAGAACTAAGTATCTTGTTTGCTTCCTGAATGGTCAAAATTTGCTCCGGATCTGTTTTTTTAACAGAAGCCTGATACATTGTCTGATAATTGTTACTTACATAGATATAAGAATCCGTACCCGGAATCCAGGTAATTGAATTGCACTGCTCATCTCTAAAAGCTCTATTCTGCTGCAATACGGCATCAGAAAGAGATAATTGCTTTTTTTGTGCAACTGTGCCAAATCCAAGGATCACAAATAGTGTTAGTCCAAAATACTTATTCATAAATTAAGGTCTTTGAATGAATTTATTAAAAAACGTTTCAAGTGGCAAACCAACCTGAAAGCAATGATCAAGTGTTTCCAATAGCTTATCTTCCAAAATCAATGTCGCATCGAACTTCGTAAAGAAATACCATTGTTTATTTAAAATATAGGGTTGCTTTTCAGCTTCTTCTTTAAATTCTTTAGGAGCAATTTTATTTCGGTCACCGCGAACTTCACCGAAAACTTCTACAAATTTTTTATCCGTAATCAACGAATTAAATTCTTTCAAATTGTGTGCAATTCCTTCACGAACTAAAAACAAATCCTCTTTTTCAATTTCGTAAACACCACCATAAACACGCACTTCTTCAGGGCCGAATTCAAAATAGACACCATGAATACTTTTCGATTTCTTGCCATTTGGCGCCACCACAGCTGAACACATTAGTTTGTAAGGAGTTTTATCCTTGGAAAATCGAATATCTCTATTGATTCTAAAAATACACTCGGATGCCGTAAGGTCTTTGAAGCTTGGGTGTGATTTAGCCAAATGATTGATAAATACCTGAACAAAATCCGCGAAAGGTTTTTTTACTGAATTTTCATAACGCTTCCTATTTAAATCAAACCAATCCTTATTGTTGTTTGCAGCCAATTCAATAAAGAAATCAAGATAATCTTTTGTAAAATATGCCATGCCCCAAAGATAGTATTTATCCAATTCGCAAACTTGTTGATTTTTACAGATTTTCGACGACATAATTTTTCATAAATGAAAAGGGGTATCGGAATCATTTCTCTAAAGATTACAGTACATTTGCCAAAAAATAAAAACACATGGCACAAGTCTCAATAGGACACATTGAAGCAGCTATCGGAAAAGTTGATAGCCTGGATGACAACGCATTGGACAGATTGTCCGAAGCACAAACAACTGCACAACCTGTACTCTTGGGATACATTATGTCTGCAGCACAGGAGTACCAAAATGAAGGACTGGAAAGTCTATTGATTTATTATTTCACAGTTGTTTTAGAAGCTTATTCACAAGCAGGATTGCATCCAAAAAGTGTAACTGATGAGCAAATCGATGAGTTTGAAGAACCTTATTTCCAATTGTTAGATCAGTATTTCGAAAATGAAGATGAAGCAATTTTAGAAGAGTTTTCAGACCAACCTGATTTGGTGAAATTTTTAGCGATGGAAATCGGAATGGAAGATGCTGAAGGAGTTACTCTGGATGACGAAACAGCAACACAGCTTTTCATTGTGATTTTAGCAATGATTTCGTTACTTTCCAGATCATTGGATTAAAACAAAGATGAAAACACCTCAAGATATTGTCAATGAAATGATGAGTAAGGATGCCTTTTCGCAATGGTTAGGCATCCGAATTCTTGAAGTTGAACCCGGATACTGTAAATTATCCATGACGGTTCGTCCCGAAATGGTAAACGGACATCAGACTGCTCACGGCGGAATCTCCTACTCTATTTCAGATTCAGCTTTGGCTTTCGCCGCAAACAGTCGCGGACAAAAAGCGGTCAGCATTGAAACTGCTATCGCACATATTTCTCCTGTATCGGTAAACGATGAGTTGCTTGTAATCTGTAGAGAAATCAACTGCGGAAAAACAATTGGACGCTATGAATCAATTGTTTATAACCAAAATCAAAAAATTATTGCTAGATTTAACGGAACCGTATTCCGCCACCCGGATCTCTGGTAATTCCTTTCAAAAAAATTTTCATTTTATTATGCATACATAATATTATTTTGTATATTCGTGACAAGTTCACAGTATGCAAAATAAGCCCCAATACCTCATCGACTTAGATGTTCGATTAACATGGCACAAAATGTCGCGCATGTATAACCAACGAGCAAACAGCTATGGAATTAGTATGTCTGTTGGTTTCATCCTTCTTCATATTGACAGAGAAGGAACTCCAAGCACTCAATTAGGCCCGCGAATGGGAATGGAACCTACCAGTCTCTCAAGAACATTGAAGACCATGGAAGAGAAAGGATTCATTCGCCGGGAAGAAGACAAATTGGACAAACGAATTGTCCGCATTTTCCTTACAGAAGAAGGATTAAAAGCACGTTATATTGCACGTGATGTTGTCTTCGAATTCAATAATAAAGTAATCGAACGGATCCCGAAAGAACACATCGATATTTTCGAATCCGTTGTCAATCAAATTCAGGAAATTTTGGATGAGGAAAACTCAAATCCATCAGATTAAAAATTCAGATCCGCTTTGGTGGATTCAATTAAAAAATCAATTATGAATAGACACATTAAAAAGGTGGCAATTTTAGGATCAGGAGTTATGGGATCCAGAATTGCTTGTCACTTTGCCAATGTTGGATGTGAGGTTTTACTTCTTGACATCCTTCCAAAAGAACCCAATGATGCTGAAAAAGCAAAAGGACTCACAATTGATAGTAAGCCCGTAAGAAATCGCATCGTAAATGAAGCTTTGCAATTTGCTTTAACATCAAATCCATCTCCAATTTATCGAAAGTCTTTTGCTTCGCGCATTCAAACAGGAAACTTTGAGGATGATATGCCAAAGATTGCCGACGTGGATTGGATTATTGAAGTGGTGATCGAACGCTTGGATATCAAACAACAAGTATTCGCAAATGTGGAAAAATTCCGTAAACCGGGAACATTGATCTCTTCCAATACTTCCGGAATTCCAATTCATCTCATGTTGGATGGAAGATCTGATGATTTCAAAAAACATTTTGCAGGAACACATTTTTTCAATCCTCCAAGATACTTGCCTTTATTGGAAGTAATTCCAACACCGGAAACTGCACCTGAAATTATTGATTTTTACATGTCTTTTGGTTCCAAAATTCTTGGAAAGAAAACCGTTTTATGTAAAGACACTCCTGCTTTCATTGCAAATAGAGTTGGTGTTTACAGCATTATGGCTTTGTTCCACGCAGTGGAGGAAATGGATCTGACTATTGAGGAAGTAGATAAATTAACCGGTCCGGTTCTGGGAAGACCTAAATCTGCAACTTTCCGCACATGTGACGTGGTAGGTTTAGACACGCTTGTCGCAGTGGCAAATGGATTGAAAGAAAACTGTCCCGATGATGAGGAAAAAGCTTTGTTTGAAGTTCCTGCTTTCGTTCAGAAAATGGTCGAAAACAAGTGGCTTGGAAGTAAAACAAAACAAGGTTTCTTTAAGAAAACAGTGGATGCTGATGGCAAAAAAGTATTCCTTGCTTTGAACCTGAAGACATTGGAATATGAACCAAGCAAAAAAGTGTCCTTCCCTACTCTGGAAATGACCAAAGCAATTGACGATCTGGAGCAGCGCACCAAAATGTTATTTGCAGGAATGGATAAAGCGGGTGAATTTTACCGCAAAACATTTGGAGGCTTGTTTGCATACGTTACCAATCGAATTCCTGAAATTTCCAATGATTTATATAAAATCGACGATGCAATCAAAGCTGGATTCGGTTGGGAATTAGGCCCTTTCGAAACATGGGACATCCTAGGTTTCAAACAAGGAAAAGAATTAGTTGAAAAAGCAGGAAAAAAATTACCGGCTTGGGTTGGTGAAATGGAAGCTGCCGGATTCACCTCTTTTTACAAATCCGAAAATGGAAAACGTCTGTATTACAATCAACAAAGTAAATCTTACGAAGTTATTCCTGGAACGGAAGAATTGGTTTCACTTCAGGCATTAAGAGTCTCCAACAAAGTTTGGGGCAATTCGGATGCTACATTGGTAGATTTGGGCGATGGAATCCTGAATTTAGAATTTCATACAAAAATGAATACCATCGGCGGAGGCGTGATTGAAGGAATCAATAAATCAATCGAACTGGCCGAAAAAGAATACAAAGGTTTGGTAATCTCCAATACCGGTGGTAACTTCTCTGCAGGAGCAAATGTCGGAATGATTTTCATGATGGCAGCTGAACAAGATTATGATGAATTAAATTTTGCTGTGAAAGCATTTCAAGACACGATGATGCGTGTCAGATATTCAAATATCCCGGTAATTGTAGCTCCGCATAATATGGCTTTGGGTGGTGGCTGTGAACTATCCATGCATTCGGATAAAGTCGTTGCACATGCGGAGCTTTACATGGGATTAGTTGAATTTGGTGTCGGATTGATCCCTGGTGGAGGCGGTTCCAAAGAATTCGCAAAACGTTTCTCAGAAGAATTGAAAGAGGGTGATATTAAAATCAATCGCCTGCGTGAACGCTTTCTTTCGATCGGTCAGGCAAAAGTTTCCACTTCTGCTTACGAAGCATTTGATCTGGGTTACTTACGTCCCGGAACAGATGAAGTGGTCGTTTCAAGAGAATATCAATTGACAAGAGCAAAAGCTGCTGCATTGGAACTGGCAAACAAAGGATACATTGCTCCGAAAAGAGAAAAAAACATCACTGTTCTTGGTCAGGAAGGTCTTGGAATAATTTACGTTGGTGCAAATTCAATGAAATCCGGACACTATATGTCTGAACACGACCAAGTAATTTCTGAGAAATTAGGCTGGGTAATGTGCGGCGGAGATCTAAGTGAAAACACAGTCGTTTCCGAACAATATTTATTGGATCTGGAGCGAAAAGCATTCGTGGAATTGTGCCAACAGCGTAAAACGCTTGAACGATTAGAAAGTTTAGTGAAATCAGGGAAAATACTTCGTAATTAGACTAGAGACCAAAGGCAATAGACTAAAGACTTGAAAAACATGTCAAAACACAATTTTAGAAAACTCGAAATTTGGATACAATCAATGATTGTAGTAAAAGATGTTTACGAGGTCATTTCTAAATTTCCTATCGATGAACGTTTTGGATTAAAATCCCAAATGTCCAGATGTGCAATTTCTGTCCCATCTAATATCGCTGAAGGAAGTAGTCGCAGTTCGACTAAAGAGTTTTCACATTTCTTAGATATTGCCTTAGGTTCAAGTTTTGAGTTGGAAACGCAGTTAATTATTGCTCAGGATTTATTTCAAACTGACAATGAGTTAATCATTGAAAAGTGTCAGAATTTACAACGGATGATAATCGGATTCAAACAAAAAATTAATAATTAAGACTACCAGACGAAGACAAAAACTCATATTAAAGTCTTTTGTCTTGAGTCTTAAGTCTCAAATCTTAGAAAATGAGTAAAGCATATATCGTAGCGGGATTCCGCTCAGCAGTAGGAAAAGCAGGAAAAGGAGGATTTCGGTTCTACCGTCCTGATGACATGGCAGCTCGTGTGATTGAACACCTGGTAGCCAGCGTTCCTCAAGTAGAAAAAACACGTATCGACGACGTAATCGTTGGAAATGCAACTCCGGAAGCGGAACAAGGACTAAATGTAGGACGTTTGATTTCCCTGATGGGATTGAAAACCGACAAAGTTCCCGGAATGACAGTCAACCGTTATTGTTCATCCGGATTGGAAACAATTGCATTGGCACAAGCAAAAATTGAGGCTGGAATGGCCGATTGTATTATTGCCGGAGGTGTTGAATCCATGTCCGTTATGGCAATGGGTGGATGGAGAATTGTTCCGAACCCAAAAGTTGGAAAGGAAAACCCAACTTGGTACTGGGGAATGGGATTGACTGCAGAAGCTGTAGCAACACAATTCAATGTAAGCAGAGAAGATCAGGATATCTTTTCCCTGAAATCTCACGAAAAGGCTTTAAAAGCGATCGCAGAAGGAAGATTCAAAGAAGATATTGTTCCTATTGAAGTGGAAAACATCTTTTTGGATGAGAATGAAAAAAGACAAACAAAAAAATTCATCGTCGACACGGATGAAGGCCCGCGTGTTTCTACGATTGAAGGATTGGCTAAATTGCGACCTGTCTTTGATGCAATGGGAAGTGTGACAGCAGGAAATTCTTCTCAAACTTCAGATGGTGCGGCTTTCGTCATGGTCATGTCTGAAAAAATGGTGAAAGAATTAAACATTGAGCCGATTGCTCGTTTGGTAAGTTACGCCGTTGTTGGGGTAGAACCAAGAATCATGGGAATTGGTCCGGTAGATGCTATTCCGAAAGCTTTGAAGCAAGCAGGAATGAGCTTGAACGACATCAATTTATTTGAATTGAATGAAGCATTCGCATCGCAATCCTTAGCTGTAATTCGTGAAGTAGGATTGAATCCGGATATCGTGAATGTAAACGGTGGAGCAATTGCTTTGGGTCACCCACTTGGGTGTACCGGAGCAAAACTAACGGTTCAAATGATCAATGAATTACGCAGAAGAAAACAAAAATACGGAGTTGTCACTATGTGTGTTGGAACCGGACAAGGTGCTGCAGGAGTGATTGAATTACTGAAGTAAACTCCTCAAAATAATTAGAACGCCATTTGTCTCCTGCAATTTCAGGATGATAAGTGGCGTTTTTCCTGTTATAATTTTCTAAAAACGAAATTCCAGCTAGCTTTTTCTTAATTTCGAATGAAATATGGAAAATTCCCCGCAGAAAATAGCGAAAGTACAGACGACCAGCCATGCGCTGATCATTGTTTCCATTCTGGTGGTGATTCTTTATTTGGGTCGAAGCCTGATTATTCCTTTGATCTTTGGAATTATTCTATGGCTTTTGATGCGCAAGGTTCGTTCACTTTTTTACATCTTAGGACTAAAGGATAAATGGTTCCCAAAATGGCTGAAAACACTTTTCAGTACGGCGATTCTTTTTTCACTCGTTTGGGTAATCGGAATGATTTTCGAACGAAATATTCAGGAACTGATCAAATATTCGGATGCTTACGGAAAAAACTTCTCTACCATTTTAAAGGAATTCGACAGTTTTTCTTCCTATAAGATAGAAGACATTGCCAAGAGTTTTAACTCCAATGCCCTGATCAATAAATACATGACTTCGGCACTTGCTTCTTTGCAAACAATTATTTCAAACGTGATCATTGTTTTGATCTACATGCTCTTTATTATTATGGAAGAATCGTCTTTTAAACACAAAGTAAAAGCGCTATTCCCAAATGCCGATGCATACGATGAACGTATTCTCGTAATCCGAAGAATTGAAAAGGCAATCACCAATTATTTAGGTATTAAATCCATGATTGCACTGATAGCTTCCACAATCTCCTATTCCATTTTCACATTAGCAGGATTAAATGCTCCTTTCTTTTGGGCTTTATTGGTTTTCATGTTCAGTTTCATTCCGTTTTTCGGAGTATTGATCAGTTCATTTCTTCCCGCATTATTTGCCATTATTCAATTCGCAGGATATAGTGAATCACTAATTATTTTGCTAAGTGTTGGATCTATCCAATTTATTGCCGGAAATATTATCGAGCCAAAAATCATGGGAAACACCATGAATGTAAGTCCGCTTGTAGTCATCCTTTCTTTAGGCTTTTGGGGATTTATCTGGGGACTTCCCGGAATGTTTCTAAGTGTTCCTATTACCGTAATCATGGTGATTGTTTTCTCTAAATTTAAATCTACACGCGGAATAGCTATTATTCTTTCAGAAAGAGGAGAAATTGAACATTAATGAAAGTCTTTCTAATTACATATTTTTCTTTATTTTCTTTGTTTTCCTTCGCTCAATTTGAAGATGAAAATGAGGATAAAACCGTGTTTGGAGGAACCAATGTCATTGCAAAAAATGCAGCGGGTCAAGTTGGAATTAAATCTAAAGAAGGAAAGGAAATAGTCCCTTTCGTTTACACCAAGATCATCGAAAACAATCTGGGATTATTCGTTTTCAAAGTCAACAAATCGAATGGATACGAACGTTCTTATTCATTAGGTTACTACAATAAACAATTCAAACAAATCCTCCCGTGTCAATACAACAGTTTATTGGCTTTGGATGACGGATACATTATTGCGTCTCAGAATTCGGACAAAAAATTCGGATTGATAGATACTATTGGACGCATCATCATTCCATTTGAATACGATGAAATGGCTGCCCCAAGTGAAGGATTGTTTCTTACCAAATTAGGAGGGAAATACGGATTCATCAACAAAAAGAACAACACCATTATTGATCATAAACTTGCCTATGCAAGTCCGTTTTCAGAAGGATTGGCAGCAGCAAGCAAATCCAAATTAATTGGTTTTATCAATCGAAAAGGTGATTTTGAAATCAAAGAGCGATTCACTTCCGCCGATGATTTTGCATACGGCTATGCTCAGGTCTTTTTTTACAATCAAACAAGTGTTGTCAACCCGAGCGGAGAAATTCTGTTTCCATTCATTTTTAAAAGTATTCATTCGGTTGGCAACAGTCAATTTGTGTTCGAAGCAAGTGAAAACCTTCGCAACACATTAACTTCAACACTTCCGCAATTGAAGATTGCACAAAAACCAGAAGAACTTGCTCAATACGACTCATTGATAACAACCATGGATTCGGAGATCGATTCTGAAATTCTGGAAGAAAAATTTATGGGTGTTTTAAATTCAATCGGGCAATTGGTAGGTGGAAATGAGTTTAAGCAGGTCATTCATATTCATTCGGAAGGAACAGAACAGCTATATGCGGTTCAGAAGAAATCCGATGATGAAAACGCAGATAGCAATTACAATTTCGCTTTGATGGATGGAAACGGAAGAATACTGAGCGAATACCGCTTCTTTGAAGTAAAACCGGAAGAGAAAATAGTGGTAGAAGAAACTGAAAATGGGTTTGTGAACTATCGGGTTAGTCCCAGTGGAAAGCTTACCAAAATAGATTGAGATTATTTATTTCTTCCTGAAGGCTCCTTCTTGTCTTCCACCACCTCTTTCGGAACCTTTCTTGGTTCTAGCAATTCTTGCCAGGTTCTAGGACGAAGCATGGGATTCCATTTAAATTCCTTCAAAAACTGTTCTTCCGGATTGATTTTATCAATTGGATAAAACTTCCCGTCAGGTTGATTGATATATGTGATACCGGTAACTTCTCCGCTATCCATATAAACCTTCAAATCTGTTGAATAAATCCGGTTCAATCCAAGACGTTTTACGATTATCGCAGAATCTGTTTTTTCTTCTTCCTCCGGATAGAAGATAGTTTTTGCCTGACCATTCACGTCAGAACGAACGAGCTCATTATCCTTGAAATAAGACCAAATTTCTTTCCCCGCGAGTTGATTATAGTATTTTCCGGAATCCAACTCATTGGCTGCAAAAGCGTGCGGAAATAAATGTGCTTTCTCGATCACTGTATCATTCTTAATAAACACCCGAATAGTATCACCGATCAATTCCGAATTGTAACTCCAAAAATGGGCATTCCCCCACAAATCCATTACTCCATCCGCTTTTTTGTAATCAAGAGAATCAGAAACTCCCTGGATTTTATTTTGAAAGATCCGCACATCTTTTCCTCCTCGAATTCTCAAAGACTTCTCTAAAGTATCGCGCAAATGAACCAAGGTATCTGCCCGCAAGAAAAGTGTGTCTTTTGATTTCATAATCCGGATCAATGGATAATCCGTTAAGACATCCGTCAGCGTATTACCATCAGAAGTAAAAAAACCGGCATTGAACTGAACTTTCTGGGCTGTATCCAACATTTGAACATGCCCTCTTCCTTGTGCGAATTTTCTTTTTGGTGCATAAAACAAACTATCTCCGGTAATGATTCGCGGTGCTTGTTCGATCTTTGCATTATTGGTCAACAAGCCCTCTTCGGTGTTTACATGATACCAACCTTTATCACAATAGAATTTCGAGTCTTTCGTCGTTCCTACTGTTGGCCCATAAAAAAACACTTTGTGAACCAGGTAATTGTAATGCAGTGTATCGGTCGTTAATTTGAGATTATCGCTCTTATAAACCACGTTTCCTTTAAAGAACGCCTCTTCTGTATTCGGATAAAAATACCCGTATACACTTGTCAAAACTTCATTCGTGGTGATGTTCTCAATTCGTCCTTTATTCCGGTAAATCGCCTTCGAACTCTTTGCATCATAATCCAGTGAATCGGTCGTTACTTTGTATTCTCTATCACGAATCCGAACGTGTCCCCACAATTTTGCCAAGCGCGTTTTCCCATTGTAATACATGGAATCGCAAAACAAATTGAGCGTATCTGCTTTGTTAATCTGTACTTTTCCATAAGCCCAGACTTCACCTGTTCGCTCTTTGTAATGTGCCGAGTCGCAAAACATTACATTTCCCTGATACTTGAAATTCAGGAAACCAGTCAAGCGTTGCTTCCCGCTTTTTTCGTCATAAGAAAGTTTCTTCGCGCCCGGTAATAGTTCCAGCCAGGATCCCTGACCATAAGAAAATTGCGCACACACAAAAATTGCGCTCAAAAAAAGCGCAATTCGATAAAGATATGTGTTCAATAACTTCAATTATCTAGTTGCCAAAGTTTGTTTTCTATCCGGTCCTACCGAAACTGTTGTTACGGGTACTTGCAAATGTTGTTCCAAATATGTCACATAATTTTTTAATGCTTCAGGAGCATCAGCATAAGAAGACAATCCTGTTAAGTCTGTATTCCATCCCGGAATATCTTCATAAACCGGTTCAATCGTCACTCCGTCAATATCGTAAGGCATGTAATCTTGCTCTACTCCATCTACTTTGTATTTCGTACAAGCGCGAATGGTATCAAATGTATCCAATACATCTGCCTTCATCATTGCCAATTCCGTAACTCCATTAATCATGATAGCATATTTCATTGCGGGAAGGTCAATCCATCCACAACGACGTGGTCTACCTGTAGTAGAACCAAACTCTCTACCTTCCTGACGAATTTTTTCACCCACTTCATCTTCCAATTCTGTAGGAAAAGGGCCAGAACCAACTCGTGTGCAATATGCCTTGAAAATTCCGATTACATCACCGATTTTTGATGGTGCAATCCCAAGTCCGGTGCATGTTCCGGCTGTAACGGTATTAGAAGATGTTACAAACGGATAAGTTCCGAAATCGATATCCAGCATCGTCCCTTGAGCTCCTTCAGCCAAGATCTTTTTTCCGGATTTCATTGCATCATTTAAGTATTGTTCACTATCAACGGCTGTTAATCCTTTCAGGATTTCAATTCCCTCCATCCAAGGACCTTCTAACTCCGCTAAGTTGTATTCAAAACCTTCGTAATGCTTCAACATATTCAGGTGCTTCTCTACCAAAGTGGTGTATTTCTCTTTGAAAGAAGGAAGGAAAATATCTCCCACACGTAATCCGTTTCTACCAGTTTTATCCATGTAGGTCGGGCCGATTCCTTTCAAGGTACTTCCAATTTTATTTTTTCCTTTGGAAGCTTCTGAAGCTGCATCCAATAATTTATGCGTTGGCAAGATCAAATGTGCTTTTCTGGAAACAACCAGACGCTTTTTCACATCGATATTAAAAGGCGTCAATTTTTCCAATTCCTTTTGGAAAACTACCGGATCAATGACTACTCCATTTCCGATCAAATTCAATACAGTACTATGAAAAATTCCGGAAGGAATTGTATGCAATACATGTTTTATACCTTCAAATTCCAATGTATGACCCGCATTTGGGCCTCCTTGAAAACGCGCAATAATATCGTATTTTGGAGTAAGAACATCTACAATTTTTCCTTTCCCCTCATCACCCCATTGTAATCCTAAAAGAACATCTACTTTCATTTGACTTTATTAAATTTTGCTTCAACCTCATCTGTAGAATTGAAACAGCTAAAAATTTCGTTTAACTTGGATATTTCGAACAACTTTTTAACGGACGGTTGTAAATTCACTAATACACAATCCAATCCTGTTTTTCGTGATCTTGTAAGAATCCGTACAAAGAAATTCAATCCGGTACTATTGCAGTATTCCAATTTGGAACAATCACACAGAACTGCTTTCAAATCACTTGACAACGATTTCTCTATTTGATCAAGTGCATCCGACAATCCTTCGTCAGAAATAATTCTTCCGGAAATTTTGACCAATACAAAATTCGACGACTTCGTTATTTCAAACTGAGCACTCATTATTGATTTTGTTCATTCTCTTCGTTTCTAACTCCGTAGAAATAAAGTGAATGGTGTTGGATTTTAACCCCGAAAATTTCTTCGATAGTTGCTTTGATACTTTGAATTCGTGGATCACAAAACTCAATTACTTCACCTGTATCGGTAATAATAACATGGTCGTGCTGTTTGGATCCGTGAGATTTTTCAAATTGCGCCAGATTTTTTCCGAACTGATGCTTTCTAACCAGATTACAAGCCAATAGTAACTCGATCGTATTGTACAAAGTTGCTCTGGAAACACGGTAATTTTGATTTTTCATCTTGATATACAAAGACTCAATATCAAAATGCCCCATATAATTATAGATTTCAGCCAAAATAGCAAAGCGCTCGGGAGTTTTCCGGTGCCCGTTTTGCTCCAAATACGCTGAAAAAATGTTTCTGACTGTTAACTGCAGATCTTGTTGTTGCATCTGACAAAGTTGAAAAGGCAAAAGTAGTCATTTTTTTCTTTTGACACACGATCCTATCACCTCTTAAACAGAAGTTTTCAACGAGATATGAGGCTTTTGAACAGTGAAGCTAAAATCCCTGCTATTACTGGTCAAATAGACTTATGTCTATCTGTATTTTTAAGATGGGAGGAACAAGCTCCCAAAGACAAATCAATCTTCCTTCGTATCGTAACGCTCCACACGCTTCACGCCTTCTACCTGTTCAAACTTCCGCATCAAAGTATCCAGATGTTCGGTATCGTATACCAAGACGTGAATTTTTCCTTCGAACAAACCATCATTGGCTTCAAAAGAAATGGATTTCATATTCACATTCAATTCTTTCGAAATGACTTCTGTGATCTTGTTCACAATACCAACATCATCAATCCCGATCAAACGAATGGCAGCTACGCGAGCTACTAAATCCTGACTTCTCCAGCGCGCTTTGATACAGCGATAGGCCATCTTTGACTGCAAGTGCTCTGCATTTGGGCAATTGTTTCGGTGAATTTTAATTCCTTCCGAAATCGTGATAAATCCAAAAATGGGATCTCCCGGAATTGGATTACAACAACGTGCCATTTGATATTGGATATTCTTGAAATCTTCTCCAATAATGATGGTGTCGTCTTTCTTATTGATCTTCGGATAGACGTCGAGCTCGTGTTTATCTTTGTTTACAACTGGTTTCTTCTCCAATTGGATCAATCCGTTCACATTTTCAAGCTCTCTTAATTTTGATAGATCCACCTTTCCTTTTGCAATTCGAATATAAAGATCCGTTGCGGAAGAAAATCCATAAAAACGCTCTAGCACGGTGATGTTTTCAGATTTAAACCGAATATGCAGCTGTTTGAATTTACGCTCTAAGATCTCTCGACCATCCGCTGCAATTTCTTTTCGCTCCTCATTCAGTGCAGATTTAATTTTCTGCCTTGCTCTTGCCGTTCCTGCCAAACGCAACCAATCTTCGGATGGTTTCTGTTTGGAGGAAGTGATAATTTCTAACTGATCGCCATTTTGCAACTGATAGCTCAAAGGAACTAAGCGGTTATTCACTTTTGCTCCAATACATTTATTTCCAATATCACTGTGGATATCGTAAGCAAAATCCAGGATCGTAGCACCTACGGGAAGAACGCGCAAATCTCCTTTTGGAGTGAACACATAAATCTCCTCATGGAATAAGTTCATTTTAAACTCTTCCACAAAATCCATTGCATTTACATCCGGATTTTCCAATAAGTCACGAATTTCAGAAATCCAACGATCGAATTTGCTGTCGTCTTTTTGATTTTCCTTGTAGCGGTAATGAGCTGCCAATCCTTTCTCCGCAATTTCATCCATCCGTTTAGTTCGAATCTGCACTTCCACCCATTTACCTTGCGGCGACATAACGGTGGTATGCAGCGATTCATACCCATTCGCACGCGGAGTGGAAATCCAATCCCTCAAACGATCCGGACTTGGCTGATAAAAATCCGTCACAATAGAATAAACGCGCCAACAATCTGCTTTTTCCATTTCGATCGGTGTATCCAAAATAATTCGGATGGCAAACAAATCAAACACCTCTTCAAAAGGAAGATCCTTGCTTTGCATCTTCCTCCAAATCGAAGAAATAGATTTGGTTCTGGCTTTAATATCGAAATGATAACCTTCTTTATTCAGAGCCTCACGAATAGGATTTACAAATCGGCGAATGAAGCGATTCCGCACATCTTCCGTAGATTTCAACTTGAGCTGAATATCCCGATAGATTTCGGTTTCCGTATACTTCATTGCTAAATCCTCCAATTCCGTTTTAATGGAATAAAGACCTAGTCGATGTGCTAAGGGAGCATATAAAAATTTGGTTTCCGAAGCGATCTTAATTTGCTGCTCGGAACTCATACTCTGCAGCGTACGCATATTGTGTAAACGATCTGCCAGCTTGATCAAAACAACACGCAGGTCATCTGAAATGGTCAAAATCATTTTACGGAAGTTCTCAGCCTGAACAGATGTGTTCTGGTCAAAAACATCGGGAATTTTGGTTAAACCATCAATAATTCTTCGCGCTTTTTCACCAAATAAATCCTCTACATCCTGCAAGGTAATGTGCGTATCCTCCACCGTATCATGCAACAATGCACACGCAATGGAAGTCGCACCGAGTCCCATTTCCTCGACACAAATACGTGCAACAGCAATCGGATGATAAATATAAGGTTCGCCCGATTTCCTGCGCATGTCTTTATGCGCTTCAACAGCAACGTCAAAAGCTTTGCGGATATAAGCCGTATCCTGGCGGGTTCTATTTTTGGTCGCTCTTAAAAGTCCTTTAAAAGCGCTTAATATTTCTAATCGTTCTTTTTCTAAATCAATCTGGGCTTCCATAGCTTGTGCGGAATCAATCTTTTAAGTTACAAAAATAGAAGGAAATAACCTCCGTTTTCATTTGGATTTAGGAAGTGTTAACAATAGCCGGTTAACTAACAAAAAAGCCGTTCCTTCTAAGAACAGCCTTTCTTTCCTATTTGGAATTAAAGACCTATTTTACCTTTTCGAATGTCAGAGTATAAACCTCTCTTTCCTCTCCAATTATATTACTGTTTTCACTATATTCTAACTTCAATGTCTTTTTTGATTCTTCAACGATTTTCCATACCAATGGATTCCCCGGTTCGATCATAGACAATTGATCTTCGGTATTAGACCAAGTCCCTGTGGAAACATCCGTATCACCGTCAGCAGTGAATATCCAGGTATAGGTACCATCTTTTTTAAATTCAATATATCCCGTATTTGTATAAACGGCCGTACCATCCAGATTACCATTCAGATAATATTTATAATCATAGAGGGTATTATTCCACTTCCCGCTTTTGGAATACAACTGCTTTTCGATTCGTTTTTCCTTAGAACAACTGCTAAATCCGATAGCAAAAACAGATAATACAAGTAGTAATTTGGTTACGTTTTTCATAAATTGATTTAATTTTCGGCCAAATCTACACTTAAAAAGTTAATTCCAAAATACCGAAAGAATAGAAAAAATGGACCACAAAAAAGCCGTTCCTTTTGAGAACAGCTTTTCCAGTATTGCTATTTGTAGTTCTTACTTCTCTTTTGTGCTATTAATCTGCCCGCTCTAAATGGTAAGTGTACGCTTCTTTTTCAGCAGTATCGTTGTAATAATCTGTCTCTTCAAGAGTCAGTTTATCTTTCTTCGGTCCATCCACAATTTTCAAAACAGTTGTATTTCCATCAGAAATAGTAGTAATCGCATCTTCGCTGTTCGTCCACGTCCCTCCGTATGTTTCCGGCGAACCACTTAGAGTAAGTGTCATCACAAAGGATCCTTTTTTATTAAACTCAATTGTTCCGGCATTCGGAAAATTCGCGGATGCCTGCAACGTATTGTTCATATAATACTTGTAATCTACAGAAGTAATTTTCCACTTACCATCTTTTTTCACTAATTGTCTCTCAATTCTTTTTTCCTTAGAACAAGATGCTAAGCCAATAAATAAGACAGCAAAAATGAATAGAAATTTGGTTGAAATTTTCATAGAATGTACGATTTAATTTAAGTCCAAAACTAAATCTTAATTCAGTCAGAAAAATCAACCTTTCGGTGGATATTTCTGCATAAAAAAACCGTCAGCGATCAGGCTAACGGTTCTATTGTATCTTAATAAAATTAGTTTTTAGCCGGAAGAATTTTTCCTGAAACTTCCCCAAAACCAATTCGAACACCGTCTTTTGTCGAGAACCCACGCATGATTACATTGTCTCCATCTTGAATGAATTTTCGTTCACTTCCGTCTTTCAAATGAATTGGTTTTGTTCCTTTCCAAGTCAACTCCATCATTGAACCAAATGAATCAGGTGTCGGACCTGAAATAGTTCCGGACCCCATCAAATCTCCACATCGAACGTTACAACCATTCACTGTATGATGTGCCAATTGCTGAGCCATGTTCCAATACATATACTTGAAATTCGACGTGCAAACCTTTGTCTCCTCTCCATTTTCAGGTTCAATATATGCTTCCAATTGAATATCGTATGACAATTGTCCTTCGTATTTCAAATAAGACAAAACCGCTGGATCTTGAGTTGGACCTTCTAATTTAAACGGTTGTAATGCATCCAAAGTAACAATCCAAGGAGAAAGTGATGAAGCGAAGTTCTTCGCCAAAAAAGGTCCAAGTGGCACATACTCCCAAGCTTGAATATCGCGGGCAGACCAATCATTGAACAAAACCATTCCAAAAATATAATCCTCTGCTTCTGTCGTTGAAATAGACTCTCCCAAGGGTTTTCCATCAAAAGTGATAAAGGCCGTTTCCAATTCAAAATCGAGACTCCTACACGGAGCATAAATTGGTGGCTCTTCTGGATTTGGTTTAATTTGGCCTTTCGGTCGTCTTACTGGTTCACCAGAAATAATAATCGAACTCGACCTTCCATGATAACCGACTGGCAACCACAACCAATTCGGCATTAAGGCATTTGCTGGATCACGCAACATCATTCCGATATTGGTAGCATGTTCCCTACTCGAATAAAAATCCGTGTAATCGCCAATCTGAACTGGCATGCACATTTTCACATTCTCCAATGGAATGAGAACCTGAGCAACATGCTGCTCATTTTTTTGCAAATCCGCTTGATTGATATCGAATAATTTGGATAACCTGTTTCTCAAGTCACGAACAGCCTTCTTCCCTTTTTTCATCATTGGATTTAATGAATCGGTATTAAAATCAGTCAATTCGAAAGGCAAATTCTCTAAATAACCCAACACATGAAGTGTTTTCAAATCAATCACTTTGTTTCCGATTCTTGAGGCTACATGCGGTGTTAAGTTTTCATTTCTAACAACACCAAAAGGCAAGTTTTGAATTGGAAAATCTGAATCAGAAGGAACTTCAATCCATGATTTCAAAGCGGGATTATTTGCAGGAATTTGTGACATGTTCTTTGAATTTTAATAGAAACAAAGATACGACTTTAGACAAAAGACATTAGACAAAAGACTTGAATTCACAAAAAAGATCAAGTCTTGTGTCTTTAGTCTCTAATCTTACCTTTTAATTTTCATCTTCTTCAGAATCTCCTTTACCCAAAGCCCATACATTTTTACACCTGGATGCAAGCCGTCTTCAGCCACCAAATCAGGCTCATCTAATCCTCTTCGGGAAATCTCTGTAATATTCACGTAGTTCAATTTCAATGAGTCTGAAATGCGTTTATTGGATGCATTAAACAAATTAATTCGTTCCGAAATTCGGTTCAAATTCGGTTTTCCATAGGGTGTATATCCGTAGTCAGGAATAGAAATCACATAGACCCGTTTCTTTTTATTTCCGGCTAGTTCGATGGACTTTTTACATAAAGCAGTAAAATCCTGTTCATATTCTTTTAAAGATCTTCCTTGAAATTCATTGTTCACGCCAATCAATAGAGTAACGAGGTCGTATTCTTTCTTCAAATGAGAAGATTCAACAGCCTCTATTAACTGATCTGTACGCCAACCGGTGCGGGCAATAATTACAGGACTTGCATATTTCTTTCCTTTCTCGCTCACAGAATCTGCCAATTGATAAGGGAAATTTTTGTTTGTCGGGACACTCTCTCCGATCGTATAGGAATCTCCCAACGCCAGATAGGATAGGCTTTTTCTTGAAGTAGAACAACCAAACAACGATAAAGCCATAATCAATCCAACGCTAATTTTAGTCCATTTCATATAGCAAGTACGCATCAAGTTAGTTTTTGGATTCTATTGTAGACAGAAGACTTTAGACATAGAGACTTGAATTACTTCTAAAAATCAAGTCTTTTGTCTTACAGTCTTATTTAACCTTCGCCTTCATAAATTTCTTAAAATCAATCCAGCTTTGTTTATCGGCTGCAGCATTATATGAAATAGGCATGGAGAACTTCTTCCCTACTTCTGTTGAATGTGGATTTGTAAATGCATGTGTTGCATCTGTATAGTTGATGAAAGTCATATCTGCATCAACTTCCGTCATTTGTCTTTTAAACTCGGTGATATCCTCGTCTGGCACAAATGAATCTGCTGCACCGTTACAAACCAAAATTGCCGCTTTCAACTTGCTTTTGTCTGCCGGAATCCCAGCTAAATTCCCATGAAAACTAACCACTCCGTCTAAAGAAACTCCCATTTTAGCAGCATTCAAGACAATTGAGCCACCAAAACAATAACCAATCGCTATCATTTTAGAAGAATCAACACCTTGAATTTTCAAAGCTTGATTGTATCCTGCCATAAATCTTCCATAGGAAAAATCAGGATCTCTGTAAAACGGCATTGCCAAAGCCTGTGCATCTTTTGGATTAACAGCCACTTTTCCGGTTCCATACATGTCTATGCAGAAACCAATATTCCCTTCCTTTGCAATTTGAAGCGCTCTTGATTTTGGATAATCATTCAATCCCCACCATTCATGGACGATTAAAACGGTTTTTGTTTTCTTGCTGATTTTTGCGGGTTTCGCATAAAATGCCGTAAATGACTGTCCGTTGATTGAATACTTTATAGAATCTAAAACTTGTGAAAAACCAGTTCCGGCAATAAAAAGCAATGTAATGAGAATGAGTCGTTTCATGATTTAAAAATGAAGTTTTCATAAAGATACTTCAAGTTCAAATGCAAAATGCAGAAATGAAAAATCAGATTAATATAAATGATAATTAACTACTGATAATTCTTATTTACGCCAATTCGCGTTCCTTTTCTCCAAATTCTTTTTCGGATTCCAAGGTGGCAACTTTCGTCTCAAAATCATCGCGTAAGGCTACTTTGGTATCATAAGCCCCTGCTGGCATGAAAAGCTTACTGATAATTGGAATCAACTCAAACAAGGTCAAAATGACCATCAATAAATAATATTGGTTTTGAAGTCCGTGAGTTTTGTCTTTCGCAAACAAAGACTGAAGTGCTTCTTTTTTGATCAGGAATCCTTTACCATCCAGTGTTTTCTCAAAATCAGCAACACTCTTAGTCACTTTTGCATTGATCTCATCCAATTCCTTGGTAATCTTTTCCAATTCGGTTTTCGAACCCTTTTGCATTTTATCCAGATCATCTTTCGCTATCATGTAACCATTCTGCTTGGCTTTCGCAATTCCTGCAATACCAAATTTCCCGGAGCCACCCGTTCCGTCAATTTCTTTCAGATAGTCGTTTTGTTTTTCAATAGCCAATTCACTTTTTTGTTTCAGCTCCTCGTCCAGCTTCTTTTTATTAGCCAGTAATTCATCTTTTCTGGATTGATAAACCAGTTCCACTTCGATCTTTTTCTCAGCCAGTTTTTTATCGAGTAAAATGGGAATTTCACGATCAATATCCGAACTAAAAATAAAGAGAATGATTGGTTGTGCTAAAAATGCTCCGATACACAATGCCATAATCACACGCAATGCAATTGCCACAATGTTGGTTCTTTTTTTATTAATGGAGGAAACCAAAACCCGGTCAATAGAGAGCACGAAACCTCCCATAAAAATCCCTAGAGAAACAAACAAGAACGGAGAATCAGAATTGGTACTCCAAAAATATCCCCAAGCCAAGGTTGCATACAACCAGGTGAAAAGCATTGCAGAACCCAAAATCTTATACCGATTTCGGTCAACCGTACAATCCTTGATCAACTCCTTTATTGCCGTGGAAAACCACCACAAGACTTCGGACATTTGATCTGTTTCCGACTCCTTCTCTTTCTTTTCTTTTGTGTCGATTGTATTTTCTGCCATGCCGTTTTATTCCGAATAAAGTCAGCAAACATAATTCAGTTACAAAAGCAAAGCATTTTTTTAAAGAATTTTGGGATTTCAGCTCCAGGTTTTTAGCTTTCTTTCTAACTCTTCCACTATCGGGTGATTCGCCATCAACGGATTGCTTCTCAACTCTTCCAACATGCGGACAATGGTTTCATCCGAAAGTTCTTCTTCCCGATCTGCTTCAAAACTGGATTCCGGCGCCAGTGAGAAAAAAAGTTCGTCTGTCCAGGCATTTCGAACACCATCAATCACCAAATGAACCCGATCAATTGTTCCTCTATTCGCAACAGAATGCACAAAATTCACATTCGTGTACCAGCATTCACCGGGAAGCATAGTCAATCTCTCTCCATCCAAAATGAATTCAATTTCAGGATTGGTTACAATTGGAATGTGCAAACGAAACTGCCCGTCTTCATAACCCAATTCATGATCGGTATGTGGTTTTATTTCCGCACCAACTTCCAGTCTCAATAAACGAACGGAAAGAATCTCGAATTTGAACTGATCAAGTACTTCTTTGAAATAAGTACATTCTTTCATCAATGGTGTCTCAGAAATGGAAGCCTGATCTTGCAGGTGCGCAAAAATATTTTGTTCATTTCCATTTGCTGCATACAACGAAACAGCTTTCCAATTCCCGGTATAACCGCCCGTATTGAAATGCGAAACCCATTGACCTTCCATAGCACGAGACAAGTCTTGTACTAAAAGCTGTTCATCGAATTGCATCGGAAACTTCAGGTGTTTTGTCACTTGTTTTTTACTCATCTCAACCATTTTAGCATATTGGGATACGGCATTACTCCCCCTTTTTCTGAAATAGAACAAAATCCCATCCACTCCAATAAGGGAAGACCAATGTAATTTTCATTCTGAAATTGTTGAATGAGCCATTCGGATTCATTCTTGTATCCTTCCGGGTGAAAGACAACTTCGGGTTTTAGATCCAACTGTTTCAATGCGGCATAAGACCAGAGAATCGCAGCCAGTTCATCTCCATCACTTGGCCAGGATGGATCCATTTCAGCAGTCCCAATCAACGGACGCAGTTCTGCCTCTGTTACGGCTAAATGTCCAGCCTCATGCAACAAGTCTCCGGGAAACTTCAAGCGTTTCGAATCCATCAGAATAGTATTTTTCTCAATGGCCAATCCGGGCAAAAAACAGTCATCCGGAAGTTCTGTTTCCACAACCTGAATTCCGATTTCTTGTATAAACTGAATAATTTTCTCGCGTTCCATTTGGAAGTGAATAGTATTTGGAAGGATGAAAATAAGAAAAATCTCGTCGGGGCGAATAATTATTCGCCCCGACGAGATTACTAAACATTTATCAATTTATTTACTAAATCGTTTAAGTATTTGATTACAAATAAATTAAACGCGAACTTAACACACATTTGACACGTATTTAATCTAGGTGGAGTCTTGTCATCCTACCTTTGCAGAAATTAATTTCAATTCGTGCAATGGGTTTATTCACTATTCCAAAACTTTTAAACTTTCAACTGCTTACCAATTTATCAAAACAGGTACTTGGAGTGATTTTTATCGCTTTGTGCGGAACCGTTTCTGCTCAGGTTACCGTAGGTTTTCAAGGTGGTGAAATTGGAGATCCGTGGGGCTTTACTTCTACCGGAGCCGCTGCATTATCTATATCTGAAGCAACACAATCACCCAATAAAGTGACCGGAGCAACCTCATTGGTCGTCGGAGGAAATACAGGAGGTGGAAATTGTTTTGCCACGGGATCCGGAAACGGACCAAATACTCCGCGAACTTTCACATTTAATACATTGGATATTTCGACCAGCAACGCTTCCACCAGAACACTTACTTTTAATTGGGGAAATCGTTATCCTGCATGCAGCGGAACAGGTTGGGACAGTGGGGAAAATCTTGTTTTTAGAGCGTATCATGACGGTATTGCACAAACACCCGTAACATTAGCAACAGGAAACAACAATGCTCAATTCAGCATCCTGTCACACACGTATACCTGGTCGATTCCAGCTTGCGTTTCTCAATTTTACTTTGTAATCAGTGTTACAACCAACCGGGCGGATGAATTATTATTTCTGGATAATGTAAAAATTACTGCACCTCAGTTAAACGGCTCATTAACAACAAGCCCAATACTAGGAAATACTTCCGTTTGCATCGGATCTGTAGATAATTACAGTGTTACACCCGAAACCGGAATTGCTTATACCTGGAGCGGATTACCTGCCGGAGCATCTTATACAAGCAGCAATGGTACAACAGCCTCATCCACCATGACAGTCAATTGGGGCACAACTCCTCCGGGTACCTATACACTTACAGTCACTCCCTCAAATTCATGCGGTATTATCGGTACACCCGAAACGATTTCAGTTACGATTCTGCCTGCCTCAGCTCCGATTACGATCTCCGGTCCAACTTCCCTGTGCAGCGGAGAAACCATTACGCTAAGTTCCAGCTATCCATCTGGAAATACCTGGGCTCCCAACGGAGAAACAACTGCTGCAATTTCAGTTACAGCAGCCGGAACGTATACTGTTTCAAACGCTACAACTTGTGGAATTATCACAACAGCTCATATTGTAACACTCAATCCGGTTCCAACCATTCAATCAGTTACCAATAATCCGATCAGCTGTTTTGGAGCCAATGACGGATTGCTTATCATTCTATCAACAGATCCCAATTTAGAATATTCATTGGATGGAATTACGTGGCAAGGTTCCAACACGTTTAGCAATTTATCTGCCGGAACCTATACGCCACAAGTGAGATTTGTAAACGGCTGCTCCATCACTTTATCACCCGTCCAAATTACAGAACCGGCAATGATATTAGCCAGTGCCTCCAACAACGGACCTTATTGCGAAGGATCGGTTGTTTCCTTACAAGGAAGCACGCCATCATCGGGCACTCCATCTTTCAGCTGGACCGGACCAAACAGCTTCGCATCCGGTATGCAAAATCCAACAGACCTGCTTCAACCAGGAATCCATACTTATCAATTAATCGTATCCATTAATGGCTGTCAAAGCCTTCCTGCAACAACAACTGTTACAGTTCATGCCGCTCCCATTGCAAGTGCATCCAACACCGGAGCATATTGCGCGGGATCTGCAATCCAATTGAACGGAACCACCTCATCGACAGGAACAATTGCGTATTTCTGGACAGGACCTAATGGTTATACTTCTTCCCTTCAGAATCCTACAGATGCAACATCGGCCGGAACCTATCAATTGGTCATTGGTGCAAATGGTTGTCAAAGCATACCTGCAACCACCACTGTGGTAATTAATCCTTTACCAATTGCACAAGCAAGTTATGCAGCCCCTTTCTGTACGGGAACATTATTGCAATTAAACGGGTCTACCACTTCATCCGGATCAGTAAATTATGCATGGACAGGGCCTAACGGATATACATCCGCCGTTCAAAATCCGAATGATGCAACCGAGGCCGGAACTTACTCGCTGATCGTAACCGTTTCCGGATGCCCTAGTTTACCTTCATTGGTCAATATATTATCAGAAGTTCCTTCAGTGATCGTAACGAATACCGGGCCTTATTGCGAAGGAGCGCTTGTTCAATTGAATGGATCAACTGCATCAACAGGGGCGGTTACCTATTCATGGACAGGGCCAAACGGCTATACCTCTTCCCTTCAAAATCCGACGGATGCAACACTTGGTGGAATTTACACCTTAACAATCAACGAAAATAATTGCAGCAATCTTGCCTCAACTATTGTAACTGTCAAATCAAACCCAACAGCAACTTTTTCATATTCAGCAACGTGCATAAATGACAGTGTGATCTTTTTATCAACGTGCTCTGTACCCTCTCCGGAGATCATTACGGATTGGCAATGGAATTTCAACGACGGATTCACTTCTTCGGAACAACACCCAAAACATTTATTCAGTAATAGCGGAACTCAGCAGGTATTCTTAAAAGTTACTACCGCTTCGAATTGCATTGCTACCGTTTCGCAAGACATTGAGATAAATCCAGGAATTGAGGCCAACTTCTACTTTTCCCCCGGCTCAATCTCTGTTTTGGACCCAACGGTTCACTTTGTGAATGCCAGTTCAAATGCAACCAGTTATTTATGGGATTTTGATTCCGGGAACGAACAGTCGGCAGAAGTATCACCTGAATTCATCTTCCCTTCTCATATTGGTACCTATAGCGTGAAACTCATTGCAACCAACGATGAGGGATGTATCGACAGCATTACTAAAGTCATCACTGTTAAAGATGAATTAATTCAGTATGTTCCGAATGCTTTTACACCTGATGGAGATGAATTCAATCAAACTTTCCGACCAATCTTTTCCAGTGGATTCGATTCGCAAAATTATACTTTCCTGATTTACAATCGTTGGGGAGAAACCATTTTTGAATCACATGATTCTAACATTGGATGGGACGGGACTTATCAGGGAGAAATGGTTGTTGAGGGGACATATATTTGGAATATCACTGTGAAACAATTGCATTCGGATGCTTTTGAAACTTTTTCCGGACATCTTTCGCTTATCAGATAATTGCGGATTGCGTGCTGAGATAACTATCGGCACAGATTGTTAAATCCTCAACAAAAGACGCTTTAGCGATGGCACAAGCTTCGGCGTAAGCATAATAGTCGGGGAATACACGCTTGAAATACACTTGAGTTATTTACTGCCCACAATCAAGTTTCCCCCTCACGATGAAACCCACAAACGATATCATTTCACACTTTCGGGAACCAAATCAAACATGGAAGAGTCGTTATATTTTGGATGATATAAAATGCCTGATACAGGAGCTTATTTTTCCGGCTCCAAAAAACACTTTTTCTTAAAAACTAAAACGATTAAATGTTTGATAATAAACATTTTAAACGTGATTTAATACTTATTTGTTATCCTCTTAATTCCCATGGAATATCACACATCTACCTTTGCACTAAACGTTAGTAAATCATAAACAATGAAATCATTTTGCAACTCCGAAAAACACTTGTCGGGTCAATTTGTCCACCTAATTTCATTCCTTTTTTTCCTCTTTCTCTCCGGGACTGTTTCAGCACAGGTTATCATTGGTTTTCAAGGCGGAGAAGTCGGAGATCCGTGGGGATATACTTCAACCGGAGCAAGTGCTTTATCCGTTAGTGAGGCACAACAGGCACCCAATAAGGTTACCGGAACCACTTCATTAGTTGTTGGAGGAAATACCGGTGGTGGAAACTGCTGGGCAGGTGGATCCGGAAACGGACCAAACACACCCAGAACATTTACTTTCAACTCATTAGATGTTTCTAACAGCAATACTTACACACGAACTCTTACTTTTAACTGGGGAAACCGGTTTCCTTCATGTAACGGAACCGGATGGGATGCTTCTGAAAATCTAATATTTACGGCTTACCATAATGGCAATGCCCAACCATCTGTAACACTGGCTTCAGGCAATAATAATGCACAATTCAGCATCCTTTCAAACAGTTATACCTGGAGTATTCCTCCTTGTGTTTCACAATTTTACTTCGTAGTAAGTGTTACAACCAATCGTGCCGACGAATTATTGTTTATTGATGATGTAAAACTTACCACACCCTCACTTAACGGTTCATTAATCGTTACTCCTATTTTAGGAAACACTTCTGTTTGCACAGGCTCATCTGAAAGTTATTCTGTCATACCGGAATCCGGAATCAGTTACACCTGGAGCGGATTACCTGCTGGCGCGACTTTTACAACTGCAAATGGTACAGCAACATCATCAGCTATGACTGTAAACTGGGGTACGGCTGCTCCCGGAAGCTATCTCTTAACCGTTATACCTTCTAATACATGCGGAAATACCGGCACTCCACAAACTATTTCGATCACTGTTCTTCCAAACCCGGCTCCTGTTACTATTTCGGGTCCGACAGCAATTTGCAGCGGAGAAACCATTGTTTTAACTTCCAGTTATTCTTCCGGAAATACCTGGTCACCCAATGGAGAAACCAGTGCATCCATTTCTGTTACTTCACCGGGAACTTATACTGTTTCAGTAATCACTTCATGCGGGACAGTATCCGCTTCTCATAGTGTAATACTCAACTCCTCAAATCCGGCAGCCATTTCAACAAGTGGCACAACCAGTTTATGCCCGGGAAATTCAGTCACACTGACCTCAAACAGCGTTGCCGGAAACAATTGGTCAACAGGAGATACAACTCCATCTATTACAGTCACGTCTGCAGGAACTTATACTTTAACAGTTACGGATGCATGCGGAACCAGTTCCACTTCCCAGCTTGTCACTCTGCTTCCGCTTCCTAATCCACAAATATCCGGAAATGCTTCCTTCTGCGCAGGACAACAAACAACGCTTACGGCTACAGGTGGCGACACTTATCTTTGGTCAACAGGAGAAACGAGTACTTCGATCGTGGTTACAACTCCCGGAAATTATACAGTTACCGCTTTCAACAGCTGCGGACAAGTGACGTCTGCTCCGTTTAACGTAACGGAAAATCCTCTGCCAAATCCGCAAATCAATGGAAACACTTCATTTTGTGCCGGACAGCAAACACTCCTTGCAGCTTCAGGAGGAGATACCTACCTGTGGGCGAATGGCGCAACAAGCACTTCCATTACTGTTACTGCAGCCGGTGCTTATACAGTAACTGCTTTCAATAGTTGTGGACAAACAACATCTGCACCCGCAATTGTTACCGTAAATCCCCTCCCAAATCCTCAAATTTCAGGATCAGCTTCTTTCTGTGAAGGACAGCAAACACTGCTTACAGCTTCAGGAGGAGACACCTACCTGTGGTCAACAGGAGCAACCAGCACTTCGATTCAGGTTACAGCGGCCGGGAACTACTCGGTAACGGCAATTAACGGTTGCGGACAAGTTACCTCAACTTCTTTTAATGTCACCGAAAATCCTTTACCAAATCCGCAAATTTCGGGAGTAACTTCTTTCTGTGAAGGACAGCAAACAAAATTGACTGCTTCGGGTGGTAATACATACCTGTGGTCAACAGGTCAAACAGGAGCAAGTATTACAGTGAATACTGCTGCAGTTTATACGGTCTCTGCCACCAATTCATGCGGTACAATCTTAACTTCTATAACCACTACGATTTCTTCGGTTTCAGCATCTTTTATAGCAGACACCTTGGCAGGAGAGGCTCCACTACCGGTCAACTTCACCAACACTAGTTCAGGAAACGCAGTGTCATTTCAATGGAATTTCGGAGATGGTTCTACTGAAAACTTGGCTTCTCCCACTCACCTTTTCAGTCAAAGTGGTCAATATACCGTTGAACTGACTGCTACCAATGCTGAAGGATGTTCAGACAGTTATTCACTTGTGATTACCGTATCAGATGCACCGTCTTCACTCACTATTCCCAACATCTTTACACCAAACGGCGACCTGCTGAACGACCAATTCATTATTACAGCCGAACGCATCGAAAGTTACCAGCTTCAAATCTTGAACCGATGGGGAAATGTCATTTTGAATATCAGTGATCCGAAACAAGGATGGGATGGCACTATTCAGGGAGATCTGGCAGCGGAAGGAACTTATTTCTATCAACTTACTGCTACCGGAATGGACAATAAGCTTTACAACGAAACCGGATTCTTTGTGCTTCAGCGCTAAGACCCGGACTTTAATCTAATAATCAATAAATTATCATGAGAAAACAAATCTTTACAATGATTCAACTTTGTCTTCTAGTCCTTACTTTGGTGGGATTACAGACAAATTCACACGCACAAACCCCTTTCACAATTACCTGGACAGGTTTAGGTGGGGCCGGTACGACCAACGCAACAGGTGTACCAACGGGTATTAATGTGACACAACAATACAATGGTGTAACAGCGACTTGTGTTACCTCTCCATCTAATGGTGCAACGACCAACTACAGTGCAATTATTCAGGCAGCTGCGGGTTACAATGTCACCATAACCTCCATTGGTGGGTCAGCGTATGGAAGTGGATCCGGCTCAAAACTATTCACACTTCGTTTAACCAATGGTTCGGTCTATACGCAAACAAATCCTACAACAATTGGTACTAGCAGCAGCTGTGCCGGAAATAGTGCTCTGAACGCTTTTGCAATTCCTGCAGCGGGACAGACATTAAACTCAGGTAGTCAGGCCACTGTAACTGTATTAAGAGGAATTGCAGCACTTGAGAGTGGTGCAGGTTATAGTTATACACGTAGCCTGACAATAACAGGAGTGGTTACACCGGTTTGTAATGCGCCACTTAACCTTGCAGAAAATAATGTAACGGCAACTAGCTCCGACTTTAACTGGGATGCAGGAGGAACCAATGAGTACGAGTACATTTTGGATCAAACTTCTACCAATCCGGCAGGAGCAGGAACAACTCTTACTACAAACAGCTTCAGCACCTCTTCGCTTTCACCTTCAACAACTTATTATTTTCATTTGCGCCGAAAATGCGGAACTTCAAACTTCTCAAACTGGATTCTTGTAAATTTTACAACACCCGCTGCTCCTTGCGCTGCTCCAACAGGATTAACTGCTGCTAATACAACACACAACTCTTCTGATCTTTCATGGGATGCACAAGGAAGCAACACATTCGAGTATGTAGTGGACCAAACGGCAACTGCTCCTGCAACAGCCGGAACAGCAACTTCAGGAACAACTTTCAATGCAACAACATTGAATCCCATGACAACTTACTACCTGCATGTTCGCACAGATTGCGGAAGCGGAAACGTGTCTCCATGGACAACGATTTCGTTCACGACATTGGTAACTCCTTGCGCTGCTCCAACAGGATTAACTGCTGCTAATACAACACACAACTCTTCTGATCTATCGTGGGATGTACAGGGAAGCAACACATTCGAGTATGTAGTGAATCAAACTGCAACTGCTCCTGCAACAGCCGGAACAGCAACAGCCGGAACAACTTTCAATGCAACAACATTGAATCCGTTGACAACTTACTACCTGCATGTTCGCACAGATTGTGGAAGCGGAAACTTGTCTCCATGGACAACGATTTCGTTCACTACATTGGTAACTCCTTGCGCTGCTCCAACAGGATTGACTGCTGCTAATACAACACACAACTCTTCTGATCTTTCATGGAATGTACAGGGAAGCAACACATTCGAGTATGTAGTGGATCAAACTGCAACTGCTCCTGCAACAGCCGGAACAGCAACAGCCGGAACAACTTTCAATGCAACAACATTGAATCCGATGACAACTTATTACCTGCATGTTCGCACAGATTGTGGAAGTGGAAACCTGTCTCCATGGACAACGATTTCGTTCACTACATTGGTAACACCTTGCGCTGCTCCAACAGGATTGACGGCTGCTAATACAACACACAACTCTTCTGATCTATCATGGGATGTACAGGGAAGCAACACATTCGAATATGTTGTAGACCAACTGGCTGCAGATCCGATCGGTTTAGGGACCCCAACAACCGGAACAACTTTCAATGCAACAACATTGAACCCGTTGACAACTTATTACTTGCATGTTCGCACGGATTGCAGCGGAACGAATTTCTCTCCATGGGTTACTATTTCGTTTACAACTTTAGTAACACCTTGTGCTGCTCCAACCGGATTAACGGCTGCAAACACAACAGATAATTCTTCTGATCTTTCATGGAACACACAAGGAAGCAGTACGTTTGAATATGTAGTTGATCAAACAGCAACTGCTCCCGCAACAGCTGGAACAGCAACTTCAGGAACAACTTTCAATGCAACATTACTAAGTCCGTTAACGACTTACTACCTGCATGTTCGTACCGATTGTGGAAGTGGAAACTTGTCTCCATGGACTACCATTTCATTCACTACATTGGTAACACCTTGTGCGGTTCCAACCGGATTGACCGCTGCAAATACAACGGATAATTCTTCCGATCTTTCATGGAATATACAAGGAGGCAACTCTTTTGAATACCTTGTTGATCAAACTGCAACTGCTCCTGCTGCTGCCGGAACTCCAACTACAGCTACAAGCTACCATGCATCAGCTTTAAGCCCTTCAACAACCTATTACTTACACGTTCGAACAGATTGTGGCAGCGGGAATTTCTCCAACTGGACAACCATTTTGTTCACTACTTTGGCAACTCCTTGTACCGCTCCAAGCGGTTTAAGCGCAGCAAACATTGCCGGACACAGCGCGGATCTGATCTGGAATACACAAACCGGAAGTACGTTTGAATACGTATTAAACCAAACAGCTGCAAACCCAACAGGAAGCGGTACTGCAACTCCGAACAATGCATTTGCGGCAACAGCTTTGAATGGTTCGACTACTTATTATTTCCACGTTCGTACAAACTGCGGAAACGGAAACTTCTCCACCTGGACAACGATTTCGTTCACTACGGCTTCTACTGTCGGTTTGGAAGAACAGGAAGCGATCAACTTCAATGTTTATCCGAACCCAACAAACGGATTGGTAACGATTTCTGGTCAGACTCAAGGAAACATCACGTTGAAAAACATGAATGGTCAGGAATTAATGACGATTGATTTGGAACAAGCAAGTTCGTTTGATATTTCTAATTTGGAAAGCGGATTGTATTTCGTGGTGTACACCAATGGAAACAAAAGCAGTTTGATCAAGTTGATCAAGCAGTAAGAAGAATCAATCGAGATAAATAATTCTCGAAACAAGCCGGGGCGAAAATCAAACAAGTCGTTTCGAAAACAAGTCGGGGCGAAAAATTTTTCGCCCCGACTTGTTTTTTTTCGTGTGTGGTAAACCACATTCCAAAAATGTGGTAAATACTGAAAATGAGGGAGGAAGGATCAACTAAAGATGTCTTTTGTTAGATTCGTGCCGAAACCTTTTTGTTACAATGAAACTAATTTCTCTTGCGTTGCCTCTATTTTTAAAGAGTTAATTCAAATCGAATGACTGTTTTAAACCTTAAATATTATGGCCGCGAAAAAAAAAGAACCATTAACAAAGTCTAAATTAAATCCTCCCAAAATAGAAATTACCAATATACCTGATATTGATTTAAATCTTGATATAAAAGATATTAATTCTATTTCATCAACGGTAAATCAATACATCTCATCAAATGCTTTTAATGAAAATCTTAATCGAATTATAAATTCATCAAGTATAGAGTCTTTAAATATTTCAGATATAGCAAAACTAGGAGCAAATCGATTTTCAAATTATTCCAAACATTTAGAAATAAATGATGAAATAAATGTATTGAAGAAAAAACTCTTTGATAAAACAAAAGAGTATGAAGCAGCAAAAAACGATCAAAATTCTCAAAAAAAAATTGTTGCTGAATTACTTACTACCAATAAGGAGCTTCAAGACAAACAGCAAATTAATCACATTATAACACGCATTCACAATAAAGCCCAATTATTACTTTTTGAAAATGAAACTTTCAAACAAAAATTTAATAATGGAGAAAGTTCAGAAACAGTAGTTGTTTCCATTGATATTAGGCGGTCAACTGAACTAATGTTAAAAGCCAGAAAACCTGAATTATTCGCAGAATTCATCACTAAACTTTCTCAAAAATTATCCGACATTATTATTGATAATTTTGGGATTTTCGATAAGTTCACAGGTGATGGGATTTTAGCATTCTTTCCCAAGTTCTATAGTGGAGAAAATGCAATTTTAAGAGCATTAATTGCATCCGAACAATGTCATGAAGTATTTAAAGAACATTACAACGATTCACGTGAATGTTTCAATGTGTTTATTAATGATGTTGGTCTTGGAATAGGTGTTGATTATGGAAAGGTTACTTTAGTAAATAACGGAAATGAATTAACTGTAGTTGGAATTCCTGTCGTATATGCTTGCAGAATGTCCAGTGCTAAAGCTGGACAAACTCTTTTAAATCAGCCAGCAAAAGAAGAAATCTGCAGAATTGGAAATGATTCAATTAAGGTTCTTGAAACTGAAATATTTATCAAAAATGAAGGAACAGCACTAGCATATGAAATAGAATTAACAGAAAGTCTGAGAAAAATAAAAAATCCAGATTGGTTGTCAGAAGAAGAATAACATTTCTTTCTAAAAGTAAGTCTACACAATAACTATTTTTTCATCCAATGTCAAAAACTGAAATTACTACTCACCCCCTTAAATTCCATTTCTATTCTCTTTACTTTTCTCCTTTAAAAGATCTTCAAGGAGAATATAGTAGCACAAGAATACTTCGAGATGTGATAACATTTTTATCACAGGAAAGATTGAAAGGAAATGGACTGCTAATTAATAAGAATGCAAATAGAAAAAATGAATTTCCAAGAGAACTTTTCGTTACAAGTTCCGTCTTTAAACCTAAGGAACAAAGAATTCTATGTTCTATAGCATTATTAAGATCAGGTAAACTGCCTAAAATAAAACCTACTGATAAGTTTTTACTGTTCCCTATAGACACTTCAAAGTTATCAATTGCTGAAGAGACTCATTTTTACATCGATTACAGTAAGGACCATGCAGTTTTGTGTGTTGAGTATAATTATTGGGGGCCTCGAATGGCTGATATTGAATACTATCTAAGACAAATTGCTCAATACAATCTAAAATTATCCAGATCAACAAATGTTGAAATGTACATGGACAATTCAATCGATAAAACCTTAGCTGATTTAAAAAACGTTTTGAATATCGAAATGAAAATTCCTTCCTCAAAATTTAAACAGTTAGATTCAGATATTGAAAAAAGATACTTTTCGGGAATGAACGAATTCAATGAAAAAGTTAAACCTAATTATATCAAAATAGAGGCTCTTTTCCAAACTCCTGGCAAGAACATTATCAGTTCGGAATTAAACAATGAGGCTAATGGGATGATTCAATATCTATTAACTAAATTCAAAGAAAGGCCTGATAATATTGATTGCTTTGAAAACTTTGTTATTAAATATGAAGATAAGGATGGTAATGAAGATTTCTTCAATCTTTTGAAAGGAAAGAAAGAAATAGTCAAAGAAATTGATCTAGATTCCTTAAAGAAAAAAAGAGATTTATATGCCTTGATTGAAAATGATTTTGACAATTTTATGGAAACTTTATGATTGAAAAAATAATTGACTTTTATTTCAGAAAACCTATTTTGATCGATTTTTGCTTATCAATTCTTGTTGGAATTGGAATGTGCAAATTAAAGATTTTAGCTGTACATTCTTTTGAGGAAGAGAAAGTTAAAGACTTAAGTTCAGATATTTGTGGCGTATGTCTGACGGCGGCAGGTTTCATTTTAACAATATTAACGCTCATTGTCACTTTTAAAAACTCAGATTATGCTACAAAAAGTAAATTTTATGATTCACCATATTATTTTCAAACCACCAAACATCTTAAAAATGGTGTTAAAGTATTAATTGGAATTTCGTTTTTGGGATATGTTTTACTTAATTTCTATTTTGATAACAGTCAATATTTAAAATATTTCAATACATTGAGTATTGTCTTGGTTTTCTTAACTCTTTGGAGATGCTTACTAATCCTATCCAAAATAATAAGAATGCAATCTTAAATTCTAAAACTTCTACTTAAATATTAATCACTGGATGAATCATTTTACCCAAGAAGACATGGACTTTTTTGTTAGACATTCAAATAAGCTCTATAATAAAGAAATATCAGATCATGTAAATGCAGGTCTGAGAATTCGCAAAACAATATTCGATAAAGTGAGTTTTTGGGGGGAACGTGTCGCTAACGAATTAGGTTTTACATACCTAAAAAGGAATAATTGGGTAAATTCCTACCATTCAACTTTCTCTGGATATGCTTGGTGTCGAATTTTTCCTGATCCGAACGATCATCAATTATTCTTCAATGTAGAATGCAACGCAGAAGAAGAAAGTTTAATTATAAAGTTGCATTGTAAATTCAGTGGATCTGACAAATTAAGCCATGAAAAAGTAGTATTATTTGATAAGTACATTGAGTCTAAATTTTATATTGGTCAATGGCTAAGATGGTACATCATTGATATCGACACCTTTGAGAATTTCGAACAACTAATAAATTTTAGCAAACATTTTATTCAAGATAATTTACATTATTACCACGAAGTAAAGAGACTCTTAGACAATTCAGATTTATCGGATTTAAAAGAGGAAATTGATAATCTTGAATTAGAATTAATCGACTTAACTGAAATAAATTTAAAAGAAGTTGAAAAAATAACTCCTACCAAAAAAGATATTCCAAAAGGGTACATATTCGAAGACAAAACCATTTATGAATCAATTATAAGTGAACCACTATCAATCTATGAAAAACAGGATAGAGAAAACAAAAAATTAGGAGATATTGGTGAAAAATTAATTCTTATTCAAGAACAAAAAAAACTAAAAGAACTTCAAGAAAAAGGAATCGTTTCACTTGATAAAAAAATTATAAAACAAAAAGATTTTGTAGGATATGACATTTTATCTTACGACTTAAATGGAGAAGAAATTCACATTGAGGTAAAAACCACAAAAGGAAATGATAAATCCCCTTTTTATATGTCTATGAATGAAGTTTATGTCATGAAACAAGATTCAAAATGGAGGCTATACAGAGTTCATAATTTTAACGCATCGAAGAAAACTGCAAACTTCTTTATTTGGGACGCTTTGCAAGTTGAATTGAATGTCGATTTTCTTAATAAAATTTATTATTGTAGATTTAAATAATGCCCCACCCACCCCTTCTCCCACCTCCGGCGCGATTCCAAATACGTTGGTGCAGCGCATGAGCCAATCTTGCTTTTAGCAATCCTGGAGTTAGTTCGAAAAGGAGAAATCTGAAATGGCATCATAGGGAATGTTTTGTGGATTCCTGAGATTTGATAGTAAACTAATCGCTCGAAAAATTCCACCACACCCTTTTCCATACTCAACAAAAGCAACCAAACAACCACGAATAATAATCAAATAACCGCACTTAATACAACTTAACAAATCCTAACAATTCTGCTTATTAAGCAATCCTTCCACTGCATACATTTGATTCAATTATTCATTTAAAAACCATATTAAAGATGGAAAAGAAAAACAACCAAAAAAAAGAGTGGACAAGACAAGATCTTGATCGACTCAAAAAAGGACCATCAACTCCTGAAAAAGAAGAGTTGATTAAAAAGATCGAAAAAGCTTTAAAGCAAAAAAAATCTTTTACTAATTAACCCGAAGAGGTGATCGTAAAAACGATCGCCTTTTCGGCATTACAAGGATTCCTAATCAAATCAGGCTGAAAGCCAAACAAAACGCCCGGATATTTAATCGAAAGTCTGTGAACTTCAATTAGAACGGTACGCTCCTCTTTCAATAATCGGTTCCTCTTATTCCATCCTTCCATTCCCTCTTTCAAAGGCAGCTGAAACCAAATCAGGCGCGCATGAAAGTCTTTCAAACGTAGCTTACTCTCATTCAAAGAGGTGTGTACCTTCTTCAGACGTAGGTGAAACGCTTTCAAACGTCTGTGTACGATCAATCAAAACAACAGGATATGGAGGAGAAAGAACAGATCACTCAATCAGACGCGCGTTTAACAGCCGTTAACATTTGTTTTTCAATGCTTTGGCACGGATTTTTAATGGGTCAAATCAGGAACTTTTAAAACGAAAAGTCATGAAAAGAAGCACATTAAACAAGCGCAGTATGTTCGGGAGTGTTCATACCGTGCTGATGGCAAACCAAGCTGTTTGGACCAACGTTCCGGCTTTTGTTTCGGCGGTCAACTTGTTTGAAAATAACCTGGCGGTGCTGGACACGAAATTCAGCGAACAATCTACCGCTATGACCGGAGTGACCAAAGAAAAACAGGAGCTATTGAGCCGCTTATCGGAGGAAATGATGCTGGTACACAATGCCCTCTACCTCCATGGAAAGGAAACAAACAGCATCATCCTGCAGGAACGCAACCGCATCAGCAAGTCTGATCTGGTAAGAATGACCAACGGTAAGGCAAAAGTACACGGCAACGACCTGAAAAATGATTTGCAGGCATACGGATCTGAATTGGAGGTTTACGGGATTAAGGCGGTATTCATCTCCCAACTGATCGCAAAGATTGATACTTTGCCCGAACTAATTGAATCTTCCCGGATCGCACTCTTAAGAAGAAAAGGTGCAACCAGGATAATCGAAGAACTGGAGTCGAAACTGACGGAAATCCTCCGCGACCAAATTGACCGCATGATGCTGATCTTCAAAATCGATCATCCGGCATTTGTACTCGACTACCAAAATGCAAGAACGCGAGTCGGCAATGGCAGCAGAGAACGCGATGATGGCAGTATAAGTGCTGCATAAACAACAAGTCGTTTCGAAAACAGTCGGGCGAAAAATTTTTCGCCCCGACTGTTTTATTTTTTGAAACGACTGTTTGTTCAAATGATCTTTTTGACTAAATTAAATAGGAGATGTCAAAACAAACAGATCAAAAACATGTACAATCCACTGATTCACAACAGGCAGAGCAGACGGTTAAAAGGATATGATTACGCCAGTGCCGGTCTTTATTTCATTACATTAAATACGGAAAACAGTGAGCGTTTATTTGGAGAAATAAAAAATGGGGTGATGCTTCTGAATGAAGCCGGATCAATCGCTCAAAAGTGTTGGCTGGAAATCCCCGAACACTTTCCTCATATAGCATTACATGATTTCGTCATCATGCCGGATCATATTCATGGAGTAATAGAAATTCTGTATAATCCAAATTTAATAGATCATTCAGTCGGGGCGAATAATTATTCGCCCCGACTGAATCAAACAGATATGAATCAACAATCAAATTTCAGATCTCCTTCGAAAACAATAGGATCGATTATACGCGGATTTAAAATCGGAGTGACTAAATGGATGAGACAGCACACATTTGTATATAAAGTCTGGCAACGCGATTATTACGAGCGCATCATTCACGATACGGAAGCACTTCATCGGATTTGTCAGTACATCCGGGATAATCCAAAAAATTGGAAAGAGAAATAACAAGTCGGGGCGAAAAATTTTCGCCCCGACTTGTTATTCACCCCGACTGGTATTCATACATTAATTTCCATCTTTCATGACATCAATCACCTTGCTCGTGTCAATGAACAATTTTACATAGATAAAACAGTTTATTTTAGCTTCACACTATTCACTTTGCCTTTCAGACGGACGCGGCCGGTCCCAAGAAAGGATGTGAAAACGTGCGTGGAGTCTGAAAACCACGCCAAAAACAGCCTGTCCCGAAAGGATCATCGGGGGCGTTTTCCGAAAAGCCTACGAGTAGGACTTAATACACAAACTATTCACTATGACAACATTCAATGCAAACGCACCTGCAAGTATCCAATTGGGTAACGGTGCACAATTCTGGGTTTATTTATCACCTGAAAACAATACTGTGAAAATGATCGGTACCTGGAGAGTGACTTTCTCTCAAGGAAACTGGATCGGCACTATTTCAAGTGAAAACCCAACACAAATGCTTCAAACACCTAATCTTTCCGGAATTTTTGATATCAAAGTAGAATTGCTGAGCGGTTCAACGGGAACATGGCGCCAGATTCCTCCTCAACAAGGAAGTACCAATGAGATCGGATGCAACAGCAATTGCGCATCGATGGTCGGTATCGTTGCAGATAGCACTACCCCGCCTCCGGGAGCAATCAATGCGCATTTCTGGACAACCTGGGATGCATTTTGCAAAACTGCCTAAATATATTTTATTAAATAAGAATAAATCGGGGGTGAATAATTATTCGCCCCCGATTTATTTCTGCGTACCTTAGCCAAAATTTTTACAAGTATTATGGAGCAGGTTGAATTCTTAGAACAAAAAGTATTTAATGATTTGAAAAACTTGAATGATGGGTTCGACGAGGCGACCAATCTCCATTTCAACCAATGGGATTTCGCAATCGTGCTTGACCGCGCAGAATACTTTGGTATCGGAATCTATGAAATTCAGGCATGGCTCGATGGCGTTTTATTCGATATTGAAGTCCACGAGCATTTCAAAAAGAAAGCTACGGATCCATCTTGGTATAAAAAAGCACTGATGACATTTTCAACGCTGCAAAAAGGGCTTACGTTTACAGCATCTTATAAGGTTTCCGCAAAGCTTTTGGCACGGAAGCTGGATGTTTAATTGATATTTAAGAAAAACAAGTAAGGCCGCGATTAATCGCGGCCTTACTTGTTTTATGTGTTTTTATTTATCTTACCATGTAAAAAGCGGTCGTGCGCTCATTAGTGTATTCACTTGAGATCGAACAGAGTTAATGGTCTCTTCATCACCGATATTCATCAATACACGATCGATCAAGTTTACA
Organism: Flavobacteriales bacterium UBA7666; assembly: GCA_002483265.1. GTDB lineage: Bacteria > Bacteroidota > Bacteroidia > Flavobacteriales_D > Crocinitomicaceae > Fluviicola. The sequence continues at coordinate 42,826 of DLHO01000016.1, read as the reverse complement.
ATTGCAGGAATTTCTGTTTCCTTAATTCCTCTGGAAGTAATTGCCGAAGTTCCAACACGAATTCCGGAAGTAACGAACGGAGATTCGGTATCAAAAGGAACCATGTTTTTGTTTACTGTAATGTCCGCTAAAACCAGGTTGTTTTCTGCATCTTTTCCAGTTACTCCTTTTGAACGCAAATCAATCAGCATGCTGTGATTATCTGTTCCTCCGGAAATGATTTTGTAACCCAACTTTCTGAATTCCTCAGCCATAAGCGCTGCATTCTTCTTCACCTGAACCATGTATGTCTTATATCCGTCAGTCAACGCTTCTCCGAATGCCACCGCTTTTGCCGCGATCACATGCTCCAATGGTCCACCCTGAATTCCCGGGAAAACTGCTGCATCCAGCAATGCTCCCATTGATTTCGGATTTCCGTTATTCCATTTCAATCCGAATGGATTATCAAAGTTATTACGCATCATGATCACACCTCCGCGTGGTCCGCGCAATGTTTTGTGTGTTGTGGTAGTAACAATATGACAATGATCTAACGGGTCGTTCAACAATCCTGCTGCAATTAATCCCGCCGGATGAGAAATATCTGCTAAAATCAAGGCTCCCACCTCATCAGCAATTTTGCGAATGCGCACATAATCCCAATCTCTGGAATAGGCCGAAGCACCGCAAATAATCATTTTTGGTTTTTCTCGTTTGGCAACTTCTTCCATCATGTCGTAATCCACTTGTCCGGTTTGCTCATTCACACCATAGAAAAATGGTTTGTATAATTTCCCCGAGAAGTTTACAGAAGATCCGTGAGTTAAATGTCCTCCGTGACTTAAGTCGAATCCTAAAATTTTATCGCCTGGATTCAAACATGCTAAGAAAACCGCTGCATTTGCCTGTGCTCCTGAATGTGGCTGTACATTTGCCCAGGTTGCACCGAATAATTTACACAAACGATCGATCGCCAATTGCTCCACTTTATCCACAATTTCGCAGCCACCATAATAGCGTTTTCCGGGAAGTCCTTCTGCATATTTATTAGTCAATACAGAACCCATTGCTTCCATTACCTCATCAGAGACAAAGTTCTCAGACGCAATTAATTCAATTCCATGTTCTTGACGCTGTCTTTCTGCAGCAATTAAGTCAAATACTTCCTGATCGCGTTTCATTTTTCGTTCGTTTATTTATTTTCTATTTTTCTTAAAATCGGTGGTGACAAATATAATTCGATTTCATCAGAAGGCCTTAACTTTCTGAAAATTATCCCTCCTGCTAAAGTCTTTTAATCGAATGCAGTTTATGCGAATGAACTTCATCAATTTTTCGGGTGATTCCTTTGGAACTAAAGTCATCAATCCTTACGTAACCATGCGCATGAATAATTTCATCCTTAGAGATCAATAAACCCACATGATGAATATTCCCCGAATAGGAAATAAAAAAAGCCAAATCACCTGCTTCGCGATCTTCAAAATCTATGTCTAATCCCAATTCTGCTTGCTGGGAAGAATTCCTAGGCAGTTGATAATTGAAAACACGGTGAATCTGCTGCATGAATCCGGAACAATCAATCCCAAATTGGGTTTTCCCTCCCCACAAATAAGGAGCATTCAGATAACTTTTAGCAAAATCAATCAAGGATGCAGGAAAGGCTTCTTCTTCATTCAAAAAGCGATAGGTTGATTTACCAATGTGGAATGTTTCTTCCGAATCTCCCGGACGAAAAAATCCTTTGGGCAAGGTTTGTCTTCCTTCAGGCCCTTCAATGATTCTGAATTCCGAATGTTCAACCACTAAACCGTCTAACCAGCGAGAAATCTCCTTCTCTCTCAGATCCTGAACTTGTTTTGAATCGATCCAGCCCTCGTATCCATCCATAAATGAACGAATATGAAGCCATTGATTTCTGACTTCCAAAATTTCAACCAGTTCTCCAAACAACAATTGGGTAACTAGTTCAGCACTATCACTTGCATCTCCGCGAACGGGTGCAATACTTGCTTTACAAAATGCGTGAATTCTACTCACTTTTTAGGGAATTGAGGATTTTTTGTCAGTTTTAAAGCTTGTTCCATATGCCGATCGTTATGATAAGCCACAAACAACAGGGCATCACCTAATCTCAGACGTACCAATTTTGAAATGGAGATCGGAACTTTTACTTTCTTCAAACTAACCGCAACTGATTTTTCAATAATCCCGAGAAATTGATTTTGACCATCCAGTAAAGTTTTAATTTCCTCGCCGGTAACCAGCGAAGGATTTACAGTTGGGTTATATTCTCCAGGCGCATTGAACTTGCGTTTAACATTCCGCGCATTTCCCAATTTCATCGACACCCAGGCAGATTTCCCTAAAGGCGATGAGGTATAATTAATTCTTGGGATACGAAAACGTGTTCGATCAATACGGTCATTTAAGGTATCATGATAAAACTTCGCGTAAGCATTCAAATGGGCAAAAATTTCGGCCAAACTCCAGGTAGAAGGATTGGGTTTCCAGTTCAATTGATTCTCTGAATAGTTTGAAAACTTCGATTTTAAATGTTGGATATTTTTCTCTGTAATTGTTGCAACTTCGTTGAAGACCCATTGAGTTGTCATATGCCTCGAATTTATATCAAATATAACCAGAGCAATTTGATTGGCAAAAGTTATACCCAAAAATGCAACCTTTTTAAACATTTTCATATCTTTCAAGTATGAAGCTATTGTTACTAATGTTCTGTATACTTGTTTTTGGTGGTCAATTTATTGCTCAGGAAATAGAGCATCAGCATCCGTCACACTACGCATTGGTTGAAAACAAAGGCCAATGGGATGAAAAAGTATTGTTCCAATCCAGGTCACAGGGAAACAATATCTGGGTACAGCAGCACGGTTTCCTTTATGACGTCCGGGATTATTCTCCCATGAAACGCGCTCATCTCGGAAAAAGCACGGATACCACAACAGAAATTAAAAGTGTATTATCAGCCGCTAATTTTCTGAACTCCAACGAAGTTTATGAAATTATCAAAGAGCAGCCTTTACCCTATTATTACAATTACTTCTTAGGGAATGATTCCTCCAAATGGGCTTCAGATGTAAGAAGTTTCCGGGAAGTAACACTCAAGAACTTTTACAACGGAATTGATTTAAAAATCTTTGATACTCCGGAAAAATTCAAATACGAATTGTGGTGTTCACCAGGAAGCCCGATAAATACTATTCAGGTTGACCTCATCAATTTCAAGCAGATTTCCATCGCAAAAAATGGCGACCTGATCCTTAAAACAAATCTGGGAGAAATCATCGAACAAAAACCAATTGCTTATCAGCTTTTAAATGGAAAGCTCACACAGATTTCGTGTTCTTTTAAATTAAACGGTAGTATCCTATCTTTTAAGCTTGGTAAGTTCGATCCGCTCGCAAGTATCATTATTGATCCGGTTTTAGTATTCGCGACCTACTCAGGTTCTCCTACAGACAACTTCGGAATGACAGCCACTTATGGCTATGATGGGTCAGCTTATTCTGCAGGAATGATTTTTGGGAATGCGTATCCAACTCCCGACAATTCCGCATACGATATTACCTCTACTTTTACAGCAGTAACGAATCCTACTTACGGAATTACAGATGTCTTTGTATCCAAATACTCATCAGATGGGGAAGACATGATCTGGACCACATTTTTGGGAGGAGGAAGTACAACCCAGGGAACAGAAACCGCACACAGTTTGATCTGTGACCGGAATAACAACCTGTACATTTACGGAGCCACATCAAGTACTGACTTTCCGATGGTAAATGCTTATCAACCCGCACACGCCGGAGGTGTTCCAGGTGCTAACTTCACAAGCAACGGAGTGCATTTTAATAGCCCGGGAACAGATATCTATGTTGCAAAAATCAGTGCCAACGGGCACAACCTCCTTGCTTCCACTTATGTGGGGGGGGCATTGAATGACGGTGTCAATATTAAAAGTGGTGCGATTGCCTTCGATTCATTAACAACCAATTACGGAGATAATTTCAGAGGTGAGATCATGCTCGATTCATTGGGGAATTGCCTGATTGCTTCCTGTACAAGATCCGTAAACTTTCCTGTTCTAAACGCATTTCAAGGAACCATCGGTGGTCAGCAAGATGGTGTTATCTTTAAACTGAATAACAATCTAAGTACACTGCTTTGGTCTAGCTATTTTGGCGGAACCAATAATGACGCCTGTTATTCCGTAAAGATCGACTCCAGTTACAACGTTGTCTTTGCCGGAGGAACTTCCAGCAGCAACATTCCCGGAACAGCGGGAGGTTTGAATCCGAATTATTTGGGAGGAAAAGCGGATGGCTTTGTTGGGAAACTAACTCCGGACGGCCAAACATTGACACAAAGTACTTACATTGGAGCAAACCAGTACGACCAAGCTTTTTTTGTGGAAATCAACCGGAATGATGAAGTTTTTATTTTGGGACAATCCGTAGACGGCAATTTCCCGGTAATCAATTCGCAGAGTTATCCAAACAGCAGCCAGTTTATCGCAAAATTGAATCCGACCCTAACATCTATCGTCAACTCCACCGTTTTCGGGAATGGAAGTCCGAACATCAATATTTCGCCAGCAGCATTCCTGGTTGATATTTGCGGAAACATGTATGTTTCGGGTTGGGGAGCAAATATTTTACAACCCACCCCATTAAACGGCATGCCAATCAGTTCGGATGCGTATCAATCGAGTTCAGGTGATGGATTTAACTTCTATCTGTTTGTTTACAAACGTGATTTTTCCGGCTTGCTCTACGGAAGCTATTTGGGGGGTAGTCAGGCACAGGAACATGTGGACGGAGGAACTTCCCGTTTCGATAAAAATGGAGTGATCTATCAAAGTGTGTGCGGAGGCTGTGGTGGTTTCAGTGATTTCCCTACTTCAGCAAATGCCTGGTCACAAGACAATCTTAGCAGCAACTGCAACAATATTGTCTTCAAATTTGATTTTCAATTGCTTCCTAAAGCAGAATTCACTACCAATAATGTAAACGGTTGTGAAGACTTTACGGTTACATTTACGAATACGAGCCCACCATCAGATGCCTTCGAATGGGATTTTGGAAATGGACAAGGAACTACAACAGTCCATTCTCCAACAGTTACGTACACCATTCCGGGAAATTATGTCGTGCGTTTAACTGTTACGGATTCTGTTTGTCTATTGACAGATACTGCGGTCATTAACATTACTGTTTTGCCGGAAATACAACTTGCTGTTTCTAACGATACCATTCTTTGCTCATCTCTCCCCCTGACTTTTATGGCAAATTCATTTGGTTCTGCAGATTACTTTATCTGGTCATCAAACAATCAGTTTACTGATACGTTAAATGCAACAGTCGCTGATTCGATTATAAATGTTACGCCCGGTGCTACGACAACTTATTACGTTAGAGCTGGCAATGCTTATTGCTCGGAAATAGACAGTGTCACCGTTTACTTCATTGGCGGGAGTTTATCCCTAACAGGAAATGACTCCATTTGTCTGAATGATCCCACAACATTGACGGCTTCCATCCAGATCCCAGGTGTGACGTTTAGTTATGTTTGGAGCCCCATGAGTATTCTTACTCCAACTGCTCAGCAAAATGTGGTTATTGCAAATCCGCCAACAAGTCAATGGGTTTATGTTGATGCAAATGGTTCAAATGGTTGTTTTGACAGAGATTCGATTTATGTAACTGTCGGAAGCATTTCAGGAGCAATCAGCGCTCAGGCAAATCCGGAATATGTTGTTCCAGGAGGAAGCAGCACACTAACAGCTCTACCAGCGGGTTATTCTTATGTTTGGTTCCCTCAGGCAGGTTTATCCAATCCATTTAGCCAAATTACTCAGGCAACTCCGGAGCAGACAACCCAGTATGTAGTAAGTATTACTGATGGAATTTGTACTAAATCTGTTTCTGTTAAAGTCAATGTACTGGAAGTCGTTTGTGATCGAACTTACGTGTATATTCCAAATGCCTTTTCTCCGAATGGAGATTTGGAAAATGATGTTTTATACGTGAGAAGTGCTATAGCAACCAAGATCCTTTTCCGGATTTTTGACCGCTGGGGAGAAATGGTTTTTGAGACAACAGATCAAAACATCGGCTGGGACGGAACATTCAGAGACAAGCTTCTGAAACCAGATACATATGATTATTATTTAGAAGCAACCTGTGTTCAGGGTGAGCAAAAAATTATCAAAGGAAATGTGACGTTGATTCGTTAAGTTAAGTTTAACCCTTTGTTAATTCAAATTATTCATCCAATCAATCAAACTATTAAAATATTCATTGCTAACGTTTTGTGCTAAAATTGGTTTTAAATTTAGAGTACAACTAATTAAACAATGATTAAATTACTACTAGCAATTCTTGCGTTTACTACTCTTGGTTTCTGCAGTTATTCTCAACAAAATGATTTGGGTGGCCCAAAAAGGTACATCAAAATCGTTATTGATTCGGATGTTACTCAAGAAGCTCAATCTGAAATTAGCAACGCATTCAAGCAAATTCCCGGAGTTAGAACTTCCAGAATGGATAACACAACTAATATTTTTTTAGGGATCTATGAACCCAATGAAAATCTTTTGGAGCAAACATTCACAAACTGGTTTACAAACCACGGTTATACTATCGCATGTTACTACGATGCAGTTTACACTGAAGGAGGAATGATTAATTTATCCAAAAACAACTGCCGCTAATCATGAGAAAATTAATATTATTACTTGCTATATTCCAAATTACGGGAATTTTTGGACAGTCTGATAATTGTACCGGGACACCACCAACACTAACAGTTGGAGCAACCTGTACACCAACGGCATATTCTATTCCAACATCCTATTTTGACAATTTCAGCTCGGAACCATCTTGTGGCTGGGATGATGTGGATGGTTTTTTTCAGTTCACTGCAACTTCCACTTATACGAACGTAACGCTAACTGACGCAACCCCTGCTGGCCCCAATCCGGGTTTGATGGTTGTCTCAGGGACTTGTGGTGGAACATTAACCTCTCTTGGATGTTCACAAACCGGCAATGGAACCAATGAAAGTGTGAGTTTCAATACGGTGATCGGTCAAGTTTATCTGGTAGTTATTTTTGCGACAAATGCTGGTAATACTGGACCTCCAGCATCTGCAACAACCGGAACCATTTGTGTTACACAAAGTACGTATACCGGACCTGTTGTAGCATCCGAATGTGCAAACTATGTAAACATTTGCAGCAATGCGGGTTTTCAAATTGATCCGAATGGATACGGTGCAATTAACGAAATCCCTGCTTCCGGGTCCTTTGGAAATCCGGAGTATGATCCGTTCTGGGGGCCATTGAGTCCTTGGGGAGGAGGTAATATGGGCTGTTTACAAATTGGAGAAACTAACAGTACCTGGATGGTTATCAATGTCTACACTGCAGGAAATTTAGCATTCTCATTTGGAGCAGGAGGTGCTCAGGCAGGTTACTACGATTGGATCATGTATCCTTATTCCGGTCCCAGCACGTGTACGGCTATTTCTAGCAATACACTGGCACCAGTCAGATGCAACTGGAACTCAGTGAACTATGGCGGCACAGGATTAGCATCAACGCTACCCGCAGGAGGAGACTGGGGAAATTACGAACCTGTTTTAGCTGTTGCTGCGAATACCCAGTATATTATCTGTTTCTCGAACTATAGTTCAGTCGCTACCACGGTACCAATCGCATTTAACGGTACTGCAACAGTAGGTTGTTCAGCATTAGGAATTAACATGCGTAATTTCGCCGTCAAAACAGATTGTGAAAATGGGAATGCACTCATTTCATGGGAAGCCCCATTGGAAAGTTCAAGCACTTATGAGGTTCAACGGAGCTATACGGGCGAAAGCTGGGAAATTATAGGAAACGTAGAATATCCTTCCGATCTGACAGAATCAAAACAGTTTACTTTCAGAGATGATTTAGAGCAAAATAAAATTACCTTATACCGAATAAAGGAAATTAGTTCCGATCTAATCTCTACCTATTCTGAATTAAAATCTGTGATCTGTAAACCGGGAATTACTCCGAATACGTTATCTCCCAACCCATCTTCAGAATTAACAAACCTGACTTACTATTCAAAGCAAGCAGGTACATTACATATTTTTGATGCCGTAGGAAGACCAATTGAACAAATTTTATTGGAAAACACCAATGGTAAAATTGTTCTGAAACCAATTGATGTTTCTAAGCTTCAGGCGGGGGCGTACCGTTTCGTTGTTGATCTCGGAACTGAATCATCTGCGCTTCAGTTTATTAAGAAATAGAAAAGCTTATAATAAGATTACAATAATTAAAGAGAAAAAGGAATCCTTTTTCTCTTTTTCATTTAGTATCTTTAAGGATATTCTATACTCTTACTTATGAAAAAACAATTACTCACCCTTGGTTTCTTATCAAGTATTGTGGCATTTGGTCAAACATTCACGGATAATTTTGATTCTTATACTGCAGGACAAAAATTATGTCCACAAAGTGCTGGTGCATGGACAACCTGGAGCAATGCTCCCGGAGGAACGGAAGATGTTCTCGTTTCAAGTGCCGATGCTTCTTCAGGAAGTAATTCCTTGTATTTCTCTACAACAGCTCAAGCTGGTGGTCCAACAGATTTGGTAAGGAATTTCGGAGTTCTAAATACAGGTCAATTTGATATGGATTTCGATATCAAGGTTGAAACAGGGAAAGCAGGATATTTTAACCTTCAAAGAAATGCAACAATTGGTCAGGTTTGGGCAATGGATTGTTTTTTCAATGACAACGGAACAATTACCATTAACAATCAAAATGGATTGAACTTTACCGGCCCTACATACACTCAAAACCAGTGGTTCAATTTCAAGATCTCTATCAACTTCAATACCAATAACTGGGAAGTTTTTATCGATAATGTCTCAGTAGGATCATTTGCAAATCCCATAAACCAGATTGCATCTATCGATATCTATCCAACGGATCAAAACGCTCCGTATAGCTGTGGTTATTTCATTGATGATTTTCACACAGTAATCACTCCGTACACACCTCCGGCACTGAATGCAGCAGTAAACGGTTTATCCTTCGATCAAGGGTTACTGGCAGGGAACGCAGTTACTCCAAAAGTAGTTGTACGTAATCTTGGAACTACTCCAATCACTTCATTTGAATTGGATGTTGACTATAATGGAAATAATATCAATCAAACAGTTACCGGATTGAATTTAGCTTCTTTGGCAACAACAACAGTTACCATGACCGGAACTATGACATTAGCAAGTGGAACTATGCCAATGGTAGCAACTGTAAGCAATGTGAACGGTGCTGGAGCAGACATGGATGCAAATGATGATGAACTTTCAATCAGTTTAAGTCCGTTAACACCAGCTGTTGGTAAAATGGTTGTGGGAGAAGAAGGAACAGGAACTTGGTGCCAATGGTGTCCAAGAGGTGCTGTTTTCATGGATATGATGGAGACAAAATACGAGCAGTATTGGGCTGGAATTGCAGTTCATAACGGTGACCCAATGGTTGTAACCGTATATGATGACGGAATTGGTGGATTGGTTTCAGGATACCCTTCAGCTTTGGTTGATCGCATGAGTGTAATTGATCCTTCAGAAATGGAAGAAGATTTCTTAACTCGTGTTCAGGTGGCTCCAAAAGCATTGATTACAAATGGCGCAACATGGAATGCAACGACACGCGAATTGAAAGTATCTGTATCTGCTAACTTCTTATCTGCAGCAACTAGTTCATACAAACTTGGAATAGCACTAACAGAAGATGAAGTAACAGGAACAACAGGTTATAGTCAGTCTAATGCATATGCTGGTGGAAATAATGGTATAATGGGTGGATTTGAATCCTTGCCAAATCCGGTTCCTGCTGCACAAATGGTTTATGATCACGTTGCAAGAGCTATCGAACCAAGCTTTACAGGTTATGCAAACAGTTTCCCTGCAACCGTGAATATGGGAGAAACGCATACAATCACAGCTACATTTGTTTTACCTGCTTCATGGGACGAAACTAAAATTCATATTGTTGGATTATTATTTAATCCTACTGGAAAAATTGATAACGCTGGAAAAGCGACTATTACTGAGGCAGTAACGAATGGATTTGTAACTGGAACAGATGTAACAGCAGGTTTGAACGATTTAAGTCAAATTGATGAGTTGGTACAAGTTTATCCAAATCCAGCTACATCTGCTGTTTCTGTAAGCTTGCAGATCAAAGAACAAAGTGATATTACAATTTCTGTAACTGATATTGCTGGTAAAGTAATTTCTAGTAAAAACTATGGTCAGATGAATGGTGCTTCAGTGATTACAATCAATACAAGTAATACACCTGCGGGAGTTTACTTTGTTAATGTAAAAATGAACAACGCAATTACTCAGAAAAAAGTAATTATTCAATAAGAGAAAGCATCGCTTTCGATGAAATATCAGCCGCGGCTGATTAGCAAAGTATAAAGGGGCGGAAAAATTTCTGCCCCTATTTTTTTTTTGGATAGCCCAGTAGCTAAAAATAGTATTTTTGCCTCATGAAATGGATTGGAAACCGAATTAGTTATCTCGACGATCAAAATAAAACGACCTTCATTATTACCCCGGAACAAATTGGAGTTGTAAAAGCATTAATGGGTGCCTGGTGTTTTATGTGGTTTGCAATTGGAGCAACTATTACCTGGTCCTTTTTTGCTTTCAACTTCTCACAACAAGAAAAACTTATTCTTGGAGTATTCATGGTCTTTTGGCTGTATTATTTTGTTCGGGTAGGAAGAACTTTCCTTTGGATTATGTATGGCCGCGAATACATCAAAGTGGATAAAATATCATTGACGATCAAAACAAGTATTCGAACATATGGAAAAGCCAAGGAATACTACCTGGAAAACATCAAAAAAGTGCGTGTTTCGGTACCAAAAGAAAACTCTTTCCAAGCGGCATGGGAAAACTCTCCCTGGATTCGTGGAGGTGAACGAATTGAGTTTGAATACTTAGGGAAAAATATACGTCTTGGTAGAAAATTAAATCAGCAAGATTCCAAACTACTCTTCCAACTCTTAACCAAACGAATTGAAGATCAATTGAAAAAGAAGAATTAATCCAAAACTTAGATCACAATTCTAAGTACTTCTTCCCGATCCATTCCTTTTCTTAAATGCTCTAAAATAATCGGAAATTTTTCATCGATTCGTTCTGGCGTGAACCCCAACTCAACCCCTAATCTTCTGACTAATTTGGTTTCGTTTGAATCCATATTCCCATCAATTCCTAACAGCTGAATCAATTGAATGAAACGTTCATATCGTTCTTCTCTTGAAACGGGAGGAATGAAGGGATAATCATCCGGATTTTCACAGATCTCAGTCACTTGTTCTTCCGTTAGGGAAAGCTTTGTAGCAATCCTTTTCAACAGTTGGTTTTCTGCAAAACTGATATTTCCATCAATTCGCGCCAACATAATCAGATTTCTGAAATGACCTTTTTGACGTGCTTGTTCTCCTGAATCGAAAATATGTGAAAATGAGCTCATGTTGATAGTGTTTTCTTTTAATTGTTCAAAGAGTTAAAATGTTCAATAGTTCAAAACAGATCATTTAATTGAACACCTTGAACTTTTAAACCTATTGACTTTTTATTTTCTGATCAAACTTAATGCCTTTATTTTTAACGAGTGAATAATTAATTCTTTTTTTCCCGGATTCTCAATATAAATCTGAATTTGATCTTTTTGATGATTAATTCTAGGCAGATTAAACTGCACAATCATCGTGTCAGTCTCTCCAAATTTCTTTTGAGTGGGTAAGGTATAAAATTTCCAATCATAAGTATTGAACTTACTAAACGCTTCGAATTTAATCGTTGCGGGAAACAAACTATCTTGATTCTGATAAATAATTTGCGCTTCAAACAAAGTCTCATCTGTTTTTAACCTTGGGAAATATGGCTGCTTTACGAGTAATGTACTTGTTCCTGCCAAAGCTCTCATATTTTTCACCTCACAAAAAGACTGCTGTTCTATCTTTCCAAAATTCAATTGTTCTGCTTTGATTTTCTCTGGCCAAATTAGATTTGAACGGTCTATCTCCAATCGATTTACCTGATAATCCGGCATGGAAAGTTTTCCAAAAATATACCAGTAATGTGCCTTGGTCATTCGATCCGGATGCAGATAACCAATTGAAAATTGTTCCGATTGTAAAATGGATAAAACCAGCGTAAGAAAAACAAAAATCATCATTGCAAAAGTTCCGATTCTTGATTTTCCCAAATAAACAAGTGCAAAGCCTAAAGGCAAGACCAATAACGGATATAGATCAACCATGGCTCGTGAACCAAATGATGCTGCATACCACCAGCATTCCCAGGAAGCAAAAATCCAAATGGCCAAAAGTGTAGAAGCCAAAACAGCCCAAAACAACGCTTTCCGTTGCTTGTAAAGGTGAATAAAACCAGGAATCAGCAATAAAAACACCGGACTATACAACAACCAACCTTTTTTATAGCTGAAGAGAAAATCAAAAAGATGAGGATCAACAATCACGACTTCTTCCACATGCATATTCAAAATGAACCAACTTCCACCAAGAAGTTTCCAATAGATTAATTGCGGCAAATTGAATAACAAACCTGCTAATGGAAACAGTAAAATGGATTTCCAGTATGCTAATTTACCTGCATACACATTTCGAAGCATCAGTAAAGGAAGAATTCCCAATAAAACATGTGTTGGCCTTATGGAAGAAATCAGCCCCAGAGCCAATGCAGCAATAATCAGGTGTTTGTTCTTTTTCAGTTCTTTAAACTTCAACAAAGAATAAAACAGCAAGGCAACTAAAGCAAACAAGTAAATGTGCTGCAAATGATAACCATGAACTGCAGTAACCCAAAAATTTGTTCCAAAATAGATAATAAGCAACAGCAAAGAGGTAATCTGATCAGAGAAGAACAGTTTAAGAATTTTATTCAGAAAATAAATCCCCAACAAAATAAACAAGAGTGCATTGAGTATAAAAGCAATGTGGTATGGCTTACTAAAACCATCTTTTGAATAGCCCAATGTTTTGGCGAAAACATGACCAATTGCATAAGCCGGCAATTCCAAGTATGCTTGTCCCATATGATAAATATCCAGCGAATTGCCGTTATCCATCTCTTTCAACTGGTAGGCATAATTCCCATTGCAATATTTGTCCTGAACTGCCTGAAGTTCCTTTTGCTTAAAGTTGAGATTGCGGTATTGGAACAGTTGCGTCAGATACATATAATATCCGTAACCATCATATGAGCAGACACAGGTAGCTTCTTCCTTTACAACCTTATTTATTTTTCCTGAAAATGTTAGTGTAAAAGCACCAATAATGATCAGAATAGTAGTTCTTCGAATATTCCTTCTTAGAAAATCAAACATTCAGTTGGTGTTCAATAAAATCGATCAGAGTATGAATGACTTTAATATGAATTTCTTGAGCTCTATCCGCATAATTTGAATGAGGCGCCCGGATTTCAACATCACACAATCCGGCCATTTTCCCACCGTCCTTTCCTGTTAGTCCAACAATCTTCATTCCTTTTGCCTTAGCAACTTCAATTGCCTTAAGTACATTTTTTGAATTCCCGGATGTTGAAATAGCCAATAGCACATCTCCATTCTGACCAATTGCTTCCAAATAACGTGAAAAAATAAAATCGTAGCCGTAATCATTTCCAACACAGCTGATGTGCGACGGATCCGAAATACTTAATGCGGGAATTGCTCTTCTATCATCACGATATCTTCCGGTTAATTCTTCTGCAAAATGCATCGCATCACACATAGATCCACCATTTCCACATGAAATGATCTTACCCCCTGAATTGATTGCAGAAACCATTAAATTTCCTGCATACTGAATCAGTTGGTGATTCGTTGCGTTGTTAAATTTTTGCAAAATTTCCAGCGCTTCGTTAAAATGGTCTGCTATTTGTTTCATGCCTTTACAAATGGGATTGTTTGTCAAAAATAAATAATTATTGAGTGCAGTTACCATTTTGGATAAACTTGTTATATTTGAAAATCGGAGTTGGCTCCTTAACACAAAAACAACTATGAAAAATATTCTACTTGCCATTCTAACCTTAACTTTGGGATTCAGTGCTTCTGCACAAGATGACTGCTTCAAGAAATTGGAAGAAGCCTTTTCCAAAAGAGGCTCCTATACAGTTGCTGATGACATGCACAGAAATGTTATCGTTAGTTTTTTTACTCCTGAAGGTACGGAATGTTTAACCGGTAAAGCTCGTGTTGAGAACGGATCTATTGTTTCTGTATTTCTTCAATATGATGATGGAACTTACTATTTGCTAGAAAAAAAATTCTACAACTCGAAGAAAACAAGCCCGGTAGTAACCAATGGGATTTCTGAAATGATATTCACAGTAGACGGAGAGAAATTCAGAGTTGTATTTATTGATAAGTTAAAACCAAAAGTTAAATCATACAAACAGGCAAATTTACCTGAGGATTTATAATCGGAATTAGAAAATATAAGTCCCCCGAAATTTCGGGGGACTTTTTTTATGCCAAAATATCTTTCTCTTCCAGATTCAGAACAACAATTGAATAGGTTGTTCCGCTTTCTCCCCTCACGATTTCTTTCATCCCTTCTAATTGTTCAATTAGTGTATCAATCAAGACCAATCCAAAGGAAGAATTGCCAACCTCAGGTTTCCAAACTCCATTGTCTGAATAAGTAATTCTGAGTCTACCCTCTCCTTCTTTTTGAATGTCTATTTTGATTCGTCCATCGGCGTGATCATTGAAAGCATGTTTCAGTGAATTAGATACCAATTCATTTACCAACAATCCTACAGGAATCAATGTTTTTAATCCAATTTTTCCTACTTCTGTTTTTATATCATATTGAACATTTTGTTCTGAAAAACTCAAATTCATGATCTCGTGAATCAACTCATCCAGGTAATCACCAATTTTGATCTGAGATAAATTATCATTTTGGTAAAGCTTTTGATGAATCATAGACATAGCCATAATTCGATTGATTGATTCCTGAAATAAAACCCGGAATTCAGGATTATCTACCTCCTGACTTTGCATCCGTAAGAGACTAACAACAATCTGCAGGTTGTTCTTCACCCGGTGATGAATCTCGCGAACCAAAGTAGTTTTTTCATCATTCTGAATCAAAATCCGCACGTTTTGCTCTTTTACTTGCTCAAAAGATTCAATCAACTTTCTTTCAGAATAGCGATTCAGCTCCAAAAACAAATAAAACAAGTAAAAGTTTAACGAAAATGCCGCAATCATTTCGATTAATAAAGATATCTTTCCATAGATCGTAAGCTCCTTTAGTATTCGAATTTGGTTATTCAGGTGAAGAAAAATAAATATTCCAATTACGATAATAGAGAAAACCAATAATACATATCCCAATTTGCGCCCCAAAGTGAAAAATGCCAGAAACACGACTGTCATCAACCATAAGATATCAACTAAATGGATTCTACTGTGATAAACCATTAAAGAAAAAGCTACAATAATGTAACCACATATCGAATAAATATAAAAGACCAATAAATAATTCTTATTATTCGATTTCATGATGATTAAACAGAGCGCACTTATGATCATAGCTACAGCCATCATACTGAAGCTTTCCATTGATTCAAAATAACGTGTGTAAGAAAGAATGCTGAAAGTGCACAAAAACATCATAGACATGCGAAAAGCAAGCTTCACACGCAACTCTTCAAGGTACGTTATGACTTCGCCGGGGATAGTGTCAGATTCTAAATTTTTCAATTGATAGCAGTATGAATCGAATATACTAAGTTTTTCCAATTTATCAAGAAAATTGCAACTCAAATCTAAATATGTATTTTCGCGCTACGATGAAACATGTAGCTTGGATTACAGGTGCTTCTTCCGGAATTGGAGAAGAAGTCTGCAGACAACTTGCTCGAAAAGGCTTCAAACTGATCCTGTCGAGCCGCAGTGAAGAGAAACTTCTCGCATTGAAAAAAACGCTTCCAAATTCGGAAGAACATTTGATCATCCCTCTTGATCTAGAGCACTCTGCAGATTTCCCAAATTTAGCGAAACAGGTATTGGCAGAAACCAAGCGAATTGATTACCTGTATAATTGTGGTGGCCTAAGTCAGCGTGCAGAAGCAAGTGAAACTTCTCTTGAGGTGGATCGTCGGATCATGGAAATCAATTACTTCGGAACCATCTCGCTTACAAAGGCTGTTTTACCCTATATGCAAGCTCAAAAATCGGGTCACATTATTGCCATTTCGAGCATTGCAGGAAAATTTGGGTTTTATCTGCGCTCAGCATACAGTGCAAGTAAACACGCTATTCAAGGTTTTTTTGAAAGTCTGCTTTTAGAAGAGGCAAAGAATAACATTTCAGTTACGATCGCTTTTCCGGGAAAAATCAACACTCCCATTTCCATGAGTGCACTTGGAAAGGATGGAAATGCCCATGGAGAGATGGATCACAATCAAGCAACCGGAATGCCTGTTGATGAATGTGTATCGATTCTTTTAAAAGCAGTTGAAAAGAAGAAAAAAGAAGTTCTGATCGGGAATAAAGAAATCAATGCAGTAACGCTGAAACGCTTTTTCCCAAGATTATTCTGGAAGATTATAGCGAAGCAAAGTCCAACTTAGACTGAAGATGCTAGACAAAAGACTTTGATTGTACTTTGAAAGTAACAACAAGTCTACTGTCTTATGTCTCTAGTCTTCTTATGTTTTCAGTCTAAATAATTCCTTTCTCCATCAAAAATACCGCAACATTTGTTTCAATGCGCTTGTTGATATTCGACGTATCGCCTTTCACGAATGAATTCCCCGTAATTTTCTCGTAAAGCTCAATATAACGTTCTGTAATGGTATCAACGAAAGAATCCGGCATATCCGGCATTACTTGACCTTCCAATCCTTGAAAATCGTTTTCGATCAACCATTGACGAACAAATTCTTTTGAGAGCTGGCGTTGGTTCTCTCCTTTTGTCTGACGATCTTCGTATCCATCTGCATAAAAATAGCGGGATGAATCGGGGGTGTGGATCTCATCAATTAAGATTACTTCTCCGTTTCTGATTCCGAATTCATATTTAGTGTCCACTAATATCAAACCTCTTTCCGCAGCCATTTCAGTTCCTCGTTGAAACAAAGCTCGTGTGTAACCTTCCATTTTTTCATAGATATCTTGAGGAACGATTCCTTTTTTCAGGATGTCTTCTCTCGAAATATCTTCATCATGACCTTCATCAGCTTTCGTTGCGGGAGTGATAATCGGTTCCGGAAAACGATCATTTTCTTTCATTCCTTCCGGAAGTGCAACTCCACATAAAACGCGTTTACCCAATGCATATTCTCTTGCAGAATGACCTGCCAAATATCCACGAATGACCATTTCCACACGTACCGGCTCACAAGCATAACCAACTGCTACCGAAGGATCCGGTGTTCCTATCAACCAATTTGGAACAATGTCGCGAGTTGCCTCTAAGAACATCGTTGCAACTTGATTCAAAACCTGACCTTTAAACGGAATTCCTTTGGGTAAAATGTGGTCGAAAGCTGAAATTCGATCCGTAGCAACCATGACCATATACTCATTGTCAATGGTATACACTTCACGTACCTTCCCTCTGTAAACGTTGGTTTGTTTCGGGAATTTAAAATTGGTACTTGTTATTGTTTCGTTCAACATAATATACAATATTGGAATTGGTTTATTTTTTTTTCGATTTTGATCTTTCCTCTTTTTCTTCTTCTTCTTTCTCAAAACGTCTCGCTTTCTCGATAGCTTCCGCTTTATCAAATGCATCAATAATGCGTTTCACCAATGAATGTCGGATCACATCACTTTGTGTCAAGCGAATAATTTCAATTTCCTCCACATCATTTAGAATATCTAAGGCATAAGACAATCCGGATTTTTGACGATGCGGTAAATCGACCTGAGACATGTCACCGGTAATAACAAACTGAGCCGTTTGTCCCATACGGGTCAAAAACATTTTCATTTGCATCACGGTGGCATTTTGAGCTTCGTCCAGAATTACAAATGCTTTGTCCAGAGTTCTACCCCGCATAAATGCCAACGGAGCAATCTCGATGATTCCAAATTCCAACATATCTGCTAGTTTTTCGGGTGGAATCATATCACGCAAAGCATCATACAAAGGCATTAAGTAAGGATCCAGTTTTTCTTTCAAATCTCCGGGAAGGAATCCTAAATTCTCGCCTGCTTCAACTGCAGGTCTTGTCAAAACTATGCGTTTTACTTCTTTCGCTTTCAATGCACGAACAGCCAAAGCAACAGCAGTATATGTTTTACCGGTTCCAGCCGGACCAACGGCAAAAACCATATCACTTTTATCAACTGCTTGAACCAATCTTCGCTGATTAAGCGTCTTCGCCTTGATTTTAACTCCTCCATTCCCGTGAACCAATGTTTCACTTCCGTCTGAAGAAAGCATGGCAGAGCCATCATCCAACATCAAGTTGTCAATGTTATTCTCAGTTAGAATATTGTATTGGTTGAAATGCGCAAGAATCAATTCAAACTTGCGTTCAAATTCTTCCATTACTTCAGGATCGCCAACAATTGTCAATTCATTTCCGCGTGAATTGATCTTTAATTTTGGGAAAAATGATCGAATGTGTTTCAAATTGGAATTGTTAACTCCAAATAATTCAACGACATTGGTTCCGGTTATTTCAATTTTCTTCTCTGTCAATGTGAATAAATCTTTTGTTTGTAAGTTCCGGTTGTATTATTAACCCGTATTTTTGAAACAAATTTAATTAATTTTTCAACGGATACAGACAGGTTTTATCAAATGGGAATTATCACATTGACAACTGATATGGGATTGACTGACTACTATGTAGCAGTTCTAAAGGGAAATTTATTCAAATTAGCTCCCCAAGTGTCCATTGTAGATATTACCCATCAGGTTCGCCCATTCGATATTGCAGACGCAAGTTATTACATTCAGGCATCCTTTCATGAATTTCCGGAAGGTACTATTCATATCATCGGAGTAGATAGTGAACCAATCATTAATTCAAGTAATGGGGCTTATCCGAGTATTTTATTATTCAAAGGACATTATTTCATTTCAAATGACAATGGAATTTTCGCTCTGATCCTGAAAGAAGAACAGCCTGATGGTTTTTGGAGGATTGACAATGTACTATCCAATCCCAAAGGACTTCGTTTCCCTGTAAAAAACATTTTTGTTCCCACTGCAGTTCGGATTCTTTCCGGAGAATCGTTGCATGAGATTGGTTCCCCGGAAATATCCTGGCGGGTTGCTCATACTGTGAATGCTGTGATCGAAGAAAATCTGATCAAGGGTTCCATTGTTCACATCGATCATTACGGAAATGCCATTACCAATATCACCAAAGAGATATTTGGAAGATTTGAAGATGCTCCGTTTACAATTCTATTTCGGAAACGTGAATATTACATTGACGAAATATCGAGCACTTACAACGATGTAGCTGCCGGAGAACGTTTAGCATTTTTCAATGATAACAATCTGCTTGAAATCGCTATTAACAAAGGTGCAACCGGAAATGGCGGAGGAGCGGACTCACTATTTGGACTTCGTATCCATGATCTGGTTCGTATTGAATTTACACCTCGCGGATCTGCAAAAACAATTGATTCATTATTTTAAATCTATGCTTACACGAATTGTTAAACTGACATTTCAAGAAGAAAAAGTTCAAGACTTCCTTACCTATTTCGACACAATAAACACACGGGTAAGCACCTTCGAAAACTGTTATGGAATGCGTTTGATGCAAGACATACATCATCCGAACATCATTTTCACCTATAGTAACTGGAAGGATGAAAATGCGTTAAACGCATACAGAGATTCTGATTTGTTTGGCGGAGTTTGGTCTACCATTAAACCATGGTTTGGCGGAAAACCGGAAGCCTGGAGTGTGAACACGTATTTTGAAGATGGTTCATTTAAACCCAACCATCTGTCAAATTAAACGTTTATAGCTACTCAAAACAAGAGCCAGCAGTGGCTGGAGATAAATCAACTCGCAAGCTGACGGACTCGAAACATTGCTTGCGAATAACGATTCACGGAAGTGAATAGAATTTAGACAAATTCTCAATATTGTTCTTATTTTTGCCGAAGTTAATTAGATATGAAAGCACTTTACTGGAAAGAGATCAGGAGTTTTTTAGGCTCAGTCATTGGATATATTTTTATCGTCATTTTCTTGGTGTTTACTGGAATCATGCTCTGGCTTGTCAGCGGTCCATCAAATTTAATGGAAGGTGACGAAGCCGATATGATCCCGTTTTTCAATGTGGCTCCTTATGTACTTTGTGTTCTGATCCCGGCGATCACCATGCGAATGATTGCAGAAGAGCGGAAAACCGGAACCATCGAATTACTTTTCACCCGACCAATTACAGATTTTCAAATTATCGCTGCAAAATACCTGGCTGGCGTTACTTTATTATTGATTTCGCTTTTGCCCACTTTAATATACTACTACAGTATGGTTAGTTTGGGAGCAGATGCTTTTGATGAAGACGGAGTTGCCAAAACAGTTATTGATGAAGGGGCTACTTTCACTTCTTATCTGGGGCTAGTATTACTTGGATCATGTTTGATCGCGATTGGTATTTTTTCTTCCGCAATCACAAGCAATCAAATCGTTTCGTTCATTATTGCCATGTTTCTTTGCTGGCTTTTTTATGATGGTTTTGATCAGCTTGGATCATTTAACCTAATGGGCGATTTTGATTATGTATTTCAATATTTAGGACTTTGGTCTCATTACACGGGGATCAAAAAAGGTGTAATTGATACAAGTGACCTCATTTATTTTTTCGGGATGATTGCAATTTTCTTAGCTGCAACCCTTACAGTTGTTAAATCTTTGAAACGTTAATCCGATGGCTGAAAGTAATGGCAAAATAAAAAAGTTCTACAATTGGATCGTACTGGGAATCATTGTAGGTGTTGTAATATTCCTCAATATCATTGGAACATTCGTTTACTCCAGAATCGACATGACTGAAGATGAGCGTTACTCGCTTTCATCAGGCTCCATCGAATTCCTGGATAAGATGCGGGAAGATGGTAAGAAAAACAATAAAGTAAACCGCCTGTATCTAAAGATCTATCTGGACGGAAAACTTCCTGCTGAGATCAAACGCTTTAGAAATGCAATTGAAGATAAACTGGCCGAATTCAAAGAAATAGCCGGCGACCGCATTGAATATGAATTCATTGATCCATTGGTTGGAACGGAAGCAGAACAAAACAGTTTGTTTCAAATCCTTTACAACAAAGGAAACGGAATTATTCCATTGGAAATTGTTTATCAAAAAGACGGTTCTCAAACTCAAATGACTTTGTGGCCGGGAGCAGAAATCGAGTACGAAGGTTTTACCAAAAACTATATTCAGTTACTACCGGGTTCACCACAGGGACAACCCGCGCAATTGTCGAAAGAATTCTCCGAAACAACGATTCAAAATTCGATTAACAATCTCGAATACATGCTCATTTCAGCATTGAGAAGAACGATTCAGAAACAAAAACCGCGTATTGCTTTCATTGGTGGACATGGTGAATTGCGTTTTGCAGAAACACAACGTGTAAGATCGCTATTGGAGCCTTATTACTCTGTGGAGGATGTTGTCATGAAAGACTCCCTGAGAGCTCTGGATGGATTCACCGGTGCAATCATTGCAAGACCAAGAACCGCTTACACAGATAAAGATCTTTACATTCTGGATCAATTCGTAATGCGAGGCGGAAGATTGATGTGTTTCTTTGATAAATTGACTTTCCCACAGGATTCTTTGAACAGAACCGGAATGGTAAGCACAGTAAGAACAGATCTTGGCTTAGATAAATTGCTCTTCAATTACGGAATTAAGACCGATGACAATTACGTCATGGATGTGCGTTGTTCCCCAATTCAAACACCATTTGCGAAACAAAGTTTATTGCCTTGGTTCTTTTATGTAGCAGCAACACCAACAAAACATCCGATAGCGCGAAATATCGAACCGGTGATGCTTCGTTATGCTTCACAGATTCAATTAATCCCAAACGAAAGCAGGCTGGTCTCTCCTATTTTGACTAGTTCAACCAACTCGCGGGTAACGGGAATGGCTCCTTTGATTAGTCTCGCTATGCCAATGAACTATGGTAAAGTGCCAATCTTAGCAGACAATCCCACATCTGAAAGAAACAAAATTTGTCTTGCAGGTATGTCTGAAGGAAAATTCGACTCTCACTTCAAGAACCGTTTGACAGATGAATTTGCGAAAAACCCTGAATCAGGATTCCTTACTCGCAGCAAAGAAGAAGGCAAAGTACTGGTGGTCGCAAACGGAACCTTCATAGCTAATTACTACGATTCCATGCCAGGTAAAACTGGGAAAATGATGTACCGTCCGATCTCATTCAACAACTTGCGTTACGATGAGGTAATGGCTCAAATGCGCATGCAGCCGTTGATTTATGGTAATCAGGAATTCTTCCAAAACATGGTCGATTACATGATGGGAGATAATTCCGTATTAGATATTCGAAGCAAACAAATTGACATTCACCCGATTAACAAGGAAAAAATAAAAGACCAACGTACGAAGTACATGCTTATCAATGTGGTCATTCCTTCGTTTCTCATTATTTTATTAGCAATTTTATTATTCTACTTGCGTAAACGTCGTTACGCACGTTCTTAGTCATATGAAAAGAATTATCATCGTTATTTTAGGCATCGCACTTTTAGTGGGATTAGGGATTTTCACTTCTCAATTAATGAGTAAAAAAGGAAAATCTGATGAACAGCTTGCTGCTTTCAACTTTGAAATAAAAGACACCGCATCTGTCAATAAAATCATCATTACTGAACCTAATGGTATGGAAATGACTTTAGTTCGTTCCGGAAACCAGTGGACAGATGACAAAGGACAATGCGTGCAACCGGTTCTGGTTTTTAACATTCTGGAAGCGCTGTATAATGTGAGATTTAAAGGATATGTTCCTGAAAACTCAGTAAAAACAGTAATCAATCGTATTTCCACCATTGGTATCAAAGTTCAGTATTTCCAAAACGATGATTGGAGCAAAACCTGGTACATTGGAGGATCAACTTCCGACCATCATGGAACATACATGTTGGTAGAATCTGCAGAAGCAGGAAAAAGTGACTTACCGGTAATTGCGGAGATCAAGGGACTGAAAGGAATTATTGAACCACGATTCTTTGCTGATGCCAGAAAATGGCAATGTTCCGGAATTTTTGCTTATCAAATGCAGGATATTGCTGAAGTCAATGTGAAATTCAATGAAAGACCTGAAAGAAGCTTCGAAGTACGAAAAATCAAGAAAGACTACTTAGTGAAATACGGAGGTAAATATTTAACTAGCCTTGACACGAACATGGTTTATCGTTACTTATTGAATTTCAAACGTGTAAACTTTGAAAATCCAAACTACGAGTTGAGTGATAAACAGTTGGACAGCCTTAAAAGATCCAGACCATTTTGTGAGTTAAAAGTTCGTTCAACGAAAGGTGAAAAGAAGACTTTAAGAATGTTCCGTATCAAAGCGACCGGAGATGCAGAAGTAGATGATTTTGGCGACAAAGTGACATACGATATTAACAGATTCTGGTGTGAATTACCCGACGGACAAGTTGTTAAATGTCAGTATTTTGTCTTCAACCCTTTAATCATGGGACATATCTATTTCAATCCAAACAGGTACGCAACAACTCAATAGGTTAATATCTCGTTGAAAACTGTCGGTAAAGAGTTGGGTTTTCACCGATTCATCGCATGAATAATTGGTATATTTGCTCTCGTAAATAACCATATAGTATGAATTTTATCGTATCCAGTACGAATTTACTACGTCATCTTCAGAGCATCAGCGGTGTTTTAAGTACAAGTAACACTTTGCCGATCCTTGACAACTTTTTGTTCAACATTTCGGACAATCAATTGATCATTTCCGCTTCTGATTTAGAAACGACGATGCAAACAACCATGGAAGTGGAGGCAACAGATTCCGGCAAAGTAGCAATTCCTGCTAAAATGCTTTTAGATGTGTTGAAGAACCTTCCGGATCAACCATGTACTTTCAAAATCGACTCAGCTTCATTTGGAGTGGAGATCGTATATGACAATGGTAAATCGAAAATGGTTGGATTCAACGGTGAAGAGTTTCCAAAAACTCCGGCTATTGAAAACAGTACAAGTATTCGTATTTCAGGTGAAATTATTTCAAGCGCGATTAACAAAACACTTTTTGCAGCAGGAAACGATGATTTACGCCCGGTAATGAGCGGTATGTATTGCCAATTCAGTCCTTCAGACATTACGTTTGTAGCAACGGATGCTCATAAATTGGTTAGATACCGCAGAACAGATGGTCAGGCAACAGGCGGTTCAGCATTTATTCTTCCCAAAAAACCATTGAATTTGTTGAAATCAAATTTACGCGGTGATGAGGAAGTTTTGGTCGAATACACTGATTCAAATGCAATTTTCACGTTCAACGATATCATTATGATGTGCCGTTTGATCGATGGAAAGTATCCGAATTACGAAGCAGTTATTCCAAAAGAAAATCCAAATATTCTTATTGTAGATCGTTTACAATTCTTAGGAGCAATCAAACGTGTTTCGATCTTTGCAAACAAAACAACACATCAGGTAAAATTGAAAATTGCAGGAAGTGAATTGAATGTTTCTGCTGAAGATCTGGATTTTTCCAACGAAGCAAATGAACGTTTGACTTGTAATTACGATGGAACAGATATCGAAATCGCATTCAACAGCCGTTTCTTAATGGAAATGTTAAATAATATCGATGCTCCGGAAGTGAAAATTGCAATGAGTGAGCCAAGCAGAGCTGGTTTATTGATGCCGAATACTTCTGAAAATGAACACGAAGACATCTTGATGCTGGTTATGCCGGTAATGATAAACAGATAAAGAAAATCAACAACAAAAAACGTAGGGGCGGAAAATTTTCCGCCCCTACGTTTTTGGCACGAATTTTATTATACACTAATTATAAAATTCAAAGTCATGAAAAAGATCTACTTTACATTCGCACTCGTACTTTTAAGTTGTACACTCGCACAGGCTTCTGAATTAGTTTTGCGAGTGAATAGAAAAGGACAATTTATTGTTAGCGCTTCTAGTCAAACGCAAACAAACAACTTCAATACTTACCAGTTTTACAACTTGTATGGTGGAAACACTCAAGTGAAAGTTGTTGATAAAGGAACCAATCAGGTAATTTTCAAAAACAACCTGAATATTCCGGAAGGTTATCAATTGATCGCAGAGCTGGACATTTATGGAACACTCACAATTGTTGCAAATAATCCGGTAACAAGTTATAACGGTGGTTGGAATGACAATGTTGGGACAATCAACTATGGAAATAACGGAAACTATGGTGGAAATACTCAAAACAACCATTGTGGAACGTATCCAAACAACCAGGGAGAATATTACAACCAAGGTCAAAATGCAAACAATAACTATTTCAATCAGTTTTTGGCAAGTCTGAAATCTGAAAGTTTTGACAGCAATCGCTTGCAAAATGCAAAAGTGTACGCTTCAAAAATGAACTTATCTGCAAATCAAGTGAAAGAAATTGCTGCAACATTCACCTTCGATAGTAATCGTTTAGACTGGGCAAAAGCAGCATACAACACTTGTTACGACAAAGGAAACTATTTCTTACTGAGAGAAACATTCACTTTCTCTTCAAGCTATAGTGAACTACAAGATTACATCAGCATACAATAATCCAAACCTCCGTCACGGCGGAATGTATTCATCAAAATCCAAATCCAATACCAACCCGGAATGTCGAATCTACTTAGGTTCGACATTCCTTTTTATATGACATTAAATTGAGCAAAATTCACTATCTTTGATTCTCATAACTAGCTATATGAAAGAACAAAATTTAGCCGATTTAGAAGCTTCATTTAATGAAAAACTTAAGCAGGATATTCGCATTGAGCCGAAAGACTGGATGCCTGATGCTTATAGAAAAACACTCATTCGTCAGATTTCGCAACATGCGCATTCTGAAATTGTGGGAATGCTTCCGGAAGGAAACTGGATCACACGCGCTCCGAATTTAAGACGTAAAGCTGTTTTATTGGCCAAAGTTCAGGATGAAGCTGGTCATGGGCAATACTTGTATAGTGCAATGGAAACATTGGGTTTTTCCCGTGAACAAAGTATCGATGATATGCACACTGGCAAAGCAAAATACTCTTCTATTTTCAATTATCCAACTTTGACTTGGGCCGATATGGGCGCAGTTGGGTGGTTAGTTGACGGTGCAGCAATTATGAATCAGGTTCCTTTGTGCAGAACTTCTTATGGACCGTATGCACGTGCAATGGTTCGTATTTGTAAAGAAGAATCGTTTCACCAGCGTCAAGGTTACGAAATCATGTGTACTTTGATGAAAGGATCGGAAGAGCAAAAAGCAATGGCGCAGGATGCACTGAATCGTTTTTGGTGGCCGGCATTGATGATGTTCGGACCAAGTGATGCAGAATCAACGCATACACAGCAATCAATTGATTGGAAAATCAAAAGACACACAAATGATGAATTACGTCAGATGTTTGTTGATGCATCTGTTCCACAAGCAGAATTAATTGGATTGACTCTTCCTGACAAAGATTTGAAATGGAATGAAGAAAGAGGTCACTACGATTTTGGAGCTATTGATTGGGAGGAATTCAAACAAGTAGTTAGCGGAAATGGCCCTTGTAATGCAGAACGTATCGCAACCAGATTGAAAGCAAAAGAAGATGGTTTGTGGGTTAGAGAAGCAGCAATGGCACATGCCGAAAAGAAAAAAGCAAAAAAAGCATCTTAATATTATAAAGCAATGGCAGGAAAAGATTGGCCTTTATGGGAAGTTTTTATTAGAAGTAAAGTTGGATTAAACCACAAACATGTTGGAAGTATTCACGCAGCAGATGGCGAAATGGCTGTTGAAAACGCGCGCGATGTGTACACAAGACGCAGTGAAGGAATTTCAATTTGGGTAGTTGAATCTTCTCAAATATTCGCTTCAGACCCAGCAGATTCTGATGCATTATTCGAACCAGCTGACAGTAAAATTTACCGTCATCCGACTTTTTACGAGGTTCCGGATGGCGTTGGGCACATGTAATATTTAGACATAAGACTACAGACAAAAGACTTTAGACCAAGTATTGTCTTTCGTCTCAAGTCTTCTGTCTTAAGTCTCAAAAAAATGAAAAACAACTTATTTACATATACATTACGCATAGCTGATGACAGCTTAATTCTGGGGCAAAGACTTTCGGAATGGTGTGGTCACGGACCAATTATTGAGGAAGATATTGCTTTATCTAATATTGCATTGGATTTAATCGGGCAAGCTACTAATTTGTTGGAATATGCTGCACAAGTGGAGGACAAAGGAAGAACCGCTGATGATCTGGCTTTTTTAAGATTTGAACATCAGTATTTGAATACCCAATTAATCGAACAAAAAAATGGTGATTTTGCCGTTACAATCGTTCGTCAATGGATCTTTGACACCTTCAGACTTCCGTTTTATGAAGCTTTGCAACATTCTGCAGACAAACAGCTTGCTGCAATTGCTGAAAAATCCTTAAAAGAAACAAAATATCATTGGAAACATTCATCTGAGTGGATCATTCGAATGGGTGACGGAACAGAAGAATCAAACAAACGAGTGAATGATGCACTCATTTTGCTTTGGAAATTCTCCGATGAATTGTTCTACATGGATGATGTGGATCAAGCGTTGATTTCGCAAGGAATTGCAATTGATCTGGAAACGCTTCGTCCTGCATTTAATGAGCGGATTCAATTTGTATTACAGGAAGCAACACTCCAATTACCGGACTCTAAATGGAAATTGAGCGGTGGAAGACAAGGAAGACACACAGAGCATTTTGGTCATTTAATTGCAGAAATGCAGTATATGCAACGTGCCTATCCAAATATGGAATGGTAGATGAAACGACTATATGGAATTATTTAGAAGAAGTGCCGGATCCGGAAGTTCCGGTACTTTCTGTTATTGATCTCGGGATCGTACGTGCAGTAAAAGTAATTTCTGACAAAGAAGTTGAAGTAACAATCACACCTACTTATTCAGGCTGTCCGGCCATGAATTACATTGAAAAAAACATTCTGGAAGTACTTACTGAAAAAGGAATTGAAATAGTTCGTTTTCACACAGTTCTTTCACCAGCCTGGACCACAGATTGGATGAGTGAAGCAGGTAAGGAAAAATTGTTGGCTTACGGAATTGCCCCACCGGTAAACGAAGTGGATAAGCTCATATTATTTGGTGATTCACCTATTGTAAAATGCCCGCAATGCCGTTCTGAAAACACAAAAATGCTTAGTCAATTCGGAAGTACAGCCTGCAAAGCACTCTATCAGTGCAGTGATTGTCTGGAGCCTTTCGACTATTTCAAATGCCTGAGATAAGTTCAAAAATTAAAAGGTTTTAACCAATGTGTTATTTGTAAGTTACGCTTCGTAGCTGACAACATTCAACTAGTGCATTATCAAATATTTATTACCCTAAATTCGTATATTTGCGCCGATTGGTTAATCAACTACACATTTATGAAGACGACACATACCTATACGCAAGTTATTGATTTGCTGCCCAGTGAGTTATCACAAGGTAACATGTCAATGATTGCTGATCGTCTAGCTGCAAATATTATTCATTTACATTCAGAACTTAATTTTTTCACGATATGATCAGATTAAGTTTTTTGCTATCCGTTTTTTGTTTGTTTCTGAGTTGTTCTATTTTTGCTCAGGTTCCAACTTCACCACCTGCGGGAACAATCATCACAACAAGTTCCGCTACCCCTTTCGCATATGCTTTATCCGGCGGATTGAATTATTCTTACACGAATTCTTCCTGGCCGGCTTTTAATACAAATTGTTATGCATTTGCAATAAATGACACTTTATTCAATGCGATAAATGGTTTCAATCCGACGCCATCAGGAGGAGCGTGCACCGGAATGTCAAACCTCGTTTACAATGCCGGATTATCCAATCTTGCATCAGGAGTTATTGTCTATAGCGGAACAACCAGTTATCGTTATCAGAATATTTCAAGTGCATATGTTGTGAATAATGCAGTTCCGGTTCGTGCCACCATTACATTTTCTGCGCCGGTAATCTATTATTCAAACAATACCTTCGTTTTACCAGTAACCGGAAACTTCTCATACACAGTCCTCTTTGAATCATTTTCTCCAACAGATGCTCAATATACCAGTGGAGCAGGGAATTTGTGGACTCCATCTAAAACCTTGTTCAATAACATGATTACAGATGTGAATAACTCAATCTGTGTAAATTTCACTCCAGGAAGCTTCACGCTTAATACCGTAAACGCAATTACAGCGCCAACCGGAATCATTTGTCAGGGTGGAAATATTCAATTAACTGGAGGTGGAACAGGGAATAATTTGACATTCAATTGGACAGGACCAAACAGCTTTACTAGTACCAGTTCAAATGTTACGATCAACAATGCCAGTGCCAGTAACTCCGGAACTTACTTCCTAACTGCAACAGATGACATTGGTTGCCCAAATACAGCCCAGTCGGTTATTACAGTACAACAAGCTCCTACTGCAACAGCCGGTGGAACCTCGGTTATCTGCGTCAATGGTTCCGCAACAGTTAGTGGTGCAACGGCTTCAAGCGGTACGATTTCATGGACACATAATGGAAGTGGTTCTCTTTCAAATGGAACTACATTAACTCCAACATATACCCCATCCTCATTTGATGCTGGAAACACTGTTGTTTTAACATTAACTTCCACTAGCAACAACTCCTGTGCACCAGCTACTGCACAAGCAAATTACAATGTCATTGTAGAAGGAAATCCAATTGCAACTGATGGCGTAACAAGTTCTGTTTGTTCAACTATGAGCTTCACAGTAACAACTGCCAATGCACAGTTTGGAACTATCAGCTGGACTCACAATGGAAATGGAACATTAACCAATTCCAATACATCATCTCCAACCTATACTCCAAGTCCTTTAGATAATGGAAATACCGTAGTTTTAACACTTACTGTTACCAGTAACAATGCGTGTGCTCCCGGTATAGCTCAAACATTTCATGTATTAAACATTACTCCTCTTCCACAAGCTGTTTCTGGTGGTACGGCAACCGTTTGCCAAAATAGCTCATTGACGGTTTCAGGGGCTATGGCAAATTATGGAACAATTAGCTGGAGTCACAACGGAACCGGCTCATTAGTGAATCCAACAACAATCAATCCAACATATACTCCAAGCCCTGGCGATTTAGGAAACATTGTAACGCTTACAATGACAGTTTCAAGTAATAATGCATGCGCACCGGCAACGGCTACAGATGATTATTCAATTACTGTTCAAGGCTTACCGACAGCATCTGTTGCCAGTATTTCTACTATTTGCTCGAATTCAACAGCAACTGTTTCAGGTGTAACTGCCACAAACGGAACTATTTCATGGACGCACAATGGGAATGGAAGCCTAACAAACTCAACCAGTTTAACTCCAACTTATACGCCCACAGCATTGGATGCAGGGAATGCGGTTTCATTGACAATCACAGTTTCAAGCAATAATTCCTGTGCTCCCGCATCGGTTGCAGCAATTTATACTGTCAACGTGAATCATTTACCAACCGCAACAGTTGGAAGCAGCACTACCATCTGTGAAAGTAATCCTTATACTGTTTCCGGAGCTTCATTCAATTATGGGACAGCTAACTGGGTTCATAATGGCTCAGGAACAATTACTAATGGAACTACGAATTCTCCAACTTATACTCCAGGTTCAACAGATGCCGGAAATTCGGTTACTCTAACATTAAACGTTACCAGTAATAATGCCTGCACACCAAACGTTACTAGCGGTCAGTTTATTTTGAATGTTCAACATGCACCTGTGGCTTTGGCAGGTGGAAGTACAACTGTTTGTGTCACATCAACAGCCCCAGTAACAGGAGCTACGGCAACTTATGGAACAATTAACTGGACACATAACGGAGGAGGTTCTTTAACAAATCAAACAACATTAGGTCCGGTTTACCAACCTGTTGGATCTGATGTCGGGAATACTATTACACTTACTTTGACAGTAACTAGTACCAATAGTTGTGCTCCTCAAACAGCATCAGCCATTTATACTATTCAAATTGATCCCCTTCCCCTAGCTCTTGCAGGCGGTTCTTCAACAATTTGTGCAAACAACAGTGGAACAGTTTCAGGCGCTACTGCTGCCAATGGAACAATCAATTGGACAGGAAATGGCTTAGGTGCTATTTCTGATCCGACAACAACAACTCCAACGTACTTTCCCACTTCAGCTGAAATTGGAAGTATTGTAACTTTAACAATGGAAGTTCAGAGTAATAACACCTGTATTCCTGCAAATAGTGTTGCAACTTATACTTTCATTATTGATGGTCCTCCTTCTATTCAGATAACAAACCCGATTGATACACTTTGCCCCGGAGCTACAAAATTGATCCAAGGTGTCACAACCCAATATGGAACTTCTTTCTGGACACATGATGGTACTGGAATACTGACCGATAACAATACAAACTCACCTAGCTACACAGCTGGCCCTGGAGACTTAGGGAATTTTGTTTCATTAACCTTAACTGTCTCCAGTAACAACGGATGTTCTCCTCAAACTGCGGTATCCACTATTCAAATCTATGTTGAATCTAGTGCTGATATTCCCAACATCAATCTTGTTAATTTGAATCATGTACGCTGTTTTGGAGATCATACAGGTAGTGTCACTATAAATGTTACAGGAGGTGCTGCTCCCTATTCATTTGATTGGAGTAACGGTTCAACCAGCCAGAATCTTACAGATGCAGCTGAAGGTATTTATTACGTTGACATTACAGATAATCATGGATGTTTCGCATCTGACACCTTTAAAATAAATGAACCTTCCGAATTACTATACGTTTCAAGTATTATACCGGTAGATTGTGCAGGTTTAAATAATGGAAGCATTGCAATTTCAGTATCAGGTGGAGTGGGTCCATATAATTATCTATGGCGGGATCTCGATGAAACTTCTCCGAATATTTACGGAATTCCGGCAGGTAGTTACGCGATTTCCATTACGGATGCAAATGGTTGTAATATTACTGAATCCATAACGTTGGGAACTAGTGGATCACTAATCGTAGAAGCAACACCAGATGTCATGAGTGTAAATATCGGTACAGAAATTCCGTTTACAGTTACCGGTGCTTCAAGTTATCAATGGTCTCCTGATCAGTACTTATCTTGTGATGATTGTGACGCCCCGGTTTGTGTTCCTTCTACTTCAAATGATTACATCGTTGTAGGATCTAATCCGAATGGATGTACCGGATCTGACACCGTTCGTATTACTGTTTATGTTGATTGTCATAATTTGACATTACCCAATGTATTCTCCCCCAATAATAGTGGCCCGGAAATAAACAATACGTTTGGTTTATTGGGAACTTTACCTTGTCTTGAGACTTACCAATTATTGATTTTTAATCGTTGGGGAGAACAAGTTTTTGAAACCCAAACCACCGAATTGCTTTGGGATGGGACATTTAAAGGCAAACCGCAAAATTCAGGAGTTTATTTTTATCGCTTGGACATAAAATTGGTTAATGGCGAAGAAGTTAAAAAATCTGGTAACCTTACTTTAGTCCGGTAATATGAAAAAAATAGCCCTCTACCTATTTATTCTGGCTCAAGTTGTTACTAAAAGTGCTTTAGCACAAGATACCCATTTTGCTCAATCAGAGTATTCACCGATGCTCCTAAACCCAGCATTGACAGGAGCTTTTTCGCATATGCAAATCATTGCGAATTATCGAAATCAATGGAACAGTGTTGCTTCCCCTTATCAAACTATTGCAGCGTCTTTTGATGTAAGATTGCAGCGCAGAGATGCAGATAATAATAGTTTTATTGCTTTGGGGCTTAACTTTTTCAATGATGTTGCCGGTGATATGAAAGTAACTACAAACCAGTTTAATCTGGATTTGGCTTACCATATCAAAATGGGGAGATACAGTTTACTACGAATTGGAATTTATGGTGGAATGAATCAACGCCTTCTTGATCCAAACAGAGGAAATTGGGCGAGTCAATTTGATGGCAATGCAATCAATAACACTATCGGAAGTGGTGAAAACTTCGGTTCATACAATCATGTCTTTATGGATGCAGGTGCTGGAATTGTTTACTCGTTCAGAAAGATGAAATATTCTGTGAACAACAATATCAATAACAATGTGAATTGTGGTCTTGCTGTCTATCATGCGAATCAGCCTGCTTCTTCTTTCATCTCTTTACCTCAGGATAAACTTGCAATGCGGATCTCCGGATTTATAAACAGCTCTTTTAATATTCCAAATACACAGTTGGCTATTCAACCTGCCGTATACGTGCAATTGCAATCAAAGTATTCAGAAGTGATGTTTGGAACTTACCTGCGTTACAATATTCGGGAAGCTTCTCACTTTACCGGATCGATTAAACCGATTGCAGCAGCACTTGGATTATTCAGTCGCTACAAAGACGCTTTCGTTGCAAAAGGATATTTTCAGTACCATCAATTTTCTGTAGGTCTGGCCTACGATTTCAATCTTTCCCGTTTAACACCGGTTTCGAAATCACGCGGTGGATTTGAAGTCTTTCTTCGCTTCAATTTGGATGATCGATTGAATAATCCTTCTCTTTGGTAAGCTATATTAAACTCTTGTATCAAGGATATCGTCACCAGTCATTGCAGGTTGGCTAAATTTATTGTGCCTGGAAGTATTTACCGCATGTTTGATATTTGTAATCAGGAGGTATAAGATCAATAGCCGGAAAATAAAAGCTACTATAAAAATAAAACCTAAGGTAGGCAGCATCAGTATCGTTAGCAATGTCCAAAAACAGAAGACTGAAAATCCCAGATAAAAAGCCCAGGGTTTGGACTTATTTGTGAAAACAGCAGCTAGAATATAAGCTGTAACAGTCAGAAGGTTTATCACAGTTACTATCACTCCAAGAGTTAATTCATTACTTATCTGTATCCCCTCCATAAAACTCCCAATAATTGCAAATACTGCAACGATCCAAAAGAAGGTACTCGCCCCTTTCAATTGTTTTGCCGGATGAGATGCATTGTTAACACAATGATAACCATCAACGATCACATCCAGAGTGATTGGTTTAGCGGATAACTTCAATTCTATTAGCCCCAACTCTTCTGACAGATACTTTGCCCCATTTTTGAGCTGAGCGCTACCTTCGTGTGTACAAATCAATTTATCCCGGTAATAGATCTCTACATTTCGATATCCACGGGTCCACATTGCTTTTAGTGTTTCTCCCGGGAATTGGGTGATCCGGTATTTCTTTTCAAAATCCATGATTAAGTCGGTTTAAATAAAAAGGGCATCAGTCCATTAACCGATGCCCTCAAAAGTAATTTAATTTTGATTATCCTAAGAACGGATATTTATAATCTGTTGGCGGAACAAATGTTTCTTTAATTGTTCGGGCAGAAACCCAACGTAATAAATTCATTGCAGCTCCGGCTTTATCATTTGTACCTGAACCTCTTGCACCTCCAAATGGCTGCTGACCGACAACAGCTCCGGTTGGTTTGTCATTGATATAGAAATTTCCTGCAGCATTTTCAAGCGCTTTTGTCGCTGTCTGGATTGCATAACGGTCATTCGAAATAATAGAACCTGTCAACGCATATTCAGACGTTTCATCCAATAATTTCAAGGTCTCTTCGAATTGATCTTCCGGATACACATAGATTGTTAAAACAGGGCCGAAGATCTCTTCAACCAATGTTCTGAACTTTGGATTCGTCGTCACAATAACTGTTGGTTCAATGAAATACCCTTTCGATTTGTCGTAAGAACCTCCTACGATGATTTCTGCATCTGATTGTCCTTTTGCATAGTCAATGAATCCCGCAATTTTATCAAAAGCACGTTCGTCGATCACCGCATTAATGAAGTTTGATGAATCTTCCGGAGAACCCATTTTAAATGATTTCACCTGATTGATCAAAATCTCTTTCACATCCCCCCAAAGATTGGAAGGAATGTATGCACGGGAAGACGCAGAACATTTTTGTCCCTGAAATTCGAATGATCCTCGTGACAAGGCTGTCGCTACTTCAGGAGCATTTGCACTTTTGTGAACCATTACGAAATCTTTTCCTCCTGTTTCTCCAACAATTCGTGGATATGTTCTGAAGTTTTCGATGTTATTTCCGATTTCTTTCCACAAGTGACGGAATACTCCGGTAGAACCTGTAAAATGCAAACCTGCCAAATGTTTGTTTTTGAAGATTACATCTCCTGCAACAGGACCATCAACAGAGATCATATTGATCACACCATCCGGAACACCAGCTGCACGAAATACTTCCATAATTACTTCCGCAGAATACATTTGAGATTCAGCAGGTTTCCAAACGATCACGTTCCCCATCATAGCAGGTGCAGCGCATAAGTTAGCCGCAATTGACGTGAAATTGAATGGTGTAAGAGCAAAAACGAATCCTTCCAATGGACGGTATTCCAATCTATTCCACATTCCAGGTAAGGATTCCGGTTGATCTTTGTAGATCTGAGTCAAATACTGAACATTGAAGCGGAAGAAATCAATCAACTCACAAGCTGCATCAATTTCTGCCTGCATCACATTCTTAGACTGCCCCAACATGGTTGCAGCATTCATTCTATTTCTGAATGGTCCTGCCAATAAATCAGCTGCTTTCAAAAAGATTGCGGCACGTTGTTCCCAAGGCAAATTTGCCCACTGTTCACGTGCATTCAACGCAGCATCAATTGCTTTGGAAACATGGGATGCATCACCGTAATTGAAATGTCCCAACACTTTTTGATGATCATGTGGAGGAGACATTGGTTTTTTATTATTCGTTCTAACCAATTCAGAACCAATGTACATTGGTACATCTATTGGTTCCTGATTTAGAAGTTTTTTATATTCAGAGATCAAAGCTGTATGCTCGGCACTTCCCGGAACATAAGCCTTTACCGGTTCATTAATTGCTTTTGGAACCGTAAATAACGCGTTTGACATAGTATACATTTTTGCTTTACAAATGTACACATAATGCTTTGAGTTGATGCATCAGATTCATTTCCTATTATTGAACTTCCATGGTTATTTTAAAAGATTGTTCTTATGTTTGGGATATTGTTATTTAAACACACTTATGAAGATTTCTATAACCATTATTCTTTTTACTGCATGCTCCTATTTTTTTTCATTCGCACAATCGATTGATTCCAAAAAACAATGGAACCTTTTAAATAAAGGAGGCGAAAATGAGCGAATTGAAGCTGCAAAAAAACTAAGTCTTTATTATCAGTCTGAATCGATTGACTCACTACGAATGGTTGGTGAAACGCTTTTCTTTTATGGAATTGACAATCATTATCAACCGGCAATCGAATTCGGAAAAATCACCCTTGCTGAGTTTTATGTCATGAATGGCCGCATAAATGACGGAATTGTGATGGCTAAAGCGACGCTTACCGGATTACAGGAACGAGGTGATATGGCGTTATTAAGTAATGTATGTAGAATCATTGCTTCGGGTTATCGAAAACTGGATGATGGAAACTCTTCCATGCTTTGGGCAAAAAAAGCTATCGCTTATAACAAAGACAATCATGAATCATCGGATAAAACAGAAGGAATTATTTCTTTGGCTGAAGCATATCTTCTTCAAAATAAAGAGAAACTGGCTATTGAAACATATGACGAGTACATTTCCAAAGCCGAAAAATCGAAAAATTACCGTGGTTTGAGCACCGCTTATGCTCGCTTGGGCGATATTTATCGCGTTTCTGAAAATTTCAGTCTGGCAGAAAAGTTCTTTAAGCTTTCTTACCGAATGGCTCAGAAAACGAATTTAACTTCTCCTAAAGCTCATGCTTTAAACAACCTTGCTATCGTTTACTTTGAAAAAGGTGATACAACAAATGCCCGTCTTCATTTTCAAAAAGCCCTGGAATTGAGAGAGTCAGTAAATGATGTGAAATCGATCTCTGAAAGTTTGTATAATATGGGAGATTACCACTTTTATATCGAACAGTATTCAAAAGCGCTTTACTGGTACCAAAAGTCAACCGATCTCGCTAAGAAAAACTCCTTACTAAAAGAAGAAAAAGATGGTTTACTCGCAATGGCACAGGTATACAAAGAAATGAAGCAATTTGATGAATCAACCAAACATTTGGAAAAAGCGCTCGCAATTTCAAGTGATCTCAAATTGCAACAAAGTGCAGATGACGAAGATCTGACAAACTTACAGCATGAGATTTGGAGAACAGATTTTGAGGAATTCAAAACAGCAGAAATTAAGAAGGAATCTTCCTTTCTGATTTACATCCTCTTAATTGGGGTAATTGCTCTGATTACAACGGTGATTTTATTGTTCATCAAACTCAATAAAACAAAGAAACAACTTAGTTAAGTTTCCCCGGAAAATTTAATTGAAATACCGGAATATCAACTTTAAAAAGCTGACCTGTTTCCATATTTTTAAAAGTATAGAATCCGTGCATGGAACCCATTTCTGACTTGAGTTCGCAACCACTGGTATACTGATATAATTCTCCCGACTCCAAAATAGGCTGTTGACCTACAACCCCCTCTCCACTTACGTGAATGGTAGGATTTAAGGAATCAAAAATAAACCAATCGCGGTGAAGCAATTGGACTGTGAACTGATTTTGATTTTCAATATCAATTCGATAGCTGAAGAAATAACTTGAGTCCGTTGTTTGAGAAACATCTGCACGAAACTGAGTCGAAACCCGGATCAAAACTCCTTCCGTAAGCGCGGTTATCTGTGTCATATTTTTGGACTTGTGACGAAGAAAGTTAGTAACTTAAATCAAGGTAGGCAAATTTTTCACATTTTTTATTGAACAAAGATATCAAATAATACCCTTTCAGTGGATTCCAAAATTTAACGAATAATAGCGTGAAATGATGAAAGTCACTTGAAATATGTAGTCTTCAAGACGAATTAAATTCTATTTTTGTACTCAAAAAAACAGAAATGACTCCGAAGTTTCATCCCTTAGTTGTACAAGATGTCCGAAAGGAAACTGATGACACTGTTTCAATTGCATTTGAAATCCCATCCGAACTAGCGATTGATTACCAATTTGTTTCCGGTCAGTACATTACAATTCGTAAAATCATTGATGGAGAGGAATTGAGAAGATCCTATTCAATTTGTGCAACACCACAAGATGGTGAATTACGTGTTGCAGTTAAACGAGTTGAAGATGGCCGTTTTTCATCTTGGGCAACGTCTGATTTGAAAAAAGGAGAAGTTTTGGATGTAATGACTCCAAGCGGACATTTCCAATTGCTTCCTGAAATTTCTGCTACCAGAAACTATGCGCTTTTTGCAGCAGGAAGTGGAATTACCCCAATCATTTCGATTGCAAAAACGATCTTGATGAATGAACCAATGAGCACTGTAACCTTGGTTTATGGAAACAAAGGTTTTTCAAGTATCATTTTCCGGGAAGAATTAGAGGCTTTAAAAAATAAATACATCAACCGTTTTCAGTTAATTCATGTCTTAAGTCGTGAAAGCTTAGGGAATCCTTTGCAAAAAGGTCGTATTGACAAAGACAAAGTGGAATTGATTGGACGAACTTTGCTTCGAGGTGAACATATCGATGCAGTCTATTCATGCGGACCGGAAGAAATGATTCACGCAGTGAAGAATGCAATGATGGGATCCGGAGTTCCTGAAAATAAAATTCACTTTGAGTTATTTGGAACTAAAACAGCTGGTTCACAAGCAAAAATTGTTGTTCCAAAAGATCAGGATGTATTGGCAAAAGTGACGATTATTTTAGATGGTGATCGCATTGAGGTTGATTTGAATACTGCAGGAACTTCGATTTTAGAAGCAGGTTATCAAGCTGGTGCAGATTTACCATATGCTTGTAAAGGCGGTGTTTGCTGTACTTGTAAAGCGAAAATATTAGAAGGTAGTGCAGTGATGGATGTCAATTATGCACTTGAAAAAGATGAAGTTGAAGCTGGTTACATTCTAACATGTCAGGCACATCCAACCTCAGAAAAATTAACAGTATCATTTGACGATTAATTATGGGCTTATTTTCCAGATCAAAAAAAGAAGATTCCAGTTCAAAGAAACTCCGCTCCGGTGAAGTTACAGTTGCGAACAATGAACAAATAACAGCTGTTGGAAGTCGAATTCATTTTGATATTCCTACAGATTTAAAAGATCAGTTTATACATGAACCAGGACAATATGTGAATGTTCATGTCACTTTGAATGGCACAAAACACAATCGCTCTTACTCGATTTGTAGTGGAGCCGGTGAAAAATTGGCGATTGCCGTTAAAGCAATTGATAAGGGTCTTGTTTCAAATTATTTAGTTAAAGAACTAAAAGCAGGTGACAAAATTGAGTTGGATTTTCCACTGGGAAATTTCAAACTCGATAAAAAAGCACCAAATATTGTGTGTTTTGCCGCTGGAAGTGGGATTACTCCTTTCCTTTCTTTTGCAAAATCTTTGGGAGCAGATCAACACATGCGTTTGTTTTATGGAAATTCTAAAAAAGAGACTGCATTTTTCATGGAGGAACTTCAAGGATTTTCCAATGTTTCAGGTACATTTTATTTTAGCCAGGAAAAGATTGAAGGTCATCAGGAAGGTAGACTGGATAAGCATCACGTTAGTGAATTGATTAAATCTGAGCTTTCTCTTTTGAGAGCCGACGGATTTTATATCTGTGGGCCTGAAGAAATGATCATGGGAATTCAGGAAGTATTAAATGTCTTTGGAATAGCGAAAGAGAAAATACATTTCGAATTATTTACGACTCCTGTTTTGATGAAGCAAGAGGAAACTACTGTAGTTGGAATATTTAAAGGTATATCTCAAGTAAGCGCGATTCTGGACGGAGAAGTTAGCCGTATTGAATTAGATACTAACGGAAAAAGTATCCTGGATGCTTTGGATAAATCAGGGATGGATGTTCCATATTCTTGTAAAGGTGGTGTTTGCTGTACATGTAAAGCTAAAATCATCGAAGGAAGTGCACAAATGACTATCAATTACGCCTTGACGGATGAAGAAGTGAAAGAAGGTTATATTTTAACTTGTCAGGCACATCCTACCAGTGAAGTTTTAAAATTGGATTTTGATGTCTAAAAATGTTTTAGTGATCGGAGCAAGCCGGGGAATTGGTAAAGAATTGGTCAATCAATTTGCTACCAAAGACCTTGAAACATTTGGTTTTGCCAGAAGTCTCAAAAATAGCTCTGAAAATAACATTCACTTTATCCAGTTAGATCTTTTAAGTCCGACTATTAAATCAGATTTTGAGAAAGCTATTTCGGGTATTGATCAGATTGATTACTTAATTCACAATGCCGGATTTATTTCAGTGAAGCCCTTTCTGGAATTATCGAGAGAAGATATTCAGAATTGTTATCAGGTGAATGTGATGTCTGTAATGGAAATCACACAAGTTTGCATTCCTAAAATGAAACCCGGAGGACATATCGTAATGATTTCCTCCATTGGTGGATTTCAGGGAAGTTCTAAATTTCCGGGTTTAGCAGCTTATTCCACTTCAAAAGCAGCGCTTGTATCATTGACGGAATTGCTTGCTGAAGAGTTTAAGGACTCCGGAATTTCCATCAACTGTTTATGTTTAGGAGCAGTTCAAACAGAAATGATGGAAGAAGCATTTCCCGGCTACAAAGCACCTCACCAACCAGCTGAAATTGCAGAATTCATTGTTGATTTCACATTGAATCACGGAAAGTATTTTCATGGGAAAATCATTCCTGTGAGTGTTTCGAATCCTTAATAGCAGATGCAATTAGCCTTAGCGCCTTTGCAAACATATACCGATTATCATTTCCGGAATGCACATTTGGCTGTATTCAAAGGAGTTGATAAATTCTATGCGCCCTATCTTAAATTGAATAACGACGGGACAATTAAAAATGCTCCGAAAATTGACATTCTCCCGGAAAACAATCCTCAGATTGATATTATTCCCCAGCTTATGGCATGCAGTGAACAGGAGTTTTTCACGATGGCTGATTACATTGAAGGTTTAGGATATTCTGAATTAAATTGGAATATGGGCTGTCCCTATCCGATGGTGACAAATCGGAACCTGGGAGCTGGTATCTTAAATAAGCCTTCAGAAATCTTTGATCTATTTGATAACATCTTTCCAAAGTTAAAAATTGGTTTAGGTGTTAAGATGCGAATGGGATTGGAAAATACTTCTGAAATTTTAGAGATTTTACCACGCTTAAATGATTACCCTATTACGGAAATTATTATTCATGCGCGTTATGCAAAGCAATTGTATAACGGAGTTTGCGATCATGAACGATTCATGGAATGTATTTCTTTAACGAAGCATCCTTTGACCTATAACGGCGATATTACAACAAAAGAAGAATTTGATTTCCTGAATGAAAAGTTCTCTTCTATTCAATCCTGGATGATTGGAAGAGGTGCGATGATTAACCCAAGTTTGTTTGAAGAAATCCAGTTTGGAACAATTGATTCTGGTGAAGTCTATCGAAATAAATTGAATCTGTTTTCTGAACATCTTACAAACAGTATTTTAGAATGTAATCCGGATAGAGGATATGCATTAAGTAAGATGAAATCTTATTGGGAATACTTATCTGAAGGGCTTTCCGATGGGAAACAAATCTACCGAAAGTTGAAGAAAGCAAAGTCTATTGAGGAATTCAGTGAATTACGATCTGAAATGCTTTAATCATAAGAAATCTCTTCACCTGCTTGAAGGTAAGTTACAAAACGAGCATCCGACACATAATTTTTAACTGCTAATTTCTCTACTAGTCCTTTTCCTACTTTCTTCTCATCATGTGTCGACAGAAACAACTTTGCCTCACACTTCTGATGGAGTAATTCAGCATGCTTAATCCCTAAATTCACGGTTCCTCCTAACCAAAAGGGCAAATGATAGCGCGTTGTGGTACTAAATAAAACATCCGCTTTCGGAATATTGATCGCTTTTGCTCCATGAGGAGCAAATAGAATAGTCCTTTCTTTCACTTCAAATAAATACGCACTGTGTACCAAATCGAAAATCCCACTAGGTTTATACTCCTTAATCAAAAAAGGAGCATCCTGTAATGGAATTAACTGCTTAAAGTGATTCCATTTCTTGATTTTTTTCAGAATACTTTCTTTCGCGATGAGCGGAATTGAAGAATCAAACTGTATCAATGTTTCTTTATTGCAGTGATCAGTGAAGGGATTTGAAATGAACAAATAATCTATTGGAGGTAAGTTTGAAACAGATGGTTGCGGTGTTTGATGAAATTGTTCACTAAATAAACGATGACCATCTATTTGTGAAGGAGTAAACCAAGGGTCTACCATTACTTTCAATCCGTTCAATTCCCATAACCAGGAACAATCATCATTCAATTTTTGAAATTTCATAGGATGTAAAAATACACATTCCCCTTTCAGTATGATTTATTTTGAAGATTCTTAAAATTTTGGGCACAAAAAAAGCCATTCCTTTTGGGAACGGCTTTTGTTTTAAAAGTGGCATCGAC
>DLHO01000027.1 GCA_002483265.1 Flavobacteriales bacterium UBA7666 | reverse complement strand
CTTGTTTAAGAAAAACAACAAGAAGCAAAGAATTTTGGTTGCGGGCCTGGATTTGAACCAACGACGTTCGGGTTATGAGCCCGACGAGCTACCAACTGCTCCACCCCGCAATATATCTTTTATAACTATTGCTATTTTCTACTTGATTACTAACAGACGTTTCCGTTAGTGGAGTGCAAAGATACACTCTTTTTATTAAAATGCAAGCATCCACTGAAAAAATAATGTGTTATCGCTGTTTGTTTCAGATTTAACTTTTTCGTTTTCAAGGGTTTTTTTCACTTTTTTCAATGAAAAAATAAGGGAAACTAACATCATCCATCCGAAAGTTTCATAACTTCGTTGTGCTTTATAAAAAGTGTGGAACGCATATAAATTCAAGGTTTACGGACGTCTTTTCATTTATTAAAATGTTCACAAATGCAACCGAAAGGACTGATATTAATTGTTGAAGATGAGCTGCTTATAGCGGAACATATTTCCAGGGTCTTGGCAAGTGTTGGTTACACATCTACGATTTGCGTCACCAATGTGGAAGATGCCATTTCTGTTATCGAAACCGGGAATCCTCAAATGGTTTTAACCGATATCATGCTGTTAGGTAAACAAACAGGAATCGATTTGGGAAATTTATTGCACCAGAAGTACCAGATTCCGTTTATTTACATCACCTCCCACTCCGGTATTGATGTTATTACCAAGGCAAAATTCACACATCCAAATGCCTATTTGGTAAAACCTTTTAAAAGGGAAGATTTACTGATTGCTATTGAATTGGCTCTGTTCAATTCAAGCACCGAATCCAGACTTGTGGATCAGTACTTAATTGTAAAGGACGGGCGGGCGACGGCTCAAGTACCACATGAAGAAATTTTATGGTTAGAAGCTGAGGGAAATTACACCTTGTTACATACCGAAACACAAAAAAAACGTCTGCTGAGATTCGTGATCACCGATTTGCACCAGCAATTACCCGAAAACGATTTTATTCGTATTCATCGGTCCTTTGTAGTGAACCGAAAGAAAATAACCGAATTTGCTTCCGGGTATGTGATAATCAAAAACATCAAGTTACCGGTTGGCAGAACCTATCGGGAAAATCTGATGGAACTCATCAAATAAAGAACGGCAATGGTTGAAAATTTGGTCGGGTATATACAAAACCAAGCAGTTCATCCCATTCTTTTGTACAAATGCTTTAAAATTTGTTGCTTGCGACCCAAATACGAAAACAACAAACACGTCTATATTGGAAACAGAATGAACAAACGATCAATTACCTCTTTCCTTCTTACTTCATTGATTGTTGTAATCTCTTGTGCTTCTGATTGTTTTGGACAAACTACCAAACAAAAGAAACTGTTAAACGAATTGAAAGTCGCTAAATTGGATAGCAATCAGGTTAACACCTTGAATCGCTTGTGCGCAAATTTTATAGATGAAGGTGATTTTTACACTTCTCTAAAATACGGATGGAGGGCACTGTCATTAGCAAAAAAAATTGATGACAAAACAGGCATCATTATCTCTTACTCCAATTTGGGGTTTACCTATGGATATGATGGAAGATATGATAAAGCGATGAAAATGTATCACCGTTCCATGGAATACAGTAGAAAATACGGGGACGAACTTTCTTTCGTGAATGCATTGGTGAATATCGGAACGATCTATGACATCAGGAGCGATTATAAAAATTCATTGCGTTGCTACTTTTACGCGCTCAAGTTTGGTAAACGTACAAAAAACACGGATTTACTTGCAGACGTCTATCAAAATTTGGGAGTTACCTACTATTCCCTCGGGAATCTTCCGGAATCACTGAAAATGCATTTCAAATCTTTGAGAAATTACGACAAGTTGAAGGACGACAGTGGAAAGGTGGATGAATACAATTCCATTGGGAATGTTTATGCGGATTTAGGTAACGAAGTGTCAGCTTTGGCAATGTACAGGAAGTCCTTAAAACTTGCTCTTCACCTGCAAGATAAAGATGGAATAGGAAATGCTTATGTAAATACAGGAATTGTTTATAAGGATC
Source organism: Flavobacteriales bacterium UBA7666 (assembly GCA_002483265.1). GTDB lineage: Bacteria > Bacteroidota > Bacteroidia > Flavobacteriales_D > Crocinitomicaceae > Fluviicola. Next base: position 351,798 of record DLHO01000027.1, on the reverse strand, counting down.
TGAAAAGGTATCCGGAAGCTTTGATAATGTACGATAAGGCAATTCGTGTTTATTCATCCATCGATGATCGACTTGGTTTGGCAATCGTCTATAACGACAAAGCAAAATTGTATTACAAAACAGGTAAATACCGCGAAGCGATTGCAATTTGTGAGACCTCACTGAAGAACAGCTTGTCTGTTGATGAGATTAGTGAAACAACGAATTCCTATTTGACCATGTCTAAAGTTTACATCAAACTTGGGGACTTGAAAAAAGCAAAAGCGCTGATCGATTCATCACTCCGTCAGAGTTTCGATATCCGTGAAAAGCAAAACATCAGGGACTCGTATTCAGCCATGATACAATTGGACAGTGCCTCAAACGATTATAAATCCGCTTTCGAGCATCAGAAACAGTGGCTTTCTTATCGAGATAGCATTATCAATCAGGAGGCTGAAGAAAAAAGTTACCGAACGGTTCTGCAATATTCATTTGACAAGAAAACCGATTTGGAGCAACGCAAACACGATAAGGCAATTGCGCAACTCAATGAGCAAAACAAACTGAGCAGCCAACAAAAAAGATACCTCGTAATTATTCTGATTATCTTTTCACTATCGGGACTTGTTATCTGGTACTTTGCACGGCGTTCGATTAACAACCGGAAGAAATTGGCCGCCTTCCTTGCCAATGAAAACCAACACAAGGAAATTTTACTTCAAGAAGTACATCATCGGGTCAATAATAGCCTGCAGATGATTTCCTCTTTACTATCTATTCAAGCCGATTCAACGGAAAACAACGAAATCCGGGATTACCTGTTGAAAAGCGAAAACCGCATCCAATCTATGTCAGTAATGCACCAATTGCTGCATCTTGGAGAGTCAAAATTAGAGGTTAATATGCAGGATTATTTCAACGGTGTTCTCGATTTTTACTCATCGCTGTTGGAATCGAAGCCTCAGGTAAAACTGAAGGTGTCCGTTCCTTCCGTTTCTTTTCACACCAAACTGGCAATGCCTTTGGCCATCGTCCTGAATGAATTGATTACAAACTCGTTAAAATACGCCTTCCCCAATGAAGAAGGTGAACTAGCTGTTTCCCTATCGTTTGAAGCCGATTCAGACACCTGGATCTTTAGCGTAAAAGACAACGGAGTAGGATTACAAACAAAAGATACCCCTGTAGATCAATCCAGCCTCGGACTTACCTTGGTTCAATTGATGGTGAAACAAATTGCAGGTACCATAACCATCCATAGCGATCAGCAAATGGCCGTTATCATCGTCTTTAAGGATAAGGTTTAACCTTCGCATTCCGCACCTCATTAACACCATTCTTTTCCCCAACAGGAAGTTCATGTACAGCACTTGGTCGTTCGTACCATATTTTTTATCGCGGCAAATCCTTTCAATACTTTCGTGAACAAGTATGATTTATAACATTTTCATGAAACGATTTTCCTTTTTAGTTGCGTTAGCAGTGAGCAGTCAACTGACAGCTCAAAATAATTTTCAAAAGATCGGACCTCCGCCTCCGGCAATTCAAACCATTGATGAATTGGAAGGATTGAACGGTAGTACTCATGCATCTGCGGATGTTGATAATGACGGGGATGCCGATCTACTCATTGCAGGTCAAAATTCGCAAGGCGCGATGAAATGTAACCTTTACCTGAATAACGGGTCAGGTGCATTCCAGCTAAATTCGACGACTCCTTTTGTTGGCGTTTACGACGGATCCATTGTCTTTTTGGATGTAGAAGACGATGGCGATCAGGATGTGATCATCAGCGGACAAAGCAGTTCAAACTGGACGGCTGTTCTATATACCAATGATGGTTTGGGAGGATTTACAGTAGCCACCACTCCTTTTGATGGTGTGGGATACAGTTCGTTGTCTGTAGCAGACGTTGATGCTGACACCGATTTGGATGTCTTGATTTGCGGACAGGCAAGTAGCGGAGTAAAAGCAAATTTGTACCTCAATGACGGATCCGGGAACTTTACCTTCGACGCAGTCGCAAGCACTACTTTTACAGGAATATACCTAGGTGCATCCGAATTCGGTGATGTGGACAGTGACGGTGATCCCGATTTGGTCTTGATGGGTTATGGCGATTCCGGTACTTTCTCCGGGATGTACCTCAATGACGGAAATGGTGTATTCACTATTACCGCAAGCAGTTTTCCACCATTGAACGGTTCTGACATTGCTTTTTTCGATGTGGATTCCGATTCTGACATGGACATCGTCATTACCGGTAGTGACCCCCTTTTAGGTGGTACAACCAGTTTGTATTTCAATGACGGTAACGGAGTCTTTACCCTTGACAATCTAAGTGTTTTAGATCAGTTCTTTAATTCAAGACTTGATTTCAATGATGTTGACAATGACGGTGACGAAGATTTGATCGTGTGCGGAAGTGTTAACGGACTAGGAAATCAAACCATCTTGTACTCTAATGATGGAAACGGATTGTTTACGGGGGTTACAGGAACTCCGTTTTCAGGAGTCGCAAACGGTTGTGTGTCTTTTCAAGATTTGGATGGTGACAGCGATAGTGATGTATTGGTAACAGGTTCATCAATAGCAAAATTGTATCAAAATGATGGAAATGGTGTCTTTACCGCAATCAGCACGTCACCGTTTACTGGTCTCAGCTATGGAGCTGTTGAATTTGCAGATGTCGATAATGATGGCGATTTGGATGCATTTATGAATGGTCAGGGTGCATCAGGTTTCTACTCGCTTATTTACCTAAACGATGGTAACGGGGGCTTCACGGTTGATCCGTCGAATATATTCCCGGGTCTTGCCAATGCTGCAGCCGATTTTGCCGATATTGATAATGATGGAGATGATGATTTAATGATGTCCGGCTACGGCACTGGCCAGATTGTCAAGTTGTATACAAATGACGGAAGCGGATTGTTTACAGAAGTTCCCAATACTCCATTTCCAAACGTTTCTTCCGGAGCAATCCAGTTTAACGATGTGGATAGTGATGGAGATCAAGATGTCTTTATTAACGGATTTACCATTTTCGTTGGAAATGTTGGTCAACTTTGGTTAAACGATGGTTCAGGATCATTTACTTTATCTACTTCCAATACATTTGAGGGTTCAAATAACGGTAATATTGCTTTTGCAGATATTGATGGTGATAATGACGATGATTTGTTGTTGACAGGTTATGGTAATGTTGGTCGCATCGCGCATTTATACACCAATGACGGATCCGGAACATTCACCTTGATTCCTTCTCCATTTCCGGGAATACAGCAAGGTTCGATTGCCTTTGCAGATATTGATAATGATCAGGACATGGATTTAGCCATTGCCGGTGAAATAGGATCTCCAAGCACCTATGCAGCACAATTGTATACAAACGATGGAATAGGAACCTTTACACTAGTTGCAGGAACGCCTTTCGAACCGACCATTACAAGCGGGCTAATCTTCGCTGACATTGATAATGATTTAGATTCGGATTTATTGACAATCGGACACAGTAGTTTAGGTGGATCGATTGCGAAAATGTTTGCCAATGATGGCTCAGGTATATTCACTGAGATTACCGGGACACCTTTCGTTGGAGCTTCTTATGGGATGGCTGCCTTCGGAGATATTGACGGCGATATAGATCCGGATGTAATTATTTGCGGAAATGATGAAGTAACAGGTCTTCAATCAAATGTCTACAGAAACAACAACTGCCAGCAATCGAATGTTATCGATGTACAGTATGCTTGTGGTCCGTATACATGGATTGATGGAAACGTTTATATACAAAGCACTTCTACAGCTACAATGATTTACCCTATGCCAAACAGTGCAGGATGTGATTCGGTAGCAGTGCTTCACCTCACGATCGGTGATGCGGTTGCCGTTCCTACGGTTGCAAACCTTGCTGATATTATATCAGAATGTGAAGTTGCAAGTCTTACAGCACCAACTACGATGATGAATTGTTCAGGATTGACAATCGGCACGACTTCTCAAACTTTCCCGATATCGCTGCAGGACACTACCGAGGTAGTCTGGACATATACAAGTCTTAATGGATTTTCTACCACGCAAACGCAATTGGTGATTATCCATGATATCACCGCACCATCACCTAATGCAACTTTGCCGACTATAACAGATAATTGTCCGGTTATTTCGGTGGACATTCCAACTGCAACGGATAATTGCAGTGGTGTAATCAGCGGTATCACAACAGATTTACCCATAACAACTCCTGGTACAACCAACATAACGTGGACTTTTACAGATGCACAGGGGAACAGCTCAACACAAACACAAAGTATCGTTTACGCACCAATGAGCGACCAAGTGACTTTTGATGGTACTACGCTGATGGCTACTGAATCAAATGCTACTTACGAATGGTTTGATTGCGATTTGGACAACCCTATCCCTGGAGCTACAAGTCAAACGTATGTTCCTACTGCAAATGGAAATTATGGTGTTAACATTAGCAACGGATCTTGTTCGGTTTCTTCGACTTGTTTTCTATTGACAAATCTTGCTGCAAACGAATTTGAAGCAAATGTATTCAGCATGTATCCAAATCCAACTAACGGTACGATTTATATTGAAACCGTTAATCCGCTTTCACTTGTTATCACAAATGCCGCGGGTCAATTGATTCACAACGAAGGTTTAAAAGCCGGAAAAACAGTGCTTGAACTTGAAGGTATTGAAAGTGGGATCTATTTTGCAACTTTTACGGATAGTAATGGAAAGCAATCTGCACAAAAAATCATTCTTACGAGATAATTTAGCAGAATTCTTTATATCATTTGTTAAGACCGCCAGAATACTGGCGGTCTTTTTTGTTGCATTATCAAGCTTCGCTAACGGGTAATTGCACTAATCTGTCGCGGCAGATTACATTATCGCAAGCTTCGCATTTAGGTAACCGCACTGACGCTTGTTACTTATCGCAAGCTTCGCTTGCTCTTGTACGGAAAATCGCAACTCACTCATTTGAAGTATTACTAAACCGTTTTACTAAATAATTAGCAAGGTGCATCTTTGTCAAAACTTTTAAACTTAAAACGATGACTCAGAAACCTTCATTTGCATTTATTGCTGCCAGTTGGGTAGCTTTCGGAACAGGATTAATCGGATACTTCAGCGGTGTCTTTGGAAATAATCAGCTTTTATTGAGTGAGAAAGGATACTATTTTACCGTGATCATGTTTGGTTTGTTTTCCGTGATCAGCGTTCAAAAAAGTGTCCGTGACAAATTGGAAGGAATTCCGGTAACCGATCTGTATTATGGAATCAGCTGGTTTTGTACCATCCTGTCTATTTCATTGCTTGTCGTTGGTTTGTGGAATGCCAACATGTGGGGAAGCGAAAAAGGATTCTTTGCCTTTTCATTCGTACTTGCACTTTTCGGAGCCATTGCTATTCAGAAAAACACCCGTGACTCCATATCCAAAGAGAAACCATTCTAAATCAACCGTAAATGAGGTCTGTTTATCGCAAGGTGAGCAGACTTTACTTTTTCTAATTTAATCTCAACAAAATGAATCGTATTTTTTTAATTACAATGCTATTATTCGTTCTATCAAATAAATCCGGTTATGCTCAAACGGAAGAATGGGACGATTACTTCATGCCAGGAATTGGCTACAAAGTTTACACTCCCAAGAACAGCTCCAAACTGGGTGTTTATCACGGAATAGTAACTGAATTTGTCATTTATGCAACCGCAAAAAACAAACAATCTTCTCAAAGTGGGCCTGCACGAGTAAAAACTTATGCCAACTTAAGTATTCTGAAAAGCACCCAAAGTTCTGATTCTGCCCGAAATATATTCAATGTTAACTTCGGCTTGAATTTGTCTTTCGAAGGAAAATGTAATCGCAAATACCTCATTCCATACTTTGGCCTTGAAGTAGGTGGTCTTTTTCAACGAAATTTTGCCTCCATGCAATTTACTCCTGTTGCAGGAATTCAGATTTTCTCTAACAAGCGCTTGATTTGGTCTGTTCAGGCAGGATACAATTATACTGTGAAAGATTTTGAAAATTATTCAGGGATGCAATACTCCAGCACCTTTAATCTATTACTCTGGAATAATTAATGAAATTCAAGAGAATCTTTTCCAAATAATACTAAAACCTGTTTGTCATTGATCGATTGAGTTTATGTCGAAGTCTGATAAACAGGTTTTTATGTTTGGCGGAAATCCGAATTAAATGTCCGGAAATTTGAGATTATTAACGTAGGAATTCGCTTATTTCGGCACTTTCTTAGAATAAGAAGCGTATCTTTGCACCAAATTTCAAGTATATGTCTCACAAATCAGCTTTCGTAAATATTGTTGGTAGTCCAAATGTTGGTAAATCGACCCTTATGAATGGATTGGTTGGTGAAAAGCTTTCCATCGTTACTTCCAAAGCACAAACCACGCGTCACCGCATTCATGGATTAGTGAATGGCGATGACCATCAAATTGTTTTTTCCGATACTCCGGGAGTTGTAAATGCTTCTTACAAGCTGCATGAAGCAATGATGAGTTATGTGGAAAATTCGTTCAAGGATGCTGATATTTTGCTTTTCATCACAGACATGTCTGAAAACGAAATGAATCACAAGGAAACGTTGGAACGCATTGTGAAGTTGAAAATTCCGGTGTTGCTAATCTTGAATAAGATTGATTTAGCTGACCAGGCAAAATTGGAAGAACGCGTTCAATATTGGAAAGAGAAAGTTCCCAATGCAGAGATTATTCCAACTTCAGCCTTGCATAAATTCAATATCAATGTAATCTGGGATCGGATTTTACAATTGGCTCCTGAAGGTCCGGCATATTTTGATAAGGATGAATTATCGGATCGCCCGGTTCGTTTCTTTATTTCTGAAATGATCCGTGAAAAGATTTTTATGCATTGTGATAAGGAAGTTCCTTACGCTTGTCAGGTAGAAATTGAATCTTATCAGGAAGCCGAAAACATTACGCATATTCGGGCATTGATTATTGTAGAACGCGATTCTCAAAAAGGAATTTTAATTGGAAAAAAAGGCGACATGCTGAAACGCATTGGCCGTGAATCACGCTTGGATATGGAAGCTTTCCTAGGTCAGAAAGTATTCCTGGAAACCTTCGTGAAAGTAGACAAAGACTGGAGAGCCAGTGAACAAAAATTGAAAAAGTACGGGTATTAATAAGCCCGGGATTATCTATAACGCAGTGCTGTGAAGTACGTCTAAAAAACAAAAAATGGGAAATATAATTGCCATCGTAGGACGCCCAAATGTAGGAAAGTCCACCCTATTCAACCGCTTAACTGAAAGTAATCATGCCATCGTAAAGGAAATAAGCGGTGTGACACGCGATCGTATTTATGGTCGTGGAGAGTGGAATGGGATTCCATTTTCGGTAATTGATACCGGAGGATACGTAAAAGGTTCAGAAGATATTTTTGAAGGAGAGATCCGTAAGCAAGTTGAAATTGCGATCGATGAAGCAAATGTGATTCTGTTTGTAGTAGATGCTACAACCGGAATTGTGGATCTGGATGAAACAGTTGCAAAAATCTTGCGCAAGTCTAAAAAGAAAGTGTTAGTGATTGCAAATAAAGTGGACAACAACGATCGTGTTGGAATGTCTGCTGAGTTTTGGTCGTTTGGTTTAGGGGAAGTCTTTGACCTATCTGCTGCAAACGGTTCAGGTACCGGAGAAATTTTGGATGAAGTAGTTAAATACTTTGACAAAGAAGATCCGCGCGGAGAAGAAGAAGCAGGTTTACCTCGCATTGCCGTGGTTGGAAAACCAAATGTGGGTAAATCTTCCATGATCAATGCTTTCACCGGTGAAGAACGAAATATTGTAACGGACATCTCCGGAACTACACGAGATTCAATCGATACACGCTACAAAGCTTTTGGTTTTGATTTCATGTTGATTGATACTGCCGGAATTAGAAAAAAAGCGAAAGTAACTGAAGACATTGAGTACTATTCTGTCCTTCGTTCGGTTCGTACAATTGAAGATTCCGACATCTGTATTTTCATGATTGACGCTACGGAAGGAATTCAAAAGCAGGATTTAACTATTTATTATATGATTGAGAAGAATCACAAAGGAGTGGTTGTTTTGGTCAATAAATGGGATTTGGTAGAGAAAGATACCATGACTGCTGTTGAATATGAAAAGAACCTAAGAAATGATCTGGCGCCTTACAATGATGTTCCGATCATCTTTACTTCCGCACTTACGAAACAACGTATCCATAAAGCTTTGGAAAAAGCAATGGATGTTTTTGAAAATCGTACGCGTAAGATTTCAACTTCTGAATTGAATGATAAATTGCTTCCAATAATTGACAGCAATCCGCCGCCATCTTTGAAAGGAAAATATGTGAAGATCAAATATGTACAGCAGTTGCCAACTCATGCTCCTGCATTTGCATTCTTCTGTAATTTGCCGCAATACATTCCGGATTCGTATAAGCGTTTCCTTGAAAATCGTTTGCGTGAAATGTACAATTTTGAAGGAGTTCCTGTTCGGATCTACTTCCGTAAGAAATAATTACGATACCAATAAACAACAAGTCGGGGCGAAAAATTTTTCGCCCCGACTTGTTTCCTACTCTCACTGTTTAACTATAATCTTCTGTTTATCACCAATCACTAATAGATAAGAGCCTTTGGACAACTTGCTCATATCAATCGTGTTGGCATCTGTTGTTATTAGCTTATTTCCCAATAGATCAAAAATTTCTTTGCTGTGTGACACATCTTCTACTTCAATATTCAGAATACCTGAAACCGGATTTGGAAATACTTTGATCTGCGATTGAACAATTTCCTGCACATTTAATGGTTCAACAATCCCACTTCTTGGATAATTAGTTACAACATCCCAAACCATATTTTGAATGTAAGTCGCCAAGGCCGGATCAATTGTCACACTGGCGTGAAGATTATTTGAAATCCCAACAGGTGATTGTCCAAAAATACACGCATAATGAATCATTGAAATCATATAAGCTCCAATATCATTTGTGTGAACCCCATCCGTAAAAATTTGATTCACATGCGTAATCGTAGGCACCAAACCCGCCTGTACATCATCATAAAAACGCGCCATCATTCGATTACCGGGGATGATATAAACCGGTGGACAGCCACTCGTTCTATTGTCATTCGCATAATCCTGCATTGCCAGCCAACCGTTTGTTCCTCCCATGCCACCATCTTCTAGAAAATCGAGCATTTGTCTCCATCCGGCAGCACTTCCATCTGTTGATTCCGGTATTCCATAACCGTCAAAAAAGTAAGCCGAACCATCTATTCCAGGCCAATTGGTCCAAAGCATGGTTGGTGTTCCAGCTCCATTATTCCCATTTTGCCAAGAATTATTCACGAAATTCAGCAAATTCTCTCTTGAAAGGTTCAAACTGTTATTTGCGGGGCCTTCAAAATTCTCTGTGACCACCAATAATTCCCAATTGGAAATTTCCAATGCGGGATTACTATTCGGTTCGTAACAATTCGGCCAACACGGTGAAGTAGTATAATTCCAATGCATCGTTAACCAGGCACCGGGTAAATCTGCTTTTCCAACCATCGATCCTAAAATTTGCCATCCTGCCAATCCATTTTCATCAGCAACCAACTCGGTATATTGACCAGGCCACGGTCCAAACAATGGAGAAGTTAAACTATGACCACAATGCAGCTGCTTCACATTAAAAGCACTTGGTGTTCTTGGAGGAAGACTTTGCGCCCCACAAAGAATGCTTATCGCTAAAAAACAAGTGAGCGTAAGTTTTTTTTTCATCGTAACTTTCATAATAGTATCATTTAATAAAATTCAACAGACTAGTCCAGTCCTATTCTTTCACAACCTTGATTACTTCCTGGAATGTATCCGAAACAACCGATATCAAATAAACTCCACTTGCTGTGTTTTCCAAATTGAGTTTAAAATCTTGACTATTGAAATTGGTTGTTGTTTGAATCACCTCACCTCTCAAATTTGTAATGGTCATTTCAGCATTCTCTAACTGAATATCTGAATTTAGATTAAAAACACCTGTGCTTGGATTTGGACTTACGGATAAGTGAGAAAGCAATTGATGATCATTCAAACTATTTTCTCCTGATCCCAATTTTTGATACCAACTATCTGAACCAGCAACCGCCGTAATGTTGTTCATGCTTGGAGAGGCGTTGAAATCAACCGTGCCAGTAAAAGATCCTGTGATGTAAACATTGCTTGACTCGTCTGCATAAATTCCATATCCTCTGGTATATGCAGCAACGTCTGCAGTTCCATAACTTGTCGCCCAATTGAACGTTCCATTTGAATTCAAGGCAATAATATAGACATCCTCAGCACCAAGTTTTGTTAATGTGGTAGTAATCGCTAAATCTGGATTTGCATCCATATTATTGGCCATTTCGCCGGTGATGTAAATACCACCCGAATTGGTGACATCCATGTCCATAAAATCTTCTGTCCCTATACTTCCAACCGTTTTTACCCAATTCAGGGATCCATCTGGTGCTAACTGCACCACAAAAACATCATCACTTCCATTCGATGTTACATTCATCGTTCCGCCATTCGGGTCAAAATTACAGGTTGAAATAAATGAGCCGTGTACATAAATAAACCCATTGTCATCAATATCAATACTTCTACCTTCATCTACAGCAATGCCACCCATTTTTTTGGCAAATACAAAGTCATTAGACGAATCCAATTTTAAGACAAAAATGTCATTGGCACCGGTTAACTCAACAACTGGAACGCCCGGATTAAAATCCGTATCTCCGCCAAACATTCCTGTCATAAATTGATCTCCGGATGAAGCATCAACTACAATATCTCTACCCCGGTCTGCACTAATACTTCCCACCGTTTTTGACGTAACATAATTGCCCGCTGCAGATAGTTTTAACATGAAAATATCTGAACTTCCATTACTTGTTCCATTTTGAATGCCAGCTCCCGGATCAAAATCTACGGTCGTTCTAAAAGTCCCAAAAACAAAAACGGATCCGTCAAAATCATCAATATCAATCGCATTTCCTTCGTCGCTATCAGTTCCTCCAACACTTTTTGCCCAATCCAATTGACCAGATGGATTTACTTTAATTACAAAAACATCTTCCATTCCTGCTGATGTCAAGTTCGTAACACCAGCATCCGGATTAAAATCAGCTGTTCCAACAAAGGTTCCTGTGATATAAGCATTTCCCGCTTGGTCTAACACGATTTCAGATGGAATATCCTCTCCGGAACCACCAAAGTTTTTCGCCCATAAAAAGTTTCCTTGCGCACTTGTTTTCACCAAAAAAATGTCATTTGCGCCATTCGATGTGAGATTGCCAACTGCCGGAGAATTGTCAAAATCTGACGTAGATCCGAACACACCAGCGGTGTAAACATTTCCAGCAGCGTCAACTGCCATGCATTTTCCAATTGCAGAAGTGCCTCCATCTGCATTTCTTGTCCAATGATGGTTTGGCATTTGCGCGATAAGTGATTGAGTTGCACAAATCAGCGATAGTGATAAGATTATTTTCTTCATTTTTTCAAATTTTATTCGTTGAAAAACTCCAACAACTCAATTGTTCTTTTTAGATCAAGAAAGCACAGAACCTACTCAGATTCTGAAGATTGAAATTCTAGAATAAAATTACGGCTATTGAAGAACGTGATTATATGGGGAATCCTCCTTTTTCAAACTAGGGAATACCCTTGTTTACTCATGCAACAAGCCCAATAAAAGGGTCTTTTTTACAAGTCCGGTTAAGTTGGTTACATCCAGTTTTAACATCAAACTTGACCGATAATTTTCAATTGTTTTTTCTGACAAGAATAATTCTTCTGCAATTCTCTTGGTAGTATACTCAGCCATGATTAACTCCAAAACCTGTTTCTCACGCGAAGTAAGTTGGATATGAGTCTTCTTTTTCGCATCATTAAAAAGAGACTGGCTGGTGTAAGATTCTTTTGTTTGTCGACTAAGATAAAAGGTGTCAAACGACCTGTTTTCGATCCATTCCACCAATTCAGTAATGTCATCTGACTTTAAAAAAAAGGCCTTAAATCCTGCATTAACAGTCGTTTGAATTGTTTCCGAATCATCAAAACTAGTCAATGCAGCAAGTATCAAATCTGGCTGTTTCTGCAACAATCGAGTAGCAATTTCTCTTCCATCAGCGTTGCCAAAATGGATGTCTAAAAAAATGATGTCATAATTGCACTTGTCTGCGGCTTGCAACAAATCCGTGCTGTTATTGGCGAAATCTACCCTTGAAACAATTGGTGTTTTAAGCAATGTATCTCTCAGCCCAGTGGTAATCAATGGATGATCATCTCCCAATAAAATTGTCAATTGCTTCATACTTCCATTTGAATTTTAACCGTTGTACCCATTTTTTCTGAAGATTGAATGGTCATTTTTCCCTGTAATGCTGAAATTCGTTCCTTCACACTCTTCAAGCCCGATTCAATTTGAGAGTTGGTCATTCCTAAACCATCGTCTTCTACTTGAATAATCAATTCGTTGTTTAGCAATTCAAACTTCACAAAAACGGAACTACACTGAGCATGCTTGAGTGCATTCCCGATTAGTTCTTGCAATACTCTATAAATCAAATGACTTTTAGCAGTGCTAAATTGCAAATTCATCGGTTGACTTAGAACGATAATTTCAGTCTGTAGAGTGGAAATTCTTTTTGAAAACAACTCAACTGCCTCTATTAAATCGACCTTATCGAAATCAACAGGCATCAAATTATGGGCGATTTTACGACTATCTTCTTGTAATCCCTTCAATAATTCAATGACCTCATTCTTATCTGTGCTAGCACCCAATTTATAGCTTATTCCAGCAACTGTTGCCGCAATTCCATCATGAATTTCAAAAGCAATTCGGGTACGTTCCTTCTCCTCTCCTTGAATCATGGATTCTGCTATTCTTTGATTCGCTTGCAATGCAAGAATAGCTTGCTTATTTCGGGATAGTTTACGTGCAAAGAAAAGTACCAATACCGCAATCAGCAAGAGCAAGAGCAACATCGCAATGAATGTTTGTTTTTCGCTTATTTCCTTTTGTTGTTTGGCCAATTGGTAACGCTGCTTTAGAATCTTTTTTGCCTTTTTTTCTGACTCGTATTTTAAACGCAATTCATTGATGTTTCTTTGGTTTTCGACACCAGCCGTTTCACTGTACAAATTATAAGATTCATTGAAAAAGGTGAACGCTTTCAGATAATCCCCTTTCGCAGCATAAGCTTTTCCAATAATTCGCTTTGAAGTATGAGTTACATCCAGATTATTTAATTCTCTTGCAAGGAGCAGAACCGTATCTCCATTCTCTATCACTTTCCTGAAGTTCTTTTGTTCGTCATAAACCCCAAGTAAGCCGATTTGTCCCATCAATTCAAAATGCTTCACTCCCGACTTCTTGCTTAGATGAATGCATTGATTGTAATACAACCGGGCACTATCAAATTGCCTATCTGTTTTATAAATCTCTGCATATCCAATTGTTGCCGCCAATTTTGCCAATACATCATTCGTTGAATTTGCAATACTATCCGCCTTGGCTTCAATATACAATGCTTTTTTTGGATGTTTCGTTTTATTAAGCGTAATGGCGTAGGTTGATAAAATATTTGCTTTTATGCGATCTTCTTGGACATTTCCTAGTAATTGGTATGCTTTAGAGGCGTATTCCAATGCGGTATGATAATCTTTCAGACTGAAGTAGTTGTTTGCAATGTTGTTATAAATACCAGCAAGAGAGCCCAAATCATTGACTGACCTAAAAATCCGTTCAGCTTTCACATAATATTCCAACGAAGCATAGAGATTCCTTCTGTATCCATTTGTATTTCCTTTCAGATTGTAAAATTTTCCGCGAAATCCTTTCTCATTTGGCTGATATTTCATGTTCAAACCCTCATTCGCAATGGCATCAACAGAGTCTAATTTCCCTACATACAAATAGGCTTTCCCTTCCAAAAACAAGCGTGTTGCTTTACAAGTTGTAGATCCATTTTTTAGGGCAACTTCACGTGCCTTCTTTCTGTAATATTGGTTAGAATCTGCATATAAAGTAGCTCGGTTGTAATAATCGACTATTTGTGCAGAATCAATGCTGTTTTGTGATGAAATAGGTTTTTCATCAGCGCGATTATTCGACGTACAAGAAGTTAGGGCAATTAATCCCGCAAATAGTGCCCAAATTTTCATGGATTCAATAGATTAAATTTAGAGTAATTCAGTTTGGTGAAAAATGATCCTTTTTAGTTGCTAACCTCTACTAAATATAAGGCAAGTTTATGAATTTCTCACAAGATTCATCCGAAATAGGTTGAATAACTAGAATTTAAGTTAAAATAGATAGTCAAAAAAGTTGTTCTTAAGGCAAAACAGTCCGCATCATGAGATTGCAAGAGCAGAGCTTCATCGAAGTTTCTGAGCAAGTCCACTTTTTCTAAAAATAATTACCATGGTAACAGAAGGATAAGTGTACTCTTATCCAAAAAACAAAAATTCCCTGTGATAGCAATGGATTTTTTAGTTATTCTAAGTTCTTACTAAAACTGAAAAATATAATTCGTCCGTTTCTCTTCACCAATCGTTGTCGTTGGTCCGTGCCCCGGATAAACAACCGTACTATCAGGCAATGTAAAGATCCGGTCAAAAATCGTCTTCTTCAGCACTTCCATTGAACCACCCGGTAAATCAACTCGGCCGAAACTTCCTTTGAACAAGATATCTCCGCCAATCAACAAGTTGTCTGCTTCACTATAAAAAGCTACATGTCCAACAGAATGTCCGGGGCCGAAGATTACTTTGAATTCCAACTCACCGAACTTCAGCACTTGGTTATCTGTCAAATAATCGGTTGGTTCCGGAGACGGAACATAGGCCGCCAATCCATACATCTGTGCAGAACGTTCTGCAAAACTAAGCGTAAACAGCTCTTCTTTATGTGCCATGAATGGAACTCCAAAATGATTGACAAAAAAAGCATTTCCCGTAATGTGATCAATGTGGCAATGTGTATTCAATACCGCATGTACCTTCAGGTTATTTGTCTGAATGAAATCAATCCATTCCTGTTGTTCATATCGTTCATAGCAACTCGGGTCAATAATTACCGCATCACCTTGTTCATTATAGACAATCGAACCATTTTGTTGAATGGGATTACCTGTAAAAATCTCAACTTTCATTTAGCGAAGTACATTAATATGTCCATTAAAGGTATACTTTTTATCGCTGAGAAATTCCCGTGTTTCCAGAATCCATGTGTACGCACCATTCGGAACAATTTTTTCCTGATAAGTTCCATCCCAGGAACCTTGCGGATCATTGCTTTCCCAAATTACTTCTCCCCATCGATTGAATATTTTCAAATTAAATTGGAAAATATCAATTCCGTCAATATACAAGAACCAGTTTTGATTAAACTCATCTCCATCCGGAGTAAATGTATTTGGAGCATATAAGATCACATCACTCAATACCTGCGCAATTTTAGTTACCGAATCAATACATCCATTTGCGTCTGTAACAACCAGTGTAATGGGGTAGTTTCCAACAACCCCCTCAGGTAAATCAATACTCACATCTTCAAGGAATGATTGATTTGGCTCAGCGCCCGGCATGAACCAACTATAGCTGACAACATCTGATGAACTGGTATTATTCATTAGAATATGTGTTTCAAAAATCGTTGTCGGATTCGGAGAAATAGTGAAGTCTGCAGTTGGGCCGTCAACCGCAATCATATTTGTAAATGTATTGGAATAAACACACCCATTATCAGAAATAGAAGTGATTGAAACTGTATAATTTCCGTGAGATTCGTATGTATGTGAACAGGTATCCAATGCATTCGTCGTAATTGCCGGTGTTCCATCACCAAAATCAATAGTACTCGTTACTACATTTCCTGGACCAGCTGTGTTATTCGAGAATATCACGTGATGCGGAAAACAACCAGTCGTATCATCCGCAGTAAGTATCGGAATCAATGGTTGAGGTACAACAATTGTCACAAATGCAGTATCTGGTATCGAACCACAAGCTTCAGTCATAATTACTCCGTACTGTGTCGTCTGATTTGTTGATACATTAATGGTTGAACCAGTTCCCACAATTCCATTATTCGTAAACCAAGTAAACGTATACGGCAAAGAACCCCCGGATCCTGTAGCAGTAACTGTTGAAGTATCTCCGGAACACACAACCAGATCCGGTGAAACGGAAGTGATTAACGGTAACGATATCTGTGGTTCATTGATCATAAAATTTTCCGTATCTGAGCACCCAACAGTAGCAAATACTACAATCTGATAAGCTCCTGCAACCAATCCGCTTATGACAAATGGAGTCGGGATTGGTGTATTGGGTCCACCATTCAGCGAATATTCTGTTGCATTTGTAACGGTTAGGGCAACAGAACCATTTGACAATCCGTGACAAGTTACATCCGTCGGCACAGCAACAACTGTCGGATTAATTTCTGTAACGGTAATAATCGCTGATGAAACGCAGCCACTTGAGTCAACAGTATAAGTATATGCTCCCGGATTCATCGTAATTGGATTGTAAGGCATAGTTACCGCAGCTCCGGTCGGACCTGTCCATGCTCCATTCACTGAAGCACCTGATCCTAAAAGTGGAAATAAATCTGTTGATGATCCCTGAGGACAAGTGCTCAATGTATTATTTGTTCCGGGATTTGGCAGTTGATTGCAGGGAGGGTTCGAACAACATTCGAAGATAATCGAATCAATGATCAACCCGCAACCGGGTCCCGGTCGATTGTAATTAAACGTCAAGTTTGTTATTGGTCCGTCCCATTCTACCCATCCCTGAGCATCATCCATACTTGAATTTACCTGTGTCGCGTTTCCGGGATTAGAAAAATGACCTATTACATCCGTCAAACCAGTATAAGGAGTAGAAATATCACTTAAATATTCATTCTGTCCCCCATCCAAATCAACAAATCGAATACGCAGATTACATACCGGTTGAGAAAATGTAATTGCCATAGGGATACTTAGGGATGGATCGAAAATATAAGCAGGAGTAATCATACCGGTAGTATAATTTGGATTACCCGCAGTAGAAATATTACTGAATCCAATTGGAGACGTAACAGTATAGGTTACCTGACCATTGCAAAAGCTAAAAGACGGACTTACTGCTGATGTAACAGAACTTCCGGAAACCCAGGATAAATTATCCGAAACAGTCTGAGCATTAGAAATAAGAGTCTGAAAAAGCAATATACTTATTGACGCTATTTTACTTTTTCTACAAAGCAGAATTAGATGGTTGACTAATTTTTTCATTCTATTTTTAAGAATACTATTCTTTCTAATTTGGTAGTTTAAACAACCCGATTCAGGAAAATTCTTCAATAGTTTATAATTAGAAGAATTTTCCTGAATTGGGTTACAACGTAAACGTTTGAAGTTTCATTAACGCATTACATTGATGTATCCGTTAAAGGTATACTTTTTATCGCTGACCAATTCCTTGGTTTCCAAAATCCAATTGTACTGACCATTCGGAACAATTTTTCCCTGGTAAGTTCCATCCCAGGAACCTTTCGGATCATTGCTTTCCCAAATCACTTCTCCCCAACGGTTGAATACTTGCAAATTAAATTGTTGGATATCGATTCCATCTATATGCAAGAACCACGTTTGGTTGAACTCATCTCCGTCCGGAGTAAATGTATTTGGAGCATATAAGATCACATCACTCAATACCTGCGCAATTTTAGTTATTGAATCCATACATCCATGCGCATTTGTAACAACCAGCGTAATATCATAATTTCCTACAACTCCTTCAGGTAAATCTAAAGCTACATCTTCAAAAAACGATTGATTTGGTTCTGCTCCCGGCATAGACCAACTGTATGCCACAACATCTGTTGAACTTGTATTGCTCAGCATAATATGTGTTTCAAAAATGGTTGTCGGATTTGGGGAAATATTGAAATCAGCTACCGGCTTGTCATAAACCGTGATCAGATCCGTGAACGTATTCATATAAGTACATCCTGTATCAGAAATGGATACAATGCTTACGGTGTACACTCCCGGATGCTCATAGGTATGTGAACACGTATCCAATGCATTTGTTGTAATTATTGGTGTTCCATCACCAAAATCAATGGTATTTAATAATGGTACACCTGGTCCCTGAGTATTATTCGAGAAAATGACATGATGAGGATAACAACCATCTGCATCATCCGGAGTAAGTACTAAGTCCAACGGTTGAGGAATTGTAATGATCATACAAGCACTGTCTGGTGCAGATCCACAAGCTTCAGTCAATACCACACAGTATTGAGTAGTTGCAATGGTATTCACATTGATAGTTGTACCAACACCTTGAACTCCCGCGTTTGTGAACCATGTAAATGTATAAGCTGTTGAACCTCCTGTTCCTGTAACACTTAATGTGGAAGTATCGCCTGAACAAGTTACCAGATCTGGTGTAATAGAAGTAATGGCTAAAGCTACTGGTTCGGTAATTGTAAAATCAACCGTGTCCGTACATCCACCCACATTATACACGATTACCTGATGTGTACCTGCTGCCAAACCATTCACAACAAATGGTGCTGGTATTGGAGTATTCGCCCCACCATCCAAAGTGTATGCTGTAGCATTTGTAACCGTTAAAGCTGCTGATCCGTTTGCTATTCCGTGACAATTTGCTGCTGTTGGAATAGCTGTAACCGTTGGATTAATCTCCGTAACTGTAATCGTTGCCGAAGAAACACATCCATTCGAATCAACCGTATAGGTATAAATTCCCGGATTCATTGTAATCGGATCATATGGCATAATAACAGCTGCTCCGGTAGGATTCTTCCATGTTCCATTCGGAGAAGCTCCAGGTCCTAAAAGCGGGAACAAATCTGTTGGAGTTCCCTGAGCACAAATTGACAAGGTATTGTTAGTTCCTGGATTTGCAGAAGCAGAAATGTTCACATTCACTTGATCTGTTGTTACACACAAGGGGTGTCCGGTAGGATAAACCGTTAATGTCAATGTCGTATTTCCATTTACTGTAGCTATTGGATCTAAAATAGTCGGATTCGAAACGGCACCTGCCGGAGTCCACGCATAAGTCAAGTTACCCAGACAATTTCCAACTAAATTGTGAACTGTTGTAGAAGCATTTCCATTTGCTCCGTCTGATAATACCACTGCACCTGCAGCATCTAATACTTCGTATGAACATTCGTTAATGAAAGCTCCTGCACCATCAAATTGAACGGTGAAAGCTGCTCCATTTGGAATAGATAAAGTATACGAGGCTGTCAATCCTCCAGGAATTGTAAATGTAGAAGTAACACCATTTATGGTTACAAGTAAGCTGTTCCCATTCCAACCATCTCCCCAGGAATCCTCGAGATTGAATGTGTAATCACAACTATTGTTTCCTCCAACGATATTTCCATCCAACTGAATAGGTGTTCCATTACAAATTGTAGCGTCCGGGCCTGCATCAGCTTGTGGATTTTCATTTACAGTTAATGTCACAGTAGAATCATTTTGGCACCCGAAATTATCTAAAACAACATACGTGTAGTTAAAAGTTCCGGCAGCAGTTGGGTTAATTGTCAAGACATCACCATCCGGAGAAACTGTTGCAAAGTTTGCCGGCATAACCCAATAAGAAGAATCGCTTCCCAACCCGATTTGAGGTTCAAACGTAGTTACTGGTTCATATAAATTAGGAGCCAGATTCAACTCAAAAGTAAAGAGCGTTCCATCATCTGAAGCCCAGTTGTCTACTACAATTAGTGTCCAAACTCCATTCAACGGACAGCCAACCAAATTGGTGAACGGTTGAATCGGTGCGTAATCTCCCGCAGGTAAAGTACCACCAAAGCCATTGTTATTGGACCAATCAACCCATGTTTCAGCAGCCATCGGTGTAAAACAATAATTATAAGGAATCCCTTGAGTTGAAGGATCGTCACAATCTACATTATCTATTGGGTTTGGTTCTCCGATTTGAGTACCACCACCACCTTGTTGGTGCAAAATTTGACTTTGTCCGTTTGGACATTCAATAATAATTACCAAATCGCCCATGAATGAATGTTCCATATCGAAACACAAACTTTCAATATCACTTACCTGAGTCAAAGTAGAGCCCGCGCTGAATCCTGTTTGAGTAATTGGAATTTCCTGTGCAACTCCCAATTGATCATCCGTTAAGCATCCATCATCAACCGTTGCAGATCCTGGAAATCCAGTCCATATAACGGGATAAAGTGATGGTTGAGCCGTGAAAACTACATTTTCACCCAAACACAAAGTGGTATCGCTTGGAAAATTTGCAAAACTGGGAATTGTAGCTACAAAAACCTGCAAATCCAATAAATTTGTATTGGTACACCCATTATTGTCTGTAACAATTAATTGAACACGGTATTGACCCGGAGTATTGAACTGATGAGATACGTTTTGTCCAACAGCAGTTGTTCCGTCCATGAAATCCCACACATAATTTGCAAGTGTAAATCCCGGTGCGGCAAAAGATCCAACCCCAGAGAAATCAACAGCATCTCCAACACAAATACGTGTGCTATCAGGTGTTTCGCCTGCAACAATGAAACCTCCAGCCGTTGGTGTTGCACACGGCGTTGTACAGGTTGCACTGGCAGTAAACAATCCTGTTCCCACCGTATTGGAACGGAAACGAATAGTAATACATCCGGAAGTGTTTAAGGGAGTAGACATAATAACAACTCCTTGCAACTGGTTTCCAGAATAAGTTCCTAAAGTTGGAGCTGCGGTAGAGTTTCCGTCATATATATCCATGTAATCCATGTTGGTTATATTCGCTGCAGGATTATCATCCGTAGTGCTCAATTGAAAAATATTGAAGACCATTGAAATAACATCTCCAGGATTATCCGGACAAATTGTTACGGTTACCGTTTCGTTATTTCCGTAGCCGGCACCACCTGGTCCACCTGAATCGATGACAAACCCATTACAGGTGTTGATAGTTTGCCCGTTGATTGCCGGGGTCATTTGGATTGTTGTCTGCTGAGAAAAAGCATGACCGGCTAATAACACTATTAGCGCAAAAAGAAAATTCTTCATAAGGTTCAGGTCTTATTTCGTATTTAGGGGGCTTGTGGTAAAAGCCTTTGTGATTTCAGGGATTGCATAAAAAACCAAGACGCGCTCCTTATCCAGTTGAACGTATTGTCTTTCCGATTTAGACAGCTTAATACCCAAATCATAGAAGTTAAAATTGGAAGTGCCAATATTAATCAAGTCCGAATCAGTAAAATGAATGTCTTTTTTTATCGAATTGCGTTGTTCCTTTGAAAGGGCGTTTTTAGAGACAACCTCATAAGAATGGTCTAATTCGAATAAAATGTAATTGTATGAATTCTTATTGTATTCATACATCTTTTCGGCTTGTTTGCCTTTGTTTTTGAGGATTCTTGGATCGAGCTCCTGGGAGAAAGAGACCGAAATGGAAATAAGGAATCCCGCTAAGATCAATAATTTTTTCAACGCGGTTTGTTTTTAGTTCTGTACCAGCTAGACACCAAAAAGTTGGAAAGGTTGTCAACAAGTGAAACAAATTTAACAAAAAAGACTATTTTTTGTCGTCGAACTTAACAACAATGATGAAGATTCTTTAAATCCTAATAATAAAGAAAGAAGAATTTGATACCCAAAACAAGCCCTGCAAAACCTATCGCAAAACCAACCACCAATTGAGTTAAACTGTGAAGTTTCAGGTACATTCTCGCCGACATAACGACTCCGCTGGCAATGAAAGCAAGCACTAAGATCCACATAGGGAAAATAAGCATTTTGCTATAGTACATGTACAAAAAACCTGTCAGGATTCCCATTCCCGTTGCATGAAGAGAAACTTTCCAGCGGAATGTAAGAATGGTGCAAGCAATCACCGAAATTAGAGAGCCGAATGAAAGTCCAAATATAAATCGGGCTCCCGGGAGTCTTTCAGGAACTTTGAGAAGCAGAATCGCCAATAATGAAATACCAAACAAAACAACCATGATGGAAGGAATGATACGCTCGGTTCTCTTTTCCATCATAACAGAGCTCACAGAGCCTCTTGTTTGCAGAAATAAAACAGTTAAGGCCGGAGCAAGAAATGAAAAGGAAGTAAATAGATACAAGAAGAATTCCTTTGCTCGTTCATCCAATGAAAATAAACTTTCGCCCTGATAAAAATCAGCTTCCCAACTTTCAACATACATGGCAATAATAATCGCGTAGACAGGAGCTAAAAGAGGTAAGAAAACCCAGGAAAGAATCTTAGAAATGATTTTCATTATAGCTCTTTTCTTAAACGCGCAACGGGAACATTCAACTGCTCTCTGTATTTTGCAATCGTTCTTCTGGCAATGTTGTATCCTTTATCATTCAGCAATTTTGCCAAATGTTCATCGGTCAACGGTTTCTTCTTGTTTTCTGCTTCAATTGCATCTGTCAGGATTTTCTTCACTTCTCTTGTGGAAACTTCCTCACCGGAATCCGTTGAAAGTGACTCAGAGAAGAAATACTTCAATGAATAAACTCCATAAGCGGTCTGAACATATTTCGAATTTGCAACGCGGGAAACGGTTGAAATATCCAAACCAACGATTTCCGCAATATCCTTCAAAATCATCGGCTTCATATTCGTTTCATCCCCTGTCAAAAAGAATTGATACTGATACATCATAATGGCATGCATCGTGGTATAAAGCGTTTGCTGACGTTGACGGATTGCATCAATGAACCATTTTGCACCTTCCAGTTTCGTTTTCACAAACATCAGTGCATCTTTATCTGCTTTGGATGTTTTAGCACCTTCTCCATAGCTTCTGAGCAATTGCTCATATTCCTTAGAAACTTTTAAGTCCGGTGTATTTCTACCATTAATAGACAACTCCAATTTCCCGTCGAATTCTGCAATCATGAAATCCGGAATAACCTGCTGAACGCTTTTTGAATTATCCTTCAAAGAACCTCCCGGTTTTGGATTCAATCGAATGATCGCATCAATTGCTTCTTTCAGATCTTCATCCTCAATTTCCAGTTTCTTTTGAATCTTATCGTAATGTTTTTTGGTAAACTCTTCGAAATGATCCTCCAGAATTTTTTTTGCGGTAAATAAGGTGATATTTCCTTCCTGAATCCGTTCGATCTGAAGCAATAAACATTCTCTCAAATCGCGGGCACCAATTCCAGCCGGATCGAGTTCCTGAACAATTTTGAGCACATGCTCCACTTCAGCTTCTGTCACCATGAGATTTGAAGAGAAAGCCAAATCATCTACAATTGCATCTAATTCCCGATTCAAATAACCAGACTCATCCAGATTCCCGATAATGGTATCCGCAATCTGAAATTGAGTATCGTCCAAATCCAATAAATGTAATTGTTCTGTCAATTTATCCTGAAAGGAAGAATCTACTGAAAGTGGTACCCCACGTTCTTCATCGTCCTTACTCTTATTGTTTACCTGAGTTTTATAATCCGGCGTGTCGTCATCAAAATAATCACTGATATCGAAGTCGGTATCAAATTCGTTTTCGTCATCCTTGTAATCATCTTCCGGATCGTTATCGTATTCGTCCGTTTCTTCGGCTCCTTCATCCAAAGCTGGATTTTCCTCCAATTCCTGTTTGATCCGTTGATCCAATTCCATAGTAGGAACCTGCAACAACTTCATCAATTGAATTTGCTGTGGGGAAAGTCTTTGTTCCAGTTTCTGGGTGAGCTGCTGCCTTAATGCCATAGTTGCCCTAAATATTTATCCAAATATAAGCTAAATAGGCGGATTTCATTTTTAAAACACAGGAAAGTTGGCAGATTATTTATTGAATTTAACTCATTAACCCTCTACCCATAAACAGCAAACTTTGCACTGATATCCGCGAGGATATCCTATAAATAGTTTACTTTTATGCTATAAATTTCATTTTAACTGCCATGAAAATCGTTCTTCTTCTGTCTTCAATAGTTTTCACATTCAGCAATCTATTTGGCCAGATTTCAACGTTTCCTTATTCTAATCAATTTGAAACTGCTTCAGAAATGTCTTCGTGGAATGCTGTTGCTGTTTCCGGAGCAAATCAGTGGCAAGTCGGGCAACCAAATTTTGGAGCATTTTCAGTCGCTCATTCTCCAGTAAACGCTTGGGTAACGAACCTAACAGGGAATATGGATCCGAATACCACATGCTATATTAAAACTCCTGAATTTGATTTGTCTGACTTATCACATCCTAAAATCCTCAGTTTTTACCATGCTATGCAAGGTGGAAATATTATGCGCAAGCTGGAATATTCATTAGACGGAGGGACGACATGGAATTTATTGATCAATGCCGGATCACCTTCCTATAACTGGCAGACAGCTGCAGACGGCTTCTATTCCCCAAGCTCCGCTTTTCAATATTCGGTCATATCACTGGCATTTTTACAAGGATCTCCTTCTGTAACGTTTCGCTTCCTGGCACAAAACAACATAGCAAGTCTTCGTGGGTGGATGATCGATGATTTTATTATTCGTGACCAGCAAATCGATATAACAGCTACTCCCGATCTCCCGATATTAGGGCTCAGCCCTAACTTTACGGAATTCACCGTGAAATACAACCGCATCTATACAGGTGAATACAATCAGGGTACCAACTTCCAGGCTGCCTATTATTGGTCAAACGATACGATCTTAGACGCAGGAGATCTTTCCTTGGGACATGAAGCACAATTTGTCCTCACTACCAATACGATATTATTGACAAAAACACTGCCTTTACCGCAGGGATTAAATGCAGGAACGTATTATGTGTTTTATGTACTCGATACTTCCAATGTCATCCAGGAATTCAATGAATTGAACAATGCAAATTTTACCCGAGTGGAAATCGATCCGATTTACCAGGTTCTGGATGATGATTTCGAAGGCCCGGGCTATTGGAAAATCCAATCCGTTGGATCTGCCGAACCGTGGCATCTAGGTGATCCGAATGGGAGTTACAACGAAAATGCACATTCAGGAGACAGCTGCTGGTATCATGATTTAAATTCCAACCTGAGTATAACCGCATTAACGATCGAAAGTCCTTATGTTGATTTGACCGGAAGTCCTTCCAATTCAATCTGCTTTTGGTATAAATCATATCATTACAATCTAGCAGTTGTGATGCCCGGAATTCAAGGACCAATAGTGAGTTATCCTATTTTCGGAGGTACTATTTCAACTACTCCGCAGCCACGCCAGAATGAATGGGAATGTCATTGTACTGATCTTGCGGCTTATTCCACACAAGCCAGTACTAAAATCAGGATACAGGGAATGGGTTTTCAATCCTGGTATGATATAGCCATGGTTGATCGTTCAGCGATTGATGATATTTACATCGGGCCAACGAAATGTGATGCTTCCGTTGAAAAGGAATTGCTGCACCGATTTATGCCGAATTCATGGTCAGTTGACACCTTGCATTACCGACTGTTTAATTCCGGTTTGGCTGATCTGCCCCCAACCGAAACACATTTTTACTGGTCTAATGATTCTATTTTGGATGCAGGAGATGCAGATCTGGGTTTCAATTCCGAACCACAGGTAGGTGATACGACATTTCTTTCCAGAACATTCACCTTTACAAAACCGACAACTGTTCCCGGCAGGTACTACCTCTTCTTCAAAACGGATGCAAACCAGGCAGCAGATGAAATGCGCGAGTGGAATAACATCGGCTATTTTGAGCTTGATATGGACTCAGTCCGAAGCTTGCCTTATTCGAATGATTTTGAAACGGACGTTTCGGGTTGGAGTAGTACTTCCTCCTTATTTCAAAATGACTGGAATTGGGGTCCCGGAAACGGAAACGGGCACGATTTAGACACTTGTTTTTCAGGAAACA
The DNA here is from genome assembly GCA_002483265.1 of Flavobacteriales bacterium UBA7666. Taxonomy (GTDB): domain Bacteria; phylum Bacteroidota; class Bacteroidia; order Flavobacteriales_D; family Crocinitomicaceae; genus Fluviicola. The sequence continues at coordinate 325,853 of DLHO01000027.1, read as the reverse complement.
AAGCCTTTGTAACGAATGCAAACGGAGACAAATTAAGCAGTTACTCCAGATCCCATTTGTTTTCACCGGTTTATGATCTTTCAGAATTAACCAACCCGGTCCTGGAGTTTGACCTTTTAGCTGATCTTACGGCAAGCCTCACCACCCTATCAATGGGATCCATTCTTTATTCGGTGGATGGTGGAATGAATTGGAAAGCATTGCTTCCAACCAACGAATCCTATAAAGAAATGATGCATTTGAACAATTATTCGGTACTTGATTCATGGGATGGAAACGACTTAACCTATTCTACTGTGCAAGTGGTTCCCGGATATATTGGATACGGATCTTCTCGCGAAATGGCCTTTATTGTTGACAGCGACCAATATCAGACACGATTGTATGATGACCGCACCCATTATGCAATGGATCTAGATCCTCTGGGGAATAAATTCATCCAATTCATGTTTGTCACAAATAGCACCGTGAGCACAGATTCATTGGATTCTGAGGGACTTCTTCTGGATAACTTTCAAATTACCGAGAAGAAAATTGACCTGATGATCCCTACTCAGAAAAAAATCATGGCATCCGGAACAGATAAATACTTAGGTTTTTATTTCCATATTAAGAACAACGAGAACTACCTCAGTAATCCATCGCAATTAAAGGTATATCTAAGTGTTGACAGCATTCTTAATGTCGGAGATAATTTAGTAGTCACAAAAAGCATCGGTGCAATTCAACCCTTCGAAAAGCAAATAGTTGGTATTAAAAAACAGATGCCCGCCAGCTATTCAGCTTATAACTATGTGATTTGTCACATTGATGCAGCGAACTCCATTGCAGAATCCAATGAAACCAACAATTTCCATGTATTTGATCTGGCGATGGATTCAAGCGCGAACTATCCATATCCGCTTCATTATGAATTTGAGGAAACTTATATTGATGGCTGGAACCAATACAATGATTCAACCGGACATTCTCAGGGAACATTCAGAACACAATTGGTAATCGGCGATTTTGTTGCGGATGCTAATTCCGGAGAATGGGTTATGGATTATATGAAACCATGGGGAGGTAACTGGCAAGATTTGTATTCGATTTATTACCTTGAATCTCCTTCCTACAATTTTACGCATGTAGATCAACTGAGCATTGAATTCGACTACCGTAGTTTTGGTACACAATCCAATATTCCAAGTGAGAACGGATCCAATTTATCTTATTCGATTGATGGTGGAAATACCTGGAACGTTCTCACAACCAACCAGCTTACTCAAGCCATTAATTGGTATAATTCTTCCAATATTACTTATCTAAACCAACAACCAGGTTGGGGATCTGTCCCGAATTGGACACATGCTTCCGGTGGAATTAGTTTTCTGGAAGGACAACAAAACGTGAAATTCCGATTTGCACAACGAGCAAATTACCATTCTTTTGGAGGAGAAGTTGCACCAACAGGATTCAGAATGGACAATTTTAAAATTAACGGAAGAACCGTTGATCTGGAAGCATTCGATCAGCCAGAGATCTATATTCCTATGGTTCCGTCTTCTTTCAACACACAATACTCCATTGCGAATTTGGGGAATTCGAATCTTCCGTCTGCTATTACCACATTCTTCTGGTCTACAGATTCCATTTTTGATAACGGGGATGCTTTTGTGAATCAATTTACAGATGGACCTTTACCTGTTGGAAATACATCTGCATTTTCCCATTTCGTGAGTTTGCCAAATCCAATTCAACAGCCTGTTTACTACCTTTTCCATCGTGCTGATGGTGTTTGGGCATTCAATGAAACCAATGAATTGAATAACGAGGGCAGGATGAAAGTGATCATTGACACAACCGGTTTGGGTTTAAATAATCCTGAAAATTCCTTTGTGAAAATATATCCGAATCCAACAGAGAATCTCCTGTTTGTTGAAACTGATAAAGAATCGGAGGTTGAATTGATCGGGTTGGACGGTTCTGTTATTTATCGGGATGCTAGTTCTTCCCATCATCAGATCGATGTATCCTATTTACAAAGTGGTATCTATTTTGTTCGGATCGGAGGTTCGAATTATAAATGGACAAAACTATAAGAAAACAAAAAGGCTCAGAAATTCTGAGCCTTTTTACTAAGTATATTTTCGATTTAAAACTCTGCATTCTGCGGCGTTCTCGGGAATGGAATTACATCACGGATATTTGTCATACCTGTTACGAACATCACCATTCTTTCAAAACCTAACCCGAAACCTGCGTGTGGAACCGATCCGAAACGGCGTGTATCCAAATACCACCACAAATCTTCTTCATGAATTCCAAAGTCTGCACATTTTTTCTGCAATACTTCCAAACGCTCTTCACGTTGAGATCCACCAACCATTTCGCCAATTCCGGGGAATAAAATATCCATTGCGGCAACGGTTTCTTTTCCGGGTTCGCATCCGTCGTTTGCACGCATGTAGAATGCTTTGAAAGACGCCGGATAATCTGTAATAATTACCGGACGTTTGAATTCCTTCTCCACCAGGTAACGCTCATGTTCCGATTGCAAATCAGTTCCCCAATTTACATCGTATTTGAATTTTTTCTTCTTGTAATGATTGGAATTCATCAAAACTTCAATCGCTTCCGTATATGTGATTCGTTTGAAATCATTGGTCGTGACAAACTGCAAACGCTCAATCAATCCCAACTCGTTACGCTCGTTCTGCGGTTTCGATTGTTGTTCCTGTGCTTCGCGTTCGTTCAAGAATTTCAAATCATCTTCACAGTTCTTCATTACATAGTCACAAATGTATTTCAGCATGTCTTCAGCCAAATCCATGTTGTCGTGAATGTCATTGAAAGCAACTTCCGGCTCAATCATCCAAAACTCAGCCAAATGGCGAGAAGTATTGGAGTTTTCCGCACGGAAAGTTGGTCCGAATGTGTAGATCTGACCCAAAGCCAAAGCTGCTAATTCTCCTTCCAGTTGACCGGAAACTGTTAAGTTCACTGCCTTACCAAAAAAGTCTTCCGTATAATTTACCGACCCATCTTCATTCAATGGCGGGTTCTTCGCATCCAGGTTGGTTACGCGGAACATTTCTCCTGCTCCTTCCGCATCCGATCCGGTAATGATCGGTGTGTGGATGTAATAAAATCCGCGATCATTAAAGAATTGATGAATGGCATAACTTACTGCATGCCGCACTCTGAAAACAGCCCCGAACAAGTTTGTTCTGAAACGCAAATGTGCTTGCTCACGCAAATATTCCAAACTGTGTTTTTTTGGCTGCATGACCGTACGTTGTACCTCATCCGGATTTGCTTCTCCGATAATTTCGATTTCCGTAACCTGCAATTCAATAGCTTGTCCACTTCCTTGTGATTCAATCAAAACACCCGTCAATCCAACAGACGCAGCCGTCGTGATCTTCTTCAAAATTGCCTCGCCAAAATTCTCAAAGTCAACTACAGCTTGTAAATTATTGATTGTAGAACCGTCATTCAGTTGAATAAAACGGTTGCTGCGAAATGCACGCACCCAACCTTTCACAAGGTAAGTTTCCCCGACTTTGGGTTGACTTAATAAATCGGCAATTTTTGTTCGTTTCATGATATTTTCTATGAAGTGCAAAAATAGGAAGAAATTTGAAAGCGGAAAGGATTGATCTGTGGTTTCAGTTGCTGATTATTTACTAACCCATCAAACGCAAATTTGCCAATTTGCCAATTCGCTGATTCGCCATCCCGATAGCTATCGGGACGCTAAGCGAACCGCCCTGTTATAGTGGGCTAACAGCCGGTTTTCATATCAGAATCTCCAACACAAAATACCACACTCCACTCGTAATAAATGAAAGTAGAATAGTCATAAAGACAATCAGGTTACTCAATCTTGGATTCAATCCAAATTGATCGTTCAAAATTCCAGCACTGATCATGGTTCCCATTGAAGCTTCGAAAACGGAAATTTTTGTCTGCATTTCTCCGGTATGAAAAGCAAATGCCAGTCCTAAAATGATCAATGGAGAAAGTATGAGCTTATAAATGGAAGCCACCAAAATTGGTTTGAATACATCCCTCATTTTTCCCAATTCGAATTGCAGGCCGACAGAAAACAATGCCAAGGGAGAGAGCGTTAAAGCCAAGGTTGAAACCAAAGGATTAATCGGTTCAAAAGAAACAAAATGAGGTAAAATCAACGCTATGATAATAACCAGAAATGGTGGAAATTTCAGCAACTTTAAACTGATCGTTTTGAAATCTGCCTTCGCTGTTCCGGAAGCGCGCATTGCGACAATGGATGCCAGGACTGCTAATGTGAAAAAGGACATCTGATCCGTCACTGCAGCTATCGAAAGATACTTTTCGCCATAATAAGCTGAAATTAGCGGGAATCCGATAAAAGAGGTGTTCCCTAAACCGGTTACAATCCAAAAAGCAGCTTTCGTTTTTCGATCGAAATGAAACCGTTTTGAAACAAGTTGGGTGAGTAGCCACGCACCAAACCAACAAACCAACGGAGTGAATAAGGGAATCAGGAGATCACTTGACCAAACAATGTTGGGAAGGTATTTGAGTGTTGCAGCAGGAAGTGCTACATAAATAATCCATACATTCATCCCGTGATGACTTCCTTTGGCAAGAACCCCGGTTTTTCGAAGGAAAAATCCGGCAAGGAAACAAACCGCTATCAGGACAAAGTTTGACATGGCCCAAAATTAGAGCTTATCACCGAATTTGAATGAAAATAACTTGCTAAAATGGGGTGGCGATTTCTAACCTACCTCACTTTGAAGGTTTTGTTCTTCAGAAGAAGAAATATTCAGAAGTTCCCTCACTTTTGCAGCGATTGAAAGGGAATCAAAACCACAGTCTGCGTGCAATTCTTCTGAAGTTCCATGATGAACATACTTGTCCGGAATTCCTAATCGAACCACTTTTGAGTGATAATTATGGTCCACCATGAATTCGATAATGGCAGAACCAAATCCTCCCATGATACAACCGTCTTCAATCGTTATTACTTTATCGAATTTGGTAAACACTTCATGTAGCAAGGTTTCATCCAAAGGTTTCACAAAGCGCATATCGTAATGCGCAACAGATGCTCCGGTCTCTTTCAATGATTGAATTGCTTCCTGAGCAAAATTCCCTACATGACCAATCGTAACCAGTGCGATATCTTCTCCATTACTTACTTTTCGTCCTTTACCAATTGGAATTGCTTTCATTGGAGTTTTCCATTCTGTCATAACCCCATTTCCACGTGGATAACGAATAGAGAACGGTCCGTGATTTTCTGCCTGAGCAGTAAACATCAGATTTCTAAGTTCTGCCTCATTCATTGGTGCCGAAACAATCATATTCGGAATGCTTCTCATGTAAGCAATATCGTAAGCTCCGTGATGTGTTGCTCCGTCTGCTCCTACCAATCCTCCACGATCCAAACAGAAAACTACCGGAAGATTTTGCAAAGCAACATCATGCAATACCTGATCGTAAGCACGCTGCATGAACGAAGAGTAAATATTGCAAAACGGGATTAATCCTTGAGTAGCTAAACCAGCAGAGAATGTTACTGCATGTTGTTCGGCAATTCCCACATCAAATGCACGATCCGGCATGGCATCCATCATAAAAGTCAGGGAACAACCGCTAGGCATTGCCGGAGTAACTCCCATGATTTTTTCATTCTGTTCGGCCAATTCCACAATCGTATGTCCGAATACATCCTGGTATTTTGGTGGCTGTGGCGATTTTGGAACAATTTTGACGATTTCACCTGTTTCCTTATTGAAAATTCCGGGTGCATGCCATTTGGTCGGATTTCCTTCTTCCGAAAATTTATATCCTGCTCCTTTTCGTGTAATGCAATGCAAAATTTTCGGGCCGGGAATATCTTTTAAATCTTCCAATACTTTCGCTAGGCCAATTGCATCATGTCCGTCTACCGGACCAAAATAACGGAAGTTCAATGATTCAAATAAATTACTTTGTTTCAGGATTGAACCTTTCAAAGCGGAGGATATTTTTGAAACAACAGATTGCGCATCAGGACCAAATTTACTGACCTTTCCAAGCAATTTCCACACCTCATCTTTTACTTTATTATAAGTATGTGAGGTTGTAATATCTGTCAAGTATTCTTTCAACGCTCCTACATTCGGGTCGATAGACATGCAATTGTCATTCAAAACTACCAATAAGTTGGCATCTTTTTCAAAACCTGCATGGTTCATTCCTTCGAAAGCCATACCAGCAGTCATGGCTCCATCACCGATTACGGCAATGTGCTGACGATTTTTTTCTCCTTTGTAACGACTGGCAACGGCCATTCCCAAAGCAGCTGAAATGGAAGTAGATGAATGACCCACTCCAAAGGTATCGAATTCACTTTCGGAACGTTTCGGGAATCCGGAGATTCCTCCTTTTGTTCTGTTTGTATGAAAAACTTCGCGGCGACCAGTTAAAATCTTATGTCCGTAGGCCTGATGCCCAACGTCCCAAACCAATTGATCGTAAGGTGTATTGAACACATAATGCAATGCAACCGTTAGTTCCACAACTCCCAAACTGGCTCCAAAATGAGAGTTTCCAATTTCAGAAATCACATCAATGATGTATTGGCGCACTTCATCTGCAACTTGTGGCAATTGATCCACAGTCATTTTATCCCTTAAATCCTGAGGGATAACGATTTGCTCCAATAAGGGTCCTGCTTTATAAGGATGCATAAAATCAGTATTCAACACACAAAGTTAAACCTTCGTTACTTGGTTAACAAACAAACTAAGGGTTTATTTTGTATGGATTTGAATTTAACTATTTTTTCGAAAAAACGGATTATATCGAGAAGTATTTACTACACCATATCCCAACCAGCCACAAAGATCGGCTTCGAACGCAGTTCGTCCATCTTCAAGGGATTCTTTCGCAAAACAACGACATCTACAATGGGTTGCGGTGTCATTTTATGAAATAAGCCCCAATCAACGTAATTTTTGCTTTCTCTCCACAATGATTCCCGTCTGTCTACAAACCAAAGCATCATATTTACTTTTTCTGCAGCCAGAATTCCCTCCAGCAAAGCGGATAAAACGCCCGGATCGTTGTCCTTGATCCATAAGGATTCCGGAACCAGAAAACTGTGATTTTTAGGTTTTACGATGCGACGGATTCCCGGAGTAATGGTGATCAACTTGGTGAAAATTCCGCCCAACATTCCGGGTAAGCGCTCAATCACCCAATTGGCTTTGGTCACTTTTACAAATCCGGTTATTTCTCCGGACTGATTAAAATATCCGTAGAAAGGGCCTTTTTTTGCGTGATGCTCACTGAAGTAAGCATGTGAATCTGCCACTTTAGCCAAACATTCCTTGATCAAATCTTCCGATTCAATTTCTTTGACATGTGCTACAGCACGCGGTTTTGTACGGCTGAAAGACTGAGAAATCAATTGTGCTTCCGTGCGGAATCCAAATTGCTCAGACATCCACTTACTCCGGTCATTTGCCGGGTCAATATAGGCGTAAAAAGCATCCGGAGCATCTCCCATTTTGCCATCAAAAATCTCGTCAAAGAAACTTGCCATTTCCATTTTCAATCGCGAGTTGCTTTTGGGTACGCGATTCACATTTTTGGATGCTTGTTTCTGGTTCGCGAAAGCAAAATAACGCACATACCATTGTTTTCCACGGTCACAAAGCGTTAGATTTCCCTGTACTTTTCCATCTCTTTCCAATGAAATAAACAAGGGATTATCTGCTTCCAAAATGCGTGTTGGTGTATCCAAATGTTTGTATCGCGCGCCATTTGTACCCAAAGTTGTCTGAGTCAATAAGTTAATCAAAGCAGGTGATGCTTCTCTGCGAATGGTATATCTGCTGGAAAGTCCCATTAATTAAATAGCTTGATTAACGATATATTCCGCTTCCTTCGGAGTTAAATCTTTATTTTCTCCGAGTCCACTCCAACCGCGTTGTACAAATCGATCGTGAATGATTCGTGCGGTATCCTGATAATCCGATGTATATTCTGAAATGCGCGTTTTTACACTTAGTTTATGGAAGAATTCTTCTGTTTTAGCGATCGCTTTTCGTGCAACCTGATCATCGGAACCTTCCAAGTTCCAAACACGTCTTCCGTATTGTGTCAATTTTGTTTTTTTGCTTTCAAACTTCACTTCGTATAATCTTGGAGCAATGATTGCCAAAGACTGAGCGTGGTCTATTCCATGCAAAGCAGTTAGTTCATGACCAATCATATGGGTTGCCCAATCGGTAGTTACTCCGCAACGAAGCACACCATTCAATGCCTGATTGGCACACCACATGAGGTTTGCTGCCAAGTCGTAATCTGCCGGATTCTCCAATACTTTTTCACCAATTTCTATCAGAGTTGAAAGAATTCCTTCGGCATAACGCTCCTGCAATAAATTTTCTCCTTTGAAAGTCAAGTATTGCTCCATAGTATGTGTATATGCATCAATGACACCATTCGCAATTTGACGCTTTGGCAAAGTCGCTACAAAAGTTGGATCCAGTAATGCGAACTTTGGAAAGAATAATGGTCCACCCATGGTTCTTTTTTCCTTCAATTCTGAACGGCTGATAACTGCCCCGGAATTTGATTCGGATCCTGTTGCAGGAATCGTTAAAATACAACCGAAGGGAACAGCAGAAGTGAATGTACTTCCTGAAACTTGATTCAATACGTCCCAAGGATCCCCGGCATAATTCACTGCACCTGAAATAAACTTCGCACCATCAATTACGGAACCTCCTCCAACTGCTAACATATAGCCGATTTTGTGTTCACGAATATATTCCACAGCCTTCATTAAAGTAGTAAACTCGGGATTTGCCTCAATTCCTTTAAAAAAGTGCAAGTCCAAATCACTCAATTCAGCTTTCAACTTGTCCAGAAAGCCCGATTTTTCAATGGAACCGCCGCCGTATAAAACAATCACTTTTCCATCAACCGCCTGTGTTTTGATCAGTTGAGAAACCCTTGTCAATTGGTCTTTTCCAAAGACAATCGTTGTCGGAGTTGTAATCTCGAAATTATTCATGATGTAAATTTAAGCAATTTCACTATTGGTAGAAGTTGGTTTCGTCCAACAAGGCAACTTTCCTTATAAATTATCCTTTCCGTACCATAAAATTTAGTGCAATCACTATTCGGGACAAAAAAATTAAGATTTTTTTTTACAAAAAATGCTTGAGATATAAAATCAACTGTTTACTTTTGCAAAACGGTTTAACCATATGGTTAAACTTAATAATTAAACCATGGGATTAAAGGATTCAACAACGGAAGAAAAAATCTTGGAGGCTGCCAAAGAGGTTTTCATGAAGTACGGCTTGTATGGTGCAAGAATGCAGGACATTGCAGATACAGCCGGAATAAACAAGGCATTACTTCACTATTACTTCCGAAGCAAAGAGAAATTATTTGACGCTGTTTTTGACGGAGCACTGGAAAAGTATTTCTCTCAAATGAATGTTATCGGGGATAAATCAATGCCGATAAAGGACCGTTTGATGCAGTATGTAGACAATATGTTCGAGTTTTTCACCGAATATCCTCAAATGTCTATGTTTATTATCAAAGAGATTTCTATTAATCCGGAAATGTTTCATGAAAAGGTGAAACACCTCAAAAATCAAAAATCTCTGCTGATTCCAACACTTCAGGAGGCAATTGATAACGGGGAGATCAACTCTTTTGACCCGGTAATTTTCATGGTCAACCTGCATTCACTCTGTGCCTATCCGTTTTTAGCATCGCCGCTTTATAAGTTAATGCTGAAAAAACATGGATATGATTGGAACGGTGAAGCCAAAGACAAAATCAAAGAATCCGTCAAAGATTTCATTTCCTTCAAATTTCAATAACACAAACAATTATGCGCAAATTATTGACAGTACTAAGCATTGCTACCGCAGGAATTGGGTTTTCGCAAACCTCCATTTCTCTGGACTCATGCATTTCTTGGTCAAAGAAAAACTACCCACTGATTAAACAAAACGAAGTTACACTACAACAAACGGAACAAAACGAAAAAGCAATCCGCGAAAACTGGTTGCCAAAATTATCATTCATGGGTCAGGCAACTTACAATACGGAAGTTGTTCAGTTCAATTTTCCCGGAATGGATCTGAAGTTCCCTCACGATGCTTATTTGACATCCTTAAGTCTGGAGCAAACAATCATCGATGGGGGACTGACAAAATCGCAACGCAACGTAGAACAGTTGAGTTCGGAATTGACCATCCAACAAAACGAAGTGGAACTTTACAAATTGGTTGAACGAGTAAACCAACTATATGTGAATGTTCTTTTAGGCCGAGAGAATCTGCGAATTTTGGAGCTTTACAAAGAAGATCTTACGAACAGAGCGAAAAACGTGAAAGCCGGAGTAGACAATGGCCTGGTTCTTTCGAGCTCGTTGGACGAATTGGAAGCTGAGATCCTGAAAACAGAGCAAAACATCATCGAGTCGAAATTCCAGTTGGAAGGACTTTACAAAACAATGACGCTTTACATTGGAAAGCCGGTAGATGAAAATACGGCTCTTACAGAAACGCCAATTGGAGGTCAGGCTGCGCGAATCGAAATCCAACGTCCGGAAATGAAAATCTTTGATCTTCAGGCAAAGTTACTCGATGCGCGTTTCAAACAAATTAATGTAAATGCGATTCCGAAAATTACTGTTGGAGCGGCAGGAAACTATGGTCGACCGGGGCCGAATTTCATCAATCAGGATTTGCGTTTCTTTGGTAGTGCAAACTTAACAATCCGTTGGAACATCAGCTCTTTATATGGTTTGAAGAGAGAGAAAACAAAAGTTGAATTGAACAAAACCTTAATTGATATTCAAAAAGATGCTTTCTTATTCAACATCGAATCTTCTTTAAACACACAAACGGCTCAATTAAGTGCACTTGCTCAAATGATCGAAAAAGACGATATCATCATTGAGAAAAGACACAGTGTAACATCAACCGCAACATCACAAATGGAAAACGGCAAGATTACCGTTGTCAATTATTTGTCGCAATTAAACGCTGAACTTCAAGCAAAACTCAATAAGAAAGTTCACGAAATCAAACGAATGAATGCCATTTCAACAATCAATGCTACATCAGGTTCAATCAAATTTTAATTAAAACACTCATGGAAAAGGAAAACAAAACAGAAAAAAAGGGAAAAGGCTCTAAAATGAAATTCGTTATTGGAGGTCTCATTATCGCAGTTGTTGTGGGAATCATCATTTTCATGACAGGCGGAAATACGGAATCTACGGACAATGCACAATTAGATGCGAATATTGTTCCGATCCGTTCTTCCATCACAGGATACGTAAAGGAAGTCTTGTTTGAAGATAACCAAGAAGTGAAAAAAGGACAATTGCTTGTTACTATTGACGATACAGAATACAAAGCAAAAGTAGCTCAGGCTGAAGCTGCATTGGAAAATGCAAAAGCAAACCTGAACGCTGTAAAAAGCAATGCAATGGCTTCCAACCAAAGTGCGAGTGCGGCTATGTTCTCTACCGAAACGACACAAGAGAGCATTAATTCTGCAAAAGCGAGACTGAACAAAGCAAAAGAAGACAACAAGCGTACAAAAAACATGTTCGCGGCAAAAGCAGCAACACAATCGGAATTGGATAACAGCAACGCGGAATTGGAAGTTGCTCAGGCAACATACGACTCCGCATTGAAACAATTAAAAGTATCTCAGTCGCAATCGGCGGGAGTAAGATCTCAGGCTCTGGGTCAGGTATCTATGATTTCTTTGGCGGAAGCATTGATTCGTCAACGTGAAGCAGAATTGAAATTAGCTCTTACTCAATTGGATTACGCAACAATCGAAGCTCCATGTGACGGAATCGTTTCTAAAAGAAGCATCGAAGTTGGACAATACGTTTCAACTGGTCAATCTGTTTGTTCAGCAATTGATAATACAAGCTTGTGGGTAAGTGCAAACTTCAAAGAAACGCAGTTGGAAAAAATGCGAATTGGTCAACCGGTTGAAATTAAAGTGGACGCTTATCCGGACATCAAATTATCCGGAAAATTGAACTCATTCGTAGGAGCAACCGGAGCAAAATTCTCTTTATTGCCGCCGGACAATGCAACGGGTAACTTCGTGAAAATTGTACAACGCGTTCCTGTAAAAATTACGATTGATCATTTGACGAAAGAAGAATTGAAAATTCTTTTCCCGGGGTTGAGCGCATATGTATCTGTAAAAGTTAAATAATTGTGGAAGTTCCTGCTTTAAAAACACCCATCGTTTATCCGACGGGAGCTGAAAAGTGGATCTTAGTCATCACGGCAATCAGTTGTGCCATTCTCGAGTTACTCGATACGACCATTGTAAACGTTTCATTACGCGAAATCAGTGGTAACGTAGGTGCAACAACAACAGAAATTGCCTGGGTTGTAACAGCTTATGCTATTTCAAACGTGATTATTATTCCATTGACGAGTATGCTCAGCGACTTTTTCGGTCGTCGAAATTACTTTACCGGCTCCGTTGTGATCTTTACGGTAGCGTCCCTGATGTGTGGTCTTTCCACGGATCTTTGGACCTTAGTTTTCTGGAGATTTGTGCAAGGTTTAGGTGGTGGTGGTTTGCTTTCAACGGCACAATCGATTATCATTGGAGCCTTCCCTCCGGAAAAAATCTCTACGGCAAATGCTATTTTCGGGATGGGACTAATCCTTGGGCCAACCTTCGGGCCAACTCTTGGTGGTTACATTACTGACAACTTCTCCTGGCATTGGATTTTCTTTGTGAATATTCCAATTGGTATTACAGCAACCATCTTAAGTTATCGCTATGTCACCGATCGGGTTGGCGCCGTCAGGCCCCGGAAGATCGACTGGTGGGGAATTTTATTCCTGGTCGTTTCCGTGGGCTCCATTCAATATGTATTGGAAGAAGGAACAGCTGATGATTGGTTTGAAAGCCATGAGATTACTGCAATGACCATTATTGCGGTAGCGAGTTTAACGGCATTCATTATTCGGGAGTTGCGCATTGATTATCCGGCAGTAAACATCCGCTTGTACAAAAACTACAACATGATCATGGGTTCCATTATGAACTTTTTGCTCGGGTTGATGCTTTTCGGAACGGTATTTATCTTCCCGTTATTTGTGCAAATCTCATTGGGTTGGACAGCCACACAAACAGGAATGTTTATGATTCCCGGGGCGCTTTGTACAGCCGTCGCCATGCCATTGGTAGGCCGATTACTGGGAGGAGGAATGAACCCTAAAACGGTGATTCTCTTTGGAATTGGAATGACTTTTACCTTCGTGATGATGCTTGCGTTCTCGTCACCGGATTCTTCGGAAGGCAATTTCTATCTTCCGTTCGTATTGCGTGGTTTCGGGATGGCCTTCATGATGTCACCAATCCTTTCTTTGGCAGTTCAGGGATTAAATCCGAAAGACATGCCGCAAGCGATTGGTTTGGCAAACATGATTCGCCAGCTGGGTGGATCTGTGGGGATTGCTTTGATCAATGTGTATTTAACAAATACCAATGCCATGGTTCGCGGAAATATGATTGGTTACATCAATCAATACAGCGAAGGAGTTTCTGAACGCATTCAGTTGCTGACTCAGAATTTCCTTTCAAAAGGATACGATACGGTTGAAGCGGCTGAAATGGCCAATCGTCAAATGGACGGTTTATTGACTAGGCAGCAAATGCTGGTAAGTTACAATCACGGATTCTTCATGGTCGCATGTTTGATCCTGATCTGTGTTCCCGTAGTATTTTTAATCCGCTACAAAAAAGGTGCAAAAGCTGTTGTATCAGACGGTCACTAAATTTGAGTTACACCCTAATAATAAACAAAGCCTCTCTTCGGATCAAACTGAAGGGAGGCTTCTTGTGAACCACAACGCTTACGCAGTAGCTCCAGCGAAGGCGCATAGAAACAGAGAATACATAGTTGGTAAAACAAAAGAAATTGTATGGTTCTATTACACTATTTATTCTATGTTTTCTATGAGCCTATGTGGTTTAAATTCCGCAACTTTTTATTACTTTTGCATCTCCTGTTGAAACAACAATTCAGACTCCAATTTTTTTCAATAACATTCATTCTTCAGGAAAAAAACACCAATTTTAGATTTCTATGAAAATACTCGTATCCTATTTAAAACGTTACAAAGGACTCGTTTTCCTTTCCATGATACTAGCCAGTATCAACCAATCATTCTCCCTGTTAGACCCTTACATTTTCGGAAGATTATTGGATAAATATGCCACTCATCCGGATGATTATACGCAAAATGAATTCCTTACCGGAGTCGGTTACTTAATCGCACTTGCGATCGGAGCTGCCATGGTGAGCCGGATTGCAAAAGCATTTCAGGATTATACTGTAAACCTGACTATTCAAAAAGTAGGTGCTGACATCTATACGGATGGTTTGAAACACACCCTACAAATTCCATTCAGCGAATTTGAGGACAAACGAAGTGGTGAAACACTGAACATTCTGCAAAAAGTACGGAGTGACAACGAAAGGTTCATCATGAACTTCGTAAACATCCTCTTTACTTCGATCGTAGGATTGGTTTTCGTGATTGTTTACGCCTTAAGCGTGCATCCCGGATTGATAGTTGTGTACCTGGGTTCGGCCTTGTTGTTGAGTTATATTACTAATAAACTGTCCAAACGCATAAAAAAAGTACAAACTACCATTGTGAAGGAAACAAATCAATTGGCGGGAAGTACTACCGAAAGTTTGCGCAATATTGAATTGGTCAAAAGCTTGGGTCTTGCAACACAGGAAACAGAGCGATTGAATGACGCAACGCGTAAAATCCTTTTGCTCGAATTGAAGAAAGTACGTCAGGTAAGAAGTATTTCCTTCACCCAGGGAACCTTTGTGAATTTGATGCGCCAGTCAATCATGTTCTTCCTGATGTTCCTGATTTTCAGACACACCCTGACAGTTGGTCAAATCATGACCCTGCAGTTCTATTCGTTCTTCATCTTCGGGCCTTTGCAGGAAGTGGGGAATGTGATTATTTCCTACCGTGAAGCAGAAGCATCTTTGCACAACTTTGAGCAAATTATCAATACCCCAATCGAAGTAAAGCCTACGAAACCTACCCAATTAAATGCCATTGAAAAATTGGCTTTCAACCAGGTAGGATTCCGTCACAAAACTGCTTCTTACGATGCTTTAACCAATATTTCCTTTGAAGTGAATAAAGGTGAAACGATTGCTTTCGTAGGGCCAAGCGGATCAGGAAAAAGTACTTTGGTGAAACTATTGGTTGGTTTGTACAGTGCTCCAAGCGGAGACATTACTTATAACGGAGTAAGCAGTGCGGAAATTGACAAGGAAGAATTGCAGCAGCAATTGGGATTTGTAACGCAAGACACACAATTGTTTTCCGGAACGATCAGAGAGAATCTATTGTTCGTAAAACCAGATGCAACCGTCGCAGAAATCGATGAGGCATTAAGAAAAGCATCGTGTACGAACCTCATCGCGCGCAGTGAAAACGGAGTGGACACCGTAATCGGAGAAGGCGGAATGAAACTGAGCGGTGGTGAAAAGCAACGTTTATCAATTGCCCGTGCATTGCTGCGCCACCCGAGATTGATGGTTTTCGACGAAGCAACTTCTGCTTTGGATTCCTTGACTGAAGAAGCTATTTCGAATACCATTCGCGAGATCACGGATAAAAAAGAACACATCACCGTTCTGATCGCGCACCGCTTATCGACTATTATGCATGCCGACCGCATTTTTGTATTGGAGAAAGGTGTCATCATCGAAACCGGTAAACACAGCGAATTATTGGATGAAAAAGGCTTGTATTACGCAATGTGGAGACAACAGATTGGTGAACGCCGGGAGGTTGCTGCGGAGTAAAAAAACAATAATCTTCAGTAGGGGCGCGATTAATTGCGCCCCTACTGGTTTAAAGGAAGAAGTTTTATCTTAGCCTCAAATGAATCAACTATGAGTCGTATTCTCATTTACATCTACATTTTTGCGGCGTTGATTCTTTCTATTGGATCTTTGTTCATGGAATCCTATCCAACCAGGTTTTGGATTGAGCTGATTGCGCCAAATCCGGGTGATAAATACCCGATTGCCATTGTAGGGTCACTTTCTTTTCTGAGCCTATTGCTTCCCTTGGTTATTTTGATGTTCATCCTCAAGCTGATTCGCAACCGGAAACGTTCCACAATGGATTCACTTATTGATAATGATCATTTCAATAAAAGCGGCATTCATTTCATGCGCCAAAAACAAATGCAAAACCGCTTGATTGCCAGTGCGATCTTTATCAATGGCGAACAAAAAGGAAAGATCGATTCCGGAAAAACGGTTTTTATGGCCTTGGATCCGGGAACTTATGAAGTGGAAATTGGTACCAAAAGGGATAAATCCGACAAACTCATTGTTCAAGTGGAACCAAACAAGCACGCGCAACTGGAGATACAAATCATTCCAAATGGATTGAGGTCAAAACATGTGATCGAGGTAGTTTAGGTTTGAGTTTGGGGAATCTACCTCTACAAAAGCCGAATACTTTGGCGAGGATTTGAGGGCAAGGATGAGCAATTTCACAGTAACATGCAAACCTGTTCCCTATAGGAAAGTAGTAATAGTAGATTAGATCGAATTGAAAATCACAAAAACACTTACGGTTTTATGAATTCAATTGTCGCAGACTCATCAACACCATCCCAATCCTCATTTTTGATATGCGTTGCCGTTGAGCTGATGGGTGTTGTTTTCGGTCTCGTTCCACCGCCTAAAAGGAGGTCAGTTCCTATTGGAATTCCGGATGTGTCATCACCACCTACAATACGGATAGAAGATGCCTTTGAAAGGACTTTGCTGGTGAATAATTCAAACGTTGAAGACTTCATGCTTTTAATGTTTTAAAATTGTTCTACAAACATAGGCTTGTAAGGGATACGAATGTCGGTTTTTTGACAAATGGATGTGGCGGCTGATTTGCCCCTGTTCATATATTTGATAATCAATCACTTAAACCCCATTTACACAATAAATAATTTATGAAATATCTGTCAGATAATTCATGAATAGACAACTCAGAGTCTTTTTTCTCACTCTCTAAGGTGGAATATTTGTCAAAAAAAAGCGCGACCATACAAGTTTGAATCGCGCTGTGAAGGTCGAATTATTCTAAATGGAGAAGCCCTATGCACAAACAAATAGAACGCTTAAAGTATATGGATTACTTGATCCGGATTGAATCTACTGGAAGTATGCAGGATTTTGCCCGAAAACTGGAAATTTCCAGGAGCACCTGTGGGGAATACCTTCGGTTCATGCGTGAGCTCGGAGCCCAAATCATTTACTGTCCTTACCGAAAAACTTACAAATATGAGCGGGTCAATCGATTGGTCATTGGTTTTTTGGATTAGACCCGAATACCATTTTTCCGAACCCCATTCTGGTCGACCTGGCACGTCTAAAATCACTATTCACTCCCAAGCATCGCTGCAGCAGATTCTTTGAGCCCTGCTCGGGCACATTGAGACTTGTAGGTGCGGTAGAGAAAATCATAAAGGATCCATTCATGCATTCGCTGTTTGTTCTTTATCAAACGGTTCAGTAACATGTGAATGTAACTGCTGACCAGATTCTCTTTGCCCAATGCAGAATCTGTTGCATTCAAACGTAAAAGTTCGGCAGCAATTGATTGGATTCCTGCGGACTTCTGCTCCAACAAGGTAATTATCGGATACCATTCATTCGTTTTATCACTGGAAGTGTTAAGTATCTCTTCTATTTCCCGCTGTACGGACCGATATTTCTTGTCGATTAATTTATTCAGTTGTTTGTTCACGTTGAATTCTTGTCCGAAAGCGGTTTTCAGGTAATGCATCAGATCGCGTTTTTCCTGCAGATTAAAACGAAAATCGTTCAGCAGGTTGTCAACGGATCGGAGAGCTGAAAGCCATCTGAGTTGCTGACCGTTTTCATCTGGACCCAACAGATTCAGCAGCTGGACTGCTGCCAGACTGTCTTGGAAAAACAATTGTTCCGACAACAGCATCGTCGACTCGCCGTATCGTTCTATCTCACGTTGATAGGTGTCTAGTTGTATGCTCCAGATCAAATTCTGATCAATGTAAGATTGCAGGTATTCTCTGAACAATTCAATTACCCGACCAACATTACTTGCGTCCGGAATGTGAAAACGAATTCGAAGGTGCGGATCCGGGTCGGAATAACGGATGAAAAACCAGGAATCTATTCTGTTTTCGTTGATCAAATTCTCCGACAAAGGTTGCAGGACATCAGTGAGGATCTCATCGGCCGTTTTGATCCCGCAATACAGCTTGTAATACAACCATTCTGAACCCGGAACGAAAGTGCGTGGGACAGCCGTGTCCGTTCGCTGAACGAATGCTCGCTCCATAGCCACTGGAGTTTCTTTTCTCTGCAGAATCGCAATGAACTCGTTGGTATAGCTTTTTTCGTTGTCATCCTTTACAAGTGCTGTTTCTGGGGAAAATATAAATTCCTTCAGTGTGAAAGATGATTTGTTTTTGATTTGCATCAGGAATCCTTGCAGACTAAGGTTGTCCCCAAAATTGATGAGCATTTCATTGTCGCTTTCCACCAGTAATACCAAGTCTGGCAATTGATTGGCCTGTTTCCATTCCAGGAGACTCTCCGGGCTATCCAGTTTCTTGATTACAATTTTGTTTACGTTCCAAGTAGCCAGCGAAACGATAACCGTTCCCACTTCAACACGTGGCAAAAAGGAAAATTCGTTTTGCAGTTTTCCCCAGTCAAAAGAAACACCACTTCTTTTCCCAGTATATTGCAGATCAGATAAGAAATGGTAAACTGGAAGTGAGTTGAACGAATAATTGTGGGCGTTTCCGAGTCGTGGAAGGATTTCTTTGTTCAACCTTGCGGAACGCAGAACTAGTTCGTCGTTTTGGATAGAAACATACAAATCACTCAGATCTATTTGCTGTTCGTCGGGCAATTCGGATTGAGCGAGGTAAGGGATCTCATATTTCCGAAAGGAGGAACGCAACAGTACATTTCCTGTTCGGTTTTCTGGTAGATGCACGATTTCGGCAAGGATCTTTTCCGGATGCAACGCCTGTTCATAAGATGCAA
The DNA here is from genome assembly GCA_002483265.1 of Flavobacteriales bacterium UBA7666. GTDB lineage: Bacteria > Bacteroidota > Bacteroidia > Flavobacteriales_D > Crocinitomicaceae > Fluviicola. The sequence continues at coordinate 306,706 of DLHO01000027.1, read as the reverse complement.
TTTCTTCCACCATTGTTCGAATCTGTTCGTTTCCTGTAGTGAAGCGACCTAACATATTGACACCACTACTTCCCCCAATACCTTTGATCAGAAGCTGATTACCGGTATGGTTGAACTGTACGGGAAACGTGTCTGGTAAATCAGTCCAGTTTTCAGGGAACGAATCCAACTCATGAAGTCCTATGTGTACCACCTGCGCATTCACCTTAAGCGCTTGTGTCAGCTTGTGAAGTAAAAACGATTCCCGTTGATCCCAGACCATTTCGAAGCCGTTGCTTATTTTGGAGTTCACAGGAAAATCCCTGATAAGTGGACTTGTATCTCCAGTATGATTGGAGTTACCGGCATAACCGATTCCCGATTCATTGTCAAGTACAGTCAATAAGGGTAATTCGGCGTTTTCGTACCGTTCGTAAAATTGCCGTTTGAATTCTGATAAATGGGTTTTATCGGGTTTTACTGTCAATCGGTTCAATACCCGGACTACCGTTTTCAGTTGTCCCTGAAATGCCTGATCAATGGTTTGATTTTCGGGAGACGCTGTAATAAACAGATCCGTCTGAAATAGCTTTCCTAATTCAAAAGGGATGGAACTGGTTTTTAGGAATTCCTGTAGTTCTGTGTAGTGGCCAATTTCATTGAATAGATTCATATCGATCTGCCCCAATTTGCGGCTTGTTTTTTCCAAAAAATCAACCAGATTGGATAGCTCTTCGGAATCTGCTTGTTGTTGAATACTGGTCAACCGATTTACCAGCATAACCATCACCTCAGAGCCGCTGACAGTGGGTTCCAGTTCACTGACGAGCAATTGCGCATCGATGAGTTCTTCGATAAATTGTTTCGTTTCGGTTACAGAAAGTTCGGCATCGTACTGCATCAGTATGGCTGCTAGTTGTTGTATGGAAGCACCATTTCGCGCATCCTGCAATACAAGATCGATGTATTCTGAATGATCAACTGCACTGATCTGGTAATTGCGCTTACCGTCGACATAGGTATATTCAACGTAGCGGAAACGCCTGCCAACGTTATACAGACTATTGTTCGGAAAGAATTTCAGATGGGTCCGTACATGAGGAAGTCGGGAAATTTCACTGGCAAGGTTACAAGAAAAATGCATATCAAGGCGAGTCTTCCGATACCGGTTTTCGGGCAGCTGTATGATTTGGTTGTTATCCCCCCACCGGACAATACCACATTTGGCAAACAAACCGAAGGGAGTACAACGGTTGTGCATACGCAGAGCGTATTTCTGCAGGGAAAACACCAGTTTTTGCTTCCGTTCTTCCCCTTCGAAAGCACCGCTCTGCCACTTGCAGAATTCATCCAGTAAATTCGGTGAAGCAAGGAACAATGCTTCCTGAATAGCTTTTTGTGAGAACAGACTGACCAACTCATCTTCGGAAAAAGAAGATTGAAATGGCCTTAGCGGTGTGCGTATAATAAGGGTATCGTGAAAGGTATATTCCATTGTAATTTTTCAATACTGTAAGGCAACACTTTTTTTCTTGAATCAAAGCATGGCTACCTCCGAAAAGATAGCCATTGCTGTTCTGTAAATAGTGGTTGGTGTTGAATGGTTACTATTATGCAATTACAAAAGCAGTATCACACGTTTGAGTAGCCGGACAAACTTTCGTTTCATCCATACAAACCATGTCTTTTGTCTGTTGAGTCCGCTCCAAACCGCCAACAACACTGTGCAGCTGATCCCGGTTCAAAGCCGCAATCGTTTCCTTTCTGAGGGTCAATTTCCCCTCCAATGCAATTTTTTTCATAACACGAATGAATTATTGTTTGGAGACAAAACTAAGTGAATACAATCCGATCTTATCGGATTGGCTACATCTACCTTCGTTTCACTTTTATGGCCGTAGAAGCGGGAGTATGCTGAAAATCCCAGTTAAGAGAGTAAGCGTACATTTTATTTTACTGATATGAAAAAGATCAATCTTCAGGGTAAATTAAACCTGAACAAAGAGACAATTTCCCGTTTGAACGACCAGAATATGGCGGCAGTTCAGGGAGGACGTAACAACAGGCTAGAAGATAGCAATGGACCGGTAACAACCGGAGGCAATTCTTCTCCATGCAATCCTCAAACTTGTGGTTCTCCTGCAAGCACTTGCGTGTACTTAAACGGTTGCTAGTCATCAATTGAACTGGGATCAATCCGGATATGCCAACTCATTACTGCATATCCGGTTGATTCCTTTTCTGTCATCTGTACAACACAGGAGTATGCTGAAAATCCCAATTAAGAGAGTAAGCAATACATTTAATTTTATTGATATGAAAAAGATCAATATTCAGGGTAAATTGAACCTGAACAAAGAGACAATTACCCGTTTAAATGACCAGAATATGGCAACTATTCAGGGAGGTCTTCGAATGATTCAAGATAGCGACGGACCGGTAACAACCGGAGGCAATTCTTCTCCATGCAATCCTCAAACTTGTGGAGGAGGCACTTGTATATACCTAAATGGATGCTAGTAAATTAGTTATCCGGAGCAGTCTGAAATTACTTCGGGCTGCTTCCGGATTTTTCTCTTTTCAACAAAAACAAGAACAAACAAGCAATACGATGAATCCCAATCAGAAAATCACCCAGATCCGGGAGGCACTGGCTAAACATGTTGCCAATGACACCCACAACGAACAGCCCAATCAGGGGGTGTTGTCTGGAAACCCTGGTCTATCACTCTTCTTTTATTACCACTATAAACAAACTGGAAACGAATCGGATTTATCCATTATAGAAGATCTGATTGCCAGTCATTTAAACCAGGGCGAGGGACTTGTTCTGAATCCTTATTACTGCAACGGTCTGGCAGGATTCAATTGGTTAATGCGGTTTTATGCCCGTGAAGAAGTGTTAGAGCTATCGGATTCCATGCATGAAATTCTTGGTATGCTGGATGTTTATGTGCTGGAAGCCTGGTCGATTGCGCTGAATGTGGGTAATTTCGATTTCTTACACGGTTCCTGCGGTTTGCTGCAATATTTACTCACTACGCCAGAAGCAGCTACTTATGCACACGATTTTGTCCAGCGCCTAGATGAAACGAAGCTTCAGATTGATGCAGACAGGGTTGCTTGGACATCCAATATAACGTTCCTGGAAGAAAACACCGGTGTCTTCAATTTTGGTCTTGCACACGGTATGCCCGCTATACTGATGATGCTTTCACGGGTTATTCGAGAGAATTATCTCGAAAATGATCAAAAGGCGCGAGAACTCCTCACTAGCTGTGCGCGGTTCATCTTGTCCGAAAAACTGGATTCAAGCTGTAGGTCCACCTTTCCGCATTATTTTTCCGAAGAAGTGCCACCTACTGAATCCCGACTGGCCTGGTGCTATGGAGATTTAGGCGTCTGCATCGCCCTTTGGATGGCTGGTGAAACCTTGAATGATACATCCATTAAAAATGAAGCAATCGCCATTTGCCTGAAAACCACCAAACGCAAAGATCCGTCAGAGACGGGCGTATTGGATACTGGTGTTTGCCACGGTACTGCTGGAGTAGCATTGTTGTATCAACGAATGCATCAATTGACCGGTGTAGAAGCATTTCGATCGGCAGCCAATTTTTGGATAGAAGACACCATGCTTCGGGCAAATTTCGAGGACGGCCATGCTGGTTTCAAAATGTGGACAAAAGATGGCTATCTGAATGAAGTGAATTTCCTGGACGGTGTTGCTGGAATAGGTATGGCGCTGCTTGCACATACAATGGAAACAACTGGAAACTGGGAAGATATTCTGCTGATCGCCTGATCAGCAGTTTTAAAAGGATTTTCCTATCATCTTAGACAGATAATCCATAGTGTTGAATGGCTTTCCGTTTCAATGGATTTTCAGACCAGTCGGCCCATCCGGTGGTGTACGGATCGTAACCACATTTCAACGGCTTGCTGAAGCGATCTTCCGGATCTTCAGTGAAAGCACGACAATCTGTACAGATGTGCCTGAACTCACAGTCCTTACAAACAGTAATGTCGTCTTTTCGGATATCCCATAAAGCGGTTGCTTCCGGAACCTCGATCACAGCCTTGATAGTTGTTGTAGATACATTCCCCAGCACCTTGCTCATAGCCGGACAGTTTTTGATCTCACCATTCGTATTGATAGCTATTTTCTTATAAAGACAGGAATTGTGGTTCAGTGACTCTACTACTTTTTGCTGGTTCGTGCTGAAATTTTCTGATTTTACCACTCCGCAGTGCCCAAACCCGGTAATTGCTCTTTCCAGGCACACCAACGTATAATTGAGCGGAGCGGGCAACACTTCGGCCGTATTATCCGGACAGTTATGCAGCGTCAGTGAAATTAGTTTATTGCCAGAGTGATCCATTTCTCTGATCATTTCAGGAAGCCCCTCACCTGGATAAGGCATGATCAGTTCCACCGATATCAGGCTGGTCCTGCTGGTGAGCTGCAGGATGCTGAAAACATCGGTGGAGGCCGTGATCTCTGTGAAAAAGATTGTCAGGTATTTGCACCGTACTTCTTCCAGCTGGAAAAGGTAATTCTCAAACGAAAGCAGATTGTCCTTGTTCAGTTCGATAATGGCGTTGTTTATTTTTTCTGGGGTTTCATATACCGTGTCGAATGACGGGAGGTGCTTCGTATCAAAGGAATCGCAGAAGTGACCGAATTCTTTTTCCCGGATGTATTCCAGGTATTCTGTGATTGTTTCAGAATTTTCTTCACCATATTGTACATAAACGTCTGACAAGGGAACGGAAGCATTGAGCAGTTGAAGCACCTCATACATAGAGCCAGGAATCAGCTCGGAGATTTCGCGTTGGAGATCCATAATCAATGATCGCTGATGTCCTTTGACCAACAGACAATTAGAATAAAGCTGGAAATGTGTGTTTTTCATAGGAGTGATAATTAATGCAACCTGCAAACCGGTTTGTGGCATTGGAGCACATGTCGTCTACCCGTTTGATGGAAGGGACTGGCCGTTAACTTTCGGGTCGTTCCCGTTGAAGCTTTCAGTTCAACAATTTTCTGAAAGCACAGTTGAAAACCCCCTCTGTTGTTGTGCACCTGGAGTTGTAATTCGTCTAATTTCATAATGTGTCATTAAGGAGGTATCGGGCAATTGCTCGCTCAATAGGATAATTGCAAGAAGCGGAAACGTTCCCGAATTGGCCAATGGGGTTTATTTCCAGGAAAACGAATTCGTTTTCAGGAGTGACAATCATATCGATCGATCCCGAATTCAATTGGAGTGCTTCCATGAGTTTTGTCAGTTTACGGCGAACCTCATCGGGCAGTTCGAACGGAGCGGACCTGTTGGGCTTTTCATGGTTGTAGATCCTGGAATCACTTTTCGTTTGTTGGTCTTCCTGGGAAAATATCACCATGCTCCAGCATATTCCAGCCAGATAAAAGACGCGCAACTCGTATTTTTTTGCTATTTTTTTCTGGACAAGAGAGGGGGCAAAAAAAGCTGGGATTTCAGTCTCCCGTTCCAACTCTTGCGTGTACATTATTGCATTGGTGTCGGATAATTCGAAAAGAGACGCGCTCAGAAAATTCTTGGTGATCAATTCAGTCGTTTGCAGGCTGTTCAGATCATCTTGGGTCTCCACAATATAGGTTTCGGGAATCAATAAACCCATTTCCCGAGCCATTTCCAGCACCACCAGCTTATTCAGCTCCGAACGGGAGTACTGATTGATGAATCTTTTTTTGGTCAGTTGGTATTCGAGGTATTCTTCCAACAGCAATTCTTCCTTTTGTTTCATCTCTCTCAAAATATCCGTTGTAGCGCTTTTATACCGGATTCGCCCTCGTCTGTACCAGAAAGCCTGTATTTCATCCAGGTGGATCCGTTCTCTCCCGATTACCAAATAAATGTCTTTCCCCCGGAACTGGAAATAGTAACCGGAATCGTCGTTGATACGGATCACTCTTTTTTCGGGAGCCAGGTGATGGATCCAATCGATGACATTGTTGGTCACTGGATCTACTTGAGTACTGGAAATGAGAATCATTTTGTTATTGGATATAGATTCCAGGAGAATTGCTCTCCTGGAATCAATTGGAATTATGGATACATTTGGTGGCTGCTGCCATCCGAATACGTCACTGTACCACTTACGGGTACTTGTCCGTTATAAATCCAGTTTTCTGTATCGGACATACCTGCTTCCCAAGCGGTAGGATACGATTCTGTTCTGACTTTTCCACCCAGTACCTGGGCCATTTCCAATTTTGTCAATGCTTCCATATTTTCGTTTTTGAAAGCAGACATTTTCACTAATTTATTCATAAGAATACAGTATGAATTATTCATTACGATGATTGATCGCAATAAATAGTTGTCATTAACTATTAACCATTAAAGACTGTAATAGCATCAGTCTGTTGTTGCAACAATGACTCAAAAGTAAGTGGGCACAATCCAGTTAATTCGGACTGCTGAAAAAAAAACAAAAAATGGATCTTAATACAGTTCAGTCCGATTTGAACGGACTGTCGGGGGCTAAATTTGTTTTGTTTTCCGGATCGGGAGAGAGTACCATTTGTTGAAAAATAAACGGGTTCTGCTTTCAGATGATAATTATCCAACCGGATTACGGATTAAATTCGCGCTCCCATATTGAACCTTAATTACAAATAGGAATAGAGGGAAGACAAAACAATTCCGAATAAAATGAAGTTCGGATGGCGTAAACCGATTATGCACCGCAAGCCAATCTATCCCAATAGAAAGGATGGGATGAGTTAAAATACTAATGATGAAAAAATTTACCTTTTATCGCCAGCCAGACACCATGGATTGCGGGCCTACATGTTTACGCATGATCGCCAAACATTACGGGCGGGATATTTCACTGGAAAAACTCAGGAAGCTTTCAGAGACCACACGTGCAGGCAGCAGTATGCATGGTGTGAGTAATTCTGCAGAAAAGATAGGGTTCCGGACGTTGGGTGCTCGCATCGATTACAACAACCTGGTGGAAAACGCACCGTTTCCCTGTATTTGCTACTGGAACGAACGGCATTTTGTAGTGGTTTACAAAATCAAAAAGGGAAAAGTGTACATTGCCGATCCCGCACACGGCCTGCTGGTATATTCCGTTCGCGAATTCCTTGACAACTGGATAGGGAAACACGCACGCGAAACTACGGAAGAAGGTATTGTGCTATTACTGGAACCGACGCCCCGCCTATCGGATACAGAAGACGATGATCAACCCGTTAAACAGGGATTTGCTTTCCTGTTCAGCTACATAAAAGGATTCCGTCGCTTGATGCTGCAGCTTGGTTTCGGATTGTTGGCAGCTAGTCTCTTGCAGCTCATTTTTCCCTTCCTCACACAAAGTGTGGTTGATATCGGAATTCAGAACAAAGACATCCATTTTCTCTATCTGGTGCTAATCGGCCAGGTGTTCGTATTCCTGGGGCGTTCCATGATCGAAGTCATTCGTGGATGGATCCTGTTGCATCTGAGTACCCGCATCAATATTTCACTGGTCTCCGATTTCCTGGTAAAACTAATGAAATTGCCGATTTCCTTTTTTGATGTAAAAATGACTGGCGACATTATGCAGCGTATTGGCGATCATCGACGAATAGAGAGCCTGCTTACCAATCAATCACTAAGCGTTCTCTTTTCTGTCTTCAATTTTATCGTTTTCGGCGTGGTTCTGGCGATCTACAGCATTCCGGTATTCCTGATCTTTCTAGCGGGAACGGTATTGTATTTCATCTGGGTGAGCTTCTTCATGAAAAAAAGAAGCGACCTGGATCACAAGCGGTTTTCCCAGATGAGTGAAGAGCGCACCAAAATCATGGAATTGATTGCCGGGATGCAGGAAATCAAATTGCAGAACGCGGAACGCCAAAAACGCTGGGGTTGGGAATACATTCAGGTACGGTTGTTTAAGTTACAGATCCGGAGTCTTCGCCTGGAACAGGTACAAAGCAACGGAGCATCTTTTATCAATGAACTGAAAAACATCATCATCAGCTTTTACACAGCGAAACTAGTTGTTGAGGGTGAGTTGACACTGGGAATGATGCTTTCCGTTTCCTACATCATCGGTCAGTTGAACTCCCCTATTTCACAATTTATGAGCTTTATTTTCTCCTTGCAGGATGCCCGCATTTCCTTGGAACGTCTGGCAGAAATCCACAATAAGGAAGACGAAGAACCTGACGGAGAAAACAGGTTGGATGAATTGCCCGAGAATCATGCGATCCGGTTGGAAGGTGTCAGTTTTCGCTATACTGGTTCAGAACAGCAGATCCTGAAAGAAATAGACCTGACGATCCCGGCGAACAAAATGACAGCCATTGTTGGGGCCAGTGGAAGCGGGAAAACTACGCTGATGAAACTGTTGCTGCGTTTTTACGAGCCTGAATCCGGAAAGATCAAGGTCGGGGAATCGGACCTGAATGTGTTTACCCAGCAGGTATGGCGGGAACATTGCGGTTCGGTGATGCAGGAAGGATTTATTTTCAACGATACCATCGCGCAAAACATAACTATCGGCGACGATCATATTGACAAAGCGAAGCTTAAACAGGCCGTTCATGTTGCCAACATCCGGGAATTCATCGAAGAACTTCCGTTGAGCTATAACACGAAGATCGGCGCGGAAGGAACTGGAATGAGCGGCGGACAGAAACAGCGTGTACTCATCGCCCGGGCGGTCTATAAAAACCCGTCTTTTCTTTTCTTCGACGAGGCTACAAGCTCACTTGATGCCCACAACGAAAAGATTATCATGGAAAACCTGGACGACTTTTTCAAAGGCCGCACTGCCGTGGTGATTGCCCATCGATTGAGCACTGTGAAAAACGCAGACCAGATCGTTGTGCTGGACAAAGGCCGAATTATCGAAAAAGGAACGCACCACGAACTACTGGCATTGCGGGGAAGTTATTACAACCTGGTTCGGAATCAGCTGGATCTGGAGAAGATCGAACAACAGTAAGTCAATAGAAATTATGAAGGAAAGTAAGGAAATAGAGCTGGAGCTGAAAAGCGAATCGATGAACGAAATGCTGTCGCATCCGCCTTCCTGGATCGTACGGTCGGGGAATGGATTGTTCCTGATCGTGCTAGCGCTTGTAGTCGGATTGTCCTGGCTAATCGAATACCCGGATGAGATCAGTGGAGAAGTGACTGTGTCCACCTCGCGTTCACCCATTGAACTGAACAACCAGTTGTATGTGCAGCTGAAATCCCTGTCGGTAAAGGACGGCCAGTGGGTAACGAAAGACCAATTGCTGGCACGGTTTGACAACCAAGTGAAAACCGGTGATGTGGAAAAGGCGAATCGTTATCTGGATGAAATAGGTAACCTTGAACTACATACTCCCGTTGTATTTCCGATTCTTGATGAACATTTGCAGCTGGGGGCTTTACAGGAATCGTGGGCGATGCTGGAAAAGCACATAACGGAATGGAACAACGCGTTGAAATCCGATCTGGCAAATGAACAGATGGGTACTGTACGACGCGAGATTACCTACCGCGAACAGTTAAAAGCGATTGCCAGCCACAAGATCAAATTGTCGGAAAGCGAATACGAGTTGATAGCAGAGGAATTGCGAGGTAGCGAACGCTTGGCCCAACAGAGTGCGATTTCAAAACAAACGCTCAACCAGGAAAAACGCACACAAACACAGGCAATGCAAACCGTTCAGTCCCAGAAGGAGCAATACGTTGAAAACCTAATCCGGCTGAACACGCTCCGCGAAGAACTGCTGAAACTGGGTTATGAAAAACGCGAGAAGGAACAGGAACGTAGTTCGGCGATAGAACTGGCGATTGCCACACTCCGGAATCGGATAGACGAATGGCGGAAAAGCGCCGTTTGGGTCGCTCCGTGTTCCGGAAAAGTATTGTTCAATAAGCACCTGCAGATCCATCAGTTCTACAAAGCTAACCAGGCTTCTATTGTGATTGTTCCGGATGGCAATACCTTCGTGGCAACGGCAATTATCGGAACAACCGGAGCTGGGAAAGTCAAAGCTGGTCAGCAAGCGTTTATTGAACTGACCGACTATCCAAAAAACGAATACGGCATGATAGAAGGAATTGTTTCCCATATTACACAGATCGACAAAGAAGGGAAATATGAGGTGAGGATACGCCTGCCGAAGCAACTAAAGACGACTTATAAAAAACGGATTCCACTTAAGGCACAACTGAAAGGAACAGTGAAGATCGTGACCAAGAAAAAACGCCTGCTGGAACGCCTTTTTGAAAAACTAACTGATCTGGCCAAATGAAGCACCTGACTATTTTATTCCTGCTTTTGGGTGGCTCTGCTATAGGGCAAAACCAACTAACACTGCAACACTGCGTAGATCTCGCTTTAGCTAATCCGTTGCAAACGAATACCGAAAATGCCGAAATGCGAACAGCACTCATCAATCGCAAATACCAATACTGGTCACTAATCCCCGATCTGAACGCCAATATAGGGTTTAACACTTCGTTCGGTCGCAGGATCGATCCATTTACCAACACATTCACCACAAAAAATGTGAACAGCCAGACTTTTGGGTTAAATTCCAGCGTGACAGTGTTTGACGGTTTCCAGTTCCGATATAACCGTCTGGTCCTGGATTACTCGATCCAGCAAAAGGAGCTCTCCGTGGAACGCCGGCAAAACGACCTCTTGCTGCGCACTATCGATCTGTACACCGAACAATGCAAACGGTCGGTTCAGATCAGCCAGGCTGGCCTCCGGATCGAAAAATATCGGGCATTGCAGGGCATTCAGCAACAGCTGATTAAGGCGGGGAAAATTTCGTCCATAGACACTTTGAAAAGCCACAATTCACTGCTGAATGAAGAGTTGTCGCTGGCAAAACTGGAATCGGAACAACGCCTGAAGAACATCGAACTGAACTTTCTGATGGGCGTTCCTCTATTGGAGGCCCATACCTTTGATCCGTCATCGGTGTCTGCCTTAACAATCGTCCCACAATTGCAGGAAGACCTGGAAGTAGAACACCTCCAGCTTGAAGCGAAGATTATCGAAAATCAATGGCGGGCTGACCGGTCAAGCATTCTACCTACCCTATCCCTGAACGGATCGTTCGGAACTGGGTTCTCGACCAATCGAAAGGACGCGACTCCCAATGGAGAGACGATCCCTTACAACGATCAGGTTCAGCAAAACCTGTCTGAAAACATCGGTATTTCCCTGAATGTACCCATGTTCAATCGCGGGGCATGGCTGAAGAGTAAACAGCTGAGTGAAATAAAACGAACGCAGCTGAGGGAATCTATTCGAATGACCGAATACGAAGTGGAAATACACCTGATAGAAAAAGAACAGACCAGGATTTTAAAAAAGGCCGAGATCCGACAAATAGAACAGATTGTTGCCAATCTCCTGACAATTTACGACAAGACCTTACTACTTTATAGTGAAGGTAGGATTTCCTACTTGGAAGTGGAAACCGTTTTTATGGAATGGCAAACGAAACTGACCGATCTCGAAACCTTAAAGCTGGAATTCGAGAAACTATCACTGTTGGTTAAATAAACGGATTCGGGAATGTTTCACCAACCTTGAATTTCAAGGAAAACTGATAAGGTGTCAACCCTGTTTTTTTACTGAATGATTTGGTAAACGAAATAGCGTTTTTGTATCCCACACTTTCGGCAACAGCTTGAGTCGAAAATTCCCGGTACTTCGGATCGCTCTCCATTTTGTTGATCACATAACGGATCTTCAGGTCATTGGAGTATTCACTAAACGTTTGATGAAAATTGCTGTTAACCACATGTGAAAGATAAGAGGTGTTCGTTTTGATCTTCCGGGCAACGCTTTGCAGAGTGAAATCCGCACGCAGGTAAAAATGTTCCAGTTCCAGTTTTTTTAGTTTCAGCAAAATTTCCTGTTCCGTTTCCACATCGATCTTTAATGACGTAGTTCCTTTCTGTCGGATTTTCACCTTGAACTCCGTTGGCTCCGTTTCAGAAAGCACGAGGGTTTTTTGTTGAATTTTTCGCTTATCCCGTCTCAGCTTGAAAATGATTAGCGCCAGTACGCTACCCGTAACCAAGGAAAGTATACTGATCCAGAAATTGACCGACTTGGAAGTATTGTAAGAATTTTGGATTATCTCCATTTCCTGCTGAAAATGCTGATGAGTGATCTGGTCGTTGACGTCGATTTTCGTATCACTTTGTTCAAGCAATAGCTTTTCATAGCTGGCCAGGTAAATATCCGAATGCTTGTAAGCCAGCTCTCGTTGACCCATTTTACGGTATATTTTCGATTGGAAATAGTTAGAATTGGCATAATTGGGCAGGTCTGCGGAATCCGCCCGGTAAAAGGCATCAAAGTGTTTGAAATAGTTTAGCGCTTTGGGATAAGCCTTCAATTCGTAATGTGCAACAGCCAGGTTATAAACCGCTTTTTCTTGTTCCACCACCAGCCCATTTGCGGAAAAAAAAGACAACCCTTCTTCAAAGAGGCGGATGGACTTCTTATAGTCTTTTTTGGTCATGGAAATTCCGCCCATGTTCAATTGAACCAGCGCATAGTTGTAGCTGTTTTGCGCACACAACCGGAAGGCCGATTGGTAATAGTTTTGCGCCGAATCCAGCCAGGAATTCCAATTCGACTGCTCGTAGCGATCATTGTAAAATTTCCCCAGGCTGATGAACGTATTGACTTTGTAGGTCCGATAATTTTCTTCGGTTAGGGCGCTTCTGTTTGATTCCAGCAAACTTAATCCCATTTTAGTTTCCCGGATGGCTTCGGGTAATTCTCCCAACGTTGCTTTAATATCGGCCAGGTTATGGATAAACCGTATTTCAAGTGTTTTATCTCCCAGCAATCTGGCTAGTCGCTGACCATGGATGTACTTTCTGGCAGCAGCTTTGTAATTTTTATAATGCTTATAAATGGAACCCTCGAAATTGAGTACGGTGGCTTCCAGTTCAATCCTTCGCACTGTATTTGAAATCGCCCCCAGGTTTTTATAAGCCAGTGCAAGTCGCTTTTTTTCCAGGTCGGTATTACCGCTCAGGGCATGGAAATAGGCCTCAGCGGCATCCCCATAAACGATGTATTCCGCAACACCCGTTTTTCTCATGTTGGCACAATGAATGGTAACGCTATCGGGATCGGCATTGATATAATAGCGCATCTTATCCTGATAGTCCAAATATGTGGGTGTGGAAAAATAGTGTGCTCCCTGGCAAAATAGCTTATTACCATGTGAAAACAACAAGAAAAAGGTCAGCAAATAAATGGTGCGCATCAAATAAACAGTTATCAGATTATTTGTTAAATATCACAAAGCTATAACATTGTTTGAACAATCCACACTTCACAAAAATTATACGTATTAATCGGTTTCCTGGAGCAACTATGCTTATTTCCCAGCTTCTGCTTTACAATAAAGGCCATTTTTAGTCACTTATATCCAAGAAGTTATGTTGTAATCTGTATGAAATATTGAGTGGAATGAGGATGGTATCTCTCAAAATGAAGGAGAACCCTTGCGTAAAGCTTCCATTTAGTCCCCATCAACTGAAACTATAATGAGATTTTTATTCAATAGCGATCCCGGCACTTACGAAGTAGAAATTGGCAGAACGGGTGAAAAATCTGATCTGTTGATTGTTCAGGTGCAAACAAATACGTATGCACAGGTGGAAATCAGTATTGTTTCGAATGGATTGAGGTCGAAGTATGTGACGGAAACGATCTGATTTTACTTTGAGTGTTCAACTACTCTGCGTTGCCAAAACGGGGAGTTTCTCCAGCGTTGCTCTGAAGCATAATATCCTTTACGCATGTCTAAATAGGTTCCGAAATGATCCAGAACGAAACGGGAATAAGCTTTCCCGGCCTCCTGATTTCCTGAAAAATACTGTTCAACTACACGTGCGCTATTGATTCCTGAATTAATTGCATGTCCGATTCCTAATGCCGAAATAGGGTCAAAACAGGCAGCCGCATCACCAGCTGCAATCCAGTTATCACTTCCGGGAATCAAGGCAACTTTGCTATTAATCGCATAATGGCGAAATGCTTCGGGTTCGGACAACTGTGCGAGAGTTGTGCAAATGTGCTGCGTTTTCATTCCATACTCCAGCCATGCATCCGGATTATTCAAATCCAAGGCTTTCAGGATATCTGCATCTGTGATAAAAGCAATAGCTACTTTTTTATTCGGAAGGGGTGATAAATAATACCAACCATGTTCAGTTGTTTCCAGTACTGTTTGGTGTGGCAAAATGTGCTCGTCATTCAGCGAATAATATCCGTACAAGGCTACCAAATTATCCTCTTTGTGGACTCTGCATTGTTGCTTTTTTACAATCAACCCATTTTTACCACTACAATCAATCACATATCGGGCAGACAATTCAATCTGATCTTCACCAGTTTTGATCTTCAGCTCCCAATTTTCTGTTTTGTTTATTTCAGTTACTCTGGCTGGTCGATAAACCAAGGTACCATACTTTTTGGCTTCCCTAATGAGCAACTCATCAAATTGCCGGCGATCCAAATGCAAACCATTTCCTTGTCCGGAAAAAAGCAAATCACGAACGATTAACTGGTCACTTCCCCATGCTGCGGCATGCCCGTAGGAAGGCAAGTGAATTTGCTCCAGCTGCTCTCGCTCGATCCCCAGATAAGATAACAAAGGAAAGATCGATGGCGAAACCGACTCACCTGCCCTGTAATCATCAAATTCTGCGCGTTCTACCAAAGCCACCGACAAACTGGTGTATCGACTTAGGGTAATAGCGGCGGCAGTCCCTGCAGGACCACCACCGATTATTAATACATCTGTATGTTTTTTCATTTGCTCATTTAATGTCCGTAACGTCTGCCGCGAGGTGCTTCCGTAATCTTTTGCGGAGTTTCAGAGTGATAACTCAACAAACCACTCGACAATTTGAGTTTTTTCATCTGTTCGTTTGGCGGTGTTTGATCTTCCACTTTCATGAACCAGGCCGGTAAATAATTACTATCATCGCCCGTGATGAAACTTGTTACATTGCCTATTCCAACACTTACCGGTTGGAATTTGTCATAGTTTCGTTCCTTTTCGCTGAAATACGGATACTGTCTTCCATACTTTTCATCTCTGTTATTATTTACAATGAATCCAAGGTACTTCCAAGCAGTAATCATCTGCGTAAAACTATTCACACCCCGACTATACATCACTTGCAGACCGGACGGAATTCCATCTTTTTGCTGTTCTTCCAGCGTTGTTCCTCCACTCAGAACATTCCAAGGGCTTTGAGGCGGCCACCAGTAAGCATAGTAATTCGGCGGAACCGGAATCCCTGTTTCATTATCTTTCACCGGACTTGTTGGTGTAGAGAAATTGATCATCTGCACTGAACAATCGTAGAAATCTGCCTGCCATGGAATTGCCATTCGTTTGGTTAAATCTCCCGGTTCACAGCCTCTTCCAACAGTTGGATTTTTCCAATCTATTGGTTCGCACTCATCTTTGTCCGGATCTAATCCGTGTTTTTGATAATACTTTTCATCATGCGCCGGCTTGATTCTGTATGCCTCATCGTAAATGATCGGATTACGAACGCTCCATGTCACTTCAATACCCGGACACATTGGTTCCCCCACGCAATTTCCAACGGCTGCGCTGTCTAAAGCATGCACATTTGGAATGGCTACTCCAGGTGAATCGGAGGAGAATTTTCCAGCGGCCCATTGTTGCAGACAATAGTATTGCGTATCGGTAATCACCGAAAATTTGTCCGGAATATTGTTTCTAACGGAATTGGTTCCCGAATTCATCGGCATTAAAGGAATTCCTGCATCCGGATTTTTCAATGTTGCATCACTGAACAATTGATTGCTTTGTCCATCGACCAATGCACCCGGTTCCTTTTCACTTGCCTGCTGAATTTTGGAAGGCTTTCTGAAATAGCTCAGGAATTTCTCCCGTTGTCCGCGATTCGCTTCCGAAGCATCGTGTGCATCAAATGCCGGACGAATAAAAGCAGTCATGGAAGGAACTGTTCCTACCCATTGATAATCTGCAATCCGGTTCAGGAAGGTTTGAATATCTTTATCGTAATTCACCACATAATCCGGATTCCAGCCATCGTTTGCTTTCCACTTCTTAGCATCGTATACATTCGGCAAAGCATTTTTGTACTTGATTGCCATATCGACAATCACGTCATCCCAAGTTGAAATATTGACCAATTCAGGTGCGAATTTCGGAGATCCGGTAACTACCCAGGCATTCAACTGCTCGGATTTTTTTCCGTCCTTGAAATAAATAGTAGCGGTAACAGGCCCATCTGCAATATCATCGTTCCATGTATCTCCACCACCAAAACCGGTAATCGTTTCACTTCCTCCAGCTCTACCAAAAGCTCCTAATACCAATAGATTTCCATTAGGATCGGTACGCATTTCACCTAAAGTTTTAACGGATAATCCTTGACTGATGTCATTCGGATTAGGGAAGGAAACAAAGGGATAGCTCGGATTGTTGTTGTCAAAATTTGCTGATCCATTTGGCTTTGCGAGGGTTTTTGGTCCCGGATCAACAATCAGTGCACGGCGATTTTTATCTCCCTTAACACTTGAATTTCTACGTTCCATCCAAGGTAAGCCCGTCCACGGATTCGTGGGAAGATTCCATGCCTTCGGAGGAGTATTATTCCAAGTCTCATAGCTGTTCAATTTACCAAACATCAAATCACCCAACAAAGGAACAAAATTCCACCAAGCTGCTTTTTTATTAGCTACATGCACCGTCCATTCAATACGATCAATGCTTTTGTCGTTGAGGTCTACCACTTCTTCCGGGCCACCATTGACCGAACGATAGATTTTAAATGTTGCAGCTTGTCTGCGAATCATTCCGAGATTATCCTTGAATTTGGTGACATATTCCGGTTTTCCTTTTTTAAGGATCGGAAGACCTTTGTCGTCGGGTTCGATGGGTAAACCACCAATGGATTCAGGGGCCAGATAATAAGAGTTGGGGCTATTCCCCAATCTTCCCACCCCAATAGCCGGGTGGATACGATACGTTACTTTGTCGTTCATACTACAGTGAATAGAGTTATGCTACAATGATACATTTTTCTTCTGAATGAACATTCAATCACTTGTTATTTTTTAGAGCCTTGAAATTTCAAGCATCTTTGACAACTTGCATGGGATCAATTTAAACCGTAACTTAACCCTATAAGCTTCTTTCGAATGGACTACATTGATTATTATAAAATTTTAGGCGTTGACAAACATGCAACTGCGGACGAGATCAAAAAAGCATATCGGAAATTAGCCCGCAAGCATCATCCTGATTTGAACCCGAACAATGCGGAAGCAGGAAAACTCTTTCAGCAGATCAATGAAGCAAATGAAGTTCTGAGTGATCCCGAGAGTAGAAAGAAATACGACCAGTACGGAAAAGACTGGAAGCATGCCGAGCAATTCGAACAAGCCCAAAAGCAGCAAAGATCATCCGGTGCATCCCAACAAGGAAATCCATTTGGGGGTGGTGAATACTTTTCAGGTGATGATGGCGATTACTCGGATTTTTTCTCATCGATGTTTGGCAATCGTGGAGGCAGCAGACAGGCAAAGTTCAAAGGACAAGACTTTCGCGCATCCGTTCAGTTGAGTTTAACAGATGCTTATAAAACGCAGAAGCAAACTTTTACCGTCAATGGGAAAAACATTCGGATCACAGTTCCTGCGGGAATTGAAAACGGTCAGGAAATAAAATTGGCCGGACACGGAGCTCCGGGTGTAAATGGCGGGCCTACTGGCGACTTGTATATCACCTTTGAAATAAAAAACAACACCGCATTTACGCGTAAAGGAAACGACCTCTATGCGGATGTGCCCCTGGATCTCTATAAATCATTGCTGGGCGGAGAAGAAATTATCGATACACTAGCCGGAAAGGTGAAGATGCCTGTAGCTCCTGAGACTCAAAATGGCACGAAAGTTCGCTTAAAAGGAAAAGGATTCCCGGTTTATAAAAAAGAAGGCGAATTCGGGGACTTGTATGTAACCTATCAGATCCGAATACCCACCGGTCTGTCAGCGAAGGAAAAAGAATTAGTAGAACAACTTTCGAAAGAACGCAAAACAACGGAACATGGAAACAGCAAATAAGATCTCCATCGAACAATGTTGTGTTTATTACAACATTGAAACTTCATTCGTATACAAGTTGGATGAGCATGGCTTAATTGAGTTAAGTCGCTCCGATGAAACAGTGTTTATCACTTTTGAACAACTCTCCGATCTTGAAAAATATATGCACCTGCATTACGAACTGGAGATTAATCTGGAGGGGTTGGAAACCATTAAACATTTATTGGATCAGGTTCATGAGCTTCAGAAAGAAGTAAACCGATTAAAAGGGGAAGTCGGATAAAATAGCTGGATTTTCCTTTATGATCCGAGGTATTCCGCTTTTTTAAATGAACTCCTTACTTGTTCAGGTAGTTCAAAAACACCTCGGGTTTTGATCCACATATGATTTCATTCTATCCTAAATTTTGCCTAATTTCGTACTTCTGAAAAACACCTCAGCTACAGAATACCAATATGACAAAATACATTTTGTTTAACCTTTTATTGACCGATAAAGTGTTCCAGTTCATTAGAATAGTTGTGCTTGCTTGTGTATTGGTGAGTAGTGTAAGCGCACAAAAAGATCAGGAAAGGAATGCAAAATTTGACAGTATTTATTTCGCAGCAGCGGTAACTATTTCTGCAAAAGATATCAATAAGGCTATCAGCATTGCAGACTCCTTGTACAAGCATTCTAAACCGGAGATTCACCGCTTGAAAGCATTGATGCTTTCTTCTTCCCTCTTTCAGCAAAAAGGAGACATTAAAAAATCGGTTCAGTTTGCTGTAAAAGCAGATAAGATCGCCGTAAAAGAAAATCTCTATGATTGGGAGGCAAGAATAGCAGGATTCTTATCTACACAATACCGCCTCATGGGCTTGTATGAAGAAGGGGAAGAATACCTGGAAAAAGGCAAAAACGTTAGTGAAAAAATAGAAAATGATCAGATGAAGAAGCTGTATCTTGGGATGATCTACCAGGAAACTGCCTATTATGAAATCGATTATAAAAAATACAAAAAGGCATATAAAGCCGCAAAAAAAGCAGATAATTATTTTAATCAACTGACTTACAGTGAGCAGGAAAGAAATTACTTTCTGGCTACGAATGAACAGTTACTTGGGCGGGTTTGTATTGAGCTGAAAAATTGGGACGAGGCTCTGGAACACCATAACAATGCCTTTGAAAAGCTAACTAAAGTGACACAGGAAAATGCTGTTCTCAGCGGATTCATTTTCAGCGGATTGGGTCGGGTTTATTTGGAGAAGAAAAATATGACCGCTTCATTTGAGAATCTCCAAAAGGCAGAAAAAATTGTTGATCAATCTGATTATTTGGAACTGAAAATTGAAGTTTATAAAACGCTGGCAGATTATTATCAGCTTTCAAATGACATTACCAGATATTCAAAATACAACGATAAGTACGTTCAATCTTTGGAGCTAAGCGAAAAAAAGAAAAAGGAATCGATCACCGATTTCGTTAAGACAACTAAATCCACAGGGGAAGTGCTCGCCTATAACAGAAATGTGCTGGTGATCATCTCAATCACACTGTCTCTGGTGGTGATTCTGACCTTTGTTTGGCAAAGAAAGAGCCGAAAACGGGAACGGGAACGTTTCCACGAGGTCATGAGTCGCATGAGACAAGCACGGTTTGAAAATGAACAGGAGAAAGCACCCATTGTATCTGAAAAGAAGGATCCAAATCGTAAGATTATGTCAGATGCCATGGAAGCAAAGATATTAAACGACTTGAAAGAGTTTGAAAGAGGACGTAAATTCACGGACAAACAAATCTCTCTTCCGATGCTTGCGGGAATACTGAGTACCAATACGAAATACCTTTCTCATGTACTGAATGCTTACCTGAATAAAGACTTTAATTCTTATATCAATGAATTACGCATTAAATACATCATTGAGAAAATTGAGACTAACGAGAAATTCAAAAACTATAAATTAAGTGTTCTGGCAGAAGAATGTGGTTTCTCATCTCACAGTAAATTCTCTGCCGTTTTCAAAGCAGTAACCGGATTTTCTCCTTCTACCTTTTTAGCTTACCTGAACGAAAAACAGTAAAACAACATTCAAAATAAAAGCATATCCAGAAGAGGACTGTCAGCCGTGGTTGATGGTCTTTTTTTATAACCGAAACCTTCAAACTAAGTTTTTCAGAACCTTTTTTGAACACTTATTCATCAATCAAACCACCCATATTGCCTTTTCAAAGAAGCTTAAGTACTCGGACTTAAATTATGCAGTTGTTAAAACTTATAACCAACTAGTATACAAAAGATTAAAGGTTAGTTTTTAACCTAAAACAGCCTGTTTAAATTCCTGAATTCAGACACCCTTACCCCCATAAAAGACAGGTATCAAGGTTTATATTCGCACCAAATTTTTCAGCTTTTAACTAAATATTTTTTACTCTATGAAAAAACTATTCACCCTATTGGGTTTTTCCTGGATGTGCTTAATAGTCAATGGAACCCCAATGCATGTTTCATGTGACGATGATGTTAACGTCATACAAAGTCACTATTCAATCAGTTTTGGGGACGCAATTGAAACAGGTATTGCTACAGAACTTACCTTATCCATTTCATGGAAAGTTGCTCCTCAATCAGGAGTCAGCAAAGTATCCGGAACAGGAAAATCCACCGGAAATCTGGTTTTCTCAAAACCGGGAAAATACGAGATTATATTCGTAATTCCTGCCCATGGAGATCATCCGGGTAAAACAGAAATAGTTACAGTAGAGGTTAGTAGTGTTCAGATGATTTTTGATTTGAAGAATCGGGTCTTCTCAACACCACTCACAACCGGCAATGCTGCCGGAATCGAACTGATTGTTCCTGTAACGGTAAAGACTTATGACGGAAAATCCGTCGATTATACCATGCGTGAAGTACAGACAACTGGTGTTGCCACTATTTCTTCCCATTTGAAAAATGACAAAGTGGTTTTGAATAATGGTGTAAATCGGCTTGTATTCGAATTATCAGGATCAGTACCCACAAAGGGAAATGTGCAATTTCGTGTTTACGATGCCGCCGGAGAAGCCCATTTTTTTAATTACTCAATCACCTATTAAAAATGAGAAAGAAAATCCTTTTCAATAAAGCAATCCTGGTCGTCGCAACCCTCACTTTTTTCACATCATCCGGCCAAGCGCAATCTTCGGGTTGTAATCCGCTTCAGCCATATGATCAGATCCAGTCAGGATTTCACACAACTATTGCTTCCCGCCCCGATGGTACCTTCCTTATTTGGGGTGCAGGTTCAACGGCTAACGGAAATGGTGCTGCTGCTGCAAGGCATTTGACACCGGTTGTAATTGAGCCAAATCCGGGAGTTCCCGCACAGGATTACAATTATGCCGGGGCACCCTTGTTTGCAACTCTCGCTACTCAGTCTTCAACAACTACACAAGCCTTTATACTTTCCACAAATGGACTTTACTCCTGGGGAGCAAATAACGTAGCAATCGGAACCGGGTTAGACAACCTTGCGGGGTTTGCGCAAATTTCCATGCCATTAGGAATTGTTCCTGCTGATGTTAAGAACATGATTGCTTCTTGGGGAGCATTGGTTCTATTAACACATTCAGGAGAAGTATATGTAAGCGGTCGTAATGACGCTATTCACGGGAACGGTGGGATTTTACCGGGAGCCTCAGATAACTATTGGTCAAAAGTAACCAGAGATATAACAGGAAATCCCGCACTTACAGGTGTCGTTGATATCCGGGTTACTCCCGTTGGGGCTTTCGCAATAACTTCTACTGGTCAGTGGTATACCTGGGGATCGCGTTGTTACCGCGGTGACGGTTCGGGAATCGCTACTTACGATCGTGCAGTAGCAATGACAACTCCGTTTTCCGGCCTTCCTGTAATGATTTCCATGACAGCCGATTTTGGTAACAATACTTGGACCGATGCCAGCAACAGGGCAAGTTATTTCGCTATCAATCCTGCAAATAACAAATTGTATGCACTCGGCGGTAACGGAAACGGCCAACTCGGACAAGGAAATACAACAAACTCAACCGGATGGGTACCCGTAAGAAACTCAACGAATACAGCAGATCTCGACAATATTATTTTCGTTTCTTCGAACGACAACGACGGATCACCGGGAACTCCCAATGCATCTGTTTCAGTAATTCTCTCCAACGGAGAATTGTGGTCGTGGGGTTCCAACAATAACGAAATGATCGGTGTACCAGGTGGAACCGGGAATCATACTTTACCAAAAGTTCCCAACGGATTTACTCCCGGAACAGATCATGCAACCTATGTCGAAATCGGTGGACATACCACAGCTATCATGAAATTGTGTGCCGAAAGATACTGCTATATGGGACACAAGATCGATGGTTCCATGGGAGACGGAGTTTCAACAACAAGTACTGTTTCAACATTCGACTGTGCCAATACACCGGTAGGTTTAATCTGTGGTTCCAGTACTTACGATGCCGGAGATGTACCGCTTTCTTTTGAAAATGGAAACCCTGCAGCACACTATTACATGTGTGGTGATGAGATCTATCTGGGGGCAGGACAACCAGATCCGGATAACGGATTAAGTAATAATGTAACTTCCGGAACAAATAATACCGGAACAAATGGAGACGGAGCAGATGAAGACGGATTGATAACTCCTTTGTCACATACAACAGTCAATCCCAATTTCTCAACTACACTAAGCTTTACAAATAATTCAGGATCCAACGCGAATGTTTACGCATGGATTGACTGGAATAATGATGGTGTTTTCTCTCAAAATGAAATCGTTACCTCTTCCGTTCCTTCAGCTGTTGGCACTCAGACAACCAGCCTTATCTGGAATGGTCTTTCAACTTCCTGCGGGAATAAATATGCACGTGTCAGAATAACAACTGAAACACTCACCGACAATCCTGCAACTTCAGCAATTGATGAAAGAAGCTTTGGTCCTGTTATTCATGGAGAAGTGGAAGATTTCTACGTGGATGTAGATATCTTAACTGACCTTGCAGGAGACTGCGACGGGGACGGTGTAACAAACGGACAGGAAATCACAGATGGAACTGATCCGGGTGATGGATGTAACTTACTTGTAGCAAGTCAGGGAACACCAACTACTTCCTGGAATAATACAGACTGTGACGGTGACGGAGTCACTAACGGACAAGAAGTTACAGATGGAACAGATCCACTGAATCCATGTGATTTACAATTAGCAAGTGCTACACTCCTGCAAAGTGGTGCGTGGTTGAATGGTGATTGTGATGGTGATGGCGTGACAAACGGAACCGAAAGTTCAGATGGAACAGATCCGAATAATCCGTGTGATTTTGTTTTAGCCAGTCAAAGTGTTATTCCGGACTTAGCGTGGAATAATTCCGATTGTGATGGAGACGGAGTACCGAACAATACAGAAGTTACTGATGGTACAAACCCATTGAATCCGTGTGAATACAATACCACACACATTACACTGCCTGTAATGGTAACAAATTGCCCGCCTGTGGCTAACGGCAATACAGCAACAACCAATGAGGAAATTCCAGTAGTAATCAATGTCCCTTCAAATGATACAGACTCTAACGGAAATCTCGATAATACAAGTGTCACAGTGGTTGATCCTCCGGCAAACGGAACGGTTACCGTGAATCCAGTTACTGGTGAAATTACGTATACGCCGAATCCGAATTTCAATGGAAATGATACTTTGATCTATTCCATCTGTGATACTGGAATGCCGGTATTTTGTGATACGGCTCTGGTTGTAATTACTGTAAATCCTATTAATGATGCCCCGGTAGCAAACCCAGATACCGCAACTACCAATGAAGATAATCCGGTAGTTATTAATGTTCCTTCAAACGATACAGATGTTGATGGAAATCTGGATGAAACAAGTGTAACGGTAGTTACTCCTCCATCAAACGGTACAGTGATTATTGATCCGCTTACAGGAGAAGTGACCTACACTCCTGATCCGGGCTTTAGCGGAACTGATACTTTGATTTATTCCATCTGTGATACCGGAATTCCGGTATTATGTGATACGGCTCTAGTTGTGATTACTGTTAATCCTGTTAATGATGCTCCGGTAGCAAATGGTGATTCAGAGACAACAGGTGAAGATACTCCGGTGGTAATTAATGTACCTTTCAATGATACAGATCCGGATGGAAATCTCGATAATGCAAGTGTAACGATTGTTACTCCTCCATCAAATGGTACAGTGACTATTGATCCGGTTACGGGTGAAATTACTTACACCCCGGATCCAAACTTTAATGGAAATGATACCTTGGTTTATTCCATTTGCGATACTGGAATGCCGGTATTGTGTGATACGGCTCTGGTTGTGATTACTGTTAATCCTGTCAACGACAACCCAGATGCAACTGATGATACTGCGACTACCAATGAAGGTACTCCGGTGGTTATCGATGTTCCTTCAAACGATACAGATCCGGACGGAAACCTGGATGAAACAAGTGTAACCATTGTAACTCCTCCAACAAACGGTAGTATTACGATTGATCCCGTAACAGGAGAAATAACTTACACGCCAGATCCTGGATTTAGTGGTAATGATACCTTGGTTTATTCCATTTGCGATACAGGAATGCCAGTATTATGTGATACAGCAGTGGTAATTATTACAGTAAACTTTGTAAACGATCCTCCGGTAGCAGACACAGATAATGCAACTACCAATGAAGGTAATGCGGTGGTGATTGATGTTCCTTCAAACGACACAGACCCTGATGGGAATCTGGATGAAACAAGTGTAACGGTTGTTACTCCACCTTCAAATGGTACAGTAACAATTGATCCGATTACAGGAGAAATTACCTACACGCCAGATGCAGGATTTAGTGGAAACGACACCTTGATTTATTCAATCTGTGATACGGGAATGCCAGTGTTATGCGATACTTCACAGGTTATTATTACGGTAATTCCATGTTTGTCCAATCCTCTGAATGATTGTGACGGTGATGGTGTAACGAATGGAGATGAAACAACTGACGGTACCGATCCGAATGACCCGTGTGAATTTACACTTGCAAACCAAACTGTGGCGCCAACTACAGCATGGAACAATGCAGACTGTGACGGTGATGGTGTAACAAACGGTGAGGAAGTAACAGACGGAACAAATCCGAACGATCCTTGTGACTTGACACTCGCAAGCCAGACTTTAACACCTACACCTACATGGAACAATGCAGATTGTGACGGTGACGGAGTAACAAACGAGGATGAGCTAACAGACGGAACAAATCCGAATGATCCATGTGGTTTTACATTGGCAAGTCAAACGAGTGCTCCAACTGCAGCATGGAACAACGCAGACTGTGATGGTGACGGTGTTACTAATGGTAATGAACTAACTGACGGAACGAACCCGAATGATCCATGTGATTTCACCTTGACTAGTCAAACAGGTACACCAGGTACGGCTTGGAACAACGCAGATTGTGATGGTGATGGTGTAACAAATGGTCATGAGATAACTGACGGAACGAATCCGAACGATCCTTGTGACTTAACACTTGCAAGCCAAACCGTAACTCCAGATATGACATGGAACAATGCAGATTGTGATGGTGATGGTGTTACTAATGGTAATGAGATAACTGACGGAACGAATCCGAACGACCCTTGTGACTTGACACTTGCAAGCCAAACCGTAACTCCAGATACGACATGGAACAATGCAGATTGTGATGGTGATGGTGTTACTAATGGACAAGAAGTAACAGACGGAACAAATCCGGATAACCCGTGTGATTATGCTTTAGCAAGTCAGACAGGTATGCCAACTGCTGCGTGGAATAATGCAGACTGTGATGGCGACGGTGTTACTAATGGACAGGAAGTTACAGACGGGACAAATCCAAATGACCCGTGTGATTATAACGGATCAAACGTTACGCTAACACAAGGCGGGGCTTGGAACACATCCGATTGTGATGAAGATGGTGTAACAAACGGTACTGAAACAACAGATGGCACCAACCCAAACAATCCATGCGACTTCTTATTGGCAAGTCAGACAGTAGCACCCGGAACAGCATGGAACAATGCAGACTGTGACAATGACGGAATTACCAATGGAGAAGAAGTTACGGCGGGTTCCAATCCACTTGATCCTTGTGATCCGAAAACTTGTGGTATCGAGATCTCCAATGCATTCACACCGGATGGTGATGGGATCAATGAGGTTTGGGTCATCAAAGGAATTGAAAGTTATCCGGACAACGAGTTATCAGTATACAACCGTTGGGGTAACCTGGTTTTCACTGCAGACGGGTATCTGAATACCTGGAACGGTGCTTCGAACAGTAATCTGAATATCGGTGGAACAGAACTTCCTACAGGAACCTATTTCTACGTGTTGGATACCAAAGATGAAACCGCCGGTGTATTGAAAGGATACGTATACATCCAACGTTAAGAATAGAAATTTTTCAACTTGAAAAAATGAAAACAATACAATTTTTAGTCGTTTGTTTAACACTGGTACTTCTCGGAAGTACCGGTGCGAACGCACAGCAGGATCCTCATTATACCCAGTATTTTGACAACATGCTGTTTATTAACCCTGCTTATGCGGGAAGTCGCGGAATGTTGAACATGACAGGAATTCACCGCGAACAATGGGTAGGATTTGACGGGAGACCCCGATCTTCCACATTCAGTATTCACTCTCCTCTATCCTACGAGTCTGTAGGGCTGGGACTAACAGCCGTAAACGATAATGTAGGCCCGATGAATCAAACCATGTTTTATGCGGACGCTTCATATACCATCCGCTTCAAAAACCATAAAGGCAAACTCGCATTCGGAGTAAAGGGAGGATTTAACCTCATCAATATCGGAAGAGACGGTTTGAACAGCAGCACACCGGATGATCCTAAATTATTGCAGAACATCCGAAACAACATCAATCCAAACTTCGGAGTAGGAATTTATTACCACACTCCCCGGTTTTTCATTGGGGTAAGTTCTCCGAAAATTCTGGAGCAGAGTTATGATGAGGTGAGTAAAACCAGTTTGGAACGTCGTCACTATTTCGGAACAATCGGTGGAGTTATTCCATTGTCTAATAAATGGAAACTGAGACCAACTTCCTTAGTGAAAATTACGGAAGGAGCTCCATTGAGTTTAGATATGACACTAGCAGCAATCTACAATGAACGAGTATGGTTCGGGGCAAACTACCGCTTAATGGCAGCTTTCGGAGCCTTCGTACAAGTACAGCTTTCGCCACAGTTCAAAGTCGGAATAGCAAGTGATTTCGGTACTCAAAAATTGAGAAAATACAACGATGGATCTTTTGAAGTAATGTTGTCATATGACTTTGTCTTCAAAAAAGAAGGAATCCGTTCGCCTCGTTATTTCTAATATAAAAGACACAATTATGAAAACAATATTATTAGCAATTATTTGCAGTGTTTCATTGTCGGTATTTGGACAATCGGGGAAACTGAAAAAGGCAGATAATTACTTTAACCGATTATCTTATGCCTATGCTGCCGAACTATATGAAGAATTAATCGGTTCGGAAGTCGACAGTCCTTCATTGAAAAGTAAACTGGCATACAGTTATCTAAAAATGGATAATTATCCCAAATCGGTTGATTATTACAGTAAAATGATCGAATCTTCCGAAGCAAAACCAGATGATTATTACAATTATGCATCCGTTTTAAAGCAAAGTGGGAATTATGCTGAAAGTGACAAGTGGATGAACAAGTACAGCAACGCTGCTCAGGCAGATTTAAGAAGTCAACTTTTCTTAGGAAATACAGGTTACAAATCCAAAATAGAAAAAACAGCTCCTTTCTTCAGCTTAACGAACCTGAATCTGAATACAGGAGTAGCAGATTTTGGAGGATACTATAATCCATCCCAAAATCAGATGTATTTCATCACGGCTCGCAAGAAAAGTGTGTTCGTGAAAAAGGAATGGTCCTGGAATGCAAACCGCTTTTTGGATTTATACACTGCTTCTGTCGGTACCGATAATAAATTGGGATCTCCGGAACGTGTTTCAAAAGTAAACACCAAATTCCACGAAGGACCACTTGCCTTTTCCCCTGACGGAAAGACCGTTTACTTCACACGGAACAATATTTCTTCCGGTAAAAAACGACGTGACGGACAAAAGATCCAAAACCTGAAAATGTACATCGCAACAGTGGACAAGGATGGCAAATGGATAGATGAAAAAGAGTTTCCTTATAACTCCAAAGATTACTCGATCGGGCATCCAGCACTAACAGCTGATGGAAAAACCCTATATCTTGTTTCCGATAAACCCGAAGGAATTGGTGGCGCAGACATTTACAAGGTCGCTGTGCTAGACAACGGGACATTTGGTGAAATGACAAACCTTGGAAAGAAGATTAATACAGAAGGACAGGAAATGTTTCCTTTCATCGATACACAGGATCGCTTATTCTTTTCTACAGATGGTCACCCGGGCTTGGGTGGTTTAGATGTATTTGTTGCTTTCCCGGAAGGTGGAAACTTTGGAAAGATCCACAGCCTTGGATTACCAGTCAATAGTCAATCGGATGATTTTGCATTCAACTTGTCAAAAGATCTCAAAACAGGTTTTCTTTCTTCCAACCGTGAAGGCGGAAAAGGGGGAGATGACATCTATGCTGTGCAGTTCATTCGTCCGATTGCCTTTGGAGTAACCATCAAAGGAACCGCGAAGAATAAGAAAGGCGAAATCGTTCCGAATGCAAAAATTGACCTGAAAGACGATAAAGGAACGATCATCGGAACAGTTACAGCTGATACGAACGGAGCTTATTCATTCGAAGGAGAATATGAAAAAAATTATGCTTTGGGTGGCTCAAAAGCAGATTATTTTGATGGGAAAAATTCGGTAAACACCTTTGCCATCGAACCCGTTGTGATTGCAGATGTCATTCTGGAAAAAGACCCGGGACTATCCTTATATGCATTAATTACCGACAAGAAAACAGGAAAGCCTTTGGAAGAAGTATCCGTTTACCTGATTGATAATATGACGAACAAGTCGAAGAAAATCGTTACGCCCGCAAGCGGAGACTTCCGGGAAGCGCTCTTCGGGAAGAAGCTGAACGACCGCGGAAGCTATAACATCGTGCTTCAAAAAGAAGGATATTTCTCCAAAACGGTAACTTACAATACCTTGTTCGATAGACCGGGACAATATGACGTTCACGCGCTGCTTGATTTGGGCTTGGATCCGGAAGTAAAAGACTTGTCAGAAATGGTACAAATCAACCCGATAAACTTTGATTTGAACAAATATGTTATCCGTCCGAATGCTGCAAAGGAATTGGACAAGATTGTAGAAGTCATGAACAAATACCCTAACATGGTCGTAGAATTAGGTTCACATACTGATTGCCGTGCATCCAAGGCATACAACATGAAATTATCCGACAATCGTGCAAAAGCTTCAGCTGATTATATCAAGAAAAAGATTACTAATCCGGCACGGATCTATGGTAAAGGATATGGGGAATCTCGTTTGCTAAATGGCTGTGAATGTGAAGGAACCGTCAAATCCGACTGTCCGGAAGAAGAACACGAGAAAAACAGAAGAACTGAATTCAAAGTCATCTCAACAGGAGACGATAAATTGAAAGTAACAAATACAAGCACTGACAACTTCTAATATTTAACGCTTAGGTCAGAGTGAATAGTGGTTAGGTAGAAAAGGCTGTCTGAAAAAAATCAGACAGCCTTTGTTTTTGAGTATAACCTAAATTTTATTCTTCCTATTCTAATATTTAGCGCTTGCCTTGCTGATTCAAATAATAGTTGTAATTTTGCACTCCACTAAAATAGAGAGGTGTCCGAGTGGTTGAAGGAGCTACCCTGGAAAGGTAGTATACGGGTAACTGTATCGAGAGTTCGAATCTCTTCCTCTCTGCAAGAACTGATCCCGACGAGCTTTGCTGTCGGGATTTTTGTTTAAATGTAAATTCGCGAGGGGTTCGGAATAATCACCTTTTTTAATGGTAAAATACAAATAGACATCCATCTATTTGCTCAACTGCACCGCCACCTCCCCATAAATCAATAACTTCAAGATCGCTTTTTGCTGATTTGATTTAAATCAATCTACTTTTTTCCAAGAAATTTCTGATCCTGAATCGATTGACTTGAGAATTTATATTACTTTGGTATGCATTTTAACCGCTATTCTTATGACTGATCAGGAAACAATCGTTTATCCTTACGAATGTAATTTTACATTAGCAGACGATGCTATCGCTTTTTTTGAAGTAGAAATCATCTCTTCCGCTACAACAGCAACTACCAGTATTGTTACCCCGGCTTCGAGCAACATTCCACCGCTGATAGACAACGGTTCGCAAAATTTGGGTGTTGGAAGTTCTTTGCGTGGAACAACCTACGTCAGTTCAATCATCACTTGTCCGGCAAGTGAGGTGGATCAAATTGAAGTCAATTTCAAGGTCAACGGGACTATTTTGGTAAACCATACCAATCCGACTTCCGTGCAAGACAGGCCACGAGTTGATATCAAGATTAAATTCCTGTAGCCATGAGAATACTTTTTTTCGCAATAAGCTTCGGATTGTCGACCTTTGCATTTGCTCAAGATGACTCGCAAGAAAAGTTACAGAGACTTACTGCTCCAACATCTCCCGCATCTGTTATTACCGGAATGCAGCCAACAACTGTTCTGACCCCAAAGACTTTGAACGCCTTGGAAACTGCACTGTACAATAATTTTACAGATGCCGGAAGCATTGTCATTCCAAAAGATTTGGCCATTGAATTCACTCCATACTGGTCGAAAAATCATCGGATTAATCTCAGTGAATACTTGTATCCGACTGTCTGGCAATCTTTTCTGCGAAATGCTTCCTTTTCGGTTTCATCTTCACAAAACTTTTTGCTGGGTGACAGCACCCAATCCAATGCGCTGGGTTTCGGAGCACGAACTTCCATTTACTTTGGAGGGAAAAATGATCGGGATACCGTTGAAAATTACCGGAAACAGTTAAGAACTGCCGATATTGTAGAAGGGCAATTCGGAATTATTTGCAATCAAGCACTTGACAATCCGGACGTCAAAACGATTACGGATTTCATGAAAGCTGTTTACCAACCCTTGAAAAAGGTAATTGTAAACAACGAACTCCTCAAAACACCATCGGAAATCAATCAACTTCTGGATGATTTCACGAGTGATACGCTCACTCTTCCTGTATTTGATAAAACCAATCCGCAAGCATTTAATAACGCACTTGCCATCCAGTTTCGCAAATACATTCTTGCAGATAAGGTATACGCCCATTTTAAAAAATACCTGGTCAACCGGCAGGGTTTTTCACTCGATTTGGCGCTGGCGAGTTTACTCAACTTCCCTACGAATAATTTCGAGTTTTCGTATGCCCCGAAAAATGCGCTCTGGATTACACCAACTTACCGTTTTTTCGCAAATGAGAATCACGTACTGAAAGCCTTACTGGTATACCGGTATGAATGGTATAATATTGATTATTACAAACTTTATTTTCCGGGTTCTACCGTTTACCAAAACAACCACGATTATGGGCTTTCATTGGCCGCTGAATTCAAAAAATGCTCTGTGCAAGCAGAATTGGTAGGAAGAGCAAGCAATACGGAAATTCCTTTGGGAACGGATGCAGAAGGTAATAAGATCTATACCAAAAAGAGAAGCAACGACGTGCAATATTTGTTGGTAGTCAATTACAGGCTAACGGATCAGGCAATTTTGACCTTTAATTTTGGAAATCAGTTCAATCCGATTGTTAATCCGAAGCGAACGTTGGTCTCCACATTATCTGTCAATTTTGGATTCGGTTCTCCGAAGAAATCGTCGCTCAATTTGGCAAAGTAACCTGAATTAGTGTCAATTGTCCCCGCTTTAGTTTTTTGGTTCAAAAGACTCATAGACATCCATCTATTTGCGCAGCTTGAATATTCAATGATCTTAATCCGTACATTCGAATCTCACAAATGAAGGGATTACATGTTTATTCATCAGGGTAAAAAAAGGACCTCAAAACACAACCTGCAAATTGCATCTTTGCTGTCTTTTGTTGCCGGGATTGTCAATGTTGCCGGTTTTTTAGCGGTCGCCAAACTGACTACTAATGTTACTGGGCACTTTGCTTTTTTTGTAGATGAAGTTTTCAAATTGAAATTTTGGGAAGGTTTCATTTACTTCTTATATATCTTCTTCTTTTTCCTTGGTTCATTTTCCTCCAGTTTTCTGGTGGAAGTCATTTCCAGAAAAAATGAAAACTATGTCTACATTATTCCCACGTCCATAGAATGCTTAATCTTGATATTGATCGCTGTATTTGGAGGAGGTTTAGTAATTGAAAATCCAGATCTCATAGCCTTTAGCCTGCTTTTTGCAATGGGTTTACAAAACTCTCTGGTTACCCGAATTTCCAATGCCACAGTAAGAACAACGCATCTCACGGGACTCTTTACGGACTTGGGAATAGAACTCTCACAATTGTTTTTCTATCGGGAAGATGAAACGCGGAAAAAATTGATCACTTCGGTTAAATTGCGCTTAACAATTATCAGTTTCTTTTTTATCGGTGGGATCATCGGCGGAATTTTCTATTCGGGAATTGGTCTGCATGTTTTATTGATCGGTTCAGCGTCATTGATTTTTGGGATAATCTACGACAACATCAAATTGAAGATCAAATTGCTCCGGAAGAAATACCGGCATTAGTGGGATGTTCCCGGAAAGGTATCGTTATCATTCATTAAACGGTCTACTTCACTCTTTGAGTTTCGTTGATTGAAATACTACTTCACTAAAGTTTCGTAGTTTGAAAGGTGGGGTATCTATGCTCTATTGTGGGAGTATCTACACGTGATCTATCAAGTGAATACGAAGTATCTCATGCCAACAATAATTCACACTGTTTTCCGTAACTTACTTAATGATCAGTCATTCTGACTAAAAAACACCGTTATGGCAAAACAGATTGGTCGCGGGATTACAGGAAGGGTGGACGATTATTCGTTCTATCACGATCGTGTTCATGGCTATTTGGTGCGCCGGACCGGTGGCGTAAGTGCCAAGAAGTATCAAACAGATAACCGCTACACAGCCGCACGAAATGCGAGTGCTGAATTTGCTGCTATTTCCCGTGCCGGCAAACTGATCCGGGATGCTTTTGCTCCTTTTATCCATCAGGTAAAAGATGGGACGATGGTGAACCGAATGAACAAGGAATTGGTTACGTTGAAACAAGCAGATAAGAACCATTGTAAAGGTGAACGAAGAGCTGAGGCGATGATGACCAATACAGATGCGAACAAGTTTTTCCGGATCTTCCAGTTTAATGAGCAAGTGAAGGTTTATGAACTGTTTGAGGGCTTTCCTACCATTAATACGAGTGGCACGAACCTGAGCCTCACGCCAGCAAGGCTTTTAGATTCTGCATTCCCAGAAGGTGCTACTCATGTAGGATTGACGTTAGTTAGGAGTGTAATTGATTTTGAGAAGGGGGAATTTGAGACGAGTTCGTCGCAGATGGGACTGGTTTCGAAACCCGAAGTCTCCCAACAGCAGGAGAAACAAAAAGTTTCCCCCCACAGATGCGCAGATGAAGATGGCGCTTACCAATCGCCAATTTTTTTTCAGAAAGAGTTTTCGTTGCATATTGATGCATCGGGGAGTCTTTCCTCTGCTTCAGGAACGGAGATCGTTTGTCTGCAGGTCGTGTTTTTCGAGGAAAGAGATGGAGATTTCGTGCAGTTGAAGGGGAAGGTACATGGAATGGGGATAGTGGGAATTAGTTGTGAATGATGAAGTTTCCATGAGGGCTAAAACCCATTTTTTCAACAGAAAATATTAAGAAGTATCTGGTATTAAATAATTCCGGAATGGTGAATTTTGAATCAAAAACCAATAAAAAAGGTTGATATTTAAATAGTTATACCAATGTTGCAATATAAAATGTTTTGCTAGTTAATAAATAGTAGAAGAATTACTTAAAAATAAAATTGCAGATTCAATACTTTTTACCTATATTTGTAATCTCATTACTAAGAATAAAATGAAACTAAAAGATATAGCACATATTAATTCTGGCATTTACTCCAATACCATTGATAATGGTGAGGTGTTTTATATTCAGGCGAGGGACTTTGATGCTAATCGCCAAATCGCTAAAAATTTAATGCCAACTCTAAGTTATCAAAGAAATCTGGAAAAGCACTTTTTAGAATCTGGAAATGTGTTGATTGTGGCCAAAGGATCCAATTTCCTTTCTGCTGTTTACGATGGTTTTTATCGTTCTGCTGTAGCGTCTACTGTATTTTTGGTAATTCATTTAACAAGAAAATCGCTGGTGAAGCCCGAATACCTTTCTTGGTATTTAAACCAAAATTCAACACAGACTCTACTAACAACAATGTCTCGTGGAACGTCTATACCGGCCATTAATAAGAAAATGTTAATGGAATTGGAAATCCCTATTCCTTCGATGCAAAAACAAAATACAGTATTGAAGCTTGCCGAATTGCTAGAGCAGGAAAAATTAATTAATCAAAAAATAGCTATTCTTAAAGAGCAACAAATAAATCAAATAATTACAAACGCAATAAACAACTAATCAATGTCAATAAAAATAACATCCCAAGATGTAAATAAAGTAGTTTGGAAAGCATGTGACACCTTTCGCGGAATCATAGATCCGAGTCAATATAAAGATTACATACTTACAATGCTCTTTTTGAAATATGTTTCTGATGTCAATAAAGAGAAACGGAATTCTTATTTGGAAAAATACAAGGGTGATGAAGCTCGAACCGACCGTGCCATGAATATGGAGCGCTTCATAGTACCAACAAATAGCTCATTCGATTTCCTTTTTGAGCATCGTAGCGAATCCAATATTGGTGAGTTGATTGATATTGCCTTTGCTGATCTTGAAGAAGCAAATCGTGAAAAGTTGACGAGTGAAGATGGTTCTGGAATCTTTCGGAATATATCTTTCAATAGCAGTAATCTGGGAGATGTAAAGGACAAAAACTCACGTTTAAAGAATTTGTTAATTGATTTAAGTGTATTGGATTTAACTCCATCTCATTTAGAAAGCAATGACATTATTGGTGATGCTTATGAGTACCTCATTGCAAATTTCGCAAGTGATGCAGGAAAAAAGGCAGGAGAATTCTATACGCCAAGTGAAGTTTCAACCCTTCTGGCAAAATTGACAAAAAGTAAGTCTGGTGCGCGTATCTCGGATCCGACATGTGGGTCTGGTTCTCTGTTAATCAAGGCTGGAAAAGAAGTTGGTTCAACCAATTTTTCGTTATACGGCCAAGAAGCAAACGGAAGTACCTGGGCGTTGGCAGTGATGAATATGTTTTTACATGGTTATGATAACGCCGTAATTCGCTGGGGAGATACCATTCGCAATCCGAAACTAAAAGAGGGTGATCAGCTCATGAAGTTTGATACAGTGGTAGCAAATCCACCATTCTCATTAGATAAATGGGGCGCAGATGAAGCTGAAGGAGACCAATACAATCGTTTTTGGAGAGGTGTTCCACCCAAAAGCAAAGGCGATTGGGCGTTTATCACACACATGATTGAAACCTTAAATGAAACGGGAAAAGCGGGTGTTGTTATTCCACATGGCGTTTTATTCCGTGGTGCAGCTGAAGGTAGAATTCGTCAAATGACCATTGAGGAGAATTTATTGGAAGCGGTGATTGGCTTGCCTGCAAATTTGTTCTTTGGTACCGGCATACCCGCAGCTGTTTTAGTATTCAATAAAGCTAAAAAAGGAAAGGAGGTTTTGTTCATTGATGCTAGCCAACATTTTGAAAGCGGTAAAAACCAAAACAAATTAACCGATGAGCATATCAATCACATTGTTGAGACCTATCGCTCTTTCAATGAAGGCAAACTAAAGTCGGGTATTACGGAAGATAAATACAGTTTTGTGGCTTCATTTGAAGAAATAAAGGAGAATGAATTCAACTTGAATATCCCACGTTATGTAGACACGTTCGAAGAAGAAGCTGAAGTGGATATCAACGCTATTCAACAGGAAATCAACCGTTTAGAAACGGAATTAGAAAGTGTGCAACTACAAATGCAGGTGTATTTAAAAGATTTGGGGCTATGAAAAAATTAAACGAACTGCTGGAAACCATTACTGCTAAACAAGCAGAAATTGACAACCAGGGAAAATTAGACGAACAGTTAGCTCGCCGAATACAGCACAAATTCCGCTTGGATTGGAATTACTATTCCAATGCGATGGAAGGAAATTCGTTGACCAAGGTTGAAACCAAGCAGTTGATGATGGATAATGTAACCATTGATGGTAAACCGTTTAAAGACGTTGCCGAAATGCGTGGTCACGATAACGAAGTATTGGAAATCTTTAAAATTGGAAAAGGTCAAGTGCGTATTTCTGAAAAACGTATCAGAGATATGCATACAGCGATTATCCATGAAGAGAATCCCGAGAAAAAAACATTTATCGGGCAATGGAAAACCAATGACAATTACTTGATCAATTACCGAGGAGAAACATTCAATTTCTTGCCTTTTAGTGAAGTGCCAGCTGCAATACATGACTTATTGAATAAAACAAATGCAGATATTGACGCTCTTAACAACAATAAAAAAGAGGCAAAACATCCAGCACTCATTGCATTTGAGTTTCACTTGCGCTACCTTGAAATTCATCCGTTTTACGATGGGAACGGACGTACAGGTCGCCTATTATTAAACCTTTTGTTAATTAGCTTTGGCTTCCCTCCTGTCATTTTAGATGATAAGACCAGAGAAAGCTATTACCGAATATTGGCAGAAGTGCAAGGATACGGTTTAGACCGCAAAGAGTGTTATGCTTTTTTAGCTGAGTTGTTGATTCGCTCACAGGATTTGGTATTGAGTGCTATTGCCGGGAAAGAAATCGAAGACGATGATGATTGGAAAAAGGACATTAAACTTTGGAAACAAAATCTGAATTCATCAGACAAAGATGTGCTAAAACGTTCAGAGGATTCAATTTACAATGTTTACAGCAATTCGTTAAGACCTTTGTTTATAGCAATTTTTGAGGAGTCAAAAATATTTGATGATTTGTTTGTTGAGAAAGCAGTTTATAATTTCATTGACAATCATTCAGTATTAGTAACAAACGTGGAATTTTTTGATGCATGGATGGAAGTAATACAGCCCAAAAAGGTTGAAGAAATGAATGAGGCACAGAAATACTTTGAAAAACTCACCGCTACTGGAATTATTTTAAAATCAGAGCGTTTGAGGCGGTTTCAAGAAAAATACAAGAACGTGAATCCCTCTGTGTCGAGTGATTTTTTAATTGAAATTAGTTTTACCGGGTTTAAGCATAATGGAACAAAGACGTTTGATGAGCGCATAGAAGTACTAGTAAAATTTGATCGCTTCCAATATGCAATTTACCAAGATAGATCTCATCGTAACAAAGTGATGGAAAAACTTTATTCCGAAAATATCACGAATCAGGAAATTCAAAACATTATTAAAGAGATTATGGTTAAAACTCAAAATTCAATTGAAAGAAGTATTAACCCGGATAATGATGGACTTCCATTTTAGTAAAACGTATAACCAACCAAATATTAGTACATGAAATCTGAAGAAATATTACAGTTATTTGAGCAATTTGAGCAAGCAGCATCCGAAGTAGAAAACGTTGAATGCTGGAGTGCGCGAGAACTACAACAGCTATTGGGCTATAGCAAATGGGAGAATTTTGAGAAAGTGATCCAGAAGGCTAAAGATGCTTGTAAAAATGCTGGTGAAGAAACGGATTATCATTTTCCTGATATCAGGAAAACGATCCCAATGCCGAAAGGTGCTGAAAAAGAAATAGATGACATGTTGCTTACTCGTTACGCATGTTACTTAGTTGCTCAAAATGGAGATAGTAGAAAACAAGAGATAGCATTTGCACAAAACTATTTTGCAGTACAAACACGCAGAGCTGAATTGGTTGAACAACGTTTGTTGGAGTATGAACGCGTGCAGGCGAGAGAAAAATTAAGCCATACAGAAAAACAATTATCCGGAATATTGTATGAACGTGGTGTGGATAGTCAAGGCTTTGCTATTATTCGCAGTAAAGGAGATCAAGCCCTTTTTAGATTGAATACCAAAGATTTGAAAAAGAAAATGCAAATTCCGGATAATCGTCCCGTTGCAGATTTCTTACCTACAATAAGTATAAAAGCAAAAGACCTCGCAGCTGAAATGACAGGTTTGAATGTTCAATCCAAGGACCTCAAAGGACAAGGTGGAATAGAAAGAGAGCACGTAGACAATAGCCAGGCAGTGAGAGATATGCTTACCAAAAGAGGAATTGTCCCCGAAAATCTCCCGGCAGCTGAAGACGTGAAAAAAGTACAACGCAAACTGAATAGCGACGAAAAGAAATTACTGAAAGGGAAAAAGAAATAAGATGGGAAATGAAGATAGGAAAAATGAATTGCCGATTGGATGGGTAATGAAACGTTTCGATGAAATTATTTCCAGAGCTGTTCTAGGGGGAAATTATGAAAACTCAGAATCTAACAGCGGAATTCCAGTAATTAAAATGGGAAACATTGATAGAGGTAAAATCAGTATTGATAAAGTCCAATATTTACCATTCGAATCGGGATATAATAAAAATGATATCCTCAAAAAGGGGGATTTATTATTCAACACACGAAATACGCTCGATTTAGTAGGAAAAGTTTCAGTTTGGAATGAAGAATTACCTCAAGCACTGTATAACTCAAATTTGCTAAAATTAGAGTTTAAAGGAGAAGTTGTAGAATCAAATTTTTATATGAATTATGTTTTTAATTCTCTTGAAATATTAGGTCAATTAAAAGCAAGAGCTACAGGAACAACGAGTGTAGCTGCTATTTATGGAAGAGATTTAAATTCGGTAAAATTTGTTCTTCCACCCATCCCTGAACAACGCGCCATTTCCAACGTTCTTTCTACTTGGGATACTGCCATCCAAACTACTCAGGAACTCATTTCCCAAAAAGAACAAAAGAAAAAGTGGTTGATGCAGAATTTGTTGACGGGGAAGAAAAGGTTGACAGGGTTTAATGGAGAGTGGAAGGAGTATTCTTTGAATTATTTTATTGAAGAGCTAAGGGAAAAACCTTCGAAGTTTGAGAAATATGAAATTTTCACATCTGCAAAATCAGGTCTGATGAAACAAACAGATTATTATGGTGATAATAGAATTACAAATCGAGAAGATGCAGATTACAATGTATTACCACCAGGTTTTATAACATATCGATCAAGAAGTGATGACGGATTATTTACTTTCAACAAAAATAACTTTTCAGAAACAGGATTGATAAGTGGTTATTATCCTGTTTTTAGGTCCCCTAATGGCGATACTGATTTCATACTTGATTTCATAAATTATAAAAAATACAAGCTAGCCAAATATGCGATTGGAACATCTCAGTTAGTTCTTTCATTTGGTGCTTTGAAAAATGCAAAATTCATTTTACCTGAATTCAAAGAACAAACAGCAATTTCTCAAGTTCTGCAAACGGCAGATAAGGAAATAACATTATTAAAAACCAAACTGGAACAACAGAAATTGCAGAAAAAAGGGTTGATGCAGGTGTTGCTGACTGGGAAAGTGAGGGTGAAAAATTAACTGTATGGAAGTACTATCATTTCAAGAAGCGCTGAACAAAGCCAATAGTTATACTAAAAAGCACCTATTATTAGGAAATGGTTTCAGTATCGCTTGTGTCCCAACTATTTTTTCCTACGATTCACTTTTTGCTCAAGCGGATTTTTCAGACATGCCAGAGGTTGAGCAAGCTTTTAAAAAGTTGAACACAAAGGATTTTGAGGTGGTAATAAAGGTGTTAGAGTTCGGTTCTGAGATATTCCCTATATACAAACCAGAGGTTCAGGATGTGATTGAGCTAATGAAATCTCATGCGCATAAATTGAAAGAGCGATTAATTGAAACAATTGCGAAGAACCATCCCTCGAACCCTTCAGAAATAGAAGAAAAAAAACTCATTGCCTGTAGATCGTTTTTAGCAAATTTCATCCAAGTTGGGGGCTACGTTTTTTATCTAAATTATGATTTGTTACTCTACTGGACGTTGATGAATTCCTTGGACAAACCTGATGAAGTACTTAAGTGTAATGATGGATTCGGGCGCGATGCATACGTGAGTGGAGATCATGTTGAATACTCCGATTATTTGTCCTGGCAAGGAAAATCAAGTGGTCAAAATGTACATTACTTACACGGTGCAATTCATTTGTTTGATACGTCCGGTCATTTAGAGAAATTTAGTTGGGTTGATTCTGGAGTTCCATTATTACAGCAAGCAAAAAAGGCTTTAAATGAAGGAAAGTTTCCACTATTTGTTTCAGAAGGAGATACGGAAAAAAAGCTCCATCGCATTAATTGCGTTCCATATTTGCATTATGCCTATGATAGTTTTAAAGGGGTTTTAGGGTCAGTTCGAAACAGAACAGCAGGAAACACGTGCATTTTTACTTTTGGCTTTTCTTTCAGTGATAATGATTGTCATATTTACAATGAAATAGCCACAGGTCGAATTAAACATTTGTTCGTCAGTCTGTATGGAGACTCTGAATCAGAAGAGAATAAGAGGATAATCAGCAAGGCTTTGGCTTTGAAAAGTATAAGAGATAATAAACATCCACTTCATGTTACATTTTACACCGCTGAATCGGCGAATGTTTGGGGAGAATAAAAATGTTAAAGAATATGATAAAATTCGTTTTTTGGAATATTAATGATAATCAAACAGTTGATTTGAAAGAAGCACTGACTTTGCTTTCTGCAGAATATGATTTTCTTGTACTGGCAGAAAATGATAATATTTCCGATTCAGAAATTGAAGCACTTACAGGTTTTAAAGTACTTCTTCTTCCTGGAATGCGAACAAGTAATCGTTGGTTGTATATTTATTGTAAGGAAGAATACCTTAATAAGTTAAGTTTTAATTCAAAATCAGAAACAACTAGTGCTGATGAATTACCTATATCAGTTTCCTCAAGTGAAGAATTCCAAAAATATTTAAATCGTTTTGAAAGATTATTGCTTTTTGAAGTGATTCTAAACAAAAAAGAAACAGGAGTTGAAAAGTTACTTATCGGAATAACGCATATGGTAAGCAAGTATTCGGCTGATTCCATGAAGCAACGGTTATATGCCAATAAAATTAGACAGACTATAGATAACGCACTTCAAGCAGACCCAAGCTCCTTTCAGGAAAGATGTGTTCTATTCGGCGATTTCAATCTAAATCCTTTCGAAGAAATAATGGCTGATCCGCTTTGTTTCAGAAGTTAT
Organism: Flavobacteriales bacterium UBA7666; assembly: GCA_002483265.1. Lineage (GTDB taxonomy): Bacteria > Bacteroidota > Bacteroidia > Flavobacteriales_D > Crocinitomicaceae > Fluviicola. Next base: position 265,182 of record DLHO01000027.1, on the reverse strand, counting down.
AAGTCTTTCTCTGACACCCTTAATACTCCTAGTTTCTATGGAGAAAATCCATTCGCTTTTTACAATCCTTGTCATTTTTTAAAAGGGGAAGAAACATTGAATGGATTAACATGTATAATTCCTGGTTCTTTCTATTTTGAAAACACTATTGGAGAGAAATGGAACACTTTCGATCAAATAATATATACTCCCAATGCAAAAGACTCTATTATTGAGAGTAGCATAGAACTTATTACAAATGTGGGTGGAAAATCTCTTATCACTGAAGATGTTCTGCCGAGTAAACTTTACAGCGATCATTTACCAATAAAATTCACTCTAAAAATTTAAGTCCATGGAAGAAAATAATAAAAAGCATCAATGGCCACAAAGCGTATCAGGCTCGACAGCTAACAATCAAGTTTCAAGTTCTATTTCTATTTTGGACCAAGTTCTTGAATGTACACACGAGATGACAGACCAATTCAACAAACTTTACTCAAACAAAGAAAAGCTATTCGCAGTAGCGACAGCATCGCCTGGTTATCAATTTACAGGATCTAAGCCAAATGCAGGAAGCGTTTCTTTTTATGTGAATTCACTAGAAACAAATAAGTCAATGAATATTATTAGTATTGCTCTAAACGATAGCAGCAGTTTTAATATTACCTTATCTATTTTTACAGATATGGGCAGAGTTGATTTGGGTGATGCTAGAAAGTGTGATGATTTGAAAGGATTAATTCTAGAGGCAATTAATCATGAAGAGGTAAGAAAACAGTTAGCTGCATTGAGGTCTAAATAGATTAATCATGAACACTCCATCCTTCAAAGAAGATCACATCTCCCAAATACCGGCGTTACAAATGCTGATAAACCTTGGTTATAACTACCTTTCTCAAGAGGAATCATTAAAAGCACGTAGCAATAAAACAACCAATGTTATTTTGGATGAGATACTTCGGAAACAACTCAAAGAAATCAATAGTATTCAGCTCTCTTCTTCCAAAACGAGCTATTTCTCAGATGCCAATATTGAAACGGGTATTCGATCATTAAAGGAAGTTCCGTTGGTTGATGGCTATATCAGCGCTTCAGAAAAAGTATACAATTTACTCACCTTAGGCAAAGCCCTGGAACAAATTGTAGATGGAGATAAAAAGAGCTTTACCTTGCAATACATCGATTGGAAAAACATTGGAAACAATGTCTTTCATGTAACAGAAGAATTCAGTGTAATGCGCGCAGGAAGCAAAGAGCATTACCGTCCAGACCTGGTTTTATTTGTGAATGGTATTCCATTCACAGTTATCGAATGCAAGCGTCCGGACATGAAAGATCCTATTCAGCAGGCAATCTCGCAACACTTGCGCAATCAGCAGGAAGATGGAATTCGTTCCTTATACTTTTATTCACAGGTATTAATGAGCTTATCTACGAACGAAGGACGCTATGCGGCAACAGGAACACCTGAAAAATTCTGGGCGCATTGGGAAGAAAAATTTGCATCACAAGAAGCAAAAGCATCCTATGAGCAAAAAGTAAAAGCATTAAGAAACATACCCTTATCTGAAGAAGTAAAAGCAAAATTGTTCGGTGATCGTTTTGCCTATGTCCGTGGATATTTTGATGCGGTGGAAAAAGAAGAAATACTCCCAACGGAACAAGACGGTTACATATATGGCTTGTGTAGTCCTAAGCGCTTATTAGATTTTACGTACAACTTCATTTTATTCGACAATGGTGCAAAGAAAATTGCACGGTATCAGCAATATTTCGCTATCAAAAAAACCATAAACCAAATCCAGCATCTAAGTCATGGGAAACGGTTAGGAGGTGTGATTTGGCATACGCAAGGCAGTGGAAAATCATTAACTATGGTAATGCTGGCACAAGCAATTGCCATGGATAAGAACATCCTAAATCCAAAAATCATTCTGGTAACCGATCGTACAGATTTAGATACACAAATAACAGAAACGTTTCAAAAGTGTGGTATCCCAGTGTTGAATGCATCTACCGGTTCTAGGTTGGTGGAGCATTTACAAAGTAAAAGTGATGCGGTAATTACCACCATCATCAATAAATTTGAGACAGCTGTCCGCAAATTAAATGAGCCATTAGAAAGTCCAAATATTTTCGTTTTGGTGGATGAAGGTCACCGCACACAGCATGGTACATTTAACATTGAAATGCAAAGGGCTTTGCCGAACGCATGCTACATTGCTTTAACAGGAACACCCTTATTCAAAAAAGACAAAAACACATTGAATAAGTTTGGCACCTTGATCGATCATTACACGGTTGATAAGGCTGTACAAGATAAAGCAGTTGTTCCATTAATGTATGAAGGTCGTCATGCTTATCAAAATGTCAATGATGGTCCTTTAGACAATTATTTCGGAATGATCTCTGAGCCTTTGAGTGTTTATGAAAAAGCCGACCTGAAGAAAAAATTAAGTCGCAGAGACCAGTTGAATATTGCAGATCAAAAGATTTATGCAATTTGTTGGGATATATCGAAGCATTTTAAAGATAATTTTCAAGGTACACCGTTCAAAGGACAATTAGTAACACAATCCAAACATGCCGCCATTAAGTATAAGAAATACCTGGATGAAATTGGGATTGTAACGTCAGAAGTTGTTATTTCTCCGCCAGATGACCGTGAAGGAGAGGAAAGTGCTTATGGCTCAACTCCTGATGATGTTAAGGTGTTTTGGAAGAAGATGATAGATGAACACGGAACAGCTGATAAGTATCAAAAAAATATTGTCAATCGCTATTCGAATTCCAATCACCCTGAAATTATTATTGTAGTAGATAAGCTTTTAACAGGTTTTGACGCTCCACGAAACACAGTGTTATACATTACACGAAAATTACAAGGGCACACATTACTACAGGCAATTGCGCGCGTTAATAGAATATTTCCGGATAAAGATTATGGATATATTGTTGATTATTACGGTGTTTTAGGGGCGCTAGATGATGCGTTGGAAATATACTCGTCTTTTGATGAATTTGATACAGATGATCTAAAAGGAACATTGGTCAACATCAACGATGAAGTCAAACAATTGCAACAGAAACGTTCGGAGTTATGGGATTTGTTCAAAGAAGTAAAAAACAAACGCGATGCAGAGCCATATCAGCAATTATTGCGCGATGAAGCAATCCGTGTTATCTTCTATGATAAACTTGCAGCTTACGCACGAATTTTAAAATTGGCGCTGTCGTCAATAGAATTCCATAAAAACACACCTGAAAAAGAGTTGGAGGGATACAAAGAAGATTTGACTTTCTTCATGAAACTACGTTCAGCAGTTATTCAGCGGTATTCAGACAAAGTAGATTACAAGTTATATGAAGGTCAAATTCAAAAATTGATTGATACACATGTAACGACAGATAGAGTTGAACCCATTACCGAATTGGTAAATATTTTTGATAAGGATGCTTTTCAGGATGAAGTTGAAAAAACGATAGGTACAGCAGCAAAAGCAGATAAAATTGCTTCACGAACAGAAAAACACATTACAGAGAAGATGGATGAAGATCCAGCCTTTTATAAAAAGTTCTCTGTAATGCTGAGAGAAACAATTTCAGAATATGAAATTGGACGTCTTACTGAATTAGAATATTTGAATAAAGTACGTGAAATAAATGAACAGGTCTTATCAAGGACAGATTCAGATATACCAGAGGTGCTGAATGCTAGAGGTGTTGCACGTGCGTTTTATGGCATTGCTTTAGAAGACCTAAAGGAGAAAACAAAAAGTCCGGACGAACTGAAAATGTGGTCCTCAGAAATTGCCATAGCGGCAGATGATATTATTGTCTCAATGCTAGAAGTTGATTGGCACAGTAAGATTGATATTACCCGTAAAATGACCCATTTAATTGGTGATTTTTTAATTGATGAGTTAAGAGATAAATACAGTCTTACCTTGTCCTTTGAAGAAATTGACCGAATAGCAGAACAAATTGTTGAAGTAGCTAAAATTCGATACAAATGACGGCGTGTAAAATCGAATTTGGATCAAAAACCATTGTTTATAATGTGTTTTTTTCAGAACGTTCTACTCTTGGTATTACAGTTGATCCTGAAATGGAAGTTTTTGTAAAAGCTCCAATAGGAACTACCTTGGAGAAAATCAGTGAAAAAGTGAGAAAAAAAGCACCTTGGATTCTAAAGCAACAGCATTATTTCCTTGGATTCTATCCCAAACTTACAAAGCGAAAATTCATTTCTGGTGAGACTCATTTTTACATGGGGCGTCAGTATCAATTGAAAGTAACCGAATCTGAAAATGAAGAAGTTAAATACAAAGGTCGTTCAATTGAAGTAATGACTCCGGCTAAAGATAAAGTTGAAGAGTTACTTAAAGCTTGGTACCGTGAAAAAGCGAAAATCAAATTTGCTGAGATTGCAGAACCTATAATTGAGCGTTTCAAAAAATACAATGTAGAACCTGCGGCACTCTACATTCAAGAAATGTCAAAGCGCTGGGGGAGTTGTACGCCAAAAGGCAAGATTATTTTAAATCCAGAATTAATTAAAGCTCCAAAAGCTTGTATTGAATATGTAATTACACATGAGCTTTGTCACCTCGTTCATCATGATCACACGCAAAAATTCATCGACCTACAAACCAAGGAAATGCCAGATTGGGAGAGATGGAAAGAGAAGTTAGAGAAGTTATTGGCTTAATCAATAGTTCACTTTGAAAGTGACAACCGCTACAAACTCACTTCCCCGCAAACAGATTTCTGCAAAATTTCTTTTGCCACTTCCACATTCCCGGCACTTTTTCCTAAGGCATACATGGTTTTGGTCATTGCTGCCTCGGTTGTGAGGTCAAAGCCGGAAATAACGCCGTTCTTTTCAAAGAAGGAACTGGTTTCGTATTTCCCTTGCTCCACTCTTCCTGTGGAACATTGGGTGATATTCAAAACGATTCCACCTTCTTGCAGGTAATTCAATAATAAGTCGTGGAATTGTTTATCGGAAGGTGCATTGCCGGAACCGTAGGTTTCCAGAATAATTGCTTTGGTTTTTTTGGAATCAAACAAGGATTCATAGATATTCCAATTGATCCCGGGAAAGAACTTGATCAAGGCTACGGAAGAATCAAAAGCAGTAAATAACTCCAACTCTTTTGAAGACTCCACGGTTTCTCCGGTGTAATCAATATGAACTCCGGCAACAGCTAAAGGCTGCAAGTTGGGAGAACGGAATGCTTCAAACGAAGAGGCTGAAACTTTGGAAGTGCGATTTCCTCTGTATAAGGAATATTCAAAATAGATCGCTACTTCCTGAATGCGCGGAGCGCCTGTTTCAGTTTTATCCGCTGCAATTTCAATCGCGGTAATCAGGTTTTCTTTTCCATCCGTGCGAATGGTTCCGATCGGCAGTTGAGATCCGGTGAAAATGACCGGTTTTTTCAATCCTTGTAACATGAAACTCAAGGCAGATGCCGAAAAAGCCATCGTATCAGAACCGTGTAGGATCACAAAACCATCAAATTCGTTGTACTTGGCGTAAACCAATTCAGCCATTTCTTTCCACCAAAGCGGATTCATTTCAGAAGAATCGATTGGATGCGGAAAAGCATGTGTTGTGAGTTGTACATTCAAACGTGCCAACTCCGGAATGTGTTTGTAAACATCACCAAAGTCGAATGCGGTTAAAGAGCCGGTTAATGGATCATTCACCATTCCAATCGTTCCTCCGGTATAAATAACCAATACTTGCGGCGTTGTTTTCATGTTCTTCTCTTGAGTGCAACAAAGTTCACTGAAAATACCGAAAAAGCAAGTTTCAACAAAGAAGTTTATTCTGGTGCTTTAGTATTATCAAGCTTCGGTGCTTTCCAAAACGATCCGGGGTTATTGGTCACATAATTTGTCATAGTGAAATTCGCTTCCTTATTCAAGTGGTCTTCCTTCTGTGGAGTTTGATTGAGCCCGTCGAGTGGCAACAATTGAATGTAAACCGTATTCTTCCCCGGAAGTTTTGTTTCATAATCGTATTCGCTTGAAACCGGGCATTCGAGACGATACAGGTTCTTCGCCATGTAATTATGCAAGTAATCCTCAAGCCACACGAACTGTTCATTATTCCAATTCGCATCCGGGTTCACAATCAGGGTTCGACCGTCAATCAATCGCTGCCTTACTTCTTCGATGCCTAAGAGCATTCCCTTTTCATCCATTACATAGGCGTTATTGGTTGGATCCATATATACCCATTTTCCCAACCATTCCGAATAAACCATATTGATCACATGACAATCGTCAAACTCCAATTCTTTCGGCATGCAAGTCACATAACGCGATTTGAAGCCCATTGCCAGATAGCATTCATTCAGTGAAATAGCCAATCCACGGCAATTCAGTCCTCGCGAACCGTCGCTGCAAGCTTTGATGAGTTCATCCGCATTCTTGCTTTCAGGATTCCCATGCTGACCGTCGTGTCTCACCAGGTTGTGAATCCAATGCATCAGGTTGATTATTTGATTAAACTCTCCTGCATCACCCGCAATAGAATCGAGGTTGTATTTTTTTCGCAGTGCCTGCAAATGAGCATTACCCGAATCCTGATAGGTGAACTCCGGAACTGTTCTCAGATCAGAAACATTGTACTTTGCCGCTTTCTTTAAAGTGTCTCTATAATCAGGAACCTCGATATACCGAACACGGGTCCAGCATGTGTCTTTATGTTGGTAGATTACCAGAAAATCACGAACAGGGTGTTTTTTGTCAACCTGAATATAAATGGAATCAACATCTGTGATAAATTGAATCTTTTCATCCCAGACTACTGTACTATCCGGTTTTAGATCCGGTGCAATGCTCCATGTGTGTTTAGTAAAGGCCGCATCACTCGGAAACTTCATTGGAAATGATTTGATATTCGTATGAAGTACCTGCAGTTTTTTCTGAGCAAATGAGGAAACGCCTAATAGAAGGAAAGTAAGGAGTAAAATTGAACGCATAGAGATGGGTTTAGATACCGAATATAATGCGTTTCGATTAAAATGGTTACTACGGGTGAAACAAATTCATTGCATTTTGAGTGGTTACTTCTTGTAATTTATTCAATGGTAACTCCAAAATTTCGGCAATCTTTTCTGCAGTATGAATGACATATGCACTTTCGTTTCGTTTTCCGCGGAAAGGACTTGGAGCTAAATATGGTGCATCTGTTTCCAACAAGAGTTTCTCCAGTGGAATGTGTTTTAAGGCCTCAGGCAAGTCTGACTTTTTGTAGGTCACAACTCCTCCGATTCCAAAGAGAAAGCCTTTGTAATCCAAAATCTTCTTCACATCTTGTTCGTTTCCGGTGAAACAATGGAAGATTCCGCGTAAGCGTTCGTCGTTTTCCTGATCCAGTACTTCATAAATCTCCGGAAAAGAATCGCGTGCATGGATCACAATGGGAATTTGAAGTTCTTTCGCCCAGTTGATCTGAGTGCGGAAAGCTTCTTTTTGTTCTGATAAAAAGGTTTTATCCCAGTACAAATCAATCCCAATTTCACCAACAGCAACATACGGCCTTTTCTCCAACAACAATTTCATTTTAGCCAGAACCAATTCCCAGTTTGCATCTACAGAACATGGGTGAAGACCCATCATTGCAAAACAATTTTCCGGAAACTGTTGCTCCAGTGCATGCATTCCTTCCACTGAATTCAGATCGATATTGGGCATGTACATGCGCTCTACTCCAGCCGCAATAGCACGTTGAATCAAAGCCGTTCGGTCTTCATTGAATTGTTCGGAGTAAAGATGGGTGTGGGTATCTATATACATAAGATCGCTTCGCTTATAGACTTAAAGACAAAAGACCAGAGACAAATCTGTCTTTGGTCTTCAGCCCGATGTCTAAAAGTCTTAATTAACAAAATTCGTCGTAAGCTGCTTCTAAGTTCTCAGCGATCATAGCTGCAGTAACTCCTTCGATATTGTGTCTTTCTAAGAAATGAACCAATTTTCCGTCTTTAAACAAGGCCACGGATGGTGAAGATGGAGGGAATGGTAAAAAGTACTTACGTGCTTGTTGTGTTGCTTCAGAATCCACACCAGCAAAAACAGTTAGTAAATGATCTGGTTTTTTTCCTGCAATTTCCAAGGATTTTTTCACCCCTGGTCTTAAATTTCCTGCTGCACATCCGCAAACAGAGTTTACAACTACCAAGGCAACACCTTTGCTAGTTGGAATGCTTGCATCTACTTCTGATGCTGATACGAGTTGTTGAAAGCCCACACGTGTAAGGTCTTCCTTCATTGGTTGTACGAGTTCTGGTGGGTACATAATCTTTAAATTTTATCTTGCAAAGTTACAGATTCTTCTTGCTTTGAAAAACAAAAAGCCATTCCAATTTTCGCCAAATAAGTTTAAAACGATTCTAAATGCCGAAAAAATGATTTTTTTTCAGTGAAATGGGAGCTTATCAACAAATTATTTATTTACTTTGTCCTAATTAAAAACCCCCGACTATAAATGTCGGGATCTAAAGAAAAAAAAGATGAATAGTTTTTGGTGGACACTCGGAAAAATCCTAAACGGTGGTTGGTTTTATGACAACATCGGTGATATCTTTAATTATTCTGTGATCGTTTTAGGTTTCATTGGATTGTTCTACTGGTTGAACTGGCAGCGTAAATTCAATGCTCAAGCTGAAAAAGATCCAAATCAGATTAAGTAATTTGTGATTTTATAAATATTGAAAGGTTTCGTCATAGGCGAAACCTTTTTTGTTTGGTGTATCGCCCGTAGACGAAGCAGAAAGGCGCAGATTTTAATATCCATTGTTCGGGTGACAAAATATGAAGCACCTGTTTTTCTTCTGCGATATCCGCGGGAAAATTATTCAACATTTATCTTTTTTTGAATAAGATATTTACTTTTAAGCTATGCTGACGTTTATTATTACTGCCGGAGGAATTGGAAAAAGAATGGGTGGTGCTATCCCCAAACAATTTTTGTTATTGAATGACAAGCCGATTTTGATGCATACCATCGAGCACCTCCATGCATTCGATCCTGCTGCAGAATTGATCGTAACGCTTCCACAAGATTACCTCACTGATTGGGATGAAATGTGCCAGAAATATGAATTTACAATCAAACACATCGTGATTTCAGGTGGTCAGGAACGATTCGATTCGATCAAAAACGCTTTGGAGAAAGCTACAGGTGATTGGATTGCTGTTCATGACGGGGTTCGCCCATTTGTGAGTAAATCGGTTTTAAATCAATTGCTTGTGGAGGTTAAAAGTTATCGTGCAGTGATTCCCGTGATTCCTGTAAAAGAAACACTTCGTATTGCAGATGGTGAAACCAATGCAACGGTACAAAGAGATCACTACCGCGTTGTTCAAACACCGCAAATCTTCGAAGCAAAACTGATTAAGAAGGCTTACGAGCAAAAATATACGACTGCTTTTACAGATGATGCAAGCGTGGTAGAGTCAATTGGAGCTCGTGTGCACCTCATTGCCGGAAATGATGAGAATATAAAAATTACCAACCCATTGGATTTAAGTGTTGCGGCGATTATTTTGAAAACATGGAAATCTTGATTTCTATTTTTAATTACAAAAACACAATCGCATAATTATCAATTACTTAACTATAAATCTGTTCGTATCTTTGGGAACACCCGAATTCTAGAATTCCCAAATTCCTTTGTTACATTGAACAGATTACAATTTCATTAGGAAGCATTAAAGAATAATAACCACAATTTGAAATCAACATTTTTAATCTGAGTGTTTTATTCATCCAATCTTCAATTGGTTTACAATTCCACAACTTAATCTTGCCAAAAAGGTCATTTTGCCCCTTATTTCTGATTACATGCTGAAGTGAACTTTGTGGAAAGTTTATACAGCAATGAAAAAAACATTACTCTTAATCGGGACGGTTTTAATAAGCATCTCTAGTTTTGCTCAAAATCCGGGACTCGTAATCTCAGAAATTTTACCTAATCCAAGTGGAACAGATTCTCCTTTTGAATGGATCGAATTAGTTGCTACCAGCAATATTAACTTCGCAACAACGCCTTATACCGTTGTCTGTAATAACTCCGCCGCAACGATGAATGGTTGGATTGAAGGTGGTGCAATTACTTATGCTTTTCAAATAAATACAGGAACTGTAAACCGCGGAGACGTTGTTTATGTAGGTGGAACTTCCATGGCTCCAACCGGAACAAAAATTCGTGTCATTAATACTGCAACTACTGCCGGTGACGGATTCGGTGCAGCAGGTTCAGGTGTCGTAGGAAACGGTGGATCAAACGGTGATGGAATTGCGGTTTTCAATTTGCCTGTTGCTTCTTTGACTAATGCAACTGTTCCTGTTGATGCTTTATTCTATGGAACGTCTCTTGGAACAGCTGTTTTAAATGCCGGTGCTGATGGATATCAACTACCTGTAAATGACATTTACACTGGTGGAAAACTTCAGGCTTCTTCTTTCTTTGCAGGTGATCCCGGAGGTGATCAAACCATTCATGCTGTTGGATCATACAACACACAAACGATGGCTTGGACAACTGCTCGTACCTGGACGATTGTAACCCCAACTTTGAACAACCTTTCTACAGTGAGTTTACTTCCGGCTCCCGGAACTTTTACATTCTCGGCAGTTACTCAGAATTTCGCGGAAAATGCAGGAACTGTAAACATCGGGGTCAACTCTGCTTCTTCAAATATCTATCCTGCAAAAGTCATTTTAAGTTATTCGGTTTATACGGATGCAGCAGAAACAACGGATTTTACTTTAGCTGAAGATACAATTGTAATTCCAGCAAGTTTCAACGGAGTTCAAAACGTTTCATTAACGATCGTAGATGACGCACTTGCTGAAAGAACAGAGAAAGTAATCCTTAAAATGCGTTCATTGGAAAATGCAACGATCGGAACAAATTCATTCCAGATTGTTTACATTAAGGACAACGATTACCAAGCTCCAACACCAAATAATGAGTTAAAACTAAACTTACTTTCAAGTTTCTCTAACGGTGCAGAAGGAGCAAACTCTGCCGAAATTGTTGCTTTCGATCCTACAACAGATAAATTATACATTGCCAATTCCATCGGTGCAAAAGTGGATATCGTAGATCTTTCGAATCCTTCCACTCCTGCTTTGTTAAATTCTATTTCAATTACACCTTATGGAAATATCAACTCATTAACGGTTCACAATGGAGTAGTTGCTTGTGCAGTAGAAAACACAAACCCGCAAGCAAATGGAAACATTGTTTTCTTCGATGGAAACGGAACATTCATTTCGCAAGTTCCTGTTGGAGCAATGCCGGATATGATCACGTTCAACAACGATTACACCAAAGTGTTGGTGGCTTGTGAAGGGGAACCGAAATCAGATTACTCCGTTGACCCGGAAGGAACAGTTGGAATTATTGACATTACAGGTGGTTACCCTACTCTTACTGCTGCAAACGTAACAATGGTAAACTTCCAATCATTCAACGGACAGGAAGCTGCTTTGCGTACTCAGGGAATCCGCATTTTCGGACCGGGAAGTTCTGCAGCGCAGGATTTCGAGCCGGAATACATTACACTTTCTGAAGACAATTCAACGGCTTACGTTGCATTACAGGAAAACAATGCCATGGCGGTGATCAACATCGCTACAGGAACTGTAACTGCTGTTCGTCCATTGGGAACAATGAACTATGCAAACGGAAACAACGGATTAGATGCTTCTGATCAAACGGCAGGAGTTTTCATTGGTTCTGCTCCAATTAAGGGATTGTTTATGCCGGATGCTTTGGCTCATGCTTCCATTGGTGGAGCTGAATACATTTTCTCTGCAAATGAGGGAGATGCGCGTGAATACACAGCAATCACAGAAGTAGCACGTTTGTCGGCTACCTCATTAGATGCTTCTATTCCGGATCAAAACATTTTAAAACACAATCAATTTCTGGGTCGTATCAACGTAACAAATGCAAGCGGAGATACAGACAGTGACGGAGATATTGATGACATCCACGTCTTCGGGACGCGTTCATTCTCTATCTGGAATGCTCAAACAGGAGCTTTGGTTTTCGATTCAAAAGATTTATTGGAACAAATTACGGCAAATCACCCAACATTGAGCGGTTTGTTCAATGCAAGTAATGGTGGATCTGCTACATCTAAAAACCGTTCAGATGACAAGGGTCCGGAACCTGAAGGTGTTGCAACCGCATTTATCAATGGAAATCATTACCTATTCGTTTCTTTGGAACGTATTGGTGGAGTGATGTTATTTAATGTAGATGTTCCAAGTGCTCCGGTTTATGTTGGATACTACAACAATCGTTCTGTGGCGACAAATGGTCCTGATCGTGGTTCGGAAGGAATTATCATTATCAAAAAAGAAGATTCTCCAAGCGGAAATGATATCGTGATCCTTGCAAATGAAGTGAGTTCTACGCTTTCCATTTTTGATGTCAATACCTGTGTGGATCTTGCCGGTGCAACAATTGCTGTTCCAACAGATTCTATTTGTGCGGGAGAGCAAGTCACTTTAACAATTCCCGGAAATGTTCAAAGCGCTGTTCAATGGTTGAAAGATGATCAAATTATTTCCGGTGAAACAGGAAACTCATTGGATATAACTGAAGCTGGAAATTACCGTGTTTACATTTCGAATACAACTCTTGCTTGTGCTGATACAACTACTGCTGAAACAATTCAAGTATTGACTTTACCTACTATTGCAGCCGGATCGGATCTAAGCACTTGTTTGGGTGAACCAGTGAATTTATCAGGGACATCTTCTGCAGTCGTTACATGGAACAACAGTGTACAGGACGGGATCGATTTCTACCCAACTGCAACCATGAATTACATTGCAACTGCAACGGATACTTACGGATGTGAAGATTCAGATACCTTGACTGTAACGGTGAATACACTTCCTACAGTTAATGCAGGTTCTGATCAAACCGTTTGTCCCGAAACTACCCTTACGTTTACGGCAACAGGAGCTCCGAACCTGACTTGGAACAATGGAATTACCAATGGAACTCCATTCAATGCTGCAACTGCAGGTTCTTACATTGTTACAGGAACAGATGGGAATGGTTGCGTCGATACTGATACGCTTACTTTGACACTGTATGCACTACCGACAGTAAATGCTGGTTCGGATCAATCAATTTGTACCGGAACTTCAATCACGTTTACGGCAACAGGAGCTCCGAACCTGACTTGGAACAATGGAATCACCAATGGAACTCCATTCAATGCTGCAACTGCAGGTTCTTACATTGTTACAGGAACAGATGGAAATGGATGTGTTGACGCCGATACACTTGCATTGACTCTATTTGCTGTACCATCGATCAATTTGGGAGTTGATATGACCGTTTGTGCAAATCACTTCCCGGTTAATTTAAATGGTCCGGGAGGATTCACTGCTTATAGCTGGAACAACGGAGCAACCACTCAAAACACGACAGTTTCACAATCTGGATCTTACATTTTGACCGTTACGAATAGCAATGGTTGTCAGGATAAAGACACCCTTGTAGTTGTTTCAGATCCATGTTTGGGATTGGATGAAAACCCGGAATTCGAATACTCCATGTATCCAAATCCTACTTCAACTTCTGTCTTCGTAGAAACGAATTCGGCAAACTCAGAAGTGATTATTTATGCAAGCAATGGACAGGTCTTGTTGACACAGCAAAATACAAGTACCTCATTCAGCTTGAATGTAGCTGATCTGGCTGACGGAATGTATTGGTTGAAAGTTTCCTCAAGCGCAGGAACTGCAACAAAGCAATTACTGATTAAGAAATAAAATAACCTACATATAAACTACTAAACCCTGATGCCCTTCTTACGGTGTCAGGGTTTTTTGATTTAAATGTATAACACATTATCTGGACTTCGACTCCCCAGACACGATTCGGTCAGGGTTCTCAACGCTCAGTCAACTTTGTTGTAAAAAACTAGCAAGACACATTTCTGCAATCTTTCCGCTCGGTTTCAAAGGTTACGTGCTGAATATTCTGATGTTCGAGTAAATGACGTAATTCGTGCTTGATATGAGCTTCCTGCTCGCCAGTTACTGCTTCTTCCAGAATCAAATGGGCTGTCATGGCATTTTCGGTAGAACTTAAGGGCCAAATGTGCACGTGATACACCTCCTTTACTCCTTCTGCTTTCCGGATTAACTCTATAACCTCTTCAAGATGAATGGTGCTTGGAACACCATCTAAGGATAAACGCAGGCTTTCCTTTATCAACTTCCAGGTAGTGAATAGAATAATTGCAGCAATGATCAAGCTGAAAACAGAATCCAGCCAATACAAATGCGTGTAATAAATGACCATTCCCCCTATTACCAATCCGGCTGAAACTAATGCGTCTGCCAACAAATGCAGGTAAGCACTTTTCACATTGATGTCTCTTTCTTTATTGCGAAGGAAAAATAAGGCTGTAGAAAAGTTGATGACGATTCCAATTCCGGCAATGATCGAAACCGTTAATCCAGGTATTTCCTGAGGGTGAAAAAGGTGATCAACGGCTCCATAAACAATAACACCAATTGTAAGCAGTAAGAGTATGGAATTAAACAAGGCTACCAAAACCGAGGTCTTGCGGTAACCGTAAGTGTATTTATTTGTGGCTTTGACTTTCATAAGCTTAAAAGCCAAAAGTGAAAGTGCTAATGTTCCTACATCCGATAGATTGTGTCCTGCATCCGATAAAACAGAAAGTGAATCGATCGCAATGCCAACAACGGCCTCAATAATCACAAATACTAAATTGAGAATGATCGCCACCACAAATGCCGTATTGACTTTCGTCAATATTGCCTCGTGATGATGTGCGTGATCATGTCCCATACTTAACCATTCTTTCTTAAAGATAGGAAATCTGTTGAATTCAGATTACTCGGAACATTGTATAAAAAGCAGGGGCGTCCCGTATGTACGGGACGCCCCTGCGTCATGTTATTTTCATTTGGAAGAATTTAAGCTCTTCCTAATTGTTTCAATAATCTCAAGTGATTGAAGATCGCCCCACCAAACGTACGGTGATAGTTGTATTGAATACCATACTCTTTAGCAGTCTTCTTTACAATTTTCGAAATCTTCGGATAATGGATGTGTGAAATATCCGGGAACAAATGGTGTTCAATCTGATAATTCAATCCACCAACATACCAAGTCAATAATGGATTCCAGTTCTCAAAATTAGCAGTTGTCATCAATTGATGTTTTGCCCACGAGATATCATCATTCTTTTCCGTATAACAATCTTTGGTCATGAATTCTGTTTCAGGCATCACGTGTGCCACCTGGAAAACAAAAGCCAAAATACTTCCACAAATGAAATGCATTACAGCAAATCCGATCAGTACTTGCCACCAACTTATGTCCATTACAAATAATGGAATTGCGATGATATATATGTAGTATAAAAATTTTGAAACGATTAATTGAGTTAACGCTTTTCGGAAGGTAATGTCTTGAGATTTTAACAATCCTTCTTTGCTGTAACGGCTCAATTGTATGAAATCTTTACTTGTCATCCAGGACAAAGTCATCAAACCATAAAAGAACCAAGCATAAAACACCTGAAAACGATGTACTTTTTTGTGAGGCATATTGGGTGAAAACCGCAACAATCCAATTGAATCGATGTCTTCATCCATATCGTGCACATTCGTAAAACTATGATGTAATACGTTGTGTTGAATACGCCAATTCAGACTAAATCCTCCAAGCATCTCCATAGAGAAACTCATGATTTTATTTACCCATTTGTATTTTGAGAAAGCACCATGATTTGCATCGTGCATAATAGAAAGTCCAATTCCGGCCATTCCTACACCCATAATAATGGTCATGAAGAACATCAGCCAATGATTCTCAATTACTCCGAAAACCATTAGAAAATAAGGAAGTAAAAATAAAGAGAACATTAACGGAACTTTTAAGAGCATTCGCCAGTTACCATAGCGTTTTAGATTATTTCTTTTCAGATATTCATCTACTTGTTGGGAGAGCTTCTTTGTAAAGTCATCACTCCTTGTGAGTCGTATGTATTGCATAGTTTCATTCTGCAAATGGTATTTATTTGCACACACAAATATATTGATAGTTTCAATTGAAAATAGCCAAAAAAGACGAATTGAGAAGATTTAACATTGAAAACGAAGTTAATGCACTGATTATCAACGGCTATTTACCGTTCCAATTTGTCATGGTTAATTGAATTCCTATAGCAGCAAAACTCTTCAAAAACTCAGTTGCAACAGCGATTCGCTCATTCAGAGTTTCACGTTCTTCTGCACCCCATTCACCCAAAACATAATCAACTTGTTGCCCTTTATGAAAATCTGCACCAACTCCAAAGCGCAAACGACAGTATTCTGCGGTATTGAGTGTCGCCTGAATGTCTTTCAATCCATTGTGTCCGCCATCAGATCCTTTTCCTTTCATGCGTAATTTTCCGAAAGGAAGTGCAAGATCATCCGTCACAACGACCAAATTCTCTTTCGGAATTTTCTCTTGCTGCAGGTAATAATTCACTGCTTTTCCTGAAAGATTCATGTAGGTAGTAGGTTTCACCAAAACAAGGGTTCTTCCTTTGAATTTCACCTCAGCAACTTCAGCTGTTTTTTGCAGGGAAAATGTTCCTCCCAATTCTTTAGCCAAGGCTTCAAGGACTTTAAAACCAATATTGTGGCGCGTTTCCTCATATTTCGAACCCGGGTTTCCTAAACCTACAAACAGATATTTCATACTACAAAGATAAAAAGGAGTTTCAATTATTTTAGCGTAAATAGCTTGCTAGTTACCTTCTTAACTTTCTCCTTGGAGTCTGAAACAATCGCTGTCTGGCTAGACTCGATCCGTTGCATCCAACCATCTGATAAATGGATCACCAGTCGTTCCGTATTTTCAAAGTCAATGCTCATTTGATCCACTGGAATCTTGCCTTTACTATCTGGGAAAAGCTGATCTAAAAAGAGTTTCATGTACTTTTTTAAGTCTTCCTTATTTGGTTTTGAAACAATAGAGAATGTAGCGATGTCTTTTGCTTTGTTAATCGCCGACAAGGAGATTTTTCCGGTTCCCGGAACATTGATATTTGCAAAACAGGGGAATTCCAGATCTACTTCCATGGGTTTATTCAAAATCAGCTCAATCCCATAATAAGCATGAATAGCCAGAATATCTCCCATATAAAGAACCGCAATATTTTCCGGTTTGGAAAACTGAGCCGATAATGCATCTATTATAGCTTCAACTGCTTTCGCTTCCTCCGGTTTCCGGGTACTTACCATTTGTTTTTTGAATTCACTGCACGTTTTTTGAAAATCCTTTTGCAACTCGATTAAGTTCAGAATTTTCACAAAAGAACCAAACTCATCTGTCTGGTAACGTATAACTGCTGTTGTTTGGATCGCATTCATGATCTCCTGTAACTGTGGCTCCAGACCTTCTCCCGAACCTTTCAGGTATTTCATTGCCAGAATATATGAATGCTCTGTGCTATCAACAACTGTAATTTCCAAATCATAGGTATCCGACGATTGCTTTACAGGTTGAGCAGATCCTGACTTCGTTGCTACATTCGAGTTCGTAACATGATAGCTTACCTTGTCGCCCTTATTCCAGTATCCGATGGTGGTTACTTTTGTGGGAGAAAGCAAATTTGGTTGATCCTGGGCAAAAATGTTAAATACAAGAAGGAGACAGGTGATAAAGGAGAGTGTATTTTTCATGATGCAAAATTAGGAAAAGTCAGGAATTGGATAAACTGATTCTTTAAACTTTACACTCTTAGCTTCTTCATGGTTAAAAACAAAGAATAAATGAACCGCAAAGACGAAAAGAGTGCGGAGAGCATTTCTCCCAAATAACTATATTTGAAAGAAAAAACTATGCGCATTCTCGGCATCATTCCTGCTCGTTATGGTTCTTCCCGCTTTCCGGGGAAACCACTCATTGATCTAAAAGGAAAAACCATGATTCAACGCGTAGTTGAAGGTGCAGCAAAATCTTCCCTTTTAACGGATTTGATCGTTGCAACTGATGATGAACGCATAGCAGAAGCAGTGAAAGGCTTTGGAGGAAAAGTGATGATGACGAATTCCAATCATCCGACAGGAACGGATCGCTGTGCAGAAATCGTGAGAAGTCTTTCGGGACAATACGATGTGGTGATCAATATCCAGGGAGATGAACCCTTGGTTGATGCCAGACAATTGGATCAATTATTACAGGCTTTTGCTGATCCGAAGGTGCAGATTGCTACACTTGCTTCCCGGAAGATTGAAATGGAGGATATCCTGAATCCGAATCGCATTAAAGTGGTTGTCGACAAAAATCAAAGCGCCCTTTACTTTTCGCGCAGTCCGATCCCGAATTTTGCGAATGCGAAGGGAGAACCTTTGGAAATCTATCCGTTTTTAAGACACATTGGTCTGTATGCTTATCGTTCGGAGGTTTTGCTTCAATTGAGTGATTTGGAAGAAACGCAATTAGAGAAAATTGAATCATTGGAGCAATTGCGCTGGTTGTATAACGGCTACTCCATCAAAGTCATAGAAACTGAGATCGAAACACCAAATATTGATACTCCGGAGGATGTGGAGAAGGTGATGAAGATGTTGTGATTATATAAAACAAGTAGGGGCGCGATTAATCGCGCCCCTACTTGTTTATTTCTATTTTATTCTTCTAAAATCCTAGCGGGATTTAGACCAAATTCCTTGTTTGTCTTTCGGGAAATATTTTCGTTGTCTAAAAATAATCATCATTACTCCGATGCTAATCGCAGCGTCTGCTACATTCCAGATAGCCGGGAAAATCTGATTGTCTCCATCTTTATCATACCACGGAACCCAAGACGGCCAATCTACATTGAACTGGAACATATCAACCACATTCCCAAGTAGAAATCCGGTATGACGTGTTTCGTATTTTCCTACGATTCCACAATCCGACCAATTTCCTGAACCTTCCAAATGATTGAATCCGATACACGGATCGTAATCAAAAATGAAATCATAGAACATGGAGTCGATTAAGTTTCCGGTTGCTCCGGCGAATACCAGTCCAATAGCGAGTAAGAATTCTGTTTTAGCTCCTTTGCGCCATTGCTTAATGAAATAATAAGCGATTGCTCCACTTGCAAAAATGCGGAAAATACTCAGTCCCAATTTAGCCCAAATACTTGCACCAAACGTTGTTCCGAATGCCATTCCCTGATTTTCGATGTACAACAAACGAAACCATGAACCAATGGCATTTACCGGCGGATCGTAATAATTAAACGTGGTTTTAACCCAAATTTTGGTTATCTGATCGATGAGTAATATGCAGAATACCGCTATTAAAACGATATAGAGTTGTTTCTTCAACTTATTTGTTTTGCATGTTTTTAGCTTCGATGCTCAAAGTAGCATGCGGCACCAGTTTCAAACGCTCTTTTTGGATCAATTTACCAGTTACACGGCAAATTCCATACGTTTTGTTCTCAATACGCATCAAGGCATTTTTCAGGTTTTCGATGAACTTCTCCTGACGAGCTGCTAACTGAGCCACTTCTTCACGAGATAACGTTTCCGACCCATCCTCCATCATATTGAAAGTTCTTCCGGTATCATCTGTTCCATGATTGTCATTAGACAAGGATCCCTTCAACATATCGTAATCGATATTCGCTTCTTTCAACTTCTCGTTGATCAATTGACGGAATTCTTCCAATTCACTATCTGAGTATCTTGTTTTCTCTTGTGACATTGCAACGTAATTTTTGAAATTCGCACAAAAATAATCGAATTTTCAGAGGAGTAAAGCGAAAAGGATGAATGGTAACAATTACTTATTCACAGTAAGGCCAATTTCACGGTAATATTTGTTAGTAAACCCTTTAAAACACTAGTAAAATGAACTTATCACAGAAAATGTTAAAGTGGTTTAATAATCCTCTTTCTTGTGATAATCTATGTGATTTAACATCCATTTTCCGTTATACTGCAAAAAACAAAGCACAGCAGCTTCATACTGTGGTTCAAGCCCTTTGTAGCAAACGAGCATGTAAGTCTGAGTTTCATCACCCATCATTTTCCAGGCATCAATGGATTTGATGTCCTTTTTGCTAAGTTCGGCACGTATTTCTGCATTTAGGTACTTATCCATCACAGGTTTGAACTGCTCTTTCGTGAATTTCTTACTTCCCACCTCCAATGGAAAATGAATCTGTGTAAGGATTTTCTCTTTATTCATAGAAACGATATTCGCAATATTATCATTCCAAAACTTTCGTGCTTCCACAGTGTCTTTCAATTGAGAAAAGCCACTTGTTGCTAAGCTTAAAAAAACAAAAGGATCAATCGTTTCATTACTATGCCGGAAAATGTTGGTTATTCGGTCGGTGTTTCTCCACCCAATTTGTCAACTCAATAAATTCCTCTACGCCTAATCTTTCCGGTCGTAACTGAAGCATTGGATTTTCTTCATAGCTTTCGGGAAGCAGTGCTTTAATGGAATTGCGGATTGTTTTACGGCGTTGATTGAACGACATTTTCACCACTTGCTTGAACAGTTTTTCATCACAAGGCAATTTTTCTCTGCTGTTTCTGGTACAACGAATGACTCCTGATTTCACTTTTGGCGGCGGATCAAACACATGCTCATCGACCGTGAAGCAATATTCGATATCGTAGTACGCTTGTAATAAAACACTCAAGATCCCATAAACTTTTGTTCCTGGTTTCTCTGCGACACGCAAAGCCACTTCTTTCTGGAACATTCCCATAATTTCGGGAACAGAATCTTTCAAATCAATGCACTTAAATAGGATTTGAGAAGAGATGTTATAAGGGAAATTACCCACAACTGCAAACGGTTTATCTCCCACTATGGTTGTCGGATCCATTTTCAGGAAATCTCCAAACGTAATGCGTCCTTCTAATTGCGGGTAGTGTATTTTCAAATATTCGATGGATTCTGCATCCACATCCATGACATGCAATTCAGTTTCGCTGTCCTGCAATAAATATTCTGTCAAAGCACCCATTCCCGGGCCAATTTCAAGTGCTATTTTCACACCCTGATGATGTTTGAACTGCTCAGCAATTCGCTTACAGACATTTTTGTCTTTCAGGAAATGTTGTCCTAAATGCTTCTTTGCTCTAACGTTCATGCTGAAAGTGTTGAATGACATTTAATGTGCTTCTGAAAGCCGCAAAACGTCCTTCGTACCTGCTTTTATGATCAACCTGCAAAGCCGCGGCATGATTGTTTTGATAATCAGTTAAATGATCCTGGCTATATGCTACGTAAGTCATTGCATACGTGCACGCTCCGTCTTCCTCATTGTTCATTTTAGACATGCGGCTTTCTAAAAAACAACCTGTTGCCATTACTGCGGGAATGTGGATCGTTCGCATCCAATTTACCCAATCCTGCTCAACTGCCGGATCAAGGCTTACCGTAACATTATAAATGATGTGTTCCATTACTGCAAAGGTACTGAAAAGAGAATTCAAAAGGCAAAAGCATTGATATTAAGACGGGATATAAAAAACGTAGGGGCGCGATTAATCGCGCCCCTACGTTTTTTATCTTTTATAAATTTCTGATTAATTCTTCACCCAGCGAACCAAAGCAGTTCCTGAAGCAGAAGTTAATCGAATGAAATATACTCCTGAAACCAATGAGTTGGTATTGTATTCCAATTCGTTTGCAGATTTCTGAGTAGAAGTCAACGCAATTTCTTTTCCGTCAACACCTGCAAAAGTTATCTGGAATCCGTTCCATCCATTGTTCATGTTCAATACAACTGAACTTGTTCCCGGATTCGGGTATACATTCAAATGTGCCAGAATTGATTCTTCGATACCTAAAACTCCATCTACACCATCACAGTTTTCATCCACTCCGTTTCCAGTATTGTCTACTGCTCCCGGATGAATTGCTGCATTTGCATCGTTACAATCATCATCGTTTGTTACGAATCCATTAGGTTGGATACAATCTATTAATGAAGATGCTGCATCTCCATAAGTGTCATTATCGAAATCTTCATAATAAGTAACCATCGTGAATCCTTCATCTGTATCACCATCGCAATTGTTATCCAAACCGTCGCAAATTTCTGTTGCACTTGGGTTAATTTGATTATCCGAATCGTCACAGTCATCTGCATTTGTTACAGATCCTGGAATTGGAGTACATGAGTTCGTTCCCAAATCGTCCGCGTCACCAAATCCATCAACATCAACATCAGGGTAATACATGACAACACTTCCGATTTGATCGTCTGTATCATTACAATCTGTATTATCAGAAACATAATCTGTAGGTTGTAGACATTGAGTTAATGAAACTGCGTTGTCTCCTAAACCGTCGCCATCCAAATCCTGGTACCAAACTGCTCCCGGGAATTCTTCCTCATTGGTATCATCACAATCCGTGTTGTCAGAAACATAACCTGCAGGAGCCGAACAATCTGAAATAGAAGCAGCAGGATCACCGAATCCATCTCCATCTGTATCTGCATAATAAGTTTGAGGTGTGATTGCATTGATGTTACCAATGATTGAAACATCATCATGACGGTAAGTAGAACCTGTTTGTCCGATTTCAGTGATGTACCATCTGAATTCAATTGCACTCGTAACATTATCAAACGCAGCACCCAAATTAATGGTATCTATTTTCAGATTGCTGTTTGGCAATTGTTTTGTAGCAATGTCTGTTGCAAAATTATCTAAGCTTGAACGCAAGTGAACGATTGGAGTCAATCCTGTTCCACTTGTTTTGTGTTTAAAAATAATGCGGTTTAAGTCCAATCCGTAGCAATTGGCAGGAGTAATAGTGAAATTGAAATATTTTGCCAAATTAACGGTAGTTGTTGTATTTAAATTTGAATAATTAAACACATTCGCTGCCTGAGAACATACCAATGAAGTGTCTTTTCCATATAATCCAAATGTTGCGTTCGCAGGTTGAGCTGTTACACCTACAACCGGAGCTGTACAATCATTCCCTTCGAACTGGTACATACCCAAAGTACTTCCCATCGTATTCAAATCCGAACCATTACAATCTTCGTCAATTCCGTTGTTTGGAATTTCAGTTGCACCCGGGTGAGCAGCAGCATTATTATCGATACAATCTGTACTGTTAATAACGTAACCAACTGGTTGCACACATACCGTTTGAGAAATCGCAGGATTTCCATACGTATCATTATCAAAATCCTGATAATATGTTTGTGCAACTCCGATTGCGATATTGGAATCGTTACAGTCATTGCTATTTGAAACAAAGTTTGTCGGTGCAGTACAATATACTCCTGAAACTGCAGGATTACCCAATCCGTCGCCATCTAGGTCTTCATAGAAAGTAGATCCTGTCGTGATTGCGTTGTTTGTATCGTCGCAATCATCGTCATTCGTTACGTATCCAGGAATCGGGGCGCAACCTGGCTGCGATATTGCCGCATTACCAAATCCATCCGTATCAAAATCCTGGTAGTAAGTGATTGAGCCTACAATCGTTAAATTAATTGTCAAAATACTATCACAACCTGCTGCATTTGCAATGGTATCCATATAAGTTCCTGACGTCATATACGTTTCATCAGTCGAAGGAACAGTATAAGATCCACACTCTGTAACAGAAATTGTAGCTGTTGTATTTTGTTTAATTGTCAGGTTGATCGTAATGATACTATCACATAGTGCTGCGTTTGGAATCGTATCCATATAAGTTCCGGATGTTACATAGGTCTCATTATTTGAAGGAACTGTGTAGGTTTCACATTCTGAAACATTGATAGTGTTGGTTGTGTTACAAGAAACAGCACCTGTTGGAGTAACGGATGCCCATGTAGAACCTGCACGAATCTCATCGATCTCCAGATTCCCTGTATTCGCTCCTTGACGCAGATAGATTGTTGCAAAGTTGTTGAAAGATGTAGCTGTTCCACTAGTATTAATTGCACTAGGAGTAGGTTCCACGCCACCAATTACAGGATTCACAAACAAACTTGCAGCTTGTGGTGAACTTGTATTGTCATATTTTACTACAACTAAAACTGTTGTCCCAACAGGATATTCTGTAGATAAGGCATAAGTTTGTGAAGGTGTCCCGCCAGTTGTATTTTGAATTCCCAACAAAAAAGTATTTGGTGCAACTCCGGGTTTAATAAATGTTCTTGCTGCCAATGGATTTGCGGCAGGACCACCAAATCCAATAAAGTAATCTCCAGCTGCAATTAGGTCATTCAAGTTTTGAACTTTCAACAAGAAAGACATATACCCGACACCCGTTATTCCAGTAATTGGGTGATTAATATCTTCTGAATTTGCTTCATTCAAACTAGTTCTGTTTCCACTTGAAGCAGCAAAACCAGAATAACTTAAACTGGATCCATTATCTGAAGGGGTTGTCAAAGTAACTGTTTGTGCGGCAGTTCCATTATGTGTAGACCAACCGTTCGCATTTAGCGCTCCCGTATATGTGAACTGATCCACAATTTGGGCACTCACCAAGCCTGTTAGAAATAAAATAGGTATTAGTAAAAGTCTTTTCATTTTTGAAATTTTTTCCAAATGTATGAAAAGAGGGGGCTATGTTCCTAAAAATTTTGAGGTTTAACAGACCAATACTAAATTTTAGTAAAGAAATTAGCTTCTGATTTACAGATGCTTACAAAAACTAAATCGATTTAAATCGAGATGTTACTAAATCATTAAGCTTTGTGTTGTTCCATTAAGCGAGCTACGTATTTGCCGATAATATCGAATTCCAAATTCACTTTTGAACCAACTTGGAACGCATGGAAGTTCGTATGCTCTTGTGTGTATGGAATTATATGAACGGAAAGTAAGCCTTTTTCAGAATCCACAACGGTTAAGCTTACTCCATTTATAGTTATCGAACCTTTTGCAACAGTAGGCTGGTCAAAATCATATCGGAATGTATACTTCCAGCTTCCGTTCAAATCCTCAATTGAGACACACGTTGCTGTCGTATCCACATGTCCCTGAACAATGTGTCCGTCCAAACGTGCTCCAAGCAGCATGCAGCGCTCCAAATTCACTTTCGACCCAATTTCCCAATCACCCAGATTGGTTTTATCTAAGGTTTCCTGAATTGCCGTTACCACATACGAATCTCCATTGATCTTTACGACCGTTAGACAACAACCATTGTGCGCTACACTTTGATCTATTTTCAATTCGTGGGTGATTGTAGATTCTACCGTAAAATGAACATTGCTTTGCTCTTTTTCAATCGCAATAATGGTTCCAAGGGTTTCGATAATACCTGTAAACATATTATTTCGGGTTCTTTTGTTTGTTCTTTCGGATCAATTCGTTTGTGAGCGAATTCTATCAATCAGCTGTCGCTGATCTCTTTTGGTGCTGCATGTTATTCAAGCGCGCTCTTAAGGCTATAAAGATAGCACACATTGCCCAAATAGGAACTGCTGCTTTATCCGTATCTAAAAAATTGTTGAGGAATCCGTGAATGAAATAGGTTGACAAGGAAATAATAAAACCCATTAACAAAGTTTTCATCTCCCGGTCTTCTTCCGGCCAATCATTGTAAAGTGTAATTCCTTCGTAAAAAATGGCTGCAACCAAAGCCAGCATGCTCAGCATTCCGATCCAACCCATTTCAGCCAAAGGGCCTAAGAATTCACTATGCGCATTTCCCATATTCCCGAAATTGGTAGAAATAATCGTCAGGTTTTCCGGGCGCTGGAAACGAGCATATTCGAAGGAATACATTCCCGGACCAAATCCAACCCACGGCCGTTCTCTGAACATATCAATGGCACAGTTCCAGCGGTTGATTCGTTCCAGATTGGATGCATCAGTTGTAACGTTCGTTGCACTCTGCAAACGTTCTCCAAATTCTTCGGTGGTGTGTTCGTATTTGTTTCGCGCCAAATCCTGTTGAATCGAATCCCAGGAAGCCCAAATGTAGATTCCAATCACTAAGCTAATTCCGGCAAGCCACGAAAATTTGACCTTGAACCGGATCAAGAGCCAAACCACCAATCCTAAAAAGACACTCAACCAAGCTGCGCGAGTATAACTGAAGTATAGTCCCAACAAAGAGATGACCATGAACCCGATTAGGATAAACTGTAAGAGTGGAGTGTGTTTGCGTGAAAAGTAAAATGAGAAGATTAATGGAACAACCAAAGCCACCAAAGCTCCATAGATCGTATGGTCCTTAAAGAATGGCCACATTACCCAATGACTTTCCTTTTCTCCGAAACGGTAAGAGGCATGTACCAAAATGGTGTATGTAATGGCCACAATCATGGCGGAGATGAACAACCAGAGAAACCAGCGAATTTTCTTCGGCTCATAGAATACCGAACTTCCGTAAAACAGGATGGGAACAATAAACCAAAGGCGTGCTAAAAGAAATTTCAACGAGGTAGTTATGTTCTCACTAGTAATGGAAGTGAAAAGGATCCAAGCCAGGTAAAAAACGACGGCCCAAACGATTGCTGAATTTCGCAAATAAGTTGGAAAAACGGGATACCGGAGATTTTGAATCAGAAGCAGGAGCATGGTGCCAAAAAGCAATGGCTCTGTGGGGACAAACAATCCGAAACTGTCTGTGTATTCTTCAATATTGATGGACAAGGGTGTTGCCGCTATGATAAAAAAGAAGGTGTATTCGGTATAAAAAAGCGCAACGAATAGAACAATTAAGGCATAAGGGATCAATGGAATGTATTCGTTGTCGAACCAAAATCCGTAACCCAAAAGACCGACAAACGCCAGTCCTAAGGTCAACAATAAACTATTTTCCCGTAAAAAAGCCACGCTTAAGCTAACTTGCGAAGTTCTTTAATTTTATCTTGTAGCAACAAGGCAAAGACCATAAACACAAAAGTTCCAAAAGTCGCCAGCAACATAATGATCAGTCGTTTCGGTTTGTCTTTTTTGTCAGCTACAACTGCGCGTTCCACGATGAATTTATGATTGAACTGTGTGTTTGCATCGGATTCAGCTTGTTCGTATGACAATGCGAAATCTGCCAGTTTCATAATCTTTTCATTCCGCACATATTCCAATCCATCGAATACGGCTCCAAATTCCAGGTTGATATCAATTCGGCGTTTGAAATCTGCTTTGTCTTCCGCATTTTTTGCTTCTACATAAGCTTGGAATAGATTCGCACGACCTTCCAAAGGAACAACTCCTAAAGCTGCCAAAGAATCCAACTGATTTAACACCGCTTCTTTATCGGATTCCAATTGTTCTTTCTTCCGTTTATTGATCTCAAAAGCGGGAACTGTGCGTTCCATTACCATTTCGTTTTTAACTGTATCAATCAAATCCACAATTTTATTGGCCATATCAGCTGCCAATTGCGGGTCTTTATCCAATACGTCGATCTGGATCGAACCATAACGTGTGCGTACAAACAAGATGTGGCTATTGTATTCTTTCACCAATTTGTAATGCTTGTTTGCATCATTCGGATCAATTTCATACTGCTTCATCAAATCGAATTGCTGAACCACTTTGTCGCGCACTTTAGAAGACTGCAGGATCTGAATCAATTGTTCTGCTTGTTCTTCTTCACCAAAGTCCATGGAGGAAGCTTTTGCATTTCGCTGTTCCGAGAACGATACCGTACTGGTTGCTGCAGGGAATACAATTGCAGTAGATCGATACAAAGGTGTCATCAGGAAAGCGACAACGGTAGAAACTACCAATCCGGCAGAAGTAACAATGATCAATATTTTACGCTTAGCCCATAAGGTGACGAATAAATTCATTCGTTGTTCCTGCATTACCTTGCTGCCTTCTTCCATACCTAGTTTCAATTAAGAGTTGCAAATTTATTGATTGTGCCAGATTAACGCGTTTTTTATCGGAAAATTATCTCAACGAATCAATTAAACACTTTTTTTCACTGTTTTATCACAAAAAAACAAGCCGTCTGTCTGAGAACAAATAATTACTTTTGTTTCTCAATACAAACCATGATTACGTACAATCCTAAAAGCTGGCTCGCATTAATTTTCCATTTAACAAAGAGCGACACATTGACCATTCTTTGGAAGGAATTGATCTTTATTTTCCTTTTCACATTGGGTATTGCGTTCTTTGAGATCCACTTTTTCGCAGATGCAGTAGTCCTGGAGAAATTATTCGCAGTTTACTCGATTCTAGGATTTGTATTATCCCTTTTGTTGGTTTTCAGAACTAATACTGCATACGACCGTTGGTGGGAGGGCCGCAGAAAATGGGGTGAATTGGTAAATGATTCACGCAATCTGGCGGTGAAGTTAACTGCCCTGGAGCTGCCCGCGGATGACAATGCTTTTTTCGCACGACACATCGGGAATTTTGCACTTTGTATTAAAGAACATTTAAGAGAAGGTACCAAATTCGAATTATTGAACCTGACGGAAGAAGAAACCAGCTTCTTAAAAAATTTGGATCATATTCCATCCGGAATCGTAGAACTCATGTACAAGCGCATGAATGATTTGAAGAAAGCCGGCGTGCTTTCTGAAGAAGACATCCTTCGTTTAGACAGAAATCTCAATGGATTTATTGACTGTGTTGGTGCTTGTGAGCGCATTAAGAACACACCTATTCCCTATTCTTATTCCATGTTCTTCAAAAAGTTCATTTTTACTTATGTGGTCACTCTTCCTTTTGCCTTTGTGGTCAATTTCGGCTACTATTCTTCGATCATAGCCACTTTTATTTTCTACGTTTTGGTTAGTATTGAGATCTTAGCAGAAGAAATTGAGGATCCTTTTGGAAATGACGACAACGACCTGGCAACCGATGAAATGGCGGGACGTATTCAGGGAATTGTACGGACGATATTGGATAAACCAACTGTTTAATTGACTACACAGATTCTTGAAATGAGGAAACTATAAAAGGATTTTTATATATCCAACAAACCATTCCCTCATATTCCTGTAAAATCTTTAAAATAAAACTGTAGTTTAGCAACAAATCAGCCCGTTACACATAAATCCTTGTTGCACACAATGATCACTGCTTCTCTCCATCCGAAACAAATCCTGCTGGGAATTTTATTTTTCCTTACTCTTTTTGGGCATGCACAAACTGCCAATGATTCACTCGTTGTTTTAGCAAATAATCAGCTTTACAAAGTCAACAAGAATAATGGCGGCGTGAGCCCATATGTGAACATTATCAATTTCCCCGGTTTAGATCCTTTTAGCCTTGATTGGAGCGAATCTCAAAATTGCTATTATGGAATTGAAGTTGCCTTGGGGAATTCGCTATTCAAAATTTCTGAAACTGGTCTCTATAGCACATTAGGGTCTGTGAACGTTCCCGGACATACCATTTCTGTGATGGAAGGAATTGCGTTTAACCCACAAAACAATCAACTCTATATTTCTGCCAGCCTGAATGGTGGTCCATCACAAGGAGATTATTGTTCGGAGACATTGATTCAGGTGAACCTTGCCACTATGCAGGGACAGATCATAGGAATATTCAGTCACGCGACAACGAATGCCCTTGAATCGGAAGCAGACGCCATTGAATTTGATGAACAAGGAGGGCTTTTCTATTTTGATTGTTCGGTAAACTCGGACAGCCGCATTTTCAAACAGGATTTAAGTTTTCTGAATCCCCCTGTTTTGCTGTGTCAAGCTCCTTATTACTCCATGGCAGATTTGACGGTCAAAGACAACGAGATTTTTATCGCCAGAGGCAGCGGTACTTACATTGTAAATAAATGTTCAGTCAATGGTGGATCCCTGCAAACTGTAAACCTTGCACCAAATTCGATATTCAATGGAACTCATCTTCGAGGAATAACTTGGAAACCCACAGACTGTACGCAACAACCCATTGCAAGCTTTACGGCACTGGATTCCACAATTGGCTATCCGGGATTAACGGTACATTTCGCCAATTCCAGTCAAAATGCTACTTCCTTTCATTTTCAATTTGCCCCTAATTTATCAACCAATACAACAAATGTCAACGAAATCGTCTCTGCAACGTTCAACTTACCCGGAGTCTATCCTGTTGTACTTACTGCGAGTAACGGTGAGTGTTCAGATACCAGTATGATCTACATTACCATTCTTGGACCAACGAATGAACCCGATTCTACTCATGAAAACCCCATACTCCCTAATTCATTTACTCCGAATGGAGATGGGATCAACGATGAATTTTTCCTGACATTCCCCGGTTCTACCGGTGTTCATGTCACCATTTTGAATCGTTGGGGGAATCGGATCAGGGAATTAAACGCTCTACACGAAAAGTGGGATGGAAAAGTGAATGATCAACCGGTTTCAGAAGGGGTGTATTTTTATACCTATGAAGTGAGCTTTCCAAATCAGGCGCAAGTGACCGGTCATGGATTTTTAACTTTAATAAGGTAAGTACGAACGAGAAAAGACAAATCAACTTTATTCCAATGAAAAAAATCAGATTAGTACTAATTATTTTGGCTTCCGTTGGAATTCTTTGCTTTATGGGATTAATTCTCAACAGAATCGCCATTCATTCAGGGAAAAACAACTTAAAGGACTTTTCCATCAAAGATGTCAGTTTTAGTGCCCATCCGGATGATTCCATTTATTTTACGGAAGCTGTTAAGTCTGATCTTGTCGCTCAATATACCAGCAAATCCAAGCATTATCAGTACATCTCTGTCTATCGATACAAGGGTAAATACAATTTGATTGTCCGTAAATTATCCGATAATCTATCCGATCTAAAATCACTTTTTAAGTTACAAGCTGCAAAGAGCACAGCTGATTTATTTGTTTCATATAGTATGGAGGGAAGTCCCCCATTTACTTACAAAATTGATGTTCAACGGGTACATGGTGTGAATACTAATCTGACCATCAACGGAGATCATATTGAAGTACTCAAACATACCAAAGATTCCTTATTGATCCATGGAAATATTCTTGATTTAGCCATTGGAAAAAAGGGAAGTTATGTAAATGAAGTTCTATATATGGAAGATGATCTTCTTCCTAAGAGATCCATCAATACAGAATTGCTGATCTTTAACCGCGATAATAAACTTTATTTCTACATTCTTTTCCCAGATAGCCAGCAAACTGTCCCTAAAGGGATTTTAAATGAGATCAGATAATCTGTTTACTTTCACCCAAAGCTACTTGTGACTGCAGCTGACTTAATTCTCATTCGT
Organism: Flavobacteriales bacterium UBA7666; assembly: GCA_002483265.1. Classification (GTDB taxonomy): domain Bacteria; phylum Bacteroidota; class Bacteroidia; order Flavobacteriales_D; family Crocinitomicaceae; genus Fluviicola. Next base: position 233,977 of record DLHO01000027.1, on the reverse strand, counting down.
TGCGAATGCAGACGTAAGGTATTTGGCTTTTAAGCGAAACGGCATCATGTTATTCGGGGACATACTCTGTATAAGAAGATTTTAACACCCGCTTTTCGCGCGCAAAAACTGAAAAAAAAAGCATTATCTTTGCGCCATGAAGCATATCCGCAATTTTTGTATTATCGCACATATCGACCACGGGAAGAGTACTTTGGCCGATCGTTTGTTGCAAACTACTGGAACCATATCTGATCGTGATATGCAGGCGCAAGCTCTCGATGACATGGATATTGAACGGGAACGCGGTATTACCATTAAATCGCATGCTATTCAAATGAATTACAAGTTTGAAGGACAAGAGTATGTATTGAATTTGATCGACACTCCCGGACACGTGGATTTCTCTTATGAGGTTTCCCGCTCGATCGCGGCTTGTGAAGGAGCTTTGCTGATTGTAGATGCTACACAAGGAATCGAAGCTCAAACCATTTCCAATTTATACCTGGCTTTGGAGCATGATTTGGAAATCATTCCAATCTTAAATAAAATGGACTTGCCAAGTGCAAATCCGGAAGAAGTAACGGATCAAATTGTAGAATTGATCGGTTGTGACCCGAATGATGTAATCCAAGCTTCAGGGAAAACAGGAATGGGGGTTGATGATATCTTAAGAGCAATTATCGAGCGCGTCCCATCTCCGAAAGGTGATGAACAAGGTCAATTACAAGCCATGATTTTTGATTCGGTTTTTAATCCCTTTAGAGGAATTATCGCTTATTACCGGGTTAAAAATGGAGTGATCAAGAAAGGCGACAGAGTTCGTTTCTTAAATACAGGAAAAGATTACAATGCAGACGAAGTAGGAATTCTGAAAATGGATTTGAGTCCAAAGCAAGAAGTTCGTGCCGGTGATGTTGGATATATTATTTCGGGAATTAAGACCGCCAAAGAAGTAAAAGTTGGTGATACCATTACGCTTACAGCAAGTCCTTGCGAGGTTCCAATTAAGGGATTCGAAGACGTAAAACCCATGGTATTTGCGGGAATCTATCCTGTAGAGACAGATGAATACGAAGAATTACGTTATTCCATGGAGAAATTGCAGTTGAACGATTCATCTCTGGTATTTGAACCAGAATCTTCGGCAGCACTTGGTTTCGGTTTCCGTTGTGGATTCCTTGGAATGCTTCACATGGAAATCATTCAGGAACGTTTGGAACGCGAGTTCAACATGACTGTGATTACAACAGTACCGAACGTTTCTTACTTCTGTTATACAACTCGTAATCCGGAGGTAAAACTATTAGTGAACAACCCATCTGAATTGCCGGATCCATCCAGTTTGGATCATATCGAAGAGCCATATATTAAAGCTCAAGTTATCACGAAATCAGAGTACATCGGACAAATTATGTCGCTGTGTATTGAGAAACGCGGTGAATTGAAAAATCAGGTGTATTTGACCCAAGATCGTGTTGAATTAAGTTTTGAAATGCCTTTGGCAGAGATTGTTTTCGATTTCTACGATCGTTTGAAATCTGTTTCGCGTGGTTATGCTTCATTTGATTATCACCCAATCGGATACAAGACATCCGATTTGATCCGTATGGACATCTTGTTGAACGGGGAACAATTGGATGCACTTTCTGCTTTAGTTCACCGCAGTAATGCGTATGACCTTGGAAAGAAGATCTGTGTGAAACTGAAAGAACTAATCCCGAGACAACAATTCGAAATTCCAATCCAAGCAGCTATCGGAGCAAAAATTATTGCCCGTGAAACGATTAAAGCTTTGCGTAAGGATGTTACCGCTAAATGTTACGGTGGTGATATTTCCCGTAAGCGTAAATTGTTGGAAAAACAGAAAGAAGGAAAGAAACGCATGCGCCAGGTAGGTAAAGTGGAGATCCCACAAGAAGCATTTATGGCTGTATTGAAATTGAATGACTAGGTTATTTGTTTGATAAAATATGCGATTGATTCGCAAAACAGTAGGGGCGGAAAATTTTCCGCCCCTACTGTTTTTACAGGTTTAATCTGAACCGAATTCCTGCCTGAATATAGGGATAGAAACCGGTATTGATTCTGTTCGATAGATCTCTGGCCATTCCTCCTTGAATGTAATAATTTAAGCCATTGTTCCATGCCACTGAAAACCCGAGATGTACATTCAGTTCGGAAAAAGATTTGTATTTCTTGTTGTAACTGGATCGGAATTCAGGTCCGGCGTAAACCTTAATCCTGGTCGTGAATTTGCTATTGCCGAGTTTCTGCCAGGGATCCAACATGCGGTTCGTCATAGTACTGAAATCCAAAAAATTGAAATGGTAATAGCCCGAATAGTACAACCCAAGCCGGTGATTGATGCCAATATTTACTGCAAGCTCGTGTTGTTTCAGCTCATAACCTGCTCCCACAGAAACAAATGCAGTTACCGTATCATTGTGATAAAATGCATGAATTCCCGGGGTAAAAAAGAATTCTCCCGGAAAAGGAGAGCCATCCTTGAAGCCGCAAGGCAAGCCGTGGTAACCTAATCCAGGTTCGCCGCCTCTTCCCCGACAATGGGAAGTACGTTGTGGACTTGCAATGGAAACAGATTTTGCACCCTTGATTTTAATCTTTGAATAGAAATAATCAGCTTTTTTCTTACCTCTTTTGGTTTCCCAACTCAACTTTTCACTTTTGGTACCACCATCCCAAAGTTCTTTAACCGCATAGTACGATTCATTTTCCTCCATGAATTCCTTTGGGATTCGTATTTGGAGCATATTGGGACGAAACAGTTTTGCTTTGAGTTGTGTGACGCTCATGATGAAATGATTATCGTTGATACTCGTTCCTGAGAAAACATTCGTATCCTTTTTAAATAATTGTTCTTTGCAGCCATCGCAAGGCGGATTTTCTAAATAGAACAAGCCATACTTATCATAACTGTCCTTGGGAAGAGTTGCCGTTAAACGTTTCTCACGCCACCACAAACTTCCGGTGGTCTCTAATTTAAAGTTCAATCGCTGAGCAACGGCATTTGGTTGGGATGGATTCTTGACGTAATAATATTTCCGGGAGGAAAACTCAGGATAATTGAGCACTTGCAAGTAAACTATCTTTTTCTTTTTATTCACCTTGATTTTGGCATTGCTGTAAGCCTCAAAATAGGAATCGATGAAAAAACACCTTGGATCATCTGGCTGTATGATTAGAGTATCCTTCTCATTGATATCTGCAAGTGAGTTGTATCGAAAGACAATATCAACTCGTCTGCTTAAGCTATCTACCTTTCTTGGCAACTCTCCTTTCGATTCCGTTATGATTGAAATCTTAGAGCTTAAATATCCTTTGGTGGCTTTTGAAACTGCTTTTGCCCTTCTTTCAGATAACCTTTGGTTGGAATCAATATTTCCAATACTGTCTGAATAACCGATGAATGTTATTTCAATGAGATCTGTATAATCTAAATTTAGGAATGCTTTTTCCAGAGTGCTTTGGGAATAGGCTGAAATCTTATGGCTACCCGTTTTGAAGTAAACGGATGTGGTATCTTGAGCGAAGGAGGGATTAGCTATGGGCAGTAGAAAAAAGGATGTTAATAAAGCAAGACAACGAAACATAGAACCTGTTTTCTACTAATGTCTGATACTGGAAAAGGTAAACTTTTATCTGCTGCAACCCTTCCAGGCAAATAAAGCAACTGCTATCCAAGCAAGACCTTTAATTAAAAAGAACAAAAAACCTGCAACCCCTACACGCTTAAGCCATTTTTTGCGTTTAAGTGCCTTTTCGTCAACCAGTGATTGATTTTGCAGTTCCTCTTCTTGCTCTTTCACATTCGTAAGAACACCGGCCTTTCCTCTCAGGAACGACCGGTGTCATATATTATTGAATTAATCTTCGTCTTCTTCGTCAGCTGCTTCTTCAGGAGCATCATCGTAAGAATCATCGTCATCATCATCAGATGTTTCCTCTTCCTCTTCTCCTTTTGCGTCTACTGAATCGAAATCATCTTCGAAATCATCTTCATCATCTTCCACAGATGGAGATTTCATCGTTATCTTAGGAAGTTTCACTAAGTACACAATCTCTTCTGTTTCCCACAAAATTGAATCAAAAATTTCTCCGGTGATTGGATTGGTCATTTTTGTGGTAATTCCAGCAAATCCTTCCGGGAATGCAATTAATAATTGTTTCTTCTGATCGATATTCAGCTTATCATAGCTAATGATTGACTTTTTTTTCGACATGCTTTTATATTTCTAGTTTGATGATACGATGTGTTGGAATAAGAACATGTTGTTTCAAAACGATTGCAACGTCTGTCACTGCCCAAACAGTTGTATTGACAACTTTCTCCCCACTATCGTCTGCAAAGTAAATCTTTACTTTATAATGTTCCAAATTTCCAAGAGAAATTGCACGATTGACATCTGCTCTGCGAATGCTAATCAAATCTGTATCTTCCAAAACTTCCTCTTTTGGAAAATGCAAACCTGCTACCTCCTCTTTTTCAATTTGAACAAAATTAGTTGTGTCCATTTCCATTTTTGAGCAAAATTAAATGAATTGATGAATTGAAAACTGAGTTTTCGACTAAACTTATAAAAAAACATTTAAACGACGAAATGTTTAATACTTTTCAAAGAAAAAGACCCATGAATACATGAGTCTCTAATTAGTTTAGTAGTGTTTTAGTTTGTATGTCGCGTGTGAACAATCAACTTTAATGAAAATCAGGTTGTTTCTAAGTTTTTAAATTGGTCAAGTCTTTGACGGTGATAGAACTGTATACTCTTCAATAAAACTAGAAAATGAAAAAACTGCCTCTCCATTGCAGTATTTTCCGTTTCAACTTTAACCTAACATAGAAAACAACCTGATTCCATTCTCCTTATTTCCTCTTCTAAGATAGCTAGGTAAAATAAACAGCAACTCTCGAATGAATAAATGCCGCATTTGAATGAATATTTAGTAGAACTAATTTAACAGGCCTTATAAACTTTCTAAAATTTGGAAGAAAATATCGCGTTTTGCAGGTGATAAAGGTACCTCTGAACCATCCTTCATGACTACTGCTCCACCGTTTCCTTTATCGTATCGATCCACAAAATTTAAGTTGATCAAATGCGATTGCTGAACACGCAAAAAGTTATGTCCTGATAATAAGGTTTCATAATCTTTCAAGGTTCTGGAAACCAAAATTTTCTTCCCTTCTGTAAGGAAGAAGGAAGTATAATTCCGGTCTGCTTCACAGCGGATAATGTGATCCAGATCTACCACGTGAACACTTTCCTGAGTTTTCAAAACCAATCTGCGTTTCTGATTGGGCTGGATATTATTCTGCAATGCTTCAAATTGTGGTGGCCCTTGCTTGGTATCCGATTCTTTCATGGATTCCAATGCACGCTCCAATGCTCCTTTCAATTCTTCCGGATCTACCGGTTTCAAGATATAGTCTAAAGCAGAGAATTTGATCGCTTTAATGGCAAATTCCTCATGAGCTGTAATGAAAATTACTTCGAAGTTTTTTTCCGGAACAGCTTTCAATAAATCGAATCCGGTACCATCAGGCATTTGGATATCGAGAAATACTAAATCCGGTTTGATCTCTTTGATGGCAGCTAAGCCCGATTGCACGTTTTCTCCAACCGGGAATGTTTGAATATCCAGATCAAATGATTCGATCATTTTAGCAATCAATTCACGTGTTCGTTGCTCATCATCAATGATTAATACTTTTTTCATGGTTCGTTGAAGTAATTTTTGGAAAGATAAATATTTAATGGGATTAAACGCTTTGAAGACAGGTTTATTATATCGGTGCCTTTCCGCCGAGTCGAACTCAGTCACCTTTTAATTGAAAATGGAGAATTGAGAATTGAAAAGATGAAACAACACTTTAACAGCAAAGAATAGGTTCAGGTCTTATCGATTTTACATTCTCAATTTAGCTATTTCCTCCCTCTGTTCTGTACGGAAGATAAATATTCACCAATGTTCCGGTTTCCTCTTCTTTATCGTAATCCTCCATTTCCATTCTTCCCAGAATCTTGTATTTATAGCTTAGATTGTTGATCCGGTCTTGGGTAATCTTCATGGCCATACTTTTGTGTTCGGCGCTTTTCTTATTGTTCTTTGATCCTTTTCTACCGATTCCATTGTCTTCAATCATCACATGAAGCATTTCCTCATCTTTGGTGAAGCGGACATGGATAAATCCTCCGTCAATCGTATGCAGCTGCCCATGCTCAATGGCGTTTTCTATAAATGGCTGCGTAATCATTGGTGGAATGATACTTTCTTCATCCAATAGCTGCTGATTCACTGTGACTTCATATTCGAAACGATCCCCGAAGCGGAGTTTTTGAGTTTCCAGGTACTTATTCAAAATGTCGATTTCGGTAGTTAACGGAATGAACTCTTTGGAGGAGTTTTCCAGAATCAAACGCATCAATTTGGAAAAATTGATCAGGAATTTGGTTGAATTCTTTGTGTCGTTCTCATAAATGTAACTTTGAATCACAGACATGGCATTGAATACAAAATGAGGATTCATTTGTGAACGCAGCAAGGTTTGATTCATTTCTGCTTCGCGCTGCAATTGTCGGATATTTCGCTGTTTCCAACGGTTGTAGATGATAAATGCTCCAAGCGCCAACAAAACAATAAATCCGATAATAATATACATCTGGAAGATGTTCCGGAGTTCGGTATTTTCCTTTTCTTTTCGTTGTAATTCAATGGAATCTGCCTGAATGGCAATCAAACGTTCGCGCTGTTCAGAACGGTACAACTCCGATAATTCGGCAATTTTTGTACTTACTTCTACAATTCGCGCGCTGTCAGAATAATCTGAATACATATCCAAATAGCGGTATGCAAGCCCCATGTTTCCTGTCTTTCTATAGACATCCGCGATTTCCTTGTAGGAAGGATAAATTCCACCGATATAGCCATATTGGGTGCGAATAGCAATGGAACGGTTCAAATAATTGAGGGCATTTTTATATTTCCCCTGCTCGGCAAAAACAGTTCCTACCAAGTGATACACAGAAGCAATTTCAGACCTGTTCGCAGCAGATTCAAAGTAGACCAAGGCCATGTTGTAATAACGCAAGGCTTCATCGTATTTTTTCTGCTCGTTAAACGCGTTCCCTAAATATTTATGAGCCAATCCCAAACCCTCCTGATCGTTATATGCCAGCAGTGTTTGAACAACTCTTTTCAAGTCGGCAATGGCTTCATCGTATTCTTTTTTGGCCAATTTCACCAATCCAATGTCTGTATCTGCCAATCCAACTAAGCGGAGATCCTGAATTTTTAAAGCCGTTTCACGCGATTGGGTGAAGAAGTTATTGGCATTATCGAAATTAAAGATCTGATATTGGGATTCTCCGATTTCTCTTTGATATTGGGCAATTTGAGGATAATCGTTGGCCTGTTTCGCCAATTGGAGTGCAATAAAGTTTTTGGAAACAGATAATTCTACCTGACCAAAGAAATTGTAAATCGCCGATTGCATATTCACACATTTCGCCATCAAAGATTTATCGGTTGAACGACGTGCATATTGAATGGAAGTTTCAGCAAATTCCAAAGAAGCATCCCGCTTGTTTTGCTCCATACTCAATTTTGCCATCAAGCGATTGGTTTCCGCGATCAAGGCATAACTTCTCACACGTTTCGAAAAGCGCAAGGCCTCTGTCAAATAAATATCCGCCTGTTCAAACTCGCGAAAGGCAATGTGATACTCAGCCAATAAATGAAAAATGTGAACCTGATTCAGCTTCGAATCTGTGCGCGATAAATAAGGTTGTAACTGAAGGATTTTGGCATAATATGCCGTTTTGTTTCCAAGTAAAGCTTCTACACGTAAATCAAAAATCAAGGCTTGCAATTTAGCAGAATCTGATTCTGTACGGCTAGCATCGATAATCGCATAGCGGATTGAATCTGCCTTTTGGACATTATTCAACTGGTAGAACTTACCAAGTGCTACCTGGCGCCAAAACTTCTTGGTATTGTCTTTCTCTGTGAGGTAAGCTTTCCGATAACTGGATTCATCTCCATTGCCAGCAAATAATTTATTTGAAAGTCCAAAAAGACAAGCAAAAAGGATCGAGAAGGAGAGAATAAATCGAAACATGGACTAAAAATAGCTTTTTTCAAATAGAAAAGATTCTCTTCCGTGAGTAGATCACAAAAAAGAATCCTTTCGAACTAAACTATCTTTAATTTGCTGATGCAATCAATATGCGTCGCAATGACGTTTTCTTGGCTTCGTTTTTTTCGGTTTTCTGGGTCTGAAATCTTTTTTCGTCTCCGAAGAAGAAGCTTTCATTTCTAAAGCATTCGTGCTTTGATTAATAACTTGTTCAGCAGCATTTGCTGATCCTGCAGCTCCAAAAAGGAAACTTGCTGCGAAAAGTGCGAAGAAAATTCGGAGAGTCATAAGCCTTATTTTTAACTAAATAACATTAAAAAAAGAAATGGTTACACCTTTTTTTATCGGATGCGGAAAAAAATGTGTGAATGGCAATAACCGGCTCTATTTTGGGATTTTATTCAACCATCAAAACGTTCATTTCGTGCGAATTTTGGTAACTTTGTGCCGGCGCTGACCTTGCTCCACCGAAGCAGTTACGCATAGGTGAAGAGTTTAGGCACAAGCGTTGCACCACTTTTAAGAGACGCGAAAGCATGGAATACAATTTTAATGAAATCGAGCGCAAATGGCGCAAATACTGGGCAGATCACAAAACATTTGCTGCCGAAGACAACTCTGTTAAACCAAAATACTACGTGTTGGATATGTTTCCGTATCCTTCAGGAGCTGGTTTGCACGTTGGTCACCCACTCGGTTACATTGCATCTGATATCTATGCGCGCTACAAACGACTGAGAGGTTACAACGTATTGCATCCCATGGGTTACGATTCATTCGGACTTCCGGCGGAGCAATATGCCATTCAGACCGGACAACATCCTGCAATCACAACCAAAGAAAATATTGCCCGTTACCGCGATCAATTGGATAAAATCGGGTTCTCTTTTGACTGGAGCCGAGAAGTTCAGACTTCTTCCCCGGAATATTACAAATGGACACAATGGATCTTCAAACAGATCTTCAATTCATGGTACAATACGAAAACAGATAAAGCGGAATCAATTGATTCATTGATTGCTGCATTCGAAAAAAATGGAAATACCGGTGTGGAGGCTGTTAGCGAATTTGCGAACACGTTTACAGCTGAAGAATGGAAAAATTACTCCGAGAAAGAGCAATCAGACATTCTGATGGAATACCGTTTGGCTTACCTGGCAGATTCGTGGGTAAACTGGTGTCCGGCTTTGGGAACGGTGCTTGCAAACGACGAAGTAATCAACGGACTTTCTGAACGTGGAGGTCATCCTGTGGAGCAAAAACTGATGCGTCAGTGGTCGATGCGAATCAAAGCATACGCTGAGCGTTTATTGACCGGTTTGGACACGGTTGACTGGACAGATGCGATCAAAGACATGCAACGCAACTGGATCGGGAAATCGGTTGGAGCTTCAGTGAAATTTGCTGTTGACGGAGTTGTCAGTTCGAGTGCGAAGCGTATCGAGAACGACAACAGTCATGCCGACCTCGATACATCCGCCGAAGCGGACACTCGGTCTGACATGACAATTGAAGTCTTCACAACCCGTCCTGATACCATTTTCGGAGTTTCATTCATGGTTTTGGCACCTGAGCATCCATTGGTTGACGAAATCACCACTGCAGAATACAAAGACGCAATAGAATCTTACAAAACAGCGGCTTCTTTGAAATCGGAGCGCGACAGACAAGCGGATGTAAAAAACATCACAGGTCAGTTTACAGGAGCTTACGCCATTCACCCCTTCTCCGGAGAAAAAATTCCGGTTTGGATTGGAGATTATGTATTGGCTTCTTACGGAACTGGTGCAGTAATGGCCGTTCCTTGTGGCGATCAGCGCGATTGGGACTTTGCGAAACATTTCGATATTCCGATCAAGAATATTTTTGAAAACGTCGATATTTCAGAAGGAGCTTATGCTGAGAAAGAAGGAACGATTGCAGATTCTGATTTCTTAAGCGGCTTACCGATCAAAAAAGCGATGGCAGTTGCTATTGCAAAAATTCAGGAACAAGGTCTTGGCTTAGGTAAAACCAACTACCGTCTGCGCGATGCAATTTTCTCTCGTCAGCGCTATTGGGGTGAACCTTTCCCTGTTTATTATAAAAACGACATTCCATATTTGGTTGACGATGCGCATTTGCCTATCGAATTACCGGAAGTAGATAAATATTTACCGACAGAAGACGGCGAACCGCCACTGGCGCGTGCCGAAAAAAGTGCGTGGAAATATTCCGAAGGCGACCGCATGGAATACAACACCATGCCGGGTTGGGCCGGAAGTTCATTCTACTTCCTGCGCTACATGGATCCACATAATACAAAGGAATTCGTTTCGAAAGAAAAAGCGGATTACTGGAACCAGGTGGATTTGTACATTGGTGGCTCGGAGCACGCAACGGGTCACTTGTTGTACGCGCGTTTCTGGTGTAAATTCTTGTTTGATAAAGGATTCATTGGTTTTGATGAGCCGTTCAAGAAGATGATCAACCAGGGGATGATTTTGGGGAGAAGTAGTTTTGTTTATAAAATCCCTATGATGATCTCAGAACAGGCCTCTGAAACTGTAAAAAATACTTCATACTATATATCGAAGAACTTATTGGATTTAATCAGAACAGATACAACCTTAGTGAGCAAGGTTAAAATGAAGATTATAGGTGCTGGTGTGGAATGCTACCCCAATCCAGATCTTGCTTATGCAGTGCATGTTGACATTTCATTAATCGACAATGACAAATTAGATATAGAAACTTTCAAAAATTCACGTGAAGAATATAAAAACGCAGAATTCATTCTAGAAGAAGACGGAACTTACATCTGTGGTTCCGAAGTCGAAAAAATGTCCAAATCCAAATTCAATGTGCAAACGCCGGATGAATTGGTAGAGAAATTTGGCGCAGATACGTTGCGTATGTACGAAATGTTCTTAGGTCCTTTGGAGCAAACAAAACCTTGGGACACGAAAGGAATTTCCGGAGTGCACAACTTCCTACGCAAATTGTGGCGTTTGTTCTATGAAGACGGAAAGGTGATTGTAACTGATACTCCGGCAGATAAAGCTTCTTTGAAGACTTTGCATAAAACGATCAAGAAAGTAGAAGACGATTTGGAGCGTTTCTCGTTCAATACAAATGTTTCAAACTTAATGATCTGCGTAAACGAATTGACGGAACAAAAATGCCACTCAAAAGAAGTGTTGGAACAATTGGTTGTTCTATTGGCTCCTTACGCTCCGCACACTGCAGAAGAATTGTGGGCAGAGGCATTGGGTTATCCCGCAGGAACAGTTTCTACGGCTCATTTCCCAACATTCAACCCGGATATGCTGGTTGAAGCGAATGTTTCCTACCCGGTTTCATTCAACGGTAAAATGCGCATGAAAGTAGATTTGCCAACAGCATTCTCCGCAAAAGAAGTGGAAGACGCGGTTTTGGCACTACCCGAAGCACAAAAATGGCTGGAAGGAAAAGCTCCGAAGAAAGTCATTGTGGTTCCTGGGAAGATTGTGAATATGGTGGTTTGATTTTTGAACACAACACATAACTGAAGCGTGGGACGATGAATCATCCCACGCTTTTTCTTTCCCACAAATGCCTTTAGGTTTAAAAGAATAAAAACTAGAGTGAGAATGTGGTGATAAGAGACTTCTCATCACCACATTTGTAGCTTACTCCTTAATCACCTTTACCGTTTGTCCCTCTTCCGTGTGAATGAAATAAACGCCAGCAGCAAAGCCAGAAAGATCAATTGTTTTTTGACTTTCAACTGTTGTTGTCAGGATTTCTGTTCCGTTGATTGTGCGTACTGAAATGCTAGTTGGTTTTGCAACTGTAATTGTTGTTGTTCCATTCGTTGGATTGGGGTAAACCACAATTTGATTTTCGTTGGTTTCCTCAATACTATTTGTTCCTTCCGCCATAAGCATTCTGCCTACCACAAGACCTGTGTTGAAATTATCCATGTAGAAACTTTTTACATAAATCATTTTTCCATCAGGTTGAAAAGCAAAATCCTGAACTTGAGCATTCGGAAAATTGGATTCGGTAATCATTCCATCCGTGTCGATTTGTGTATTGAAAGCTCCAGCCGAAGTTAAAAACACAAAGAGCGAATACTGAATACTTGAGAGTGAAATATGACCACCAGCTATGATTTCGTCGTTTGCTGTTACCCTTACTTTATTGATTCCGGAGTAATCAGATGGAATTGAATGTGTTCCAAATGTGGCATCATAAACTCCGTCTGCGCTTAACTTTACAAAACCTCCACGCGCAACATCCCACGATTGTGAACCTGTCCAATAACCCATTCCTCCAACGATAATACTTCCGTTGGAAGTTAAAGCCATGGAAGTAATGTAAGATGCTTTATCGTTTTGACCTAAAGTGACTCTTGCCACTCCGCTTTCTCCAAAGGTATTGTCAATAGTCCCATCCGCATTTAATCTAGCCACAAATGCTGTTTGAATATTGTTGTTCATTGGGTCGTATTCGGATCCGGCAACCAACATTTTCCCGTTGCTCAGTTCAATAGCATCGTGAATTTTGGAATAACTACCTCCCATAAAATTCCAGGTGTAAATTCCATTTGTTCCGTAGGTATTATCAATCGTTCCATCCGAATTTATACGAATCAACAGGTTGGCGTTACCCGCTCTTTTTCCAATACACATCAGTTTCCCCGAACTTAATTGCAAAATTTTGAATACATCTGTGTGCATGGATGAAGTGGAGAAATCAACCTCATAAAAAGAACCGCTGTTGAAGGTATTGTCATAAGTTCCGTCCGCATTGTATCGACCAATATAAATGCTTGAATACGACATTGCATCATATTGTTTTGAGCCTGCAACAACTGTTTTTCCGTTCGCATCAATGATGAAATCTCGAATACCCTCAATTGTATTCCCAAAACCAGGGTGAACGAAACTTTGCGTACTCGCAATGGTGCTTAAATCATTGGTCAGTTTGTTAACATAAGCGTTTTCCTCGCCGAATGGGTCACCCGGCGTGCCTGGCATTCCTACGTTATTAATGTGTAATGCAGTTTCATTCGTCAGCGGAATAATCTTCGCATTTGAAGCATAATTGACGGTTTGTAAACTACCACCGTTGTTAAATGTTGGGTCGAAAGTGCCTATTTGAGCAAAAACAGAAGTTGCAATTAAGATGCTTGATAAAATGAGTAATAGTTTTTTCATTGTTATTTGTTTCGAAGTTATCTGTCAAAACTACACAAGTATGTTACTGATATTCAATTGGGTTTGTGCATAACTAATCTGACTTTGTGAACGGGAGATATTTGCACTTTTGCCATTGTAAACAACAAAAACCCCTTTCTACCAATGGGGTAAAAAGGGGTTTGAATCAAAAAGTGTGTATATGTTATTTAACAGTCATTGCGATTTCTTATTTGTATAGATTCAATTGCTTGCAATCAAAATAAACAGGTGCTCCAGATCCTCCCCATACTGATCTGCCGTAATTGGATCCATCGTATGCCTGAGATATGGATGCATTTTCGAAAGCACATTGAGTTCCAATTTTAACAACAACAATGATTCTTAAGGTTCTTTTTACAATGGCCCCAGACGATTTATCACGCACGATATTCCAATCTTTACCAGCTATGTAGGTATACTGAACTTGCTCGTTTGGATGATTTTTCGCTGCCTCTTGTTTAGCAAATGTTGTTGTTTCCGCAGTTATTTGAGCATCCTTAAACGTTTCCGTAGGCAGGGTTGCAGTCGTTGCATTTCCAGCAGCCTCGATTTTTTGTGAAAGTTCTTTTACTTTATCCCATGCCACATCATTGGTGTATTTTGCTGCTTGGGTCGCTTTTTCAGCTTTGTAAAGTACAACTACCACCCCGTATTTTTTAGCTTTTTCGAAATCTGTAAAATTTTGAAAATTTCCTGTAATTAGCAAAATTCCCGGTTCAGCTTCGTAAATTACACCGTCAAAATTCGTCTGCCAATCTTTTCCATAAATGGAATTTCCTTGTAAATCTTTTGACTCACTATGCGTTGTATATTCATATTTCGTGTTGTCTACATTATCCGCTTCACCGGTTGCAAAAACACCCTTTTTATCTAACACATTTCTCCAGTAGCTATCCAACCAAAAAGTAGCGCATTTTACAAATTTAGCTCGATCTGTAGTTTCATAGGCATACTGTGTATTGATTGTTAATAAAGGATTTTTCGCTTTTTCATCGTAGTTGATTAAAAACTTTTTGACGTAGGGATACGGACTCGTTTCATTCGCCAAGCTAAATTCAACTTTAATTGGGAAAGTCGAATAGTATATTCCGCTCATTCCTCTGGAATCTTTCAGAATCTCTTTGCTATTCAAAAAGGTGCTGGTGCTATCCTTCGCTGCAAATTCATTTATCTGGCGCATTTTGGCAGAATTTCTCATTCGGTCAAGCATCGATTTGAAATTGGCCAATTCATTTTTATAAACCTCATTTTCATTGGCAACGGAAAGCCCTTCTGCTTTACTCTTATCGCTGTGTGCCACACCAATAATTTCTACTTGTTCGCCTTTTTTTCTTAACACAATAATTTTTTCATTCTTCTCAGAAATGAATCCCAAATCATTGTCTCTGTTCAAATAAAGCACCCCTCCAGTAGTTGCATTTACAACCCCATAACTGGTACAATCTTCGCTAAACTTGCAATTCATACTGGAGAAAAACAAATTGGTCTTCTCACTTTCAAAAGTTATAGTAACTTTCTTCGTAATATCTGTCATTTGATTGGCACCATAACAGCCAACCGCCATTTTTTCATTGAGGTAGAATACGGTTTTTTGAGCCAACGTTTGAAACAAAAAAAGTGGACCAAACGCTAGTAATAAGAGTAGTTTTTTCATCAGAATAACAATTAATTTCTTCAAAGTTGAATAACTCTTTTTTTTTTTGTTAAAACAGTTTATTAACGACCGTTTCCACTTTGTAAACAACAAACAACCCGAATTACAGATAGGTAAAACGGTTTGATTTCGATGCAATTAGTTTATCTTCTGATTTACTTTTATTTGTGTTTCATAGCTTCGGCGCAATCAATAGTTATAATCGCTTGTGTGTTTCCACTATAATAGGTTTTTCCATATGCAGATCCGTTGTAATCTTGTTTCACTTCAACCTCTTCCCATTGACAAGCGCCATTTGCGTTTTTCATTACTGCAATCATGCGCATTGTTCTCCCTTTTATCGCCCCAGTTGCTTTATCGGTGATGATTGTCCATTCTTTACTTTTAATGTAGCAGTATTCAATCTTTTGGGTCCATCCGGCTGTTGTGGCATGTGCTTGAACTGCAACCAAGGCCTCTTCACTCAGTTTTGCGTCTTTCATTCCTGGATCTGGAAAAGGGTATTTACCAGCCAACACACATTTCAAGGCTTGACAATAGCGAATTGCACTTTCTTCCGTCAGTTTTTTCAGCAAATCGTTGTTTTCGGCAATTTCTTTAACACGATCTTTGTTTTTTCCCAAGATGATTATATCATTGTTCGGATCTTTAAAAACAAAATTGTCGCATTCTCCATTACTCACATACGCATTGGATCCTCCAGCTAATGCAATAAAAACTCCTTCTTCAAGTTGCATTAATCTTCCACCAAATGCACTACTTGCGTTTTCAAAAAACACACCGCATGTTGCATAATATCTTTTGAATGTGGAATTTGTTTCGATATAAAAAGGCGATGAAGATGCGTCGTAGTAAACATTTAATTTGTTGGAGCCCTCTAAAAATTCAAAATTCACTTGAGTAACTGACTGGTCATAAATAGTTACTGTTTTTGAAAGATGGTAAACTCCAGAAATGTTGTACCCATCTTTAAAGACTTTTTCTAAATTGGATTGTGCGAACAGCGTTGCACTGAAAAGTACACCCGTTATAACTAATGTTAGATTTTTCATTGTTTTATTTTTTGCACAAATATTTGCTCAATAAAACAATTTGGTAGTCAGTAGTTTGTAAACGACAACTATTGATTTGTCTATGGAATTTTTACCTGTTTAAGGTATCCAAAAACGACAAAACCGCTTGTTTGCGTTCTCGGGAAATCGGTATTTCTGAACCATTTTTAAGCTTTAGCCATCCACCATTACTTTTCGAATGAAACGCCAAATGTTGCATATTCACCAAATAAGAACGATGACACCGCACAAAGAAGGACGATTCCTCCAACGAGAATTCAAAATACTTTAAGTTTTTAGAAACAACTTTTTCTTTTCCATTCACAAATTTTACGCGCACATACGAACCATCTGCCTCTAAATAAAGAATTTCCTGGATAGGCAAATACTCGCTGCCACCTTGCACCGGAATACATAACGTTGAATTGGGCTCATGCAGGTTGTCGTTCAACACCCGAAGTCGATTCAAATTTTCCGCAATTTCATGTTGCTCTTTTAACTTGTCAATGGCTTCTATCAATTGATCTTCTTGTATGGGTTTCAATAGATAATCCAAAGCAGATAAACGAAACGCATTGATTGCATAGGAGTTGTATGCGGTAGTGAAAATAATTGGACACGCAATTCCCTTCTTTTGGAGGATTTGTGCAAACTGCAGTCCTGATTTTCCAGGCATTTCGATATCCAAAAAAAGCACATCTGGATTCAATTTTTCTGTTAGCTCCAATCCTTCATCCGCATTGGAAGCTTCGCCAATAACAGATATTTCAGGACCGTACTCCAAAAGCATTAACCTCAATAATCTTCTGGCCTGCGCACTGTCATCAATCAATAATGCTTTCATTTCTATCTTAAATATGAATTCGTATCGTTACCTGTGTTCCTGCTGCTGCACCCAATTCTGAAATCATGTCTTCAATCTCAACACCAATAACTCCTCCACGTTCAAAATTAAGCAACTCAATGCGTTTTTCGTTGGCACTTGTCGCAAAGGATTCATGCGCCGTACCCTGACCTCTGTTGATTTCTCCAGCGGCATTTCTCCCGATTCCATTATCAGTTATCCGGATAACAAGCAATTCATTTTTCCGATCTTCCGACACCTGAATGAACAATTGTTTGGATCCTTTTTTATGACGTAATCCGTGTTTGAATGCATTTTCAACGTAGGGCTGAAGCAATAAGGATGGAATGTGAACTCCTCCTGTATCTAAGCTATCATCCAAGTCAAGCTGAAACGTGAAATCTTCTTCCAATAACATGGATTCCAAATTGATATACAAGGTCAGGGTTTCCAATTCATCTGCCACCGGAATGCTTGGCAAAGCACTCATTTCTAATACTTTTCGAACCAAACTGGAAAAATCACTCAAATATTTTGCAGCATTTTTTTTATCGTTTTCATAAATAAATCCTTTGATCGAATTCAACACGTTGAACAAAAAGTGTGGATTCATTTGGGCTTTCAATGCGTTTTGTTGCGTCAAACGCAATTCATTTTCCAATTGCAATTGTTTCAATCTAAGTTCTTGTCTGGCACGCAGTTGCCTGATCCTTTTTTTGAAAATCAGGTAACTTATTCCGATAACAATGCCGACACTCAGCACATAAAACCACCAACGCTGCCAAATTGGTGCTTGAACGACTAATTTGATGTGGAGCATGTTCCCGGAACTTCGATTTTCCTGGTCGATGATCTTTACTTCCATTTCTACATTTCCCTGAGGCAAACGCGGAATGATTAATTCTTTAACTGAGGCAGGAACCAAAATCCATCCTGTCCGATCACCCACAAAGCGGTAGGCAAAATTGAAATTCCCGTTTGAACGATAACTCAATCCATCCGTTTGAAGTTTTAAATCGTCCGAATAATTGAGTTCATAAACTGGTCTTTTACCAACTTTTTTTCCATTGATTAAGAAATTTCTCAAAATGATCTTTCCGGCTTGATAACTTTTATGAATAGAAGACAAAGGCAATTTATGAAGTCCTTTTCCTGTTGATAACCAACAACTATTATTGACAATCAGGCATCTGCTGATATTATTTGAATTTAAGCCGCTGTATCGGTTAACGACTGTTTTCAACCCTGTTTTCAAGCTCAAAATAATTAACCCAAGATTGGTAGCAATGAACAGGTTCCCCCGGTGATAATTGAGTTGAACTGCATGGAAATTTTCGTCCAATTGGGTAAGTAACTTGCAGTTTCCGTTCTCTGTTACCTGATAAATTTTCCCCTCGAATGTGAGTGCAAAAATGCTTTTTGAATCTTTCGTAATTGCTGTGATCTGCTTGTTCCGTAAGAAAGTGCGCTTCGGTTTCCATTCATTGGATTGATTAGTTAACTCCCTCAATCCATGATTCGTTGCAACAAAAATACTCTTACAAAAAGGAGCTTCAATAAATTGCCTTGACCAGTCCTGAAGTAAACAACGCTGCTCTTTAAATCCTTGCCCGGGCGATGAATACAAATACGTTCCCTGAGAAGTCGCAACTAAATATTCATCCTTCAGGCGGAAAAAATCCTTCACAGGTCGTGTAAACTGATTTAAAACCTCCACATTCCCGTTACAATAGCGATAAACGGTATTCATTTTATTGAAAAACAAACAGTTGTCAACTGAATCATAGTACATAGCACCAATATCTGAACGGATGGGATGATTAACCACTTTAAATCGTTCATCCGCTTCCCGAATTTCACCCAATTCTCCATCCGTTGTAGCAAAGAAAATACCCCCTTTTCCATGAACCACATGGGAAATTTGATCATTAGATAATGCTTCCGTTCGCTCATTCCAACTCAGATAATCCAGGTTTGGCATGCGTAGAATTCCATCGTGAAGGGTTGTAAACCAATAAGATCCTTCTGTGTCCTTTATACAAGCTGAAAACGCTATTTTCGGATAATACAGCGAAGCCGCTCCTGTGGTTTTGGAAAAGCGAATGATTCCACTGTGCGTACTAATCCAAATATCCGCACCGATTTCCTGAACATAAGTCAATTTTTTTCCTGCAAGGAGCTGCATTAACTTTGGAAAAGCTTTTCGAACATACCTGGTTCCCTGAGGTACAAAGCAATCACCATTTACGAGCCCGAAAACCCACGGCCTTTTTTCCGATTCTGCAATAAAAAAGGGATTTTGAAGATTGATCCGATGAACCGAGCATTTTCCGTTCATTCGCTCAAATAACTTATCTTCAAACAAGTAATAAAGGTTTCCGTTTTTTTGAGCCATTATCCCATTGGTGAAACTCTGGCGGTCTTTTCTTCCATCACAATCCAGGTCGGCCATTGATTTCCATTTCAATGTTTTTTCATTCAGCTGAATAACGCCTTTGCTCGATGAAATCCAAATACTCCCCTTCGTATCTGCTGACAGGTGGTTCACATCATTATTCCAGTCTTTGAGAATATCGAGTTTGTTGTTTTTGACCAGTAAGATCTGTCCGTTGAAGTTGTAGGCATAAATTGTTCCGCCAGGCGACTGACACAGACCTGTTACCGATCTGGCTGTTAGTTTCGGATTGGTAAACTGCTCGAAACGAACACCATTGTAGCGGTACAATCCTGCATCACAACCAATCCAAATATAACCTTGCTTGTCTTGCAGAATACTGTAAACCTCATTGGAAGGTCCGCCATTCTCGATAGTATAATTGAAATACGCCGGATACTGCCCAAAGACAGACAAACGACTCAAGCACATTCCAATAATAAGCACCCAACCTTTCATAAGTAGACTAAAGATACACATCTGACTGATTTATCACGTGTGGATTGCTTCAAAGTGTTTTTTTGAACACTCACATACTTGATTGATTGTGAGTTGTTTGTGCTTTTATATGTGCTATTTACAAACTGAAGTGTGTCGTTTGCAAATTCAAACTTAGAATTAGTTCGTTTTAAAACTTATCGGTAAACTATACCTTGAAGCGACATTCTTGCCATTCACTTTACCCGGCATAAAAGGTGGTAGTTTCTTTACCACGCGCACGGCTTCTTCATCACATTCCCTGCAATTGGGAATTCCTTTCTTAACCGTCACATTGGAAATCTTCCCGTTTTCATCAACGACAAAACCTAAGAAAACCTTCCCGGTGATATTCTTTTCGATCATTTCCTGGGGAATCTGAATATTCTCTCTTAAAAACAGTAACAGAGCAGCATTTCCACCAGGGAAAGTTGCCGGTTCATCAACTATATCCAAAGACCCTTTCACTTCTTTTTTGTTTTGACTCAGATTCTTAACTGTGGCCGGAAGAAGGGTTTGAATCGTATCACTTGGTGTACTTTCAGTTCTTAAACACGAATAGATTGTTGGACGAATGGTATTCCGGAACTGTACGTTTTCTCTTCGTTTCCGCTGAACCTTATAATTCGCTTTTTCTTTGAAGAGCCAGTTGAGTTCATCCTTAATTGGAACTGCCCGGACACCACGCCTTTCATTCAATTGCTCCAGGCGTGCTTCAAATTGTTTTTCACTCACTTTTTGAAGCTTGATCGAACCGAAATCCTTTGCTCGCAATTCGGGTATTTCAAAAAGGTAAAACCCATCTTCATTCAATCCGAATGCAAGACCCGAGTAATCCATCGCATCATTTAATGAATGATTCAATCTGCCATTGACAAAATCACGGCGTTGATAACTGTTCACTTGTTTCGGGAAGAGGTAAAAGTACAGGCGGTCAAAGTCTTTGAAAGCTTCCACATTGGCTGTGAATGCTTCATAACTAACAGGCTTCATTTTAATCGTAGTTCGAGTATATATATTTCGATTTGGACGAAATGGTCTCGCATAACGGTCTATGTTTACAACAATCGGCAATTGTCTTTTGGCAGGTGCTCCCGACCAACTTCCTGACACCAGTCGATCTCTTGAATCCACCGTTTTACCGGTAATTGCAAAACCAACCGTTTGTTTCAATTGCTTTGCCATATGAGCCAGGTTAAAATCAGTCTCTTCTTTTGCATTTAAAGTCTCCCTGATTCCTTTTAGGAGCACTTCTTTTTGGCGCTCATCCTGCACCTCATTGTCCCACTGTTCTTCTTTTTTCAAAGCCATTTCTACTTCTTTTCTCCCTTTTTCGCGAAGAGTTTCAATGGCTTTTTCGTAGAAAGCAGCCAGATTCTGCTGATGTACATCATCCATCTGAATCATTCCCACTTTTTGATCTGCAAAACGCTGAAATCTTGGATATCCCATTTTTACTACACGCTGATCCAATTCCCACAAGGGTGTATTCAGGTTTTTCGCATACACATCAAATACTTTTTCATTGCAGGTTTCGTGGATTTCCTTCATGCGGTCTTCGAAATCCTGTGTTGACAGGTTTGTGCCGTTGAATTTTTTGTTCCAGATGGCTAATACTTTGGACGGTGGAATGTGGGATGTTGGTCCATTCGGTTCACTGATCTGATTTGATCCTTTTACTCCATTCACTTTCACAGAAAAAGTTCCTTGGTAAGGGGGAAGGCAGCCATTCTCGTTACAAGCTGTGTAAAAATAGGAGCCATCAAGTGTAAATTCTTTTTTCGAGCTGATTTTGATCTTTTGTCTGAATTGAACTCCTCCTTGATGATAAGCCAAATCTTCGTCGGCAACATCATCATGTTGTAATATCGGTTTTGACTCAGAGGGTTTTCCAATTAACGTATAGTTTGGAGTTCCTTTCAGTTTAAAATTGGTTGCGAGGCCAAAACTTCCTTTTGGAGTATTCAGCGCATTTATATGCCAATTCTTTGCAATAGTTACGGTTGCGATGACCATTGCTTCATTATTCCCCAAATAATGAACATTAAAATTCCATCGCGTCTTATCTTTTGCAGATTCAACAGCCGGTTGTTGTGCTTTTTTGGTTTCCGAAAAGAGCTGATAAAAGGTGCTTCCTGTTTTAGGAGGAGTTATCATAGCGATTTGTGCCGCGCCTGTGCTATTTGGATTTTCGGAAATTCTTTTGGGAGATTCCATTTTAGGCTGGTTATACATTTGTATATCTTCAAAAAAGGAGGCGGTAGAATCTATTGAATCCTCCTCCTCAAAACTCAAATACAAACTATCGCGCTTAGTTTTCTCTTTGAACCACTTCAATTCGTTCAGTTTGGGCTCGTAGCGCGGCGGGAACAAATCCATTTTTTCCATGCCTTTCGGTTTGGGCAAACGTTCCAGTTCCACAGGAGCCTGCCAATCGATTGTTCCGTTCTTTCCGGGAACTCCGGTGAACAGTTTCATATCCTTTTTGAGTTCATCGACCGGAACCTGCACATAAACTCCTTTATCCGTCAATTGCAGTTTTTTACCTTCCGGTGTGAATGCATTCAAACTGAACATTCCCTGCGTTTCCAACAACTGGTCTCCGGAAGTCGTGCTCAATCCTGCTTTCACAATATCAGATGCTTCTTGGGCTTCCTGCCATTGAATGATTGCTTCTCCTTTATAAGATTTACCATCCAGTAAGAATGATTCATCTGTGATACTCAATAACACACCGCTTTCAGACAAAAACACATCTGACTTTCCTGTGAATTGGAAATATTCCGGATCTATCTTGTCAAAAGCCAGAGAAGTTTCCATTTGCTTCATCAGCTCTTGTTTCAAGACCTCCTGTTTTTGGGCTTGATCGGGTTTACCAGTTCTCACAGCAAATACATAAATCGCTGCCGCCAAAATTCCTGTTATCACCAATATAATTCCACTATTTACCAAGACTTTCTTCAGGTGAAACCACTTCCCGGATTCCTTCACCAGAGTGCGTAAAGAGTTTCGCTGAATCAGCTCCTTTGTTAGCTTGTGTAATTCAAATTCGTTTTGGAGTTCTGAATTCTGTTTCAATTCTGCTTCAAAAGCCGTTTTCCCTTCTGCTGAAAGTTCGTTATTCAAATAACGCTCAATCAATTGATTCCAATTTGTTTCCATGGCTTAGAATTATATTAATTGAGTTGAATCGAAAGTTGGCTGAGCGGAGTCGAAGTCCAACTGAGCTTCCTGCACCAAATCTTTGGCTTTTTGGATGCAGCGATATTTCTGTGCTTTGGCTACTTTATCGTTTCTGAAATCGAGCTTTTTGGCAATGTCCACCATGTTCCAACCCAAGCCATAGAACAAATGCAATAACTCCTTGCACTGTGCTCCTATTTTCGTTAAAGCACTTTCCAGTTGTTTGTATTGCAACTCTTTCTCCATCCACGAGTCGGAAATATCTTCCAGATCCGTTTCTAAACTTCCTGCACCTTGTTTTTGTTCTTTACGAGCGGCATTAAACCACAACAGCTTGCAGGTTTGTTTAATGAAATGAATGGGAGCCAATTGAAACTCGAAATCGGGATCGTTTTTCTTACGCAGGTAAATGATCAATGCTTCCTGAAACAAGTCTTCCGCAGTCAGACCATCGCAACCAAACGTTCGAAGCAGGCGTTTGACCTCCGGGAAATGTTTGTAAAGAACTGCAAGCTCTTTTTTCATTTCTAAAGGATCGTATAGGGGTTTCTCCATCGCTGAATTTACTGGTTGTGTTTGGAAGTTGGAAAGGTAAACAAAGGTTTCGAAAAAATCATTCACGTGATTATCGTAGGTACACCAAGCATCGCGAACCTACTACTGAAAAACGACACATCCATAACCTCCTTTTATTCAATTAAATCCGCTGATTGAAATCATTTTCAATTCATTGCGGTTCCTTTCTGCTCATTTTTCAAATCAGATTTCTATTTTTGCACAAATTAAACCATCGATGGAACACTCCGATTCTCCAGTCCAACTGCAAACCGAAGCACTTAAAAAACCCAGAAGTAAATTCAGAAAATGGCTGCGCCGTGGTTATTTTGGCGTGATTCACTTACTTGCATTATTTGCTATGGCATTGATCGGTGTTGCTTTGGCAGCGAAGTTCAAATGGACCAATGATGGTGGGAATGTGGATCTGAACAGCCGCTATTTTTCGAAAATGGCTGATAAGTACAATCAGGGATTCAAAACCGATAGTTTGACTTTTGCCAAACAAGAGCGTCAGATGTATCAAAACGTAGGACTTCTGGCAAAATATTATCCGCAAAATGCCAAGATGATTTTAGATGCGTTTCAACGTTCAGGAGATGTTACTATTGCCTTGAGAATGTTGGATGCGGCGAATCTGCGCATGAAAAAACACAAGGGTTATCAGCAGGAATTGCAACGGATTGAAGAACATGCAAACGAGGCATCTCTTTCGATCTATCCCTGGGCAAATTACCGGGAGTGGAAAGAATTCTGCAATGTAGTAAGAGCTGATAGTGCTGCTATCGATTCTGTTTCACGCATTACAGGTGTTGAATCCCGATTGATTGTTATGTGTTTGGTGGGAGAACAAATCCGGATGTTCAACTCTTCCAGAGAACAATTCAAAAAATACGTGGTTCCATACAATCGTTTGATTTTGACTACCAATCGCGGATACGGTGTTACGGGAATCCTTCAGAATACGGCCTTGAAAATTGAGCGAAATTTGTATGATGCTTCCAGTCCGTTTTATCCCGGAGATTATTATCAAAATTGTCTGAACGTAAAAGATTCCTTCCCTGAGTTGGTGAATGATACCATTGAAGCACATAAGCATTTGACGATTCAGCGTTTGATGAAAGGCGGAGATCATTTCTATTCGTATTTGTATACCGCATTTTTCTTACGTCAGTTCCAATCACACTGGGAAAGAGAAGGATTTACTTTAGCTTACAGACCTGAAATTCTTGGGACTTTATACAATCTTGGGTTCCAAAAAAGCAAGCCAAAGAAAAACCCATCGGTTGGAGGATCTACTTTCAATGTGGGTGATAAAGAATATACTTTTGGCGGGTTGTGCTATGAGTTTTATTACAGTGGTGAATTGATGAATCTTTTTCCACTAACCAGCAGGCCATTCATTCCTACCAAAGAATTGAAGCGGACAATTGTGTTCCCGGAGCCCGAAGAGGTAGAGGAAGTGGTGATTCCACCAGTGGTCGGATAATCAAATATTAATAATCTCATTGATCGTGACGGCGATCAGAATGGTATTGAAGAAAAATGCAAGCAGGGAATGGGCTAAAGTCAAACGGCGCAATCCTTTGGATTTAATTACCACATCTGAAACCTGAAAGGTCATCCCGATAGTAAACGAATAGTAGGCAAAATCAAAGTAATCCGGATGCTCTTCTCCCGGAAAATCCAGTCCGCGGGCATGGTTGACATATTTTTCGTCTCCATAGTACAAATGTGCGTACCGGAAGGTAAATGACAAGTGAAGTACTATCCAGGCCAATGTCACGGAAGCAATGAAGAACATTTCGTGAATGGTGCTGTGTTTGCTGAAATGACTGTTGTTGTCGCTGTTCCAGAAAATAATTGCGATCAAGGCAGTGGAACAGGTCATAACCAAGACAACGAATTGCATCCAAACACCCAGATCTTCCTCTTTTGCGCGCAGCATGATGGATGTAGAAGGAATCCGAATCATCGTGATCATGCTTTCCAACAGGTATAATCCGCCGAATGTGAGCCAGGAAAAAATAATACTTTCCTGAATCGACCATTTTAAACAATAGAAGACCGATCCTACTGCAAAGGAGATTAAAAAGACCAGAAGAATCTTAAACCGGATGATTTTCATTTATGAACTATTGACGTTTCTAAATTTAGTGTTTTTTGATTGGATTGAATCATTCCGGAAACAGAGTTGATCTCGCCCCTTAATCCCTTGAAATTTAATTTGCTATCAAAATTTTATTGTAAATTGCGTCTGCTAAACAAAGACTTATGAAAAAGCTACTCGCGCTATTGGCGCTAATTCCGTTTGGTTTATTTGCACAAACTGTTCATGTAAACTATCAGGATGGAAAAATCTGGTTCAAACTAACCAATGAAGTTAGAATCTCTCAACCGCTAAAAGAAAATCCCAATAAAATTCAGCTTCAATCTATTCCCGGATTGGATCAAATTGCTTCCAAATACGGATTTGTTAATCTCTCCAAACCTTTTGCTGCGGCTAAGAATTCGGGAGTTTTACAGCGCACCTACTTATTGGAGTTTTCATCCATTCAGGATATTGAAAAGTGCATCAAAGACTTAGAAAATCTGAAAGGTGTTGAATACGCTGAAAAAGTTCCGCTTGACCGCATGTGTTTAACTCCTAATGATCCTTCTTATAGCTCACAGTGGGGATTAGCGAACATCAATGCTCCTGCCGCATGGAATTACTTTTCTACGGGAAGTAATGTCGTTGTTGCAATCGTAGATGATGCAATTGAGCGTACACATGCTGATCTTTCTCCCAACCTGTGGGTAAATACCGGTGAAATTGCCGGAAACAATATTGACGACGACAACAACGGATACATTGATGATATCAACGGATATGATGTAGGAAGTAATGACAACAATCCAAATCCACCAAGTGCTTCTTTCGATCACGGAACACACGTAGCTGGAATTGTTTCTGCACGTTCCAACAACGGTATCGGAGTAGCTTCTATTGGTTTCAGCTGTAAATTGATGTGTGTAAAATCCACAACAACGGTTGGACAGGTTACCAATGGTTACGACGGAATTCTTTATGCTGCTGTAAGTGGCGCCGACGTAATCAATATGAGCTGGGGAGGACCTGGTAGTTCCACTACTGCTCAAAATATCGTCAACTATGCTGTTGGAGAAGGTTGTATCTTAATTGCTGCTGCCGGAAATGACAACGTGAATACTCAGTTTTACCCTGCCGCTTACAACAATGTGGTTTCGGTTGCTGCAACAACAAGTTCCAATACAAAAGCAAGCTTTTCAAATTACGGTTCGTGGGTCGATGTATCTGCTCCGGGAAATAATATTTACAGTACAACTGTTGGAAATACTTACGGAAATAAATCAGGAACTTCAATGGCTTCGCCAATGCTTGCAGGTTTGGCGGGTTTAATGAAATCATTAAATCCAACGATGCCAAATGCGGATTTGATTAACTGTTTGCTTTCAACAGCTGCAAATATTAACGCTCAAAACCCTTCTTATATCGGGCAGCTTGGAAGCGGACGAATTGATGCATCCGCAGCAATGGCTTGCGTGGCAGCTTCCCTAAATAATCCACCGATAGCAGATTTTAGTGCTAATTTCACAGCAATCAGTGCA
Source organism: Flavobacteriales bacterium UBA7666 (assembly GCA_002483265.1). GTDB lineage: Bacteria > Bacteroidota > Bacteroidia > Flavobacteriales_D > Crocinitomicaceae > Fluviicola. The sequence goes on along the minus strand of DLHO01000027.1, from coordinate 206,804 downwards.
GGAGGATCGGTTGTTTTCACGAATCTAAGTACGTACAATCCAACTTCATGGAGTTGGACTTTTACAGGTGGAACACCGGCTTCATTCAATGGCCAAAATCCACCTTCCATTACTTACAATACTCCGGGAACTTATAACGTTTCGCTTACTGTTACAAATGCAAACGGAACAGATACCGAAACAAAAACAGGTTACATTGTGGTGAGTACTGCTGCCGTTTGTCAGAAAATTAATCTCCCTGCACCGGTTGGTTGGACAGGTACTAATTATTTTACGGGAGCAACTGTTGGTCAGGACGGCTGGATCAATGGAATGAATGTCTATTTAGACAAACAAAAAGCGATGTATTTTGATGCTTCGGCGTCTCCCAATACGATTTTGAACAATGTTTGGGTTGCGTTTGGAAGAGCATATTCTGCAACTCCCGGCAAAATTGTTCCGATCACTATTTACGACGGTACTAGCGGAACTCCGGGAGCTGTGTTGGGAAGTTCCAACCTGACAATGGGTCAGATTATGACGGACGTTAACGGAGGTTTCTATACAGAAGCGAGTTTCGTGAATAATCCCGTTACTTTACCGGCATCCAAGAAATTTTTCGTTTCTGTAGGCTTAACGAATTTACAATGGTCTGTAGGTGTAAAAGACACTTTAAATGTAGTAAGTAACACAGCAGGGCAAACCACTCCATCTGCGATTTGGGAACAACAAGCGGACAATTTATGGTATCAATATACTACGGCAGGATCGTGGAATTTGAGTGCTTCTTTATACATCCATCCTTTCCTTACAAACACACCTTCTCAGGCGGTTCTTACGCCAAGTACTTTATCACTTTGTGCTGGAAACTCGGTAGATTTCAGTGCAGCTGGAAGCACCTATCAAGACACTTTATTGTGGTATTTCCCAGGTGGAACACCAACAGTTCTTCCTTCAGCTCCGACGGCTTCAGTAACTTACGCAACACCTGGAACCTACGATGCGATTTTGTATACGATCGGCGGTGGATGTTCTTTATTTGACTCTGCATTTGTGTCCATTACCGTGAATCCTACACCAACGATTAGTGTAAGTGGAAACAATACGATTTGTAATGGTGCAAGCACTCCGTTAACTGCTTCGGGAGCAAGTTCTATTAACTGGACTCCAGGAACCGGTTTATCAGCAACAACAGGTAACAATGTCACTGCAAGTCCAACTGTAACAACTACTTATTCGATTAATGGAACAACGGGTTCTTGCAGTAATTCTACAACCATTACCATCAATGTGGATGATCCTACGGTGGCTTCGATCGCGTTTGTGGATAGTACCATAGCTTGTCCGACATCTGTTTCTTTTGATGGAAGTAACTCGACTCATGCTGATAGTTTTGCGTGGTTCTTCCCCGGAGGAACTCCGGTTACCTCGAACAGTTCCTCACCAACTGTTACATTTGGAAACGACGGTAATGCAGATGTCATCTTAATTACCGAGAATGCCTGTGGATCGGATACGACCCTGTTTCCAATTCAAATTACGACCAATTGCGGATTGGGATTGAACGATCTGAACATCAATTATGTGGTTTCACTTAACCCGGATCAATCTGTGATCCACATAGTAAGTGACCAAGGTCTGACTTCCGGTTCAAACATCGAATTATATAATGAAATGGGGCAATTGTTAAGCTCAAACCGCTTGGCAAATCAAGTTACTTTAGTTGAAATTCCGATCGCAGCCTATGCATCCGGAATGTATTTCGTTCGCATCCTTTCCGATACACACGAAGCAACTTCAAAAGTGATTAAAAACTAGATTTCATCATTTTTATTGAAAAACCCCGAAGTAGATATAAACATTGCTTCGGGGTTTTTTTTGTGTTTTCCGTTTAAAATAGACGCACACTTTTTACAGTGAGTTCATTTCTCTTACTTACCTTACAGCTTTCGCACTAACGTTTGTTGCTGTGCGTCTTCACCCGCTACGCGGCCTCTTTCCAAGGCACAAAAAGTAAGCAAAAATGCCTTTCCGATTACCCCCTTCAAGCAGCCCAAAAAGAATTAATCCGGGTTCCCAAAAGTTAGCCCTTTGCACTTCAAAACATTGAGAGTTAATACAACCAGACTTTTTTTCTGGATCACAATGATTAAGAAATTCTGATTCATTTGTTACTTTTCCCGAATTACGACATTGAGAGTAAAAACAATGTTATGAAACTGATCTTCTCTTTCTATTTTGCTTTCCTTTCTTTCGCGATGCATGCACAAGTGGTGAAAGCTCCTGTTAAAGTAATTGTCAAAGGATTTAACGGAAAACCGTATGCAAACGATAAAGTACTTTTCGTGGGGCAAAAATCCAAACAAACGCTTTCCGGTGTCACTAATCCAGCCGGTCAATTCGTCATTCAACTTCCAAGTGGAGATATTTATGATATCCGGATTCAAAGTATTGGTGACGAGATTGAATACAATACGATGGAAATTCCGGCTGTAAAACCCGGTGAATTCTTTGAGGAAGCCGAATTAGTGATCGAATACGACCCGGGAACCAGTTTCTCCTTCACCAATTTACAATTCGAAACGGCAAAAGCAGATTTGAAAACTGTGAGTTATACCCATCTGAAAAATCTGGTAGAGATCATGAAACGCAAAAAGGATCTCAAGATCCGGATTGACGGACATACGGATAGTGATGGAGAGGAAAATGCGAATCAAATCTTGTCGCAAAAAAGAGCGGAATCTGTGAAGAATTACCTCATCAGTCAGGGAATTGATGCCAATCGAATTAGCGCCAAGGGTAAGGGAGAAAGTAGTCCGATAGCGGATAATGCTACCCCACAAGGGAAAGCGAAGAACAGGAGAACGGAGATAAGTATATTATAATTGCGAATTGCGAATTGCGAATTACGAATTACGAATTACGAATTACGAATTACGAATTACGAATTACGAATTACGAATTACGAATTACGAATTACTTATAGTTCAAAATTTTGACTTATAAGGAACGTAAATACTCGAGTAGATATCCGCGTTGTGTTGCAGGGAGCTTTTTGTATTTTTCTTTACTCTTTTCAGCTTCTCCACCGTGCCATAAAATAGCTTCTTCTATAGTTCTTGCTCTTCCGTCATGCAACAAATAGGTGTGTCCGTTCACTAATGAGATCAAACCTAATCCCCAAAGCGGCTGGGTTCTCCATTCGGAGCCTGAAGCCAAATGATCCGGAACATTATCTGCCAGACCAGGACCCATATCGTGAAGTAACAAGTCTGTATAAGGAGTTATTTTTTGGTTTTTCAACGGGGCGATATCTCCGCCAAAACCGGTTATATAATTCATTTTATGGCAAGAGATACATCCCAATGATTTAAAGAACTGAGCGCCATATTTTACCTCACCTTTGGTTACATTTCGTCTTTTAGGAACTGCCAAACTTCGCGCATAAAGGATTACAGCATTCAGGTCATTGTCCTCGATTTCCGGCACACCACCGTTTGGTAAAGCTGCACAAGAAGGCTGATTGGCGGTATAATTTTCATTTGGAAAATAACTGCTTGTGATTCCGATATCTCCGTTGAAAGCACCCGCCACCTGATGAGCAATACTTCCTACATTCGCTTTCCATCCAAATCGACCGATAACCAGATTCCCGGATGCCACGTCCGTGACATAATTTGCTGTTCCGGAAACACCATCTCCATCTGAATCATTCGGATCAGCATTTGCCAAAATATCCGATTCAGAGATCAGTTCCAAAAGACCTAAACCGATCATTTGTTGCCCAACTCGTGGTGAAATTCCGGTTGTTCCCTGCATAGCGCCATAACTCTGACCGGCAACCGTATAAACAGGTCTTCTTAGCGAATAACTTGTTCCATCAGCGTAATATCCGACTTCTTCGACATAGGTAATTCCCATATTCCCTTCAGCAGTAACTGAGTTATGGGAAAAATCCTGCAATTGTCCACCATAGATCGCATCCGGAGAATTGTCGAAACCTGCTCCCAATCTGAACAGCAAACCTGAATTTGATTGCGGGGCGCCTCTTCCATCTCTAAAATGACAAGCCGAACAAGAGCGTGCATTGAATAAAGGCCCCAATCCGTCTCGTGCAGTTGTTGAAGACGGTGCCTGAACCCAACTTTGATTAAAAAAAGAATTTCCTACAAAGAACATCAGTGACTGAGCAGAGCTCAATCCATTGATCTGATAAGAGAATGCATAGGACGTTTGATCTCCTGTACTGCAGTTTCCAGCCAAATCTACCAATGTTGAATCGTCGCTATAGGAAGAAACGATAGCGGTTTCTTCCTTCTTACAGGAAAAAACCACTAGTGATAAAACGATTCCAAGCAGGAATAACTGTTTCATTAAAATGTTATTGAGAACACTGCTGCTGCTGCATCTAAATCTACTTGTTCATCTTGTAAAGAAGTAACAACATCCAATACTTTAGGACGCTCAGCCTGTAAAACAATTGCCTGATCAAATGGATTGTACATCACAGCGATGAATCCCATTGTAGCAGAAAAACGATTGATCACTGCTGCATTTTTAGTAGCATCAATAGCACCAACTAAGTCTTCCAAAGCATATCCATTCACGTTGTTTCCGAAAGGAGAAGTATACGTTCCTTTGTATAGATTTTCAACAGCCAATGCATTCAAATAAATATCTCTGTGCGTGTTATCGGAGAAACAAGAATGTTCGTCTTCCTGATTTCCGTTAGCATAAGCAACATAAATACGTTCTCCAGCTAATTCATCACCTGCAAGTACACGCATCGAGTTAAACATTTTACGTAAAGCTGTTTGATTATCCAAAGCCTGAAAAGTATGGTAATAACTTCCAGCAATTGCCGGATCCCAAGCATCTTTCACCTGATCCAAAGCAGAAACTAATAAGTCCACCACTACTTTTAGATATGTAGCACGACGACCTTCATTATCCGCGGTAGCACCACCAACAACGTAATCAGTATACGGTCTTGTTCCTGCGCTAAGAGTACTTAAATCTTGTCCCCACAATAAGAATTCAACTGCGTGGTATCCGGAAGAGATTTTTGTTTCTCCACCAAACTCATTCGCCTGAACGATTGTAGTAGCATCAATTGTAGGGTAATTTGCAATATCATTAATAATTCCTGCATTCGCCTCACCAACTACGTAATCTACGTAATTTTCATCCATAGGCCACGCATTGATTAAACCTTCCGGTCCGTCATTGGTGTTGTCAATTGGCCCATCAACAAAACGGAAAATTTCTGTTAAACCATAAATTTCACGGGCATCCAACCATGCATCCTTTGCAGCATCCAAGTTTATTTGAGAAGGATTGTCAGCTAACGTATGACATGCAGTTTGAAGCGCTAACGTAGAAGTATATGAATCTTTGTATACAGCAAAAGCCATATCAGCATATGTTTTCTTGACATCTATTTTTTGCTGTGCATACTGATCCGTTGACGTTTCATCGTCTTTCTTATCTTTCTTACAAGCCGTAAATGCCATTGAAGCAAGTACAAATATCCCGATTGCAGTCTTTTTCATAGTAACTAAAATTTGTTGCAAAAGTATCTGAAACACGCCCGTTACTCAATACCAGATTCTAGGTATTTTGATTCTTTCGGAAAAATTGTATCTTTTGACTGGAAATCACTTATTTCACAATAAAATAGAAAGTGTGATTTTTGGCATTTAGTTTGTAACCAACCTTTTCAATATTTAGAATTTAAGTTATGAAAACAAGTTTGATCATTTCATCAGCAATCGTTTTAGTAGTTGGATTGACCACCAGCATGCAGGAAGTTTCATTACCAGCTGTTTCAAACAATTCATTCCAGACCGGAGAAAAATTGCGTTATCGCATCACTTATGGATTTATTGATGCGGGTGAAGCTGTTCTTGAAGTAAAAGAGACCAGCAAAAAAGGAAACGGAACAAGAGAATTATATCATATCAAAGGAACTGGCAGAACACTTGGCGGATTCAATGCGGTCTACAAAGTGAATGACGTTTACGAAAGTTATTTGGACAAAAAAGGGATTTTTCCTTGGCAGTTTGTTCGCCGTGTAGAAGAAGGCGGATACAAGCTTTCTCAGGATTATGCTTTCAAGCAAGACAAGCAAAAAGTACATAATGGGGAAAAGGATTTCACTACTCCGTCCGGAATTCAGGATATGATCTCTTCATTCTACTATGCCAGAACCTTGAATTTCAAATCTGCGAAAGTGGGCGATACCTTCGAATTTAAATGTTTCATGGATGATGAAATCTGGCCTTTGAAAGTGAAATATCTGGGCGACGAAAAAATTTCCATCCGAAAAGGAAAATTCAACTGTATGAAATTTGCTCCGGTTGTTCAGACAGGTCGGGTATTCAAAAAACAAGATGATTTAAGCTTTTGGGTAACAAAAGACGAAAACCGAATTCCGATTTTGGTGAAAGCAAAAATTCCTGTAGGATCAATTAAGCTGCATTTAGTTGAGTGGTCGGGTTTAAAACATGATTTGGTAAAAGCCAAATAGTAAAACGATCTATCAAGCTAAATATTTAGTAAACGGAGCTGCGAGAAGAATGAAGTGTTCAAATATTAACGTTTTTGTTCATGATTAATACATTGCTTTCTCCTATCTTTGTTTCCTAAAATCTTGAAATTACTATGGAATTAACTCCTGAAATCTTAGAAAGAATTACTCTTCTTAAAGCGAAGTATGATGCGCAGGGTCAGGATTTAGTTGCATACCTGGACAGTTTGTTGTATTCAAGAATGCCAAACTATTGGGATTATGTTCAAGTAGACACTTTGTTGTCATTGCAAAAAACATATACGGATTTCCCGGATGAAGTTGTTTTTCTAATGTACCATCAGGTTACTGAGTTGTACTTCAAACTATGTCTTCATGAATTCCAGCAAATTTCAGATCGCAAGAATTTAGATGCTGCATTTTTCGTGGAGCATGTTCAACGCATTAATCGCTATTTTGAAGCTTTGACAAAAAGTTTTGAGATCATGGTTGACGGAATGCAGCGCGAACAATTCCTGAAATTCAGATTGGCATTGGCGCCTGCTTCAGGTTTCCAATCTGCACAATACCGAAAAATTGAAATTCATTCTACCGATTTTCTTCAGTTAGTTCACAAAGATCACCGTGCGAAATACAGCGGAAAAGAAGCGATTTCTGAGCTTTTTGAGAACATTTACTGGAAAGAAGGTGCAACAGATAATGAAACCGGTAAAAAGACATTGACATTGACTCAATTCGAGGATCGTTACAGAGATGAATTCATTCAAATGGGTGAAAGTCTGCGTAACGACAACTTGTGGCAGTGTTATTTGCGTTTGCCTGCAGAAGATCAGGAATTACCAGAAGTGATTCATGTTCTGAAACAGAATGATGTAAACGTAAACATTAACTGGCCGTTGGTTCATTACAAATCTGCCGTTCGCTATTTGCAAAAAGACAAAGGCGATATTGCTGCAACAGGTGGTACCAACTGGCAGAAATACCTTCCTCCGCGTTTCCAAAAACGCATTTTTTACCCACAATTGTGGTCTGAATCAGAGACTGCTGAATGGGGGAAATCTTGGGTGGAGGCTGTGTTGAATTAAAATGACAAGCACTTTTAGGAATCGGTTTCCGAAATGCAGGTCCTTTCTCTTCGGTACATAAATTCTTAAGTTTAGTTACCAATTTTTACATCTAGCAAGGATTTGTAAACGGCAATTGAGATTGTCCGCTACTAAAGGTTATCGTGAAAGGTATCGGTATTTTTCCGAACAGAAAGCGCACATTTTTTCAATTCGCATCAATCCGAGATTTTGCTACTTACCGAAATTCAGCTATTCTAACATTCTTCGTACTTTTGCACCATGCGAAAAGCGGCTCTCATACTTGCAACACTCTTTCTTGTTGCTGCAACCATGCAAAAAACGAATCGCCTCCCAAAAGATTTGAAAGAAATCTCGGGTTGGGTTTTTGCAAATGACAGTACTTTGATTGCGCATAATGATGGTGGTAATGACCCCAAAATATTTGTGTTGAACTTAGATGGAAGTATTCGTCATAAAATCAATGTTACCAACTCAGAAAATACCGATTGGGAAGATATTGCCATAGATCATAAAGGGCATTTATACCTTGGAGATTTTGGAAACAACAATAATACCCGCACCGATTTAAAGATCCTCAAAGTCAGCCTGAAAAAGGTACTCGACAATCAGGATGTGGAAGCAAAATTCATTGAATTCTCTTACCCGGAACAGAAAGATTTTCCTCCAAAACTATCCGGAAAATACTTCGATTGTGAGGCCATGAGTTTTTATAACGATTCTTTGTATCTGTTTACAAAATGTCGTTCGGAGCCTTTTGACGGAAAATGTTTTGTGTATACGCTGCCAACTAAACCGGGAACTCATAAAGCTCAAAAAAAGTATTACATGGTTCTTGGAAAGCGCGATTGGTTCAGAGATGCCGCAACTTCAGCCAATATCCAAAACGATAAATTGTATTTATTGACCTATAATCGTGTGATCATTCACACGTTTGAAAATGGACGAGCAAAATACGAATCGCATCAAACACTTCTTCCTATTACACAAAAAGAAGCCATTGCTGTGCATTCAAACGGAAAGATTTATGTTGCCGATGAGCGCCAGAAAATAGTAGGTGGAGGAAACATGTACATCATTAAACCAACAAAGAAATGAATCTACGAAATTTTGATGGGGTTATCTACGATATGGACGGAGTACTTACGGACTCTGAACCTTTGTGGAAAATTGCCATGGAAGATGTATTCAAAAGTCTTGGTTGTCCGCTCACTAAAGAAGATTTTCAGCGCACGGTAGGATTGCGCATAGATGAAGTTATCTCGTATTGGTATCAGGTTTCTCCCTGGCCGGATGCAAGTCCGAAAGAGGTAGAAAATGCGATTGTTCAGCGGATGATCGAATTATTAACTGAACATGCAACTCCACTGCCCGGTGTAGAGGCATCATTGGAATTCTTTGCTTCAAAAGGCTTGAAAATCGGGCTCGCTACTTCTTCCTACCAGGTTTTGATAGACTGTATTTTAGATACGCTTCAAATCCGGCATTTCTTTCAAACTGTTCATTCTGCAGAATACGAATTATTTGGAAAACCTCATCCTGCAGTATACCTCACAGCAGCAAAAAATCTGGGTTTAGATCCAAGACGTTGTTTGGTTATAGAAGATTCTTTAAATGGAATTATTTCTGGAAAAGCAGCTCGAATGACCGTGTTTTGCGTTCCTGAGAAAACACATCATCCGGAACCAAAACTGATTCTGGCCGATGCGCAATTCAATGATTTAATAGCCCTTGTCAATTCCTTTAATTAACTTGCAGTATGATCGTAGCGATAGATGATAAATTGATTTCAACGGAAGTATTTGAGCGCAAATTTGTATGTGACCTAAATGCATGCAAAGGTGCTTGCTGTGTGGAAGGTGATGGCGGAGCCCCACTTACTTTTGAGGAAGTTGACATCCTGGAAGAGATTCTCGACGATGTGATTCCCTTTATGCGTCCGGAAGGAATTGAAGCTGTTCAAAAATCGGGCGTTTTTTATATTGATCCGTGGAATGAACCGGCTACGACTTTAGTGAATGGAAAGGAATGTGCTTTTGTTTATTTTGATGAACAGGGAATTACAAAATGTTCGGTTGAACAAGCTTATTTAGCTGGAAAAACTACGTGGAAAAAACCCGTTTCCTGTCATTTATATCCGATCCGCGTAAAGAAATTGAGTGAAGGTCTTGCTTTGAACTACGAAGAATGGGACATCTGTAAACCCGCATGTGCCTGTGGTGAAAAATTGGACGTTCCGGTTTATAAGTTTTTACGCGAACCACTTATTCGTGCATTTGGAGAAGAATTTTATAAGGATCTGGAAGGGATTGATGAAACGCTGAAGAACGCCAATTTGGAATAAAATTCCATTAATTATCGGGGTAAAAAACAGGTAGTTTCTTAGTCTGTCTTCAAAAGTTTATTCATTGATAATCAAATGATTAAATCTAATTCTGTTCGTATCTTTGGGAACACCCGAATTCGCGAATTTCCAAATTCTTAAAGTTCGGAAAAGGTAATTAATCTCGATAGCAGGTCTTACTCCACCCAACTTTCCCCAAGGATCCACTTTCGCACCATTTCTTTGTTCAGAATACGGCCAACAACTCTATATGCCGATTTAGCGAATGGATTATCTCCGATTAACGGTTCCGTTTGCACACCTATTTTCGGGTCGTAATAACTGGCATGTGTAAACGTCACCTCATCACCCGATTTATAAACAAACCCAACATGATTGTCCAAACCTGCAACATAAAGCCCATCGGGATGCTTCAGGAAATAGTCTTTCATGGTTTCAGGAGTTTGATTACTGAAGCGTTTCACGTCAGATGTCATTCTGGTAATGTAATATTCGGAGGCTTGTTGCGCCCATTTGGTTCTGGGAATTTTAAATCCGGCATCTGAAAGAACGGTTGTAATGAAATAACCACAGGCAATTTTCCCTTTTCGCGGAATGCGCGTTGTTCCGTTAAAATCCCATTCAGTTCCATCCCATTGATTGAAAAAATCAGTTGTGATGGTTTTCAAAAGATAGGAAGCAGCCTTTTCTTCGATACTGTTTTGCTCTGCCTCATCCGCTTCATTGTATTCTTTTTCAAAAGTCAGGCGTTGTTTCTCTACTGAAGCGATCAAGTCTTCATAAGGAGGTAAGTTTACATTTCCTTTTACTTTCGTTTTGTCTTCAAAACAACCAAGAAGCAGGAAACAAATAACACAAAGCATGATTAATTTCAGTTGCATGATTTCAGCGTTTTAGGTTTAACCTTTTGATGCTGTAAATGTTACAAAAAATTGTGCGCTCTGCAAACAAATATTAAAATCTCTAATCACTGTTGTTCAATTATCATTCATCTAATTCCTCCACTATCCCCACCTTCCTACTTTACCTCAGCGCTTTCGCACTAACGTTTGTCGCTCCTTCGTCTTCACCCGTTATGCGGCCTCTTACGAGGCAAAAAAAGTAAGCAAAAATGCCTAATTACAATAAGCACAGAACTTCGAGTCTTTGTTATGCTCGAAAGGAACACTTGTATCCAACATGTCTGCAATGGTTTGCTTGAGCATACGTTCCAGAAATTCCGGAATATCCTCTTTTCGAATATCTTCCGGTAGCTTCAAAAAATGAGGGCTTTCTTTAATTGATCGGAACGAAAAGATTCCGGCTTGATCGGTCAAAATTCCGGTTTCTTTGTAGTAGAGGTAGCAATAGATCAACAACTGAAGCACATGTTTTTGCTGGGAATTTCCTTTGCGCCGATTCGTTAGAATTGCTTCTTCATAGCTTTCCTGATTGGCCGTTTTCTTCAATTCCACTTTTTCCAGATTTACACTTCCGGATTTATAATCAATAATCCGATGTACCCCATCAAATTGGTCGATTCGATCGCAAATTCCGGAAAGACGGACTTCAAACGATTTAGCTGAAGTAGTTTCATCATTGATTACAATAACGGTTTCCAGTTTTCGCTCCAAACCGAGGATGAATAAGGCTTTTTGCGGATTCTCTTTCAAAATAGTCCGATCTCTTCGAAGCACATTCTGAACCATTTCTTTGGCCACTTCGAAATTGATGTGATTGGTTCCGGTTTGCCACGAATTGCGGTCTTCCGAAAAGTGGATCTCGAAGCTTTTACTCACCAGAAGCGGAACTTCCTTCTCCATTTTGAATAGGTCTTCTTCGGTCACTACTCTTCCGGAAATTTTTCTTCCCGATTCATCAACCCGATCAATAAATGGCGCGAACAGATTTTCCAATACATAGTGAATAATCGTTCCGAGAGTGCTGCTTTCAATATCTTCTTCTACTTTGTTTTCTTCACCAAAACGCAACACATACCGGTAATAGAAATCTAAGGGGCAACTCATGAATTTATCCAACATAGAAAAACTGATTCCACCACGAAGCACTTCATAAATGCGATCGATGATTTCTTCCGTTTTTTCAATGGACGTTGTTCCGACCTTTTCCTTGTTTCCGGCAGTATAAAAGGATTTCTGAATGTGAATATTTGGATTGATCTGAGCCAGTTCCAATTCGATTTGTTGAATATACCTGCTTGGTTCGCTGGAACCAACAGATTCTGAGGCACTCGAATACGTAATCAGCATTTCTTCTGCCTGATGCAGCAAGCGGTAAAAGTGATGTGCAAAAAGTCCTTGTTTTTCGCGTGGAGTCGGCAACCCGAAATACTTTCTCAAATCCATTGGAATAATGGTATTGATCGCATTCTGAGGCGGCATAGCGCCTTCGTTCAAACCGAAAACAAAGATGCGTTTGAAATCCAATCCACGCGTTTCCAATAAACCCATGATTTGCAATCCTTCCAACGGATTTCCAAAATAAGCGATGGTTTCATTGCTCCAGTTTCCGTTGAATAAATTCCGAAACGACGAAATACTCATCAACGGAGATTGTGTACTCATGATATTTTGCAGGACAACTGTCGAATGGGCAAATCTGCGCACAATCGCTCGTTCCAATTCATTCTTTTCTTCCAACCACAGATCCAGTTTTTCATTCAACTGCTGAATGACCTGAATACCTCTCAACCAATCGTTTTTCCAAGGCTCAAAGATGAGCTTATTCAATTCTGATAAACGCTCACTCAGATCCAGTTTCTTCCGATCCAGAAAATGCCAGTTGTGATTAATGATCCTAGATTCGATATCTTGAATTTCCTTTTTCTCTGCCGCAGAAAGCACTCCTAAAATAAACGGATGATGTGCAAATTGAATAAAATCCCGGTAGTAAATACTCGAATTTCCTCTTCTCAGAAAGGATTCCTGCAACCTGAAAATCAGATCTACCCAGGATCTCAACGAGGTTTGTCTCAAAGGTAAACCTACTGTAATATTCGCCTGACCAATTTCTGCCGGAAGGTGTTTCAAAATCGAACTCAATAAACTTTCGTCCGCTAAAAGAACCAATGTTTCATTCAACTGACGGGAATTCAATTTTTTCAATTCACTTCCCACAACTTGTGCCTGCGAAGTAAATTGCGGACATTCCACCACCCGAATATACATCTCTTTCGTGCTCAGGTAATTTTCTACAAAAGGCAGTGTTTTCAGTTCCATTCTTTTGCACAAATCGCGCTGAAACTGACCGGCTTCGTGAATGTTGTCATTGAAATAGAACTGATCAGAATCCATTAGAATGGAGGCTCTTCCCATAATGGAGAGCTGCTTCATGATGGAAAGTTCCGATTCCGAAAGGGCATTGAATCCGGCAAACACAAATTGTGTGTCTTTATCACTCGCAAAAGCCAAATCGATATTATTTGCAAGGTAGCGATATGCTTTTCCTTTTGTGGTGACCAATTTTGCTTTCAATCGTTCTTCCAATGCAAAATAGTATGGTTTCAATTTATCCCAAAAGGCCATGAACTGAATCTGAGCTTTCGACAATTCTTCTGAATTAAAGGACCAGTTTTCAATTTCCCGGATATCTCTTAAGTTCTTAAATAATTGATCCGCGGGAACAAGATATCGGTCTATTTCATCGAAATCACTTAATAGGATTTGACCCCAAGCCATAAATGCGTCAAAAGAATCTACATTGATTTCTACCGGATCCTTTTTGAACAATTCATACAATTCAAAAAGTAAACTGGTTTTATCCAGCACCGGAATGGGATTTATATCCTGAATCCAACGATCGATTGTGATAATTTTTGGGGAAAGAATCGGTTTTTGATAAAACTGAAAGAAAGCACGTTGCAAATAGGCGATCATTCGTTCAGACGGAACAACAATGCATGCATTCTGAAGATTCAGTGCATGTTCGTCCATGTGACTCACAATTCTGTTTACAAATGTTTCCATAGTCATTCCACCAATCCGGTGGTTCAAGGTCTAGTTTCTGTAAAACGTAAATTCGAAATCATCCAGCAAAACCACATTCTTATTCAGATTGTGGATATAGAAGCTCAATTTCTCATTCACAGATGATCTCTTGGGAAGGAATAAGAGAAATTCTTTCTCAGCCCATTCATTTGCAGTTGACAAGGGATTCAACTCGATTGTTTGGTAATAAGAAAGATCGTTTCCATTGGAGTATGCAACAATGATTGAAATCTGGTTCTCATTTTTACGCAGGAATTTTCCTTTCACCTTTAACACTCTTCCTTTGGTATCCGGACCAATGTCTTTTGTGAAATCCTGTGCAAAGCCATACCCTTCATTTTCATCAACTAACCCAACCTGATTTTTGTTATTATTCGGATCTTTTTCAAACTTCACCCCCTTCATGGCTTTTGTGGATTCAAAGTTTGTTCTAATCGTTTTGTACGCTCCCTTCACATCCATAAATTCCATGAGGGTTTGTGGAATGGTGTCTGTTTTTCGTCTGCACAAGATCAGATTTTCATTTGAAGCAATTGATTCTACTCTTTCAAGGATAGTCGGATAAATCGCATATACTTCTTCCATGAAATAGGGTTTCTGAAACACCACATAATCCCATTTCCAATTCAATCCTCTGTCAATATCATCCGGAGAATGTCCTTCCACAGCAAGACCAACACGGTTCATTCTCACAAAAGGAATATTGGGTCCATACGTGTGAATAACCAAAATGGTGTCTTCTCTCGCAACTCCGGATTTGGTTAAAAAAGCATCCGATCCTTCAAAGTTTATAACTGTTCCGGTAAAATGGTCATTGGCAACATAAATTCTTCGCTGTTTCTGAAAATCGGATGTTTCCCTAAAAGCAACAATACCGAAATAGATCACGAATAACGCCATGACCGTTTCTCCGAAATACCACTGAGGTTTGGGAAGAACTGCTAAACAAAGTGCTACAAAGAAAACAATCGGCAAATAGAACGTATCCAGGAAATAATAATCATGTGCGAAGAATTGCTTGGTCATTGCAAACCAGAACAAACACGCTCCGATAAGCCAGAACAGGCAAATGATCCACCATCCTGCAAACGCTTTATATGAACTTCTTTCTTTGATCAGGAGCGCTATCAAAACCAGTACGATCAATAAGAAAATCAGGAAATAATGTTTCACCGAAAGATAGGCCAGCACCATTACTTCCCACATGTGTTCGAGGATGGTTTTCATTTCCTCCATATTGTCTGCAGGTAATAATTCACTCAGGAAATCCGAACCGTATGCTGCACGTAGGGTTCTGTTGTAATATTGGGCTGCAAAAAGCACCAGAAACGAGATTCCGACTCCCAAAACATTTGGCCAGAACTTGGCTTTCTTTTGAAGAATACGGATTAATTCGAAACCAAGAACTGCTAAAAAAGGAATGACAAAGGTGAAACGCGCAAGCGCTGCAAAAGTGAAAAAGAACAAAGCCCATCGGAACCATTTCTTTTTGCCTCCTTCAAAATACAGGGCATAACAGTAGAGCGCTATGATCGTATTTGCAATACTTGGAATGGTGGGCAAAAATCCACCCTGATAAAACGTATAGATCGGCGATGTAATTGCAAATAATACGACCAAAGCAGCTTTCACTTTGGAGCCACAAATTTTTTCTGCCAGTAAGAAGAGAAAGAAAAATCCAATGATACTGTAGAGCAAAATATATGCGTGAAAGACCCATGGCTCATTCGTTCCGAAAGTTTTCATAAAAACAGCCGGAACATAATCGTGGATCGGAAATTCTACGGCTGTTATGGTTGAATAACTGGGATCAGACCAATTTTTAGGAAATTGGTGATTGAGAATGTAATTCTGAGGTTTGAAAAAATTCAGATCGTTTCGAACGAAGCCATTCGCAAGTGCCAGACGGTCATTTTGAGCCCAGGTATGCGTATACGCCGGAATCTCATTCACATGCTTGAATTGAAAGATCACCGTGATTAGTGTGATCAATAAAAACGCAATACTATTTGTTATTCTTCTTTTTTTCAAGACTTCCAAATTACTTAGAATAATCAATAGCTACAAATATCAAACTAATATTGAAATAAGTATCCAAAAGCGCCAATACTTGCCCCCAAATTTCTCAATTTTAGCTACCTTCACTGTTATGCTAAGTTCATTTGAAATGGAGGATCCCGAAGAGGGCGAAGAATTGTTTATTTTTCGCGATTCAACATTCGCCGAACTGAATTATGGGACACTTCTGAAATATGCAGAGGCTTCTGCTATTCAAGTGCTTAACCTTAGTTCTAACTCTGTTCATGCGGTTGAACTTTCCATTAATAAAGGCATCTTTTTATGCAATTACGGATTCCGGGCTGAGCATGAAGTAGTTCTTACACAGGAAAACCAAACAGTTGTTCTTGCTTGCAGTTGCGGAGGAAACGGTAAAAAACTATGTGATCACCAAGCAATTGTTCTTTATCGTGTGATGGAGTATCCCGACTTTCGGATCTTCTTTGATGAATCCGATCGGCGTAAACGCATTTCTGAAACGGCACTTTCTTATGGAATTAGTGAAGAAAGAAAGTGGGGCGAGTTTTTTCAGATTTCGTATGAAAACCGGCAGGTAAAAGTAACTTCCAGGAGTCCGGAACTCATTCGTTTAAGTCCCGATAAAATAGAGGAGCTGAAACGAAAATTGGCTCCTGTTTCATTCTCTCCGGAAAAATTACATCAAGCTTTACCAAATCGGTATATTTCATTTCGGGCTTTTTCAGATGAAAATCATTTCGAATTTGAAATCAATGAAAGTGCCTTGACACAAAGCGGTAAAATAAAATCCCCGATCCGGTCACTGAATGCATTGGAATTGGCACTGCAGGAGACTAAGCCGGAGATGATTCAGGCTTATACAGCATTAGGCATGTTGGGAACCAAGCATCATTTATACCGGAACTTGGCAAATGATGAGGAAACATTCCAGAAAGTTGTCAAATCCATTGGGATTGCGAAACCACTTTTTGAAGAGTTGGAAGTGATTGAAGTCTGGGACACCAAACCCACAAAAGATACAGATCTTGCACTTCATATATACGACAAACCGATGCTTTTGCATTTGGATGTCAATCAAAATGAGGAGTTTTATGAAATAACCGGTTTTATTGAATTCGATAATCTCAAGATTCCCTTTGATCAAGTAAAAACGAAAAGCGAATTATTCATTCGTCGCGGACAAGATCTTTACCTCATTAAAAACTGGAATTACCTCCGAACCTTGAGTTATTTCAGAAAGAATCACCACAAGCTGATCATTCATCAATCGCAATTTGATGCTTTCCAAGCGGGGTTTTTGGTGCCACTTGAAAACGTAGTAAGCATCAATTATTCCTATGTCAAAAAAGCTACGCGTGCACTTATCAAGCAAACGCAGTTAGCAACTGTTCGGGCAAAACGCATTTACCTCACGGATAGTGAGCATTATATTCATATCACTCCAATGATCGAATACGGAAAAGTGGAAATTCCAATTCTGTCCAAGCGCAAATTGCTCACCATCGATCAAACCGGGAATTCTTTTGAAATTCCAAGAGACGAAAACTTAGAGGTCAGCTTTTTGGGTCAGATCATTCGTTTGCACAAAGATTTCGAATACCAGCTTGGCGGAGATTTTTTCTATTTACACAAAAGCCAGTTTTTAGAAAACGATTGGTTTCTGAATGCTTTCGAATCCTGGAGTGAAGCTGAATTAGAAATTCACGGATTTCAGGAATTGACCAAATTAAAACTGGTTCCAAAAAACATGAAAGTTTCGGTTCAGATCATCAGTGGAATTGATTGGTTTGAAACCAAAGCACATATTAAGGTCGGCGATAACCGCGTTCGTTTGAAGGAAATTCAACGAAGTATTATTCAGAAATCACGCTACGTAAAATTAGGTGACGGACAAATGGCTTTGCTTCCACAACAATGGCTGGAACGATTCTCAGCCTTTTTTCAGGAAGGGGAATTAGTGGATGATGTGATTCGAATTCCCAAAACATCCTATCAGTTTATTGATGAATGGTTCGATGCAGAAGAAATTGACAGCACAGTTCGAACTCAGATTGAAGATCTGAAAGAGAAGATCACACACTTTGAGCGGATTCCTGAAATTGAACTTCCCAAATCATTTGAAACAGAATTGAGACATTACCAACGGGAAGGATATCATTGGCTGCACTTTTTAAATGATTTTGGTTTCGGGGGAATTCTCGCAGATGATATGGGTCTTGGAAAAACCATTCAGCTTTTGGCATATATTTCCAAAAAACAGGAAGTCAAAAAAGGAGTTCACCTTGTTGTTGTTCCAACTTCATTGGTTTTCAACTGGAAAGATGAAATCGCAAAATTTACCCCACATTTGCGGGTTTTAGATCTTCATGGAACCAAACGCATCAAATCTGTTCATCACTTTGTAGAATACGATATTCTGCTGAGCACCTACGGAACTTTGATGTCAGACATCCGCTATTTGAAGGATTTTGTGTTCGATACCGTGATTTTGGACGAAGGTCAGGCAATTAAAAATCCGGATTCCAAACGTTATAAAACCGTTCGTTTGCTTCAGTCCAAACAACGTTTTGTACTTACGGGAACTCCGATTGAAAACAATACATTGGATATTTATTCGATTCTTTCCTTTTGCAATCCGGGAATGTTTGGTTCTTTGAAACAATTCAAAGATCATTTTGCCTTTCCGATTGATAAATTTCAGGATAGTCAACGGGCGAAAGAATTGCAAAAACGCATTCATCCATTTCTATTGAGACGCACCAAGAAACAAGTTGCAACAGAACTTCCTGAAAAAACGGAAATGGTTGTCTACTGTGAAATGGACCACGAACAACAGCGTGTTTACGATGTCTACAAAACGGAATTGAAAGAGTATCTTATGAGTGAGCCAGACTTTTTGGATGGACAAAGCAGTATGCACGTACTCGCAGGGTTAACCAAATTGCGACAGATTTGTAACTCTCCAGCATTGATCAATGAAAATGGTGTTTCCTACGGTGAGCAATCAGCCAAAATCCAAGAGTTATTAGAGCAAATTGAAGATAAAAAGAAGCATCATAAAATTCTGGTATTCTCTCAATTCGTTGGGATGCTCAAACTCATTGAAAAGGCTTTAGAAGAAAGGAATATTCCCTATTCTCTGTTAACCGGTCAAACCAGAAAACGAAAAGAAGTGGTCAATGAATTTCAGGAGAATGAGAACATTCGCGTTTTTCTAATCAGTTTGAAAGCCGGAGGAATGGGATTGAATTTGACGCAAGCAGATTATGTCTATTTAATGGATCCGTGGTGGAATCCAGCGGTAGAAAATCAGGCCATTGACCGTGCTTACAGAATTGGTCAGGATAAAAAAGTGGTTGCTGTGCGATTCATTACACCAAATACGATTGAAGAGAAAATACTGGAATTGCAAAAACGCAAGCAGGAGTTGGTCGGCGATTTGGTACATACGGATGTAAGCACTTTGAAACAGTTGAATCGAAAGGAGTTGATTAGTCTCTTGTAACCGGAGATATGTTAAATCGGTCAAAAGCAGATTCTCTTTAAGTGTTTGTTCGTACTTTTGCTACATGAAAAAACGATTGTTTTTACTTGCAATCACGCTAATTGTTGTTGATTTTGCCTTTGGACAAGGTTGTTCTCAGTGTAAATTATTGGCGCAACAAGGAAGTGAGCTGGATGAAAATTCCTTTGGCTCATCTATCAATACAGGGATTTTGTTCTTGATTGCAATTCCTTACTTAATTCTGATGTTTTTCTTCCGCAAGCAAATTGCACGTTTGTTTAAAAGCAAAAAGGCTTAACGGTAAAAATTCATTTCATCAATGTACTTGCGAACGGGATCTGTGAGCAGGTAGCGCACATCTTTTCCCTCTTTAATTGCATGTCGCACGAAGCTCGATGAAACTTTCATCACCGGAGCATCTTCACAGGTAATGATATTCGGATGATTCTTAAATCCATTTTCCGGATAGTGTCCAATTTCCTGAACCTCCTCTTCTTCCTGGACTGTTAAGACACGCGGATAAACATAGAATTTGTAATGTGCCAGCAAATGTTCGTGGTTATACCATTTGTGAAATGTCCGCAGGTTGTCTTCTCCCATGATCAGAGAGAATTCATGAGTTGGGTATTTCTCCTTTAAATGAGCCAACGTAGTTGCCGTGTAATTCGGTTGTGGTAATTTGAACTCGATATCAGAAGCCTTCAAATTGATATTATCCTGAATTGCTTCATTTACAATTGCCAGACGGTGATAATCCGGCAACAATGAAGACTTCAACTTCAATGGATTTTGCGGAGTGACTACCAACCAAACCTGATCGATATCCGTGTATTCAGCCATGTAATTTGCAATGACCAAATGTCCAACATGAATGGGATTAAACGTTCCGAAATACAATCCTACTTTCATAAATCAGGAAATAAATTTGCGAACTAATTCTTCGGCTTCCTTACATGCTCTTTTGAGCTCGTCATTCAAAAGAATATAGTCAAATTCCGGTGCGCGGTCTAATTCAATATGAGCTTTCGCCAAACGCATAGAAATTTTTTCTTCCGTTTCAGTGCTTCGAAATCGCAAACGCTGTTCCAAATCCTCAAAGGAAGGTGGTTGCACAAAAATCGCAAGGGCATTGTCTCCCATGATTTTTTTCAGGTTCAATCCTCCAACAACGTCTACATCAAAGATGACGGTCTTTCCTTCTCCCCAAATTCGTTCCAATTCAGAAGCCAGGGTTCCGTAAAAGTTATCTGTATAAACCTCTTCCCACTCTATGAACTCGTCGCCATCAATTTTTTGCTTGAAACCTTCAACACCTAAAAAATAATAATGTTTTCCGTGTTCCTCCTCACCACGGGGTTCGCGGCTGCATGCCGAAATAGAGAAAGCCAGTTCAGGGATTTTGCCTAACAAGTATTGAACAATGGTTGTTTTTCCTGCGCCTGAGGGAGCTGAGAAAATCACACATTTACCACCACTCGAATCAAATGCCATTTTACAGGGTATTTAAAACTTGTTCTTTGATTTTCTCTAAGTGATCTTTCATTTCAACCACTAATTTCTGCATTTCCACATGATAGGATTTGCTTCCAAGTGTATTGATTTCCCGACCGATTTCCTGAGTAATGAAGCCTAATTTCTTACCACACAAAGGAATATTCATTGTTTCCAGGAAATAGTTCAAGTGGTTTGAAAGACGCATTTTCTCTTCGGAAACGTCCATCTTCTCAATGTAGAAAATGATTTCCTGCTCCAAACGATTCAGGTCGATCGATATATTGGTGATTTTTTCTAATCCAGTTTTCATTCGTTCACGAACTGCTTCGATACGTGCCGTTTCGTACTTTGGAACATCTGCTAATAATTCATCGATACGTCCAATATTTCCTTCGAAATCCTTTCTTAACTGATCTCCTTCTTGCTTGCGGAATTCGTTCAGGTGATTACACGCTTCTCTTACTAAACTTTGTACAAAAGTAGATTCTTCATCTGAAAGTGCTTCTTTCTCATTCGAATAGATTTCCGGCATTCTCAAAACCATGGATAGAAGATCTCCCGTGTTTTCGCCTAATAACTCAGCTGTTTCCTTGATGTCTTTGTAATATGCCAGAGCCAAATCGCGATTAATGGCGTAGTTCTTTGTATCTCCGGAATTTTCAAGAGAGATCGATAATTCTACTTTACCTCTGTCTAATAATTCGGCAACAATGGAACGATTTTCCAATTCAATCTCGCGATACAATGGAATTGCACGCATATTCAGATCTAAGCTTTTACTGTTTAAGGAACGGATTTCCACAACGATTTTCTTTCCTTGAAAAGAACCACTTGCTTTTCCGTAGCCGGTCATTGATAATACCATTTACTTCAGTTTGGGCAAAAGTAAGGAAATAATGTCGAGAAGGTGTTAATTAGATTCTCGCAGGATATTAATTTAACCACATAGCTCACATAGAATCATAGAGAATATAAGGACGAATCAGATCATTTTTCTGACAGATTGGAGTTGAGATAGTGGTTGTTTTTATTTTACCCTTCTGGAGAAAACCTATAGAGAACCAATCATCAACGTACTATGTGAACTCTGTTTCTATGTGGTTTACAATTTCGTACTTAAAGGGTTCTCCTGATTCTGATTTCAATAACAAGTCCCGCAATTGCTCACGGGACTCATTGGAAACGATATGCAGTTAGTCTTGTTCTACCACTACTGCAGTAGCAGGAGAGCCAAGAGCATCTTTGATCTTTATTTCTAATTCATCCATTAATTCCGGATTATCAGCAATCATATTTTTTACAGAATCCCTTCCTTGTCCCAAACGTGTTTCACCGTAAGAGAACCAAGATCCACTTTTCTTTAAGATATTCAATTCTACTCCTAAGTCGATAATCTCACCCACTTTGGAAATTCCTTCTCCGTACATCACATCAAATTCAGCCTTACGGAATGGAGGAGCCACTTTGTTTTTCACCACTTTTACTTTCACGCGGTTACCAATTACCTCTTCTCCTTCTTTGATCTGACTCGCTCTACGGATATCGATACGCATAGAAGCATAGAATTTCAAGGCATTTCCTCCGGTAGTTGTTTCCGGATTACCGAACATCACACCAATCTTATCACGCAATTGGTTGATGAAAATACAACAGCATTTTGCTTTGTTGATTGAACCAGTTAGTTTACGAAGTGCTTTAGACATCAAACGAGCTTGTAAGCCCATTTGAGAATCACCCATTTCTCCTTCAATCTCTGCTTTTGGTGTCAATGCCGCAACGGAGTCAATAACCAATAAGTCAACTGCTCCGGAACGAATCAAGCTATCAGCGATTTCCAATGCTTGTTCACCGTTGTCCGGTTGAGAGATCAATAAATTCTCAATATCGACCCCTAATTTTTGTGCGTAAAACTGATCGAACGCGTGTTCTGCATCAATAAAAGCAGCTATTCCGCCATTTTTTTGACATTCTGCAATTGCATGAATTGCCAAAGTTGTTTTACCAGAAGATTCTGGCCCATAAATTTCAACGATTCTTCCTTTTGGGTAACCATTTACGCCTAAAGCCAGATCTAATGTGATCGAACCGGAAGGAATCACTTCCATTTCTTCAATTGCATTATCTCCTAATTTCATTACAGATCCTTTTCCGAAAGTCTTGTCTAACTTTTCCATTGTTAGCTGAAGTGCTTTCAATTTTTCCGGGTTGATTTCTTTAACTGCCATATCGTTTAATTTTAAATCGTTTTGTTATCGTTTCTGCAAATGTATGACCCGTAGGTCGTAAACTACTTACGATGTTCGGATCATTCTAAATTTAATATCTCCTCACCGTGAATTTTTGTTTTTGGCTTCTCAATTATATGTGTAATAATTCCCTTTTCATTTACGATAAACGTGGTTCGATGGATTCCATCGTATTCACGTCCCATAAACTTCTTTAAACCCCAAACTTTAAACGCATCTATCATCTTCCGTTCCGTGTCTGCGATCAATGGAAAAGGTAAACTAAACTTTTCAATAAACCGAGTATGCGCCTTCTCATTATCCATACTCACTCCCAAAATAGAATAGCCTTCTTTTTGCAATGCCTGATACGAATCTCTTAAACTGCATGCCTGATTCGTGCAAGCCGGCGTATTGTCTTTCGGATAGAAATAAATCACTAATTTTTTGTTTGCAAACTGCTTATTTGTAATCTCTTTTCCATTTTGATCTTTTCCCTGAAAATCAGGTATGCGATCACCTACTTTTAATTCTGTCATCTAATGTTGAGTATTTAAACATGTATTTGACGAATATGTAATCAAAAATACAACTTATTTTCAAACTGACAAGTTTGAGTTGTATTTTTTGCTTAATTTTTCGTCATTTGGTTATTCTGTAACAATCCAATTGCTCTGATTTCCTTTCCTATTCAGGGAAATAGACGCTTTGACCTGTTTCTTGTTCTAGTAAGAATTTATTGTGAATCACTTCCTGTACGGGGCGTTTTTCGATTTTACACTCCAACCACGAAATAATATCCAGGTATAAGAATGGCCGTTTTTCATACGGAAGTTTAGATAATTTCACCAGTTTTCCATGCAAAATGCGGAACGCACGCATCAAAGAGCGATCATCTGCAAAAGGAAGCTGACGCAGGAAATTCAGAATTTCGTGCTGTACTCCATGCAAATCTCCCATATTGCGAAGGAAGCGGTAAACCGATTTGATCTGGTAATCCAATAAATGATCATCCGTTCCCAATTCAAAATGTGCGATCAAATTCAGAATGCGCGCAAAAGCTTGAATATCTTCCCGCAGCGAAACATCTTTCAATTGAATGATTCGATTCAAGTATTTGATTGCCATTTTATTATCTCCATTTCCGAAATACAAACAAGCGACTTTATAATACAGAATCATGATCCGGTGATTGTCCAGACGATCTTCATGATCGGAAATAAATTGCTCTACCTTCGGAACGATTTCAATTCCTTCGGAAAAAGTCCCGCACAAATAATAATAATTGATTTTTGCTGTAAGCCAGTACATTCGGTGTAATAGGGAGATATTCTCATTCTCGCGATCTCCCAGATCTGCACTTTCCAACTTCTCAATGGATTCGAGCAAACGCTTATGATTTCTCAAATTGAACAGGGCATTCTGCAAATTATACAAGCCTTTCAGATACATTTCACGGTAATGATCTTTCACATGCGAATGATCCTCAAAGAGTTTTACCCACAAACTGGCATATTTAAAGCACATCAAAAACTCCTGCGTAATATAATGGTACCAAACATATGCGTTATACAGGTGCATCTTCTCTTCAAAGTTCAATTCCGAAATTTGATATTCCGGTAAGCGCTTTGCGAAGAATTCTTTGACGAAACGGTAATCTTTTTCATCCCTTACAAAACCCACCTTTACGTTCAAGGCATAAAGCTGCAAAGACAAGTTCGAAAATTGAATACTTCCCTGAACATGTTTACTTAAAGCCCTGCTTTCAGCTGTCAATTCATCAGCACGTGAAGATACACTTCGTGTAATATGTTGCGATTCGATGAATTTTTCAAAATCCACGATTTCCAAATGCAAAACCGTCGATTGAATTTTTATCGCATGCTGCTTCGCCTTCTCCAATAATTTCAATGCCTGATTGTAAAATCCTCTCTCATACAAGATCAGGGCATGATCCATCGATTCCCGAATTTCAATGGCGGGTAAATATGCTGCATGCTGAAGCCTCAAACTGGTTAGCAGCTGCTTATATAAATGGGCTTTAATGTTCGAAAGCTGGCTCTTTTTTAATCCGCTGATTTTGGAAATTGCCAATTCATCAGAATAATTTTCAGTCTTATCAATAAAATCAAACAACTGCAAATACTTCATTTCCTCCTGTGAAGAAGAATTCCGATTTGCATAAAGCTTAAAACTTCGTTTTTCGGCCTTTGAGAGAGAAGAAATTAAGCGAACTAAACTATCTGTTGATCCTGTGGACATTGTAATTTTTTGCTTAAAATAATGTTTTCAATTTATTGATTTACAGTCAATTAAATATCTTAGTTTGTTGTTTGGTTATCGTAAATATTAAAAACATTGATTTCGAATAATCAACGTCATGTTTCATCTTTGTCCTGTTCGAACGATTTTCATAGGTCGTTCGTTTTAAAAAGTACTCATTTGAGTAACAGGAGTAGGGGTGCTCTTGTTTTTTCGATTAATAGCAAAATCCTTTGTCTTTTTGGCAAAGGATTTTTATTTTCCAAAAATACGTTGAATTGTTGAATTAAGATTTCCGTGAAGGAAAGAAAATCCTTCGGAGCGAATCTTCTCATTGGAGACTTTATTTCCGTATAGCAGCATCATTGCCATTTTGCCGAACAACAGTCGAACCATAAACTTTGGAACGGCTGGTAATAATCTCTTTTTTAATGTTTTAGCAATTATATTAGTAAGCTCTTTATTAGTGGTGTTTCCTGCCGAAGCATGATAGGAACCCTCAAGTTTATTCGTTAGTATCAATTGAAATACGCGGTAAAGATCCTCAGAATAAATCCATGGAATAGCTTGTTCTCCGGAAGACAAAACAGCACCAAATCCTTTCTTTATCGGATTAGCCAGTTTTTGCAAAGCTCCGCCAGATTCACTCAAAACTACTGCAATCCGGACTTTTGAAACGGTACAAACTTCAGAAAATTGATCGGCTGCTTTTTCCCATTTTCGAGTAATGTCCGAAATGATGTCATTTCCAAAAGCGTCTTCTTCCTTGTAAGTCTTTTTGGGATGATCAAACCCATACGCAACCGCTCCGGATGCTGATACGTATTGCTTTAGATCTGCAGAACTTTTAAATGATTCGAATAAAAACTGCGTGGTATCTACTCTGGAAGAGTACAATTCTTTAATCCGTGAGTTGGTCCATCTTTTAGCAGCTAATTCTGCTCCACACAAATTGATCAGAGCAGTGGTTTTTTCAATTGCCCGTTGATCTATTGTTTTGGTCTCCGGATTCCAGTTCAGAAAGAAACGATCCAAATCGGATGCTTTACGTGTGAGGATCCAAACTTCGTGTCCTGCATTTCTCAAATGATTTGCCAATCCTGATCCAATAAGTCCTGAACCTCCTGCTATTACTATTCGTTCCATCTCTTGCTCCGATTTTGGAGCCTAATTTAAGCTAAAAAAAGGGTGTCATTTGTTATAAACCTGTTACTTTTACGTGTCACGTCATTTTGAATGAAACAAACGTTATGAAAAAGTATATTTTCCCTTTATTACTTGTCGGATTGGTATCCTGTGGTTCTGATAATTCCAGTGAAAAAAACACCAAAGAAAAAAGCACCATTGTAAAGCATTTCAAAAATGAAGCTGAAATGGATCAACAGGTGTTGGAGTTGAAAAAGATTACAGCGTCTTCTGACTTAATTGCCAATTCCTTGCATTATGAAAAAGCAGATGGTCAAATGATCGAAGTGATCGGGTATTTGGACACAACCAATGTTATTCAGATTATTGAAGAACAATTTTCGGAAGGAAATGGCAAAACGAATGGTACGCGTTTCTATTTTCTGAACAACGGAAAACCGTTTGTGACACAGGAATTGATTGATCAGGTAAACGGTGCAAATGAAGCCGTTTTTATTGATCGTATTTCTTACTACGATGCAAAAGGAAAAATCATCAAAACAAAAGAGCGCAGTGCTTCCTTTGAAGATGATATTAATACGATGAAATATAAAGCAGCTCCTCTTCATCCCGTTAGTTCGGATAGAGCAATGGATGCCTTAAATTCTCAAAAAGAATTTGCAACCACTTTTCAGGGTTTTGTGAATCAGGATATGTTTAGCTACATTATTCTTGGGGCAGATGATCCGAATGGATTTACGACTGCTTTGAGATTGGATTACAAAGATCAATTGGTCAATATCCTTGCAAGTGATCCTGAAAAATACATGGGTTCACACGTGAAAGTAAACTTTGAAGTTCATACCGACAGAGGGTTTGAATTCCAGGTTTATGCAGGCGGTAAATTCGTAGACTAATGCAAAATTCAAAAAGTAGGGGCGGAAAATTTTCCGCCCTTTTATATTGTCAATTATCTATTTGATTTTCCCCAATTCGGCTTTCAAATAATCGATGATTTCGATTTCGATAGGATCTCCGTGTTTCAGATCGGATAAGTAAAGTGAAATCCAATCGATCAAATGAATTAAGTAAATGCTCTTTTCAACAGGACTTGATCCTTTTGCCGAAATGATCTCTACTTTATCTGTTTTCGATTTTGTGCGCTGAATTGAAATGTCAAAACGCTTTTGATTGCGCATGGATAAATCTCCTGTTTGGATAAATAAACACGCATAGCGGTTATCTCCTCCACCCCATCCAACGAGTTCGTTGTGATTCATTTCAGGAATCACGTGCTGCCAGCATAGCTCTTTCGAGTTTTCATTGAATTGCTGTTTTGCACGAATGGTAATTGCTTCATATTCCAAACCTGCATAAACAGCGATCGTTCTTTTTTGAAGCTCATGTGCTACACGCATTGCTTCAGACTTGATCTCAACCAAATTCGAATCGATCAGATTCTTACCGTTCGAAATTTCATCCAGAATAGCTGCATGAGCATATCCTAATTGCAGGAATATATTGCTTAATTGTACCAATGAAAAAGCCAACGCTGTTCTTGGCGGATTTCCACCCGGAACTACTACGTATTGGTAATTATTGGATTTGCAAAAATCGGCTAACGATCCACCGGAACAAATTCCAATGATTGTTGCACCTTTTGTTTTTGCATCTTCCAAAGCGAATAAGGTTTCTTCTGTATTTCCTGAGTAAGATGACCCAATTACCAGGCTGTGTTGATTTACAAATGCCGGTAAGGAATAATCCTGAACAGATAATACTGGGATAGAACAGTAATTTTGAACCCATTGAGCCACGATTCTGCCACCAATTCCGGATCCGCCCATGCCGCAAATGACAATATTTCGGATATCTTGTTTTGGCTTTACAAAAGTTGCCCCAGCAGCAATTTTTAAAGCCTCACTGATGTTGGACGAAAATTCCTGAATGAGTTTTTCCATAATTCTCTTTGAAGTTTGTAAATATAGTAAGGCTTTTTCTAACAGCGGAAATTTTTTGAATTCTGACAGTATTCTTATCCCGGGCTCACGTTAAAAATTAATGTACTTTTACCAAAAAAAGGAAAATGAAGCCTAGACATGCATCGGAAACCCTAGCTATTACTACAAAAGTTGTTTTACCGAATGACACCAATACACTAGGTAATTTATTTGGAGGTCAATTACTGGCTTGGATGGATGAAATAGCGAGCGTTTCTGCTCACAGACATTGCCATCGGGTAGTTGTTACTGCAAATGTGAATAATGTCAGTTTCAATTCTCCAATCAATCACGCATCCATTGTGACCCTGGAATCAAAAGTTTCCCGGGCATTCAACTCTTCTATGGAAATCTTTGTGGATGTGTTTGTGGAAGACAACATTACGGGGAAGAGAAGTAAATCGAATGAGGCTATTTATACGTTTGTAGCAGTTGATCAGCATGGTGGTCCAATCCAAGTTCCCGAGTTGATTCCTGAAACAGAAGAAGAAATTGATCGTTATGAAGGCGCTTTGAGAAGAAAGCAATTGGCATTGATTCTGGCGAAGAAGATGAGTCCGAAAGATGCAACAGAATTGCGGAAGTTGTTTGTAGACTAAAAATTACGAATTAACAATAAATCAATTATTTCGGGTTTTTGTCACCTTTCACATGTCTGTCTCGATACTTCCGCCTTGTCAGTTCGAGTGTCCCGACATTTTCAGTCGGGATGTATCGAGAACACACGGCGGATACTCGACATGACATGAAAGCTACCTCATCAAATCTGATTTTATCTTCTCAGAATCCTGCAAATGCATGCACTTGAAGTGTTTTTTGGGGCATTCTTTGTAACCGATTTTCGAGCAGGGTCTGCAGCTTAATCCCTCCACTTCATGGATGGTATACAACGATTTGTTCTGAGGAGCATAAGTGTACATTCCGAAATCCGGAACGGTATTTCCCCAAACACTCACAATCGGCGTTTCGAAACAACTGGCAATGTGCATCAAACCGGTGTCGCCGGTAAGTAATTTTGCGCAGTGCTTGGTCATAAAAGCGGATTGTCTTAGGGTCAGTTTTCCGCAAAGATCCAAAACCCGTTGGTTGGAAAGCTGTTGAATCAGTTCAGCAGCACGTTCCGAATCCATTGCTCCTCCCAATAAAACAACCGGCATCTGAACTCCTTTCAGGATTTTTGTCATTAAGGAAACGGGCATTTGCTTGGTAGCGAATTGAGCACCCATGGCTACGGCAATAAATTTCTTCGAAACAAGCGCAATGGAGTCCAATGAAACAATATCCGAATCCGCCAGGAAAAAATCACATGGTTTTTTATCGTTCGTAACTCCCAACTCTTTCACCGCTTCAAAATAGCGGTCAACTACATGCACTTTCGGCATGCGATTAATCTTGAAGGTGGTGAGCAATAATTTGGAGAAATTCTTCTTTGGAAAAGCAGCCGATTTCACTTTCAGTGCACGTTTCAGACGCAGTGTGCGAATGTTGTTGTGCAAATCAATGACGTAATCATAATTCTCACTTTTCAAGAGATCCACCACCTCATCTACGGATTTTTCAATGGTAATGATACGGTCGATGTATGGGTTTTGATCCAAAACAGACTGAAATGCTTTTTTGGTAATGAAGTGAATCTCCGAGTCTTTCAGTTGTTCTTTCAAGCAGCGCACAACCGGAGTCGTTAATACGACATCGCCAATAGAGCTAAACCGGACAACCAAAATTTTCATGAAGCCAAAGGTATAAAAAAGAAAATGTCTGTAGCAGTAGATTTCAGATCGCTGTAAGCGACTCAAATAATCAAGTACGGAAAATCGCAACAAATTTCTAAAATCGTTTACTCACATTTGTGGAAATCAATTGTTATGAAACGACTAGCTATCTTGCTTCTATTTGGAATACTGCTTCTTTCCTGCGGAAAGAAACGCTCCATTCAGATAACGGCAGTAAATGCTGTAAATGGCAAACCTTATGCCGATTTGGAATATACCGTGGGTTCCAGTGTTACTAAAAAGGATGGAGAAAAACACCGAACGGAGGCAAGCGGAGTGCTGGATGCTAACGGAGAAGTCAGGTTGGCTGTCAAAGTAAAACCCAACAGGACCTATTATGTTTATGTAAGGGCGCCATCTACTTCCTGTTATAGCAAAGTCGGGGTGATATATTTTAACAGTTCAAACGATAAAGACGGGCACTTTACTTTTGAATTTGCTCCCTGTGCGTATATACAAAACAACATCGTAAACGCTAATTGCGATGGTGCAACAGATGTCTTTAGTATGAGGGATCGGTTTACCTATACGGAATGGTCAGAATGGTCTCCCAATATTACCGGATGCTTTTCAAATACAGGAGGAGCCTATATTCAGGTTCCTGCAGGAAAAAGATATTTTCACTGGAAAGTCAGCAGACCATCCGGGACAACCGAACGTATCGACAGCATCGAATTGCTGCCCGGCGAATACGGTGAGTTGAATATCAATTATTAATCAAACACGAAAATCACAACTGTTTTATGAAACGAATCATTCCTATTGGTGAAAAAAGGATCATAAAGAAATCATTCTTATGCATTTTCCTTCTGTTAATACTGATTTCCTGTGGAAAGAAACGCGCCATTCACATAACAGCAATCGATGTTGTAACCGGCCAGCCCTATGCAGGGTTGGAATATACCGTGCGTTCAAGCATTTCTAAAAAAGATGGGGGAGAATCGAGAACGGAGGCGAACGGAATACTGGATGATAAGGGGGAAGCAAGATTGATCATCCAGGCAAAACCCAACAGAAGCTATTCTGTTATCGTAAAACAACCTATCAATAGCTGTTACAACAATTCAACTGTCATGCATTTTAACAGCCCATACGATAAAGATGGGCACTTTACTTTTGAGTTTGCTCCCTGTGCGTATATGCGGAGCAAGATTGCAAATGTTAATTGTGAAGGCGCAACAGATCTCTTTAACTTAAGGAATCGCTATACCTATGAGGAATGGTCGATATGGTTCGATGTTACCGGATGCTATTCAAATACAGGTGGGCCTTATATTCAGGTTCCCGCAGGAAAAAGATATTTTCAATGGAAAGTTACCAGGCCATCCGGGACAACCGAACATATAGACAGCATTGAATTGTTGCCCGGCGAATACGGTGAGTTGAATATCCATTATTAATCAAACCCGAAAATAGCATCGGTTTTCTCTAAAAACAAAGAGTCGGCAATCAAACAGATTACCGACTCTTTCAGAATTTCATTTTGAGCCTACTTAATCTTCTTCAACAAGCCCTGAACTTCTCCCAATTTTGTTGTTTGTGTGCCGATCTCTCCTTCTTTCTTTTGAGTTGCAGACTCATCATCTTTGATTTTTTGTTCTGCTTCAGCAATTTTTTTCTTGTAATCTTCAATGTCTTTTTTAGAGCGCTCGATATCTTTCAGCAAATCTTCTTTTTCTTCTGTCAATTTTTTAAGCGCCTTTGTCTCCAATTCGATCATGCCATTTACGCTTTCCTTGGAAGCAGTTTGTCCGAATTTCTTCGCACGTCCTTCAATTTCTTTGTGCTGATCTTTATGCTCATTGTGGTTCATATAAGCTCCACCCAAATCCACCGCAAATGCTACTTTGATTTCAGATCCGCTTTCAATGATTTTTGCATAACCATCGAAATATTTATCACCCATGGCTTTCATTTTAGACTCTTTCGCTGTATACTCTCCTTTTGAACTGTTGTATTTTCCGCCCCAGTCTTTCATTTCGGATTTCAGTTCTTTTTCGATCACATCTTTATTTGCATGTGGGATAGTTACTACGATTGCGTCATATGATCCATGAGAGAAACTAACTTTCTCATTGGAAGTCTTTACTTCTTGGCTAAAAGCAAAGCTTGTAAATAATGTAGCGGCTAAAATTGTTAATTGTTTCATCATGTGTAGTTATATATTATTTTTTATCGATCCTCAGCTATGGATGATTTAGGATCGAAAGTTATTACTTTTTATGGTTGAATCCGACAAAGTGAGTGCAACTATTTGATTTTTTTTGCTGTTTTTTTCTGTTCTGAAATTTGTTGATTCTGAGTTTTTATTTCTTCTTGCTTTGCACTCAATTCAGATTTTGTTGTTTCAATGTCTTTCTCTGCCTGCTTGATTTTTTTCTGATAACTATCAATATCATCGTTTAGGTTTTCTATGCTTTTTTCAAGTTTTCTTGAACCACTTTGTATTCCTCTCCACTAATAACCAATTTTCCACCCCAACCTTTCAGTTCGGATTTTAGCTGCTTTTCAATGACCTCTCTACTTGCAAATGGAATCACAGCAACAATTGCATCATGTGATCCAGATGAAAATTGAACCACCTCATCATTCATAATGACTTCCTGAGCCCAAAAAGAATTTGAGAAAAGGGTAACAAATCCAACAAACAATAATACTGATCTCATAATTCTATTTCTATTTATAACAAGGTAGCTACATTGAATCACTTTCCATGATTTTTGTCTCTTTTTTGTCTTTAATTGTGAGTATAAGCTTTAACTTTACATCGTGCAGTTCAACTCAATTCCAGGACAAGAAGAAATAAAATCTCATTTGATTGAAGAGGTCAAAGGAGGAAAGATCAGTCATGCTCAATTGTTTGCGGGGAAATCCGGGCACGCTACCTTACCGATGGCTTTGGCTTTTATCCAGTACATTTTTTGTGAAAACAAACAGGAAAAAGATAGTTGCGGAAGCTGTCCGTCCTGCAAAAAAGTGTCGGATTTGCAACACCCCGATCTGCACTTCTCCTTCCCTACGGTTCAAACCATTTCGAAAACGACCAATCCGCTTTTACCACTTTGGAGAACTCAAATTCAGGAACAGCCTATTTTTGATCTCTACCACTGGACGAAGCGAATGGACGATAAGGAACGAAAACCCATTATCGGAACAGAGGAAAGTTTGGAGATCGTCAAAAAACTATCTCTGAAATCTTACGAAGGTGGTTACAAAGTGATGCTGATCTGGATGGCAGAAGAAATGAATCCAACCTGCGCAAATAAACTGCTGAAGATTTTAGAAGAACCCCCTGCAAAGACACTTTTCCTTCTGGTTACGGATAGTCCGGATAAATTGCTCACAACGATTCTCTCCAGAACACAGATTTTGCGTATTCCATCCTACCCGATTGATGTCATTCAGCAGGTAGTAGAAAGAAGCGGGATCGGGCGTCAGCTTGCAGAAAGTATTGCCGCAAGAAGTAATGGCAATCTGATTGATGCACAGCAAATCATGGGAGATCAATCAGAAGCAAATCTGTTTCGGGAATTGTTCATCCAACTCATGCGTGTTTGCTTCAAGAAGGATGTAAATGCGATGTTGGACTGGACAGATGAGGTGTCTTCACTTTCTCGTGAGGGACAAAAGCAATTCGTTCAATATGCCTTGCACATGGTTCGTCAAAGTCTGTTGAAGAACTACACGCAGGATATGCTTACACGTGTTTCGCAGGAAGAAGCAGCTTTTCTGGCTAATTTTGCCAAATTCATTTCAAATAATAATGCATTGGATTTCATGGAAATCTTCAACGATGCACATTATCACTTAGATCGGAATGCATTTGGAAAACTGCTTTTCACACAACTCTGCTTTCAAGTCATGCGCTTTATTCACAGAGCATAGATCTTAGTCTATAACGGTCATGTTATATTTTCGAGCAAATTTCTCTTGAACCAAATCCACTTTTTCCAGTTCCTTATCCCGAATTTTATCCATCTTCTGAATCATTTCTTCCGCCTGGTTAAAAAGGAGATTACTCTCTTCTTCGGAAAGATCCGCGGATTCAATGTACTTCTGTTCCAATTTCAAAAAATCTTTGAGGTGTTTCTTTCCGTTCAGTTTCATAAACTGGGTATATTCCAGAGCCTGCATCGCCAATGAACTGTCTCCCTCAAACGGCTGAATTCCTTTTATGTCATCAGTTGTCTGCTCACAAACTACCACAAGAGAATCAGAAATGATCAATGCTTCTTCAAAACTCAGACTCGTGTCCAACGCAAGCATGTAAATTTCATTGATTTCGTCAATGTGGTCAATCAAATAATCATTGTATTCAACTACATCGCTGAACGATTTTCGTTTGTCATTATTCATCTTGCAGGAAACTGCAATTGCTCCAACCAGAGCGAGACAAAAAGCAAGTCTAAATTTCATTTTGATGTGTTTTAACCTGTTTCCTAAATAACGAACGCATCCGGAAATAGTTGATTTTGCTTAAATCTTAACGTAAGATCGTGAAGTTGTGTTTCTTAGCGAATTTCTGTTGAACTTTATCTACTTTGTTGATCTCAATATCGTATTGCTTATCGATATTTCCAGCTGTAGACTGCACTTCACCTACTAATTTTTCCTGCCCTTCAATATCTGCTTTTTCATACTTACCAATCAATGTCAACAGGTTTTTGATTTCCTTTTTTCCGTTGTTTCTCATGAATTGCGTATACGCCAAAGCCTGCATGGTTAAAGAACTATCTCCGTCATAAGGCTGAATTCCTTTAAATTCTGCAGTTGTTTTATCACACAAATCCACCAATACATCACATTTTTTCATACAAACCGCGATTCCGCTATCCGTTGCCAAAGCAAGAATGTAGGCAGAGTCCAGAGCATTGATATGATCTACAATGAAATCATTGTATTCTACCACTTCGTCAAATGATTTCCTGTTGTCGTTATTAAAATTACAAGATACGGCAAGCAACAAGGATGCAGCTATCGAAAAAATAAATCCAAATTTCATATGTAGATTGTGTTTTAAATGTCTTCGAAAATAATTCATAAAATCCAAATTCGCTAGAAATAAATGATTCACAGGTAGGAAATCACTATTCACAAAGAGCTGTTGTCAAGTCGGATTAAAAATGCAAATCGCAAGTTTTAATTTTCGTATTTTTACATCAAATTCAAAAACTATGGGATGTTCCTCGTGTAGCAGCGGTGGTGGTACACCACGCGGCTGTAAAAATAATGGGACCTGTAGTTCTGGTGGATGTAACAAACTAGGTGTATTCGATTGGTTGGCAAACATGCAACTTCCAGCTGGTCAGGCACCTTATGATATACTTGAAATTCGCTTTAAAAATAGTCGCAAGACATTTTATAGAAATGCGAAAAACCTCTCACTGCAAGTTGGTGATGTGGTAGCAGTGGAAGCAAGCCCGGGTTATGATATTGGGGTTGTTTCTGTTATAGGTGAATTAGCCAGAATTCAGGTCAAAAAGAAATCTCCGGGTTTAAAACCTATGGAGACTAAGAAAATTTTGCGTATTGCAAATCAAGAAGACATCGATAAGTGGGTTCAAGCTCGCTCTCTTGAGTCTGAAGTGATGTTCCAAGCTCGTACTTTAGCCGTAAATATTGGTTTGGAGATGAAAATCTCTGACGTAGAATATCAGGGCGATTTGACGAAAGCAACTTTTTATTACACTGCTGAAGGGCGTGTGGATTTTCGCCAGTTGATCAAAGACATGGCCGATAAATTCAAGATTCGTATTGAAATGCGCCAGATCGGATCAAGACAAGAAGCTCAGCGATTGGGTGGTATTGGTTCGTGTGGAAGAGAGTTATGCTGTTCAACTTGGTTGACAGATTTCCGCTCTGTTTCTACTTCTGCGGCGCGTTATCAGCAATTATCCCTGAATCCGCAAAAATTGGCCGGACAATGTGGGAAATTGAAGTGCTGTTTGAATTACGAATTGGATATGTACTTAGATGCAATCAAGTCTTTTCCAAGTACAGATGTCAAATTACAAACAGAAAAAGGAACGGCTTTCCATATTAAAACCGATGTGTTCAAAAGACAATTGTGGTACATGTATGAAGGCGAAGCTTCTATCGGTGTTGGATTAGTTGCTTTGAGCCCAGAACGTGTTCAGGACATTATCAAAGTCAACAAAACCGGCAAAAAACCGACTGATCTGAAAGATTTTGATTCACATGTTCAGGTTGCGCGAAAAGAGCCGGATTATGACAATGTTGTAGGTCAGGATTCTTTGAATCGTTTTGATAACACGTTCAGTAAGAACAAGAAACGTAACAAGAAGAAAAAACCGAACGGTCCACGTATGGAAGGTGAAGGAGTAAATACCGCTCCAAAACCTGTTCAAAAACAAGACAGACCGCAAGGAACTAAGCCGCAGCAAGACAAAGCACCTCAAAACCGACCTCCACAACAGAATAAACCACAGCAACCAAAACCTGCTGAAGGAGGTGAAGGAAATGCGCCGCAAGCTCAGGCAAATCCGAATAAAAAGAAAAATAATCGTCGTAGACCACCACGTAAAAATACCGGAGGAAATGAAGGCACTGAAAAATAGTTGGATCTTGGTTTTATTGGTTTTTCTCTGCTCATGTGGAGATTCACCGCTTTACAACAAGTCTTATTCTTTCAAGGATAATTCTTGGGAGCAGGACGTAAAGCCTGTGTTTAAAGTCAATATCTCCGATACCACTTCTTTCTATACCGTTCAAATCACGATTCGTACAACGACCGATTATGCATTCAATAACCTGTGGTTTTTTATTCATTCCAAAACCCCGCTTGGCCAAGTTGGCCGGGAGCCTATTGAAATGAAAATTGCAAATCCGGACGGTTCATGGATTGGTGAAACTTCCGGAACAATTGTAGAGAACACGGTTTATTTCAGACACGTCAAATTCCCACAAAAAGGAAATTATATTTTCACCTTTGAGCAGGGAATTACTGAGCAAAGTGCAAAAAATGTGATGGATGTCAGCTATGCTCTTACCAAAAATCCAAATCAGGAATAACTCATGGAAATCAAAGTCATCAACAAATCGAACAATGAGTTGCCACATTACGCAACGGTAGATTCTGCAGGTTTGGATATTCGTGCCTTTCTGAATGAATCTGTTACATTAAAACCGTTAGAACGCCGGTTGATTCCAACGGGTCTATACTTAGAAATCCCAAGTGGTTTTGAAGTTCAGATCCGACCAAGAAGCGGATTCGCATTCAAACAAGGTGTTACGGTATTGAATTCTCCGGGAACCATTGATGCGGATTACCGCGGAGAAATCGGAGTATTATTGATCAACTTGTCTAGCGAAGATGTAATCATTGAAAGCGGTGAACGCGTAGCACAGATGGTTGTAGCACCTTTTGTACAAGCACAATTAAAAGAAACAAATGCACTTTCAGAAACAAACCGCGGAGACGGAGGTTTTGGAAGTACAGGAAAAAATTAAATCATACTATGAAAGTTATCGTTCCAATGGCGGGGCGTGGTAGCCGATTAAGACCACATACATTAACAGTTCCAAAACCTCTTGTGCCTGTTGGTGGAAAACCGATCGTTCATCGTTTGGTAGAAGATATTGCTGCCTTGTGCAGCGAACCAATTGATGAAATTGGTTTTGTAATTGGTGATTTCGGTCCTGAAATTGAAGCCGAATTAATCAAAGTGGCTGAAAAATTAGGTGCGAAAGGAACTATTTTCTATCAGGATAAACCACTTGGTACCGCACACGCGGTATTATGTGCCGAAAAACTATTGGAAGGTCCGGTTGTGGTAGCTTTCGCTGACACACTCTTTAGAGCAAACTTCAAAATTGATCCGGAAGCGGATGGAATTTTATGGGTGAAACAGATTGAGGATCCAAGTAATTTTGGAGTGGTAAAACTCAACGATAAAGGTGAAATCATCGACTTTGTTGAAAAACCAAAAGAATTTGTTTCAGATTTAGCAATGATTGGAATTTATTATTTCAAGGATGGAATTGCTTTGAGAGATGAATTAAACTTTTTGGTAGAAAACGGTATCATAAAGAGTGGTGAGTACCAACTTCCGGATGCATTGCGCAGATTAACGGAAAAAGGAAAGCGCTTTAAACCGGGAGAAGTGGATGAATGGCTTGATTGTGGAAATAAAGAAGTGACCGTTATTACGAATCAACGCGTGTTGGAATACGATCAGGAAAAAGGTCTTGACTTAGTAGACGAGTCGGCAAAAGTGTTGAATTCGATCATCATTCCTCCTTGTTATATCGGGAAGGACGTCATCCTTGAAAACTCCGTTGTTGGTCCGCATGTATCTCTTGGAAAAGGTTCCATGGTTACGAACTCGATCATTAAAAACAGCATTTTACAGCAGTATTCCATCATTATTGATGCGAATTTGAAAGACTCCATGTTGGGTTCACATTCAAAATACAAAGGTTTGGCTCGGGATTTGAGCTTAAGCGACTACTCAATAATTAGCTGATGAGATATTTCCTTTACATCTATGCATTAATGCTTGTTTTCACTTCTTGTGGAATAAAGAAAGTAACTTCTGAAAAACCTGTGAATTCGCAAGATGATCTGGCTTACATTCAGACGTTTCACAGTGCGATACGTTATAAAGTAAAGGGACAACTAAATAATGCCATTCAAGCCTTCGATTCTTGCCTGATTATCCGACCAACGGATGATGCCGCTGCTTTTGGATTAAGTCAGTGTTATTTGCAATTAGACAATAAAACCAAGGCTGCAGAATATAGTGAATTGGCTAGTAAACTGGATCCGGACAACATTTGGTACACGCAAGAGCTGGGATACATGTATTACAATCAGGGCAAGTTTGTAGAGTCTGAAAAGTGCTTTGCAAAAATGGTCAAAGCGCAACCAAATAATGTAGATTGGTTATTTGCCCATGCGGAGATCCTGAAACGCTTAGGTCGTCAAAATGATGCGATCAATTCATTGAACAAGATGGAAGATCAATTGGGTGTTTTACCTGATTTATCGATCCAGAAGTTTGAATTATACGTTTCATTAAAACAAGACGAAAAAGGAATTGCGGAAATTCAAAAAGCCCGTGAAGTTTATCCGGATGACTTAGGTTTGATCGGAACATTGGTGGATTATTATTTTTCCAAGCGGGAAATTGCCAAAGCACAATCCATGTTGGTTGAATTGGTGAAAAATGATCCCTCGAACGCCCGTGCAAATCTGGCATTGGGTGATTTGTATTACCGACAAATGAATAAGCCGGAAGCTTACAAATATTTCAACGCTGCTTTCCAGGGAACAGGTATCGATATCGACACCAAGATGTCCATCATTCTGGAAATGTATGAGAAACAAGTGGTAGTAGATAAAGAATTGATCGAATTGGCTGATTTGTTGATTGCAAGTTACCCTAACGATGCAAAAGGCCATTCGGTTAAAGGCGATTTGTTGCTGAGAAATAATCAGAAAGAAGAAGCACTTATTGCTTATAAAAACGCTTTGAAATTTGAAGAGAACAAATTCCCGATCTGGAATCAGGTATTGATGTTGGAATATGAATTATTAAAGTTCGATGACTTGTATAAAGATGCGCGTGCATGCAGTGCCTTATTCCCAACCATTTCCAGCGTACAATTATTGTATACAATTGCTTGCGTTCAGTTGGATCACTTTCAGGAAGCTATTGATGCTGCGGATATGGGGAAAGATATCGTTGTGAACGATCCTGCAACAGAATCGGAGTTTTATGCGCAAAAAGGAGATGCACTTTTCGGTTTGAAGAAAATCAAAGAAGGAATTGAATCCTATGAAAAAGCTTTGGAAATCGATCCCACCAATCTATTGACAAAAAACAATTATGCGATGCGACTTGCACTTTCAAATACAGATCTAACGAAAGCAGCAAGGTTGATTGATGAAGTATTGGCATCCAGTCCTAAAGTTGCTTCTTTCATTAATACAAAAGGACTTATTTATTTCAAAGTAATGAATTATAAAGCAGCATTAGAGCAGTTTACAATTGCTGATGAGCTAGACAAAGACAATAAAAATTATACCGAGCACATGGGAGATGCCTTTTTCCAATTAGGAGATACTGCTAAAGCTTTAGAACTTTGGAAAAAAGCACAATCACTTGGATCAAAGAATAAATCACTTACAAAAAAAATTCAATCAAAAACATATGTCGATCCGGAATATTAAATGGTTGGGACTTGCTTTATTGGTTACTCTTGGGTCTTGTGCAAGAAGACCAGTTGCGGATAAACCGATTAAGCTTGAAAAACGAAAAACGAGTGAGTTAATCCATGTAATGGACAGTCTTTCTGGTGTTCGTCCTAATTCATTTTACACGAAAATCAAATGTCATTTCTCGGATACGAATCGAAGAATCAGTTTTAAAACCTCGATCCGTGCAGTTAGAGACAGTGTTATCAATCCGATCATTACTTACGCCGGAATTCCAATTGTAAATTCATTGATCAGACGCGATTCCTTGTTTATCTCCAATCGAAAAGATAAATGTGCTATCCGGACAACGATGAACTATATGAAGGAATCGTTTGGTGTGGATTTCGACTTCCGGAATATTGAAGAATTATTGCTTGGTCTGCCTGTTGCGTATGATACGACACAAAAATACTTCCAGATCAATGACCCATATAATTACATTATTTCTTCGCACCGGAAAAGAGTCATTCGAAAAGAAAACAAGAACAAGCACGATAAAGACAATAATCTTATTTTAAGAAAAGATCGAAATGGAAACGAGGAGGATGATGGGGACAATGTCATGATCCGTTATTTTATTCATCCTTCTCTGAAAAGTATCAGTCGTTTGGTGATTGACAGCCCGGAAGATACCACTCATATTTCTGTCGATTATATTGATAGGGATACGGTGGATACCTACTTATTACCAAAAGAAGTGATCATTGATATTGTAACGGCACGAAATCATATCGTTCTAACAATGGATTATGATAAAACAGAAATAAACACACCCCAGGAAATTTATTTTGTAATACCTGAAGAATATGGTAACTGCAATTCTGAAAAATAGCCTGTTCATCTTTCTATTGACTGGTTCAGGCTTCGTTTGGTCACAAAAGAAAAGTGATCAGCTTCAAGCTGAACAAAATAAGCTGGAGAAGAAACTTTCTACCACAAAATCTTTGTTGGATAAAGTGAAAAAGGGAACTGAGTCTTCTTTGAATGAACTGAAGTTAATCGAGAATCAGGTGAAAAACAGGGAATTACTGGTTCGAAATTTTGACAATCAAATCCGCAGTGCTGAGTTAACGATCTCTTCAAAAGGAGATCAGATCAAAGAACTCCAAAAACGATTGGTGACTTTAAAAGAGCAATACCGCAAATTGCTTATTTATGCTTACAAACACCGCAACAAATCTGCAAAAATGATGTACATCTTTTCCTCTTCCAATTATTTTGAAGCGGTAAAAAGAACGTCTTATTTGAAACGTCTTTCTGAAATTCAGCAAAAGCAATTCAAGGTCATTCTTCAAAATGAGAAAACGATTCATAAAGAGATTAATAGCATCAAGCAGGAAAAGGATCACAAAAAAGTCTTATTGGAAGAAAAAATCGTTGAGAAGCAACAGATAGAAAAAGATAAGTCAACGAAACAACTTGCTCTGGAAAAGTTACGCAAAGATGAGAATTCGTTGATGACAGAACTGAAGGAGCAGGAACGTCAAAAAGCAGAATTGAAACGTCGTATCAAGTCAGCCATTGAAAAGGAAATTGCAGATGCAGAAGCAAAAGCGAAGAAAGATGCTGAGAAAAAAGCTTCATTGGCATCAAAAAGTTCAACGAGTTCAACACCAACTAAAACCACCACTACTCCTGCAAAGGAAGTTGCTTTTACTGATACGAAAGAGAACATTGCGCTAGGTAAAAACTTCGAATCGAATAGAGGAAAATTGCCGTGGCCGGTGGCAAAGGGTTCTGTTACAGAAAACTATGGGAAGAATGCGCATCCAACTTTGCCAAATGTTTACACCAATAACAATGGTATTGATATCGGAGCTCCAAAAAATTCGCAGGTAAGAACTGTTTTTGATGGAGAAGTGACTAGTGTTTTAAACATTCCCGGTGCAGGAAAAGTTGTTATTATCAAGCACGGCGCCTATCGAACTGTTTACAGCAACCTGCAAGAAGCTTATGTTTCTGTTGGAGATAAAGTAAGCTCTAAACAATCCATCGGATCTTTACTCGCTGATGAAGAAGGAAATCTTTCTACTTCGCATTTCGAGATCCATCAAGTGGTTGAAGGAACGGTGCAGCGTATCAATCCTTCTTTGTGGTTGGCACAGTAAAGAATTCTCAACGACGCAATTATCAAGATTAGAACCTGTCTTGATCTGGCTTATTTCTTTATGTTTCAATAGACTTCCGTTCGGGCGTTAACTGACATCACAACATTGATAAATCAATAACTTGCTATCTAGCTGATTATCTTAGGGATAAAAACTTCCTGTCTTCATTCGCAAGGCATGTGTAGTAACCCGGGTAATTAATTGGTTCATTTAACGACTTTTATCATGCGTGCATTCGACTTTTAGAGTAATTTTGCACCTGCGTAAGAAATATCACTATTCCATTTAATTTTTTATGAAATAGCATATGAACAACTTTTCCTCCTTAATTCTCCTGGGTGTGTTATCTGCATTTCCTTCGTTCGGGCAAACTGGTCCGGCCGGTGTAGGAACGTCTGCAACCAACGTTTTGTGGTTAAAAGCAGATGCAGGAACAAGCACTTCAAATAATGGTTTACCTGTTGCATCCTGGACAGATCAGTCCGGAAACGGTGTGGTACTAAATCAGAATACAACCGCACAGCAACCGCAATTCGTCAGTTCATTAATGAATGGATTTCCAGCATTGGAATTCGACAACAATAGTTCTTCCGGTCAGAATGATTATTTGATCACTCCCGATAATTCCATTTTTGACAATACCAATGGATACAGTTTCTTCACGGTAACCCGAATGAAGGGATTGGGAGATGCACAAGCTATCATCAGTAAACGCGTTAATTTCGGGAACGAAGAAGCTTTCATGCTTTTCTATTACACGGGAAATAAATTGTTTGTAGACATTGATAACGACAACAACCGTTTTTCAAACAGTGCGGTAAGCACAATCAATACGAACAAGATCTATGATTTCTTTTATGATGGAACACAGTTGCCGCCTCAACGAACAACGATTTTCGATCAGGAAGTATTACAAACAACCAGTGTGGAAAGTAGCTCAACAATTCCTGATAAGAATTCACCATTATTGGTCGGAGCAACACACTCCGGAGATCCAAGAGCATTCAACGGTTACATTTCTGAAATCATTATGTACCGCACCAAACTAAACGATGCCCAACGAACGATTATCAATAACCATTTGTCTGCTAAATACGACGTTGCCCTGAGTTCCAATGACTGGTACGTGGGTGACAATCCCGGAAATGGAAATTATGACCGCAATGTTGCAGGAATCGGAAGAGATGCTGCGGGTACTACAAATCTTCAATTCGACCCGTCAACCTGTGCCGGAATCGGAATTCAATCTGTTTCCGGATTGGATAACTCAGATTATATTTTAGCAGGACATGCTTTCCCGGCAAATAGTGAAATTACAACGGACATTGCCGGAATTACAGGAACAAATATTTCCCGTTGGCAACGCATTTGGTATATTGATGTTACAAATACCGGAACTGCAAATACAACCAATCTCTCTTTCGATATGAGTGATGCAGGAATGACAAGTGTCAAT
The DNA here is from genome assembly GCA_002483265.1 of Flavobacteriales bacterium UBA7666. GTDB lineage: Bacteria > Bacteroidota > Bacteroidia > Flavobacteriales_D > Crocinitomicaceae > Fluviicola. Next base: position 162,675 of record DLHO01000027.1, on the reverse strand, counting down.
TTGGGTTTGACCACCAATTACATTCTGGTTTATCGACCGGGACAAACGGGGCCGTGGACAGAAATTGCTTCTGCAAATTCAATTGCAGGAGATCAGGTCTTGTTCACCAATCAACTTTTGACACTGGATGGATACTACACTTTGGCTACCAAAGATTATACAATTAGTCCGTTACCGGTAGAGCTCGTTTCTTTCGATGCTGTTTTAGTAGATCGTCAGGTTATTGTAACTTGGCAAACTGCAAGTGAATTCAATAGCGATTATTTTGATGTGTTGAGATCAAATGATGGAGAAAACTGGTCAAGTATCGGAACGGTTCCTGCTCACGGAACTTCTCAGATAACTAGTGATTATTCACTTTTAGATTCATCTCCCTTATCAGGTGTTTCATACTACCGTTTAAAGCAAGTAGATCAGAATAGTTCATTCCATTTATCGGAGATTCAATCAATCAATAACAGTACTAAAGTAAATCAGGTGAAAGTTTATCCAAATCCTACGGATAAAGGGTTAGTGACGATTGTTTCCGATGAACCGATCTCCAGTCTTTTCGTTTACAATGCGCTTGGAAAAGTCGTGTTTGAGGTTAAAATTGATTCGGATGATACTTATTTATTAGACACACAATCCTTTGAAACCGGAATGTATTGGATCAATTTGAATGGTGAAAACTACAAGCTAATTGTTCACTAATTATCAATTATGAATGGTTTAATTATCAAGGGAGAAATTCAACGAAAATCTCCCTTGATAATTCATAATTGATCATTCATTTAAATCCTGATCCCAACTACACAAATATCGTCTACTTGTTCCTGCTTTCCTTTCCAGTTATTGTAGTGAAAAAGCAACTCTTCCCGTTGTTCCCACAATTCAAAATCGCGGATAGAAGTCAGCAAATTCCGGAATCGTTGTCGGTTGAATTTCTTCACATTCTCTCCTCCAAATTGATCTGTGTATCCATCTGAAAACAGGTAAAACTGATCCCCTTCCTGTAAACCGAAGTGAATGGTTTCAAACTCTTTCGTTTCTTTTGAAGCATGTCCGATGGAATCTTTTCCTTTTTTGAATTCGACCAATTCACCATCTCTTACCAAAATCATTGGTCTTCCTGCTCCACAAAATGAACCTTTCATTTGAGAAAGATTAAACTTACAGAAAACCAGATCCATCCCATCGCGTGTTGTACCTTCCGTGAGGTGTTCATTGAACAAACTCGTCAATTCAATATCCAACAATTCCACAATTTTAGCAGGATCGGATAAGCCTTCCAATCGAATAATCTGTCTGAGCAAAGCATTCCCGGCAATGTTTACCATCGCGCCCGGAACGCCGTGTCCGGTGCAATCACCAACGGCAAAGTAAATATCATCGTGATGTTGGAAGATCCAATAAAAATCGCCACTTACAATGTCTTTTGGTTGAAAAATGACAAAGGCATCTGAAAAGCTATTTTGGAAAATGCGCTCATTGGGCAAAATACTTCTTTGCAAACTTCCTGCGTAGCGCATGCTTTCATGCAAGGTTTCAGCCTGCTGTTCTAAATAAGCAATTCGATTGGCAAGTTCTACGGAAACCAGATTGGGATCTGATAAGTGAACTTGCTCTTCCAGAAGGAGCGTGTTCATTGTGTAAAAAATAAATTGAAAAAAACGGATTGTTTGTTGAATAGTTTTAAGAGAATCAACCACCTCTATACGAATTTAGACCCTGCAGATGTGGATCATAAATCGCATTCGCCAAATGAGTTGGCGTGTAAAATTTCGATATGTCGACGTGAAATTCACACCGTAAAACTAATCAATTTTTCAATTGATCTCGTTTTTGGGTAGAATACAATTACAAATTGTACGAAAAAGTAGGGGCGGAAAATTTTCCGCCCCTACTTTTTATTCTATTACTGACAATCTATAATTAATGACTATCCCACTTTATTTTCCTGTTAAAACCGTTTGAATTGTTTCTTCAAACTGTTCAATGGGCTGAGCCCCGGAAACAGCGTATTTTCTATCGAAAACAAAGAAGGGAACACTACGTACTCCAATTTGTTGTGCTTCGGAAATATCGTTTTTCACTGCATCGGCAAATTTTGTTTTCTCATCCAAAACTTCTTTCACATCTGCCGCATTTAGACCAATTCCAACACATAATTCCATGAGTGTATCTTTGTCATTCAGATCTTTTCCGTCTGTGAAGTACGCTTTGAAAAAAGTTTCTTCTATTGCATCACCCGATCCTTTGGTTTTCGCCAATTGGATTAAACGATGCGCATCAAATGAATTTGAAATCACGGCTTTCTCGAAATGATAATCCAACCCAACTTCAGCAGCCCGGGCAACTACTCCGGCATGCATTTGTTTAGATTCTTCCACCGACATTCCTTTGCGTTCGGCTAAATACTCGTACACATTTTTATTCGGTTGTGGAATAATTGTAGGATCTAGCTGAAAGCTCTTCCACTCAATTTCAAAAGATTCATTGGGAAATTTACTTAAAGCAGCTTCCAGATGTCTTTTTCCAATATAGCAAAACGGACACATGATGTCCGACCAAACTTCAATTTTCATCCTGCAAAATTACGACAATTTACCCTGGTAAATACGAACTTAACAATTCTTGTACTAGTTCATTTGAGGGAACTTGGTTTATTGGATGTAACCAATCCGTCATTTCCTGAAAGCTTGCATTTGCCAGTAATTCCTGAACGTTTTTTGTTTCTTCTGCCGTAACCATGGTGTCTTTCCCACCACGAATCAATTGAACCGGAATTTGAATATGGTGAAAATCATATGGTCTTAACGACGGTTTTTTTCCCAGTTGCAACATCATTTTTGCGGTACGTTCAAGAACTGCTTTCCATTGGCTTTCACCGTGAAGCGATTTCAGATAGCTAGCGAACGCCGGCACTTTTTCTTCCATTTTTTCGGGATTTAGCATATTTGCCTCCTTCTCTGCACTTTCCGCATTCCAGTCGAACTTCGTTCCTAAAGTTACGATCTTCTCAAAGGTATTGGCTTCGAAACTTTCCAATTTAAGAGCTACATAACCACCCATGCTGTATCCGAAGATCAATGGTCTGTGAATGTCATTTTGGTGCATGAAATCCTTCAGGTTTTGGGCAAAAAGTTCGATCGAAAAGATCATTTCCCCTGCATCGGATTTTGTACCATGTCCGTCAAAATCGAGTGTGTAAACATTAAAATGTTCTTTCAATTGAGAGGTCAACTGTTCAAATTGAGATTTGGCACCCAGTGCTCCGTGAAGAATGATCAAGTTTTTCATACGCGAAGATAAAAAAAGAAATCCGTCCTGCCGATAAGATATCAACGGAACGGATTTTATATTCATTTTTTCAATCATCAACAAAAAATCCGTCTACCCACCCAAACGGGACAGGAAGACGGATTTGGGGCATTGGTTTGAGTTACAGCGCCCTTTTTTAAGCAGAGTTGGTTATTGAATTTCTTATTGAACGGTAACAGCTATTTTAGAAATGTTGTCGCCATCCCAGGTTACTTCTACACTATCGTACCAAATTTCTGCAGAACAAACGTATGTTCCATCTGCTTTGATATTGCTGATTTTAAGTCCTTGTGTTGCAGGATCTCCGATCATGGGGCCTCCGTTCTCTGTTGTAATATCATACGGGTTTACACCGCTTTTTACGTAGTTCTTAGCTGCTTCAAGGATACGTCCTCCTTCATTGAATTCATTCAGGAATGCTTTCATGCGGTCGCTTACTTTCACGGTCGCCTCATCTTTCAATGCTCCTACCTCCAATGTTCCAACAGCATCTCCATAAGATTTGATTTCAATGGTATATTTCCCATTTGCATCAACCAGGTACAAGTTACTTTTATCCGGGCTTGTTGTAATGTCCAAATCTCTCACAAAAGGTCCGGATACTAAGAAATCAACTGCTTCTATTTCCTTATCTCCATCTTTCAATGATGCAAAATAAGCCCCGTCAGCAGCTTTCACATCTACCAATAAGTAGATTTTTCCTTCCGGAGCAACCAATGTTACTTGTTCTTCTTCGTTTACTAAAACAGAACTCGCTTTAAAATCAACCGTCATTTTTTGCTCATCAAAAGTTACTTCTGTTCCTTTTTTGATTGTTACAGGTGGTTCAGCCGAGCAAGATCCAAGTAATAATCCTATTGCTGCAATTGGTAGAATAAATAATTTCATAATTTCCTTTTGTTTTACACAAAAATAGCCCAAGACAAACTAGCACATCGCCCCATATTGGTTTCCGAACGGAAACAATTGGCAAGTGCGTAGATTTTATAAATAAGCGTAATGGACTATTTACTAAAAAGACGGCTTTTAATCAAAAAGTGTGTTGTATGGAATGGAAAAAAAGACGATTGTTCCTTCCATTGGTTTTGAAATAATCTCAAATTTGAAAGCTCCTTTTCGTTTTCTGTTCAATAAACTGATTCGTTTTTCTGTAATCTGAATAGCAACCGATTCGTGGTCCTTTTTTTCACGCACCTGATTCTCCGTAGAAAATCCTTTTCCATTATCTGCGATTCTGATTTCCAGCTCTTTTTCGGTCTTTTTATACGAAATGTGCAATTCTCCTGATTTATCCGAATCCGTGAAACCATGTTCTATTGCATTTTCAATGAATGGCTGAATCAACATTGGAGGTAACAACACATTCTCGGATGATAGCTGTTCATCAATTTCAATGGTGTAATTAAATGAATTGGTGAAACGCAATTGCTGCAAACGGATATAATCTCTTAACCAATCCAATTCATCTGACAAGGGAATACTGTCCTTTGATGAATGCTGCAGAATAGCTCGTACCAGACGTGCAAAAGAAGTCAATAATTTCCCAGATTCCTCCGTGTCCTTTTTAAGCATGTAGGTATGAATTGCATGGAGCACATTGAAGGTAAAATGCGGATTCATCTGACTTTGCAATAAACGCTGTTCCATTTCCATAGTCGCTTTTTGTGATTTCATGCGGTTGTATCGAATGGTAGAGAAAGCGATTATACAAATTAAAATGAGTAAAAGAATAGACCCAAATACAATATAATTCCGTTGACTAATCTGCAAATCCTTATACAAATTTTCCTGTTTCAGCCGCTGATTTTCCCGGTGTTTCTTTTCTGTTTCATATTGCTCTTTCATACGGGAAACTCCCTGTTGTACATTCATTTGCGCATTGTGTACCTGCAATTCATTGGCTTCCTCAAAGTACTCCAGCGCCACTTCGGTTTTTCCCATCGCTTTATAGACCTTGTAGTATTCCCAAAGCAGGTTACCTTCCTGAATGGCATAGACCGGGTTTCCTTTAATCAATCGGTGTCTTTCTTTCAATATCGAAAGCGCTTTATCAAACTGCTTGAGTTTCGTATTCCCAAGAGCTTGAATATTACCCAGCTTTACCAAGTTGAATGTATCCTTTTGCTTTTCATAATAAGCCTCACATTCGTCCATCATTTCCAAACCTTTGCGCGCTTTTCCTGTTTCCACATACCCGTGAGAAAGGTTCGCTTTACAAGCTATGATGATACTTTGCTGTTTGAAGGTTTCCTGTATTTTCAAGGCCTCTTCCAAATAAGGTAGAGCTTCTGCAAATAGTTTCTGTTGATTCAGCATTCCACCCAGATTTACCAATATAAGGGACTTCCCATTAAAATCCTTCACCTCCTGTCGCATATGAATCGACCGCAAATAATACGCTTTAGCCTCCTTATAGCGCTGTAACTGCTGCAATACAACACCGATTCTTCCTAATGTCTTCGCTACTTCAATTTTAGTGTCGTTTTTTTCTCGATACTCCAATATTTCAAGCAGTAATTGGAGTTCTTTATCAAATTCCTTGTAGTAATTATAGTAGAGCGAATAAATACCTTTGTTGCCGATCAATTTGGCCCTATCGTTCAATTTTTCGAAAATGCTATCCGACTTTTCCAAATGAAACTTCATCTTAGACCAGTCCTTACCCAAACAGTAATAATACCCATAAGCAGAGTAAGCCAATCCGGTTCCTCTACTGTAGTTTATTTTCCGCGACAATCGCTGAAGACTATCTGCATATGTTTTAAACAAGCTCTTGTCCTTTTGGGCGTATCTTATTCCAATATCATAGTAAAGATTGGCTTTGAGCGTATCTTCTTTTTGGTACTGAACCTTATACAACAAGCTATCCAGCGGAGGTTGACCATCAGATGAACCTGCACAAATGCAGAACAAAACAACTACAATGTAACGATACAACTTCTGCAAGCCTTGTGATTTTTTGAAAAGATTCATTGATTCAACTATTAAAATTACTAGTGGTTTGCTTTAAAATGAGCCAGTACCTCTTCTTTTTTTCGGGTAGAAACCGGGATCTCGATTCCATTGGGTAAAATCAAAAACCCTCCATTTCTTTTGTCGAATTGGGTTACATGACGCATATTCACCAGGTAACTCTGATGTGTGCGGATAAACTGATTGCTGCTTATAATGCCTTCAAAGTGTGCCAGTGTTTTAGAAACCAGGATTTGTTTTCGGTCGGTGAAAAAGAAATGGGTATACGCTCCATCTGCTAGGCAGTAGGTAATGTCATCCACATCTATAATGTGCAGCATATCTGCAGTATTCAACACAATCCGTTTTGGTTCGTTGGTTTTGATTTGCTGACGAAACACATCCAGTTGATCCAGGATTTTATCGTTCTGAATGCGTTTATGTGCTTTCAATAACGCTGCCGTCAAATCAGACGGATCAAAGGGTTTAAGCAGATAATCCAAAGCAGATACCTGAAATGCTTTTAAGGCAAAATCATTATATGCTGTGATGAAAATCGTTGGGATGTAACGTGGGGAAATGGCTTGAAGGACATCAAAGCCGGTCTTATCGTTCAATTGAATATCCAGAAGCAACAAATCCGGATTGAAATCTGCTATTTCCTTCAGAGCACTTGCTACACTGTCCGCTTCGCGGGTCGCCAAATTATCAATGCCAGTCCGGGACAATACAATGAGGCAATTTTCCCGTGCCATTTTTTCGTCGTCTACAATTAAGATTTTCATCAATGGAGGTTAAAATGGAGACCCAAAAATACAAAAATCCGCGCGTCAGTCGACACGCGGATTTTCAATGGAGATTATTAAATTCTTATTGTTTCACCACGCGCTGAACACTATGTCCTTGCGCGTTCTTGAAATCGAACAAGTACACTCCGCGTTCGAAGTTTTGAAGTGAAACTGTTCCTTGATTATGAATGTTGTCTTTCAGTACTATTTTTCCCTGAAGGTCGTAAACGATTAGTTCCACATCTGAACCGGAGAATGAGATATGAACTTGGTCGTTGGTTGGATTGGGGGAGATGAATAACTGTTCTTTCGGATCGTTTGGTAAGCCTAAATTAACTACCTGAATGCATTCGGAAGTATCTTCACATAGCCCATTTCCGCATACAACGGCATAATTACCATTTTCATCAGGTAAGAATGTTTGTGTTGTTGCTCCTGTAATGGCAGTATTAGTAGCGCAATTTATCCATTGATATGAACTCGCCCCGGATGACATTTGTGCTGTTAAAGATCCATCTGCATTCAATACAACATCCGTTTCTGAAGGTACAATTTGAAGATTTAGAATTACAATTGAGTCACATCCATCAGTTGCTGCATCGGAAAAAACATGAAAATCCGCTGCATCGGTTGTATTTGAATAATAGGTGGTTCCGTGCCATTCTAATGAATCACATGCAATCAGATATTCCGTTTCAACTTTGCCACAAATGGTCATTCGCGCAATACCGGATCGCACAGCATCATTATATGTGTCAAAACCTCCTCCGATCAGAATTTTATCATCATTTTGTCGTGCAAGGGTCAAAATATTCGAGTTCGTGCCATTCCCCGCTTCAAATGGCTGATTAATGCTTCCATCTGCGTTCAAACAGAAAATATTATTGGAATAACTTCCATTGTAGAGATGAACGTCTCCTGCGATCACTCTTCTACCATCTGTCAACTCTATAATACTCTGCACTGCGCCATCAATACCCGTTCCGGCATTAAATGATCCATCAGGAGCCCCGTCATTCAATAATTGAAGGATGTTATAGGATGTACTTCCGGAAACAGGTGAAAAAGTACCACCAATCATCAGCTTTCCATCTGTTAAAACGGTAATAGCACTAATTACCGATCCAATAGCAAGATCCGGCGAAAATGTGGGATCAAATGTACCATCCTGATTAATTCTGACTAATCCGCTAACTGGATTTCCATTGTATGAACTAAAACCTCCACCAAGCAACATTTTACCATCAGCCTGTTCACTAATCGTGTAAATACTTTGATCCGTTCCGCTTCCGTAAGTAAATGTATTATCCTGAGAACCGTCCGGATGAAGCCTTGCAATGCGATTAGCCATCGTTCCATTGTATGAACTAAACCAACCCGCAATTACAATTTTCCCGTCAGACTGAATTACCACATCCTGAATGCTTCCATAATCGCATAATCCTGTAAATGTAGGATCGATTGTTCCATCGGGATTTAAACGAGCAATATTCATTTGAGGAATATTATTGTAGGAATCAAATTGTCCGGCAATGAGAATTTTTCCGTCTGGCTGCAAGGCTATGTGTGCCAAAGTTCCATGGATACCTGAACCGGTTATAAAAGTCATGTCTGCACTTCCGTCAACGTTCAACCGCGCGATTCCGCCAGCCTGAACACCATTGTAAGAATTAAACCATCCTCCAACAAGGATTTTATTGTCATCCTGAACAGCAATGCTCAAAACCCGATCATCTGTTCCCGTTCCCGTTTGGAAGGTCGGATCATTTGCACCACCCTGAGCTTGAGCAAACCAAGAGCAGCCAATAATTAAAATTGTAATAAAAGAAATTTTCATGTCTGAAACAGGTAGTTTTTTATTGTGTTCCGAATACAAACGTTAACTAAAAGAATTTGGTTGGGTTCTATTGTTTCACCACTCGCTGAACATTATGTCCTTGTGAGTTCTTGAAATCAAATAAATAAACCCCACGTTCGAAGTTCTGAAGTGAAACGATTCCTTGATTATAAATGTTGTCTTTCAGTACTATTTTTCCCTGAACATCATAAACAGTTAATTCAGCATCTGAACCGGAGAATGAGATGTGAACCTGATCATTCGTCGGATTCGGATAAATCTCGAATAAATTCTTTCCGATATCCGGTAACCCAGCCGTTGAAACCGAACCGTTGTTGAAGTAAATTGCTTCCGTAACCGTGAAGTATTCTCCCACAGATTTGAATGGACAAAATACGCTCAACTGCAACCAGTAAACACCGTTTCCATTATTCAAAACATAACTTGTTGTATCGAAATTTGAGCCGTTGGAATCCACAATATTCCAGATTACATTCACCGTATTTCCTGTTGCCCAGATTGAATCGATGTAAGCGGTGTCGATTGAGTTGTAGAAAATGTCACAGTTCGTTAGTGTTACACCTAAGGAATCCTGCGCCAATGAATCGATGAGGGGATTGTTGAAAACGTAATTGGAATCAACCGGAATGACAATCGGCACAGAGAGCGTATCACCGCAGTTATCGGTCACCTGTAAATCATGCACTCCTGCACATAAGCCTGTTACCAAACTGTATCCACTGGAGGTAATTACCTGAGAACCGTTATCAAAATCGAATTCGAAAGGTGCGTTTCCGGAAACGGTAATTGCTGCTTCACCCGTGCAGGTATTTGCATCGGATGGCATAGAGAAGGAGTTTTCGATAACCAAAGGAAGCCCTGTGATTGTTAAGTTCAAGATTACCAATGAATCACAACCGGCCATCGTTTGTAATAAAAACGTTGGTGCAGTTGTAGAGGATGTATAGGTGTTCCCATCAATCCAAATAATGGAATCACAGGCTGTTATGTTGTCTATTCCACTAATGAGTGTAGTGTCCACGATGAGATTCAAATGAACGATTGAATCAATTCCAATCGAGGACATAAATGACTGGCAATAGCTACCTGTTGATGAAATAACCACATTATTCCATGTTAAACTGGTGTTTGCACAAATCGTATCATTAATTGTCGTTACAATTGGATCAACTACGTTAAACTTCCAAAGTTCAACAGAAACAGGTTGCGCAAAAGCAGTGAAATAAATATCTCCTCCCATTGCTTCAAGATTAGAAAGCACAGAAAGATAAGGACCACTAAACTGGGAAATCTGGTTTGTCCCACAAGTAGTTCCATCTGTTCTCCATAATTGCTTGTTACCCGTAGAATCAATTTGTACGAAATAATAAAATTCATCAATTCTTGTGAACATTTCCAATCCAGTGTAATAGTAAGGATTTCCAATATCTTTAATTACTTCTGCTGCAGTCCCATTCGTTTTCCATAAGACTCCATTAACGGTGAAAATTGCAATTGAATCAAAATTATTCAGATTATTGATGCCATTATATCCAGGCCAGGTTTGAATCGAAGTTGTCGAATTCGTCAACGGATTATACTTATTTAAAGTTTGAGATGCCGCTCCCTGATTGGTAACAAAAAGCAATTCATTATTCAATGCCAACATAAAAGGATTCACTTCCTCGGATACACTTGTTGAAACAGTACCTGCCACAGTTCCATCCGTTTTCCACAAATGATTTGTATTTGTTCCATCATTCGCAATAAAATACAACTGATTGCCAGATTCAACAAAAAACCTGGGATTACTCGGCTGAGATCCTACATTGATATCCTTTAAAAGGAATGTTCCTGAACCGGTACCGTCTGTCCTCCAAAGTTCCCCATCAGAACCGTTGAAATAAAGCAAGTTATTGAATTTATTCAGTTTTTTATTCGCATCAATCCCACTATAGGTACTAAGATAATCAATATAGACAGGTGAAACGAGCGCGGATCCGGTAGTTGTCCCATCTGTTTTATAAATTCGTTTTCCGCTACCGTCATTTGCAATAAAATAGACCAATCCATTCATTTCAGTATATCCTACCGGTTCAGAATAAACCCCGGAACTTATATCCATGATTTGATGTGTTCCTGCTAAAGTACCGTCAGAAACAAACAGATCATTATCTCCGGCAGGACCGTTTTTACCAAATAAGACTTTCCCATTATATCCAAACATTTCATACTGCGGCTCTTGTCCAATAATGTCAATGTTTTTAATCATACCTGTTCCATTTGCAGTTCCATCTGATTTGAACAGGTAATTGGTTACATTCCCGGAATCAGCAACAAAGAATAATTCATTGCCAACAGCAGTTAATAGTCTTGGGGCACTATGAGTTGGGCCATTCAAATCCTTAAATAAAGTGGTTCCGGCTGTTGTTCCATCACTCTGCCATAATTCTCTTCCGTAAGTATGATCACTTCCTCCAAATACAAGTGTATTATTAAAGCTTCCTATACTTTCAATTCCTCCATATATTTGGGGAAAGCTGAAGGATTTAATCAGTATTGTTCCAGTACTTGTACCATCCGTTTTCCACAATTGTGCAGCGGTACCGCTTCCACCGTTATTAAATATTAAATATAGCTCTCCGTTATTTTGCATTAACATTGGTGCAGTCATATTGGAAGCAAAAGTCATGATAGATTGAGTTCCTGCGGTAGTTCCGTCTGATTTATACAGATGCAGAACATTTCCGGGATCCTCAGCTACAAAAAGCAATTCTCCGCTATTCTCTACCATTTTACTCATATAACCAGGACTGCCTGATCCGGCAACCAATTCAATCGCCAAAACGGTTCCCGCCGGTGTTCCGTTTGTTTTCCAAATCTCACTTCCAACAGTATTATTATGAGCTATAAAGTATAATTCACTGTTAAATGGAGTAAAACCTAAAGGATTCGATCCATTGCTTCCCGGATAAATGTCTTTCAGCAAAGTTGTCCCTGCACTGCTTCCATCACTTGTCCACAGCTCTTTTCCTGTACCACTACTCGGGCCTGTACCAGTTCCTTCTCCCGAGAAAATAAGTTTATTTCCAAATAAAGTCATATTCAATGGTGAAGTTACATCAGGAGAAACCTCACTCGTTCCCGCCAGAGTTCCATCTGTAGCATAGAGTAAAAGAGGCCATCCACTTCCTGAATAATATAGGTTTCCATTTAATGTGACGCCATCTCCACCACTGCACAATTCTTCCTGAACAACGATTGTACCAGCTTCTGTTCCATTCGTTTTCCATAAATAATGCAGATTTACAGAGCTTTCAGAAGCTCTGAAATAAAGTTCTCCATTCAGTTCTCCAACAAAGGAAATGTTGCTGTTATCGTTTCCGGGCTTGATATCCTTAACCATCATAGTTCCGGCTTCTGTTCCATCAGATTTCCAGAGTTCATAACCATGAGCTGCATCATACCCGATAAAATACAGCATATTGTTTATATTTCTTAAACTGGATGGCAGAAGCGTATTCAATATAGGAACTGTTCCTGCTGTTGTACCATCGGATACCCACAACATCCGATTACTTAGCCATTCCGTTTCCGCCACAAAAAATAGTTTATTATTTACTATTGTGAAGTCAGTCGGGCTCGAATTTGCAAGATTGTAAGGTGTTTGGTTAATATCTTTTACTAAAGAAACTTGTCCGAAAGAAGTAAATCCAAAGGAACTAAGTAAGAAGATTAAAAAAAAGATTGTGGTTCTTGTTAGAATCATATTCAGGTGATTTATTCAAAATAAAAATCCGACTACCAGTCAATTCATTAACTCGCAGTCGGATCAAAGATATAAAATTAAATTTTAAGCTTCCACGTGCATGTAGCTCTCTACACTCGGACAAGAACACACTAAGTTTCTGTCTCCGTATGCGTTGTCTACACGGCGAACCGGAACCCAGTATTTCCAATCTTTTAAGTAAGCAACCGGATAAGCTGCTTCTTGTGGAGAATACGGGTAGTTCCAATCTTTATTGATGATACAATCTGCTGTGTGCGGAGCGTTTTTCAATAAATTATTCTCTTTGTCAGCTTTTCCGCTTTCGATGTCAGCAATTTCTTGACGAATCTTGATCATTGCTTCGATGAAACGATCCAATTCTTCTTTGTCTTCTGATTCTGTAGGTTCAACCATCAAGGTTCCCGCTACCGGGAAAGAAACTGTAGGTGCGTGGAAGTTGAAATCGATTAAGCGTTTTGCCATATCAGCAACTTCTACGTCTGCTGTTTTCTTGAAATCACGGCAATCTAAAATCATCTCGTGAGCTACTGTTCCGTTTTTACCGGAGTACAATACGTCGTAATGACCTTTCAATTTTGCTGCTATGTAGTTTGCATTCAAGATTGCCGCTTCTGTAGATTGGCGCAATCCTTCGGCTCCCAACATTTTGATATATCCGTAAGAAATCAATAAGATCAAGGCGCTTCCGTAAGGTGCTGCAGAGACTGCGTGAATTGGTGTGCTTCCTCCTGCTGCAACAACCGGATTGCTTGGCAAGAAAGGAGCTAAATGAGCTGCAACTCCGATTGGTCCCATTCCTGGTCCACCACCTCCGTGAGGAATTGCAAATGTTTTGTGTAAGTTCAAGTGACAAACGTCTGCTCCAATGTTTCCGGGATTTGTTAATCCAACTTGAGCATTCATGTTTGCACCATCCATGTATACTTGTCCACCATTTTCATGGATGATGGATGTAATTTCGCGAATTCCTTCTTCGTAAACTCCGTGAGTTGATGGATACGTTACCATCAAGCCGGCCAATTCGTTTCCGATTTGGTTCGCCACCGTTTTCAATTCTTCGATGTTGATGTTTCCGTTTTCGTCACAACCTGTTACAACGACTTCCATTCCTGCCATTACTGCAGAAGCCGGATTTGTTCCGTGTGCAGAAGAAGGAATGATCATTTTTGTACGTTGCTTATCGCCACGGCTTTCATGGTATGCTTTGATCACCATCAAACCAGCATACTCACCCTGAGCTCCTGAATTTGGTTGTAAAGACATCGCTGCAAATCCTGTAGATTCACACAAATCCTTTTCCAACTGACGGAACATTGCGTGGTAACCAGCTGCCTGATCAACCGGAGCAAATGGGTGCATATTTGCAAACTGAGGATTCGTAATCGGAATCAACTCAGAAGCTGCATTTAATTTCATGGTACAAGATCCCAATGGAATCATGGAATGAACCAATGAAAGATCTTTATTCTCCAAACGTTTCAGGTAACGCATCATTTTGGATTCAGAATGATGTTTGTTGAACGTTGCATGTGTGAATATGTCATCAGCACGTAAAACAGAAACACCCAGGGTAGATGCAGTGAAAATTGCATTTGCTCCGAAGATTTCCAAAATAGTTGCTACATCTTCTAAAGTATGAGGCTCACCAAAGCTGATCGTTAATTCGGAAGCATTGATGATGCGGAAATTCATTCCTTTTGCTTCAGCTGCCGCTTTGATTTTTGCAGTGTCCACTCCTTTTACCCAAACGGTATCAAAGAATGAATCGGAACCAATCTCAATTCCTGCTGCTTTCAATCCGCTCGCTGTAGAAGTAGCCAAAACATTTACATGGTTGGCAATTTCTCTCATTCCAACCGGACCGTGATATACTGCATACATGGAAGCCATTACTGCTAACAATGCTTGTGCTGTACAAATATTTGAAGTTGCTTTATCTCTTTTAATGTGTTGTTCACGTGTTTGCAAAGCCATACGCAAAGCCATGTTGTCATCTGCATCTTTCGATACACCAATGATTCGACCCGGCATAGAGCGTTTGTATTCGTCTTTTGCTGCAAAAAATGCTGCGTGAGGTCCACCGTATCCCATTGGAACACCAAATCGTTGAGAAGAACCAAAAACCACATCAGCACCCAAAGATCCTGGTGATTTCAAGACAACCAACGCTAAAATATCAGCAGCTACTGCAACACGTAATCCTTCGTTTCTTCCGATAAATCCCCCCAAATCTGTAATGTTTCCATGAACATCCGGGTATTGAAGGATTGCACCAAAATAAGTTCCGTCGTTTGTGAAAGTTGTATCATCACCTTCAACCAATTCGATCCCCAAATTCAAAGCACGACCCAAAACAACATCTTTTGTTTGAGGGAACGCATTTTTAGAAATGAAGAATTTATTCACTCCATCCTTTGATTCTTGACGAGAACGCGAATTCCAAAACAAAATCATTGCTTCGGATGCTGCAGTTCCTTCATCTAATAATGATGCGTTTGCAATTTCCATTCCTGACAATTCCAACACCATCGTTTGAAAATTCAACAAGGCTTCTAAACGACCTTGAGAAATTTCAGCTTGGTAAGGAGTATAAGCAGTATACCATCCCGGATTCTCTAAAACGTTTCGCAAGATCACCGAAGGAACGATTGTTTCATTGTATCCTAAACCAATAAAAGATTTATATACTTTGTTTTGAGCACCAAGTGCCGTGATGTGCTGCAAATATTCTTGCTCACTCAAGGCACTATCGATTTTTAATTCTCCTGATAAACGAATATGTGAAGGGATCGTTTTATCTATTAATTCTTGAATTGATTTAACACCAATAGCAGCTAACATCTCAGATTTCTCAGCTGAATCAGGTCCAATGTGACGGGATGAAAATGCACTCATAAAAATTTCACGCTTTTTTGAAACCTACCTTTACTGGTAAGCAGGTGCAAAGATAGCGAAATTCGCGTTTTATTATTTCGATTTAGTTTGGAATATTTGTTAAGTCAAACTAGAAGGTTTCGATAGACATTCAAGAATGGAATTTAAATCCGCGACCATGCTGAAATTCAGACAAAATTGATTCCGGCCAACTACTTGCAGCTTGCCTTTCTTTCCATCATTTCCGGACCACTCATCAGTTCGAATTCTTTGCATTTAGCCTTCTTTGTTTGGATGAGTTCTTTCACTTCTTTTTGACCCTTTACTGTTAGCTTTTCGGTGCGCAGTTGGTCGTACTTTTCAGTTAATTCATCACTGGCACGGATGCAATCACAAATAGAATCTTCACTGCAAGAAGTCATTAATAAAGAAAAAAGAGCGAGAAATGCGAAAATTTGGAGTTTCATTACCTTCATTTTAAGTGAATTCCTATTAAATATCCTACTCTGAAAGCATCAGATAATAAAGGAATGATTTACTTTGTTACTGCAAACAAATGTAACCCATGCAAACAAAACTTCCAAAAGTAGGAACTACCATCTTCACAACTATGAGTCAAATGGCCAATGAATATCAGGCCATTAATCTTTCTCAAGGGTTTCCAAATTTTCCAATTGATCCGTTGATTGAAGAATTACTGACAAAAAACAGCAGAGAAAATGTGCATCAATATGCTCCTATGGCTGGACTTCCCGGTTTATTGGAGGGAATTGCTGCTTTGGTTCACCGGGTTTATAAAAGAGAAGTAAATCCATCATCTGAAATTTTGGTGACAGCGGGAGCAACCCAGGGAATTTTTGCAGCACTTCAGGCATTGGTTCATCCGGGAGATGAAGTAGTGATTTTGGATCCGGCATATGATTGTTACAGTCCCGCTGTGCATTTGGCAGGTGGAAAAGCAATTCATATTCCTATGCGGGAAGATTTTACGATTGACTGGCGTGAGCTGAGACAAACGGTGAATCAAAAAACACGGGTGTTGATTATCAACAATCCGCATAATCCTTCTGGTAAAATGATGGAACAGGAAGATTTTGATGCCTTGGTTCAGGTCATGATTGATCATCCGAATTTGATTTTGTGTTCCGACGAAGTGTATGAATTCATTACTTTCGAAAAAAAGCACTTTTCCGCACATAATCATGAAGTTTTGCGAAACAGAAGTATTATAGTCTCTTCGTTTGGTAAAACTTTTCATTTAACCGGATGGAAAGTCGGTTACCTTATTGCTCCGGAATACATTCTAAAAGAGATCAAGAAAGTGCATCAGTTTTTGGTGTTCTCAGTAAATAGTGTCGCACAAAAAACATTAGCAGATTATATTTCAACAACTGATGTTACCACTTTAGGACAGTTTTATCAGGACAAGCGCGACCGTTTTAAAGAACTCATGGCTAAAAGTAAGTTTGAATTTCTACCCAGCGAGGGAACTTACTTTCAAACGGTCAGATACAATGCCATTTCTGATCTTCCGGATGTTCCCTTTTGTGAGTGGCTGGTAAAAGAAGTTGGCGTTGCAGCTATTCCGCTTTCCGTTTTTTATGAAGGACTGAACGATTATCACACCATTCGTTTTTGTTTTGCAAAAACAGATGAAACACTCATTCAAGCAGCAGAAAGATTATGCAAGATCTAAGAATCACATTTATTCAGGCAAATCAACTTTGGGAAGACAAAGCTGCCAACTTAGCGCATTACGAAGAGTTATTAAAATCCGTTTCTGAAACCGACCTTGTTCTTTTACCCGAAATGTTCCAAACGGGTTTTTCAATGAACACCAAAGAGCTGGCTGAAAAAATGGAAGACAGCCACAGCATTTTCTGGTTGAAACAACAGGCAAAAGAAAAAAATGCCGCTTTTTATACTTCTCTTATTATAGAAGAGCATGGAAACTATTTCAATCGCGGGATATTTGCTGAGCCGGATGGAACCATTACTTATTATGATAAACGGAAGTTATTCGGAATGGCAGAAGAATCGATCCACTTTACTGCGGGTTCGAAAGAGGTAATCGTTGATTATTTAGGCTGGAAAATCAATTTACAGATTTGTTATGATCTGCGTTTTCCGGAAAACATCCGAAATGGAGAGATTGCAGGAAAGCCGTTTTATGATCTTTTACTTTATGTAGCAAACTGGCCGGAAAGAAGAATTCATCATTGGTCAACACTTTTACCGGCAAGAGCTATCGAAAATCAATGTTATGTTGCAGGCCTAAATAGAGTTGGAACAGACAATTCGGGCTTATTTTATAATGGCCAAAGCAAATTAATTAACCTTCTTGGAGAAGAACTTTCCAACCTTTCGAATTCCGAAAGCGTCATTACATATAGGATTAGTTATCATGAACTGGCTCAATTACGGGAGAAAATCCCCTTTTTAAAGGACAGCAATTACCGTTCATTTCTTAATTAGTACCGTTTAATAAATAAGTTGACCTTTTATGGGTCAAATAATTAAATTTAGAACTTCGTAAATTAAAGAAAACATGAAAAAACAAATTACTTTGTTATCGGGATTGTTACTAGTTTCAGGAGCTTTTGCTCAAAACGGAAAACTAGTTGCTTCACCTCGAATGGCACAAACAATTAGCACAGCAAACCATAAAGCAACTCCTGTGACTCCAGCTAAGTCTCTTGGAACGACAATTTGGTCAAGCGACTTTTCTACTCCTAGTGATTGGACAATAGACAATGACGGACAAACAGGTGGTAACTTTGGTTGGAACATCAACGCGACGAAAGAAGGTTGGGCAAACAACACAACCCAAGGGATTATCAACTCTACTTCTGACGGTAACTTCGCAGAGTTAGGAAACGGAAACCCTACTTTAACTCCGGGAACGCAAGCATTGAATGTTGATTACTATTTGACGCAAACGACAGCGATTACTATTTCATCTCAAAACTTGGTTTTGTCATTCATGCAAAATGGTGCATTGTTCAATGACTTACAAGAGTTCCAGATTTCAGTAAACAATGGTACTAGTTGGATTACTGTAGGTAATAACTCAGATAAAGGGGTTTTATCTCTATCTGGTGGAGATCCTTACGCTAACCCAACTATTGAAACTATTAACTTGGCTTCATATATTCCTGGAGGATCTACATCACTTAAGGTTCGTTTCCACTGGACAACACGTTTCCCGGCTCAAGCAACTGACGAGAACGTATGGGTTACTTACGGATGGAACATTGACGACGTAGCAATTTCAACTCCAGCAGATTACGATTTAAAAGTCACTAATGATTACTGGGGTACTGAAGGATTAGCGTATTTCAAAATTCCTACGACGCAAATCGCTCCGATCGATTACTCTCTAAATGTTAAAAATGAAGGTGGATCTCCAATGACAAACGTTATATACGGTGTTGGCGTTACAGGTGCAGCTACTTTTAACGGAACAAGCGCAGCTGCAACAGTTGCTGTAGGGGCAAGCGATAGTTTGTTTTTAACTACTCAATTCACTCCAAGTGCGGTTGGAACGTATAATGTTACAAGAACGTTGACAGCTACAGACGTTGATGATGTTCCTGTAAATAACGTATTGAACAACTTCTCTTTCGATGTTACAAACTACATCTATGCAAGAGATAACGGCGTTGCTAACGGATACACTGATAACGGAGTAGATTTGTTTCAAGCAGGAAACTTTTATGATATCTGGGCAGATCAAGATGTAAAAGGTGTTGATGTACGTTTTGCTACAGGAACTCCAGTAGGATCTGAAATTTATGCTAGAATTCATAAAATTGATCCAGTATCCGGAGATATCGTTTGGGTAGGAGAATCTGACGTTATTACATTGACAGCTGGTCAAATTAATACAAACATGACTATTTACCTAGGTTCCCCTTTAGCATTGGAAACAGGTACAACTTACTTTGTAATGGTCGGATGTTATTCTCCGAATGTTAAAATTGCAAATGCTGGTACTTCGGTTCCTCAAACTTCATTCTTCGTAGACGGAGATGATATCACTGTTCAAGCAAACAGATATTACACAACAGAAACACCTTGGGTTCGTTTGAACTTTGATCCTACATTAGGTTTGAATGAATTAACTTCTGCAACAGACGTTACGGTTTATCCTAACCCATTTGTTGGAACAACAGAAATCAAGTTCAACTTGAAAGCGGATGCACAAGTTTCTGCTGTAGTTACAGATCTTGCTGGTCGTACAGTTGCAACAATTCCTGCTGCAAAAATGAACGCTGGTGAGCAATCTATCTCTATCGACGGAACAAACTTTGTAGCTGGTATTTACAACTACACATTGAACGTTGGTGGTGAAACTATCACAAAACGTATCGTTAAAAAATAATTCTTTCCCGATAGCTATCGGGACTATAATTGGAAATGGGGACTTTGGTCCCCATTTTTTTGTGTTTGTACTTTTGTTATGATGATTGAGTGGGGTTTAATTGGTTTGTTCCTGATGTGTTTTCTCGCATCAACCATTATTCCATTTCCTTCTGAAGCAACACTCCTGTTCTACTTGAATTCCGGCGACTATTCTCCCGTTTCCATTTTAGTTGCTGCTAGTTTGGGAAACTGTCTTGGTGGAAGCACTAATTATATACTCGGGTATTATGGCAGAAAAATGCTTAGTAAAAAGCAATTACTAAGGAGCGAAATTCTGATACAACGTTATGGTTTTTGGACAGCACTGTTTTCCTGGCTGCCAATTATTGGTGATCCTTTATTAGTTGTGCTTGGAGTTTATCGGGTTTCTTTTTGGAAAACGATGGGCTTAATGAGTCTAGGAAAAGTTGTACGCTACTTGATTGTCTTTTGGACGTATCTTACCTGGATTTAAGAGCGAATTCACGCGCAATTCGATCCGTCTCCACATAATCTTCATAGCTTGGTTCAGAAATAAATGGAGTCTGCAACATCACCTGCTCATTGATTCGCGCAATGTCTAAAAACCCAATCTTTTCTTCTAAAAAAAACTGAACTGAAACTTCATTTGCGGCGTTTAGGGCACATGCTGCAGTTCCGCGTTTTTCCAATGCATCATAAGCTAATTGCAAATTTCGGAAAGTTTCCGGATCCGCCTTTTCAAAAGTCAATTGTGGATAATCCAAAAAGTTGAACCGTGGAAATTCTGTTTTGAATCGTTCAGGATAAGTTAACGCAAACTGAATCGGCAATTTCATATCTGGAAGTCCCATTTGTGCTTTCATACTTCCATCCTGAAACTGTACCAGAGAATGGACAATGGATTGTGGGTGAACAATTACATCGATCTGCTCTGTCTTCAAGCCAAAAAGCCATTTCGCCTCAATCACTTCCAATCCTTTATTCATCATGGAAGCGGAATCAATGGTAATTTTTGCACCCATTGACCAATTGGGGTGTTTCAATGCCTGTGCCGGTGTTACCGATTTCAAATCAACTGCTTTCCAACCTCTGAACGGTCCTCCGGATGCAGTCAGATAAATTTTTTCAATTGGATTGTGAAATTCCCCGACCAAACATTGGAAAATAGCAGAATGTTCCGAATCTACCGGATAAATATTGATTCCTTTAGCGCGTGCACGTGCTGTCACCAGTTCACCGGCCACCACCAATGTTTCTTTATTAGCTAATGCGATGTCTTTACCGGCTTCTATTGCGGCCAGTGTGGGTTTCAATCCTGCATAACCAACCAATGCTGTGAGTACAACATCTACCTCATTGAATTCCACTACCTGACAAAGCGCCTGACTTCCGGCATAAACATGAATGTCTTCAGAAAAAAGCGCATCTTTCACTTCCTGATATTTACTCTCGTCACCAATTACAACCGCATTTGGTTGAAATAATTTGGCTTGTTCAATCAATAATTTTGCGTTTGATTGGGCAGTAATTACTTGCAAGTCGAATTTCTCCGGATAAGTTTGGATTACTTCTAATGCCTGAGTCCCTATAGAACCAGTAGAACCGAGAATGGCAACGCCTTTTTTCTGCATTTGACAAAAATACCTAATTTAAGTAGATTTGTGCTGTAACCAAATCTGTATTTCAACTTATTGAACACGAACCTAAAAACAATTGCTTCATGAAAACACTTCTTCTACTATTGTTGTTATTCCCGGGTATGTCCTTTGCTTGGATCGGTCAAAATTCGGAAGCCTATATGTTGAGTTATCTTCGTTGGGGGGCAAAATATGAACTGGGTTATAATTACCAGCAAAACATGTATTACGGTTCAAAGCCGGCAATAATGAAACAAAATAAAGTGAGTGTTGTAAAATCGTTCACTCTAAATAAACAAGGCAAGAAAAAAATTTGGTATCAACGTACCTATGATCTGTCCGGAAGACTGATCCAAATGAAAACAGATGATAATACTGTCAATTATAAATTCACTGACACACTCTTGAGTGAAATACAACGCATTACAAAGAAGCATACATTCAATACCAAAATTGGGTATGATTCTCAATCCAGAATCGTAAAGATCCAATCTTTTAAGGATGAGAAACCAGATTCGGAAACCAATTATATTTATTTCAGTGGTGATAATGCTTCCCTGATTGAAAAGAAATTATTCGGGAAAAAAGAAAAAACTTATAGATTGGAAACCGATTACGACAACCTATTGAAAAAAGCAACAGAATCGCGGTATATAATTAACGGAGAATTGAAAAAACGTTGGACTTACACCTGTGATGAAAAGGGAAAGATTCAGGAAACCACAGTGGATGAAATAACCCAATGCCAATATGTAGGCTCGAATAATGATGGATCCTATATCAACTATACCCGAACGATTGAAGATGGGAAAGATTATTTACAGGAAACTTATTTCACGAAAGATTCTGTGATCGTAGAATACAAGCGCTTCTTGCACGATTCTATTTTGGTGAATCACAACACTTATTCAAAAGATAAAGATGTATTCGAAGGTTATAAGAAAAATGGGAATCGCAGCTATAAATTGATTGAGGAAAAGGATAAGAATGGCAATATAATCCGGCATACGGATTGTTATAAAAAAACAGATCGGTCTATGATTACGACCTCTTTACTTTATTCAGAAAATAATCTGATTCAGGAAGTTACTTATCAAAGTGGAAGGAAAGTACAATTCGAGTACACGTATTTGTAGGGGAACACTACTTTTGCAGTATGAAATACCGGATTCTATCTGATGAAGAACTTCAACATCTTGAAGGTGATTTAAAGGCTTTCCTTATTATTAACGGAATTCACGGAGAAGAATGGGAAAAACTCAACCGGGAAGAACCGCAGATGGCGCTGGAATTAGTTGAGTTATTCTCCGATCAGGTATTGCAAACGGTTTATGAAAAGGTGAAATTCTTAGAACACCGCACGGCTGACTCCTGCATTGTCTTTCATTTTCAGGAAAACGAACAGGAATTGATTGCAATTCAAAAGAAAAGTGACTCGGCTCTTGATCTTTCCACAGTGGATGGAATTCATGAAGCATTGACCAAAACGCCCAAGAATCTTTCCTTCTTTACAAGTAAGAAGAGTTATACCGATTCCCGGGAAATGGAAATTCATCAATTGCTGGAACAAGGAGCCGTTTTATCTGATGCCGCTTTTTGGAATTCTTTGAAAGAAATTCTTTAGAATAGTTCCGAATGCTAGGAAAGCATAAGTAAATTGCACAGTCAAATTAGGCAATTACACACTCAAAATTTGCTTAAATACAATCTCCAAAAAAAGTAGTTGGTACTCTATTCAGAAAGCTTAGTTTTACCCAAGACCCTGCTTTATTTATTATGAAGATTCGTTTTACTTACTTACTATTTGGACTGCTTTTCTCAGTCCTTTCTGCTTGTTCAAACTCTAACATAGATGACCGACTTGTCAAAAAGTGGACACTTGTTAAGGTAGATGGTTTTGGACCCGACAAAGACAAAATTTTGGGAATTAATAATATTTACTTTGATCTGAAAGATGACGAAACCTTTAAAGGTCGTTGGTATGATCAAAATAATATGACGGATTTTATCGAAATGGAAGGAAAATGGTTAAGTACTCAATACGACGATAAAATCGACTTATTCCTATTTTACGGCCCCAACCAAAAGAAGTCTATCATTTTCAATATCTCAAAAGTTGAAGGGAATGATATGACGATGCGCATTTCTGAAATAGATCATTTCTTTAAAGCGAAGTAACAATATAAACCAATAACCAATGAGGGGCTTCGGCCCCTTTTTTATTACGCGTACTTCTGAAAGTTATATAGAAAGCAAGTGAGATGCATTATATTTGTCGTCATGGAACTTATAAAGGCATTAGAAAATCGTTTTGGGGCGCACCGCGTAAAATCTATTCAAAATCCTTTGCACAATGAACAAGAATTAATTCTCTTATTTCTTGAATTAGATGTTCCTGTAACCATTGTTATGACTGCAACGCTTTCAGAGTACAAAATGCCGGTACTTGATAAATGGGCAGGCAGAGAATTTAACGAAATTTATTTTTGTTTACCTACTTACTGGGATTTTGAAAATTACACCAATCCGAATTCTTCGTGGATTTACTCTTGGCTCTATAAATTGGAGCGATTTGTAAGAGATAAAAACACGTGGTACGGTCCGGGGCATACGATTCCAACCGGCAATCCGGAAGTTCCAATCTCCGATCTGATGAAACAGGAATATTTTATCTTTTTAGATCCGATCTTGCTTCAAAAAGAACTTAGTCCTGTGATCTTGCAAGGAAAAACCGTTCAATTCCTGAGCATCATCCCTATTTTTGGAGACGAGCTGGATTTTAAAATGGGTAAAGGCACACAAAAATTTGCCCGTCGCTTTATTCAGCGAAATCAGGATGAAAAGTTGGATGACTATAGACAATCCATATTAAACAGCAGATTGCGTTTCTTTTGATTACTTCAAGTTTGCAAAAAATGCCTTGGCAGATTCTACCTCTTTCTTCGCATTTCCGATCCAAATATGGTCGTCATAAATAACGAAAGGACGTTTCAAAAACGTGTATTCTTCCAACATGTATTTGCGGTAATCAGATTCTGTCAGATTCATTTCATGCAATCCCTGTGAACGGAATTTCATAGCTCTTTTTGAAAACATTCCTTCGTAAGAACCCACCTTTTCTTTTAACCAATCCAAGGTTTTTGCATCAATATTAGTTTGTTTGATATCAATCAATTCAACATCCTTAGGCAGGTTCAACGCTTTTAGGATCTTCTGACATGTATCACAAGAACTCAAGTAGTAAAATCTTCTCATGGAACTAGTTATTAACGGTTTTGCATGTATTCGTTGTTTCTTTTTCGATCCTCAGGTGTACCCGTGTTACAACCATTTGATTTCTTCGTAAAATGGTGAATCCAACGAATTTGCAATTGGACTGGCCAATAATTACTTGAAAACCATTGGATCGTTGGCCGGGCTTTGTTCGGTTCGTAAATTCCAATAGCAGGAACCAGAAATCCAAACGTTATATAATCACCCCGGCGAATGGTTTTTGTAAATCCTAGGTGCAGGTGAAATTGTGCCATGAAATCCTGTTGAAACTTCAGCGGAGCAATCGGTACAGCATAAGGTGCTTTCGGTGCAGGAAGTGCATTAAACAAAAAGTTAAAGCCTAAACCTGTTTCCAAATGCCAGCCTTCGGCAATTTTGGTAAAACGATCGATGGTTACACGTGCTGTCACATATCCATTGTAGAATGAACCGGTGGTTTCATCAAAAGAAGATGCTCCCGAAGACGGATCGTATAACTCAAATCGCGTACGTTCACTTCCTCCAATGTAATTAAATCCTAAACCCCAATCCAAGCGGTGAAATAAGTTCGCACCTATCCATTTGATTTCTCCCTTATCACCTCGTTTTTTATACCACGCAGCTAAAAGCCTGGACTCTTTTAAGCGGTAGTGTGCGGCACCTATTTCAATAAATGCCCCCGGTTTTCCAATCGGATCTACAGCAGCTGTAACCGGACGTCCATTTACATCTGTTCCCGAATAGGTTGTTACTTTCGGATTGGTAAATGTAAAATTCGGTCCCAAAGAAATTTGAAGTCCATCCTTTGTCAATTGACGGTAATCACGTGCTCCACCAAAGAAATCTTTCCTGCTCTTCCCTTTCAAGTTCCGGGATTGACCAAATGAAAGTCCGGTAACGGCAATCAACAAAATACAAATGACAAATTTCATGGTCTAATTTTATTTAAATATCTAAAGTTTTCGGATTGGTTACGAAATAAGTTCCAACATTTTTTCCATCACAAATGGTTCATCCCATTTTTCATGAATGTTTTCAATCTTCAGAATCTGCTGCATCAATGCATCTTGTTTCCTCCCATTCTTCAGTGCATCACTGTAGCGTGTATTACTGAATGTAACCTGTGAATAAAGCGGAGTCCATTTATCCGGGTGTAAACGGGAGAATTTACCCTCGATCTTCTTTTGTAATAAGAATTCAGGATCTGCTGTTTTGTCGCGCATTTCCACATAATTATCAAGCGCCAGATCCAAAATTGCGTTTGCGTCCGGAACACGTTGATCGGAAAAACGGCTTAATAAGCCATTCCAATCTCCCTTGCTTTCATCATACATTTCATTGAAAACCGTACAATCTTCAAATCCACAATTCATTCCTTGTCCGTAGAACGGAACAATTGCGTGTGCAGCATCTCCCAATAGAACAATTTTGTCCTGATAATTCCAAGGCTCGCAACGCACCATGATCAATGAACTGGTTGGGTTCTCGAAATAGTCATCCAATAAAGTCGGCATCAAAGCTACCGCATCCGGGAAAGTCAAATCAAAAAATGCAGCCACTTGTTCACGTGTTTCAAGTGTCGCAAACGAAGTTTTCCCCTCCATTGGAAAGAATAAGGTACAAGTGAAACTTCCATCCAAATTTGCCAAAGCGATCATCATGAATTCGCCTCTTGGCCAAATATGCAGGCAGTTCTTGTCTAGTTTATGACTTCCATCGGCATTTGGCGGAATAACCAATTCCTTGTACCCGTGATCCAAATATTTTTGAGAATAATCAAACGTCATGGATTTCTGCATGCGCATACGCACAGCTGAGAAAGCACCATCCGTAGCAAAAATCCTATTTGCTTCAAATTGTTCTACCTGCTTTGTTTGCTCATTTTGAAATGAAAGTGTATTTGTTTTCAGGTTAACATCCAGACATTTTCGATCAAAGAAATACGCGATATTCGGATAGTTATCTGCCAAATTCATCAATTTTTGGTTCAGTCCCCCACGAGAAACCGAATAGATCGCCTCATTATTTACTCCATAAGGCTGATAAGTCAATGTTCCGTCCAAAGCATGCATACAACGATTGTACATCGGAATGGCAATTTTGCGAATATCTTCCGCGATTCCCGCGATCTCCAATGCTTTCCAACCACGATCGGAGAGTGCCAGATTGATCGATTTTCCACCTATCAAAGTTGCTTTTCTCAGATCCGGTCTTCTTTCAAAAACCGAAACCTGGTATCCTTTCTGTGCAAGTAAAATAGCTTGTAAACTTCCTACAAGTCCTGCTCCTACTACTGCTATTCTTTTCATAATTCTTTATTTAACTCTATCAAAGACTTTAAACATAAGACTGGAGACCCAAGACCAGAAGTTCCTCTTGTCTTGTATCTTTAGTTTATAGTCTTTTATCTTTCTATTGTTCTAAAATCGCCTCCTCCAAATACTTTCCAAGGAAATAAACATCCTCAAACGAATTGTACATTGGAACCGGAGCTACGCGAATCACATTTGGTTCTCTCCAATCTGCTACCACTCCTTTTTCAGAGATTGCATCGAAGATTTGTTTTCCTTTTCCATGAACCAGAATGGACAACTGAGCCCCCCTGCGTTTGGGTTCTTTTGGTGTAATAATTTCAAAGCGGCACTTATCGGCATGTTTTTCTGATAATCCGTCTAAAATAGATTCCAGATAACCTGTCAACAATTCACTTTTTGCTTTCAATTGGTCCATTCCCACCTCATCAAAGATTTCAAGAGATGCCCAGTGAGCAGCCATTCCCAGTATAGGTGCATTGCTTAACTGCCAGCCTTCAGCACCTTCCATTGGAATAAAACCGGGTTGCATTTGAAAGCGTGTGCTTTTATCGTAACCCCACCATCCTGCAAAACGGGGAAGTGCTGCGTTCTTTGCATGCTTCTCATGAACAAACATTCCGGAAACTCCTCCCGGACTTGAATTCAAGTATTTGTATGAACACCATGCGGCAAAATCAACTCCCCAATCATGTAATTTAACCGGAATATTTCCTGCTGCATGCGCCAGATCAAAACCAACCATCGCTCCAACTCCTTTACCCGCTTTAGTAATCGCTTCCATATCCAGCAATTGACCCGTATAGTAATTCACACCGCCAAACATAACCAAGGCAAGAGAATCTCCCAATTCCAAAATCTTCGCTAAAATATCTTCGTCCCTTAACGTATGTTCTCCTTCTCGCGGACTCATTCCCACTAAATCCGTTTCCGGATCCAAACCATGAAAACGCACTTGTGACTCCAAAGCATACAAATCGCTCGGAAATGCTTTTGCTTCACACAAAATCTTGGTTCTTATTCCTTTTGGTTGATAAAAAGAAACCATCAATAAGTGCAGGTTTGTAGTCAAGGAATGTGTTACTACTACTTCCTTTGGCAATGCGCCCACAATTCTTGCAGAAGCATCGGTCAGAAATTCATGATATTTATACCATGGATTCGTCCCTAAAAAATGTCCTTCTACTCCCCATTTTGCCCAATCATCTAACTCTAAATTTACTTTTTCACGCACCGTTTTTGGTTGTAACCCCAATGAGTTTCCAGTGAAATATCTCACAGGATTCTTAGTGAAAGTTGGAAAAAGGAAACGGTCTCTGTAAGACTTTAATGGATCTGAAGCGTCCATTTGAGCTGCAAACTCGGGAGTAAATTCGTATTTCATCTGATAAATCGATTGTTCAAGTGAGAACGGGTAAAAAATATGTTTCAAATGTAACCAATCTTCGGGATTTTTTAACGTTGAATCGGTGAGTCCTTTCAGAAATTACTTGAGAATTCCCGTCAATCCAGCCAATCGAATTCGTAATTTTGCATCAAATTAAAATCGACGTCGCGATGGCAGCAAAACAATTAAACAGATCAACCTCTGAGGCACTTTACGAAAAAGCAAAGAATTACTTTCCCGGAGGAGTAAATTCACCTGTAAGGGCATTTAAATCTGTTGAAGGTTCTCCCTTATTCATCAAAAAAGGAGATGGTGCTTACATCTGGGACGAAGACGATAATAAATTCATTGATTTTTGCGGAAGTTGGGGACCACTGATTTTAGGTCACAACCATCCAAAAGTATATGCCGGAATTATGGCTGCACTAGGAAACGGAGCAAGTTTCGGAGCGCCTACTCGTTTGGAAAATGAATTGGCAGAATTGATTCTTTCGAAGAATCCGTTTATTGATAAAATTCGTTTCACAAGTTCCGGAACAGAAGCAGTTATGTCGGCGATTCGTTTGGCAAGGGGTTATACCGGAAGAAATAAGATCGTGAAATTCGAAGGTTGTTACCATGGGCATAGTGATTCCTTGTTAGTAAAAGCTGGTTCCGGATTAGTCACTTTTGGAAATTCTTCCAGCGCGGGAGTTCCTGAAGCTTTTGCAAATGAAACCCTGGTTCTTCCTTTAAATGATTCCGAAGCATTGAAAAGCTGCTTTGAGCAGTTCGGAAAAGAAATTGCCTGTGTGATCATTGAACCGATCCCTGCAAATAATGGTTTGTTGTTACAAGAGTTGAGTTTCTTAAAAGAATTGCGTGAAGCATGTACGAAAAATGGCTCGTTATTATTCTTTGACGAAGTAATTTCTGGTTTCCGTGTCGCATTTTCAGGTGCTGCCGAATACTATGGAATTACTCCTGATTTGGTAACTTACGGGAAAATTATCGGTGGTGGTTTGCCGGTTGGTGCCTATGGTGCTAAAAAGGAAATCATGGCGTGCGTTGCACCCGACGGGCCGGTTTACCAAGCGGGAACACTCTCCGGAAATCCGGTTGCAATGGCCGCAGGTTTGGCACAACTGACCGAGCTCAGCAAACCCGGTTTTTACGAAGATCAGGAACGCAGAACCAAATTATTCACGGATAAAATCAATTCCCATGCGAAAGCAAAAGGGTATGTTTTCGAATTGGTGACAATTGGTTCCATTTTCTGGATTTCATTCGATAATTCAAAACATATTCACGCTGCTGAAGAAATCAATCCGGATATGACGGGCTTCAAACACTTGCATAAAGCACTATTGGAAGAAGGATTTTACATGGGGCCAAGCGGATACGAAGTTGGTTTTATTTCGCAGGCACATACGGATGAAATCTTAGCGGACGCAGCACAACGATTCATTTCTGCTTTGGATAGCATCATGCATTGATTTTACTTATATTGGCTGAAACCTTTCAACCAAAATTAACATGAAAACAATTCTTTTCGTAAGCCTGCTTTGCAGTTTGAGAGCTCTTTCTCAAACCGGAGATCTTCAAAGAAAATACGAGAGTCAAAAAGCTGAAAACCCTCCCCAAAAGGAAGTGTCCAAGCTAGCGTCCCGTGGATTGAACCGATTTTTTATTGATGGTATTCTTGGAGCAGGATTCGTTAGTGATCATAGTCTATATGCATATCAGTCGCAGCAAGACGAATTCGGAATTATTACCAGCATCCGCTGCGGAAATAATTTCTACCTGGGAAAAGGAAATCATCCCATGATTATTCGCCTTACCTACTTCCGCATTGGCATTACTACAGACTTTGGCGATCCATACTTCCATATTATTCCACCGCAACTAGGTTTAGTCAAACATATTAAGTTCAATGAAACGGCTTCCATGGAACCGGGCGTTCACGTTGGATATATATTCAACGGCCAAATCTCCAGAGGTATCAGTGAATTCGGTTTAGGTGTTGTTTATGAAATCAAGTTTAATATCAACAAGCTTTCTTTAGGTATAGAATATGGCACCAGAAAAGACACTCACGGTTACTCAACAAGCTCAAGTAAAGCTTACGGGCGCTATCATTATATCGGAATTTCTATCGGCGGAAGATTTGGAAAAGGCTTCTGATGAATTGAAAAGACAGGAGACATTTAAGAACTTTTCAATTATCCATTCTCAATTTTCAATTAGTCGTATCTTTCGGGTATGAAATCTGAATTAGAGATATTACCCCTTGGAACTTACTTTTACTTCCGTAAAGATTCTCTTTATTACTTATTCCAATTGCTGGAAATTTCTCCTAGTCAGGTTCTGGTTCAGGGTTTTTGGTCAACTACCAATATACCTTCCATTGATAAGCTCCATCAATTTGACATCAAAAGTGCTTGTTCTGAATTCAATGAAGAATTTGACGAATTGATTCTGATCGGAAAAGAAGAAATCACGGCAAATCAACAGGAAGAAATAACTCAGTTCCAAAAAATAAAAGCAAGCAAAATTGCCCGGGAATCAGGTTTTTTAGTCTTGAAAAAAGAAGCTCTTGATGCGTTTGAAAAAGGAGAATACCAGGAAGCAATTCGCTTATTTTCACTTGCCGCACCGTATTCCAAATACGACATTGAGTTATATGAAAAGCGTGGAATTTGTTACCTAAAATTGGGGCAATACGTTGACGCCATAGCCGACTTTGATTATTACCTCATCCAGGATCCGGAAAACGAACTTGTTCAAGCAGCTCTTCAATCCGCAAAAAAAGAAATCGCTAAGAAAAATTAGTTCGCGTTCGTTATAAATTATACGCTGCTTTTACTTCTTCATAATTACTCAAATCTACATCCGGATGTTTGATCAACCCACTGCTTTTGATGTGTACGATTTTGTAACGCACTATTTCATCGGAAGACCATGGACTGGAATAAGTTCCGGCAGCAAAGGTGCTGAAAGAAACCACGCCGCTATTCTCTAAATATAAAGTCAAATAATCAATCCCGTAGACCGTTGCGGAAATTGGTGTGCAATAAGTTCCGCCTCCTACTCCCTGATAAACAAGATACATCAGGAGTGCGTCGTTAGGTTCATAATTTGTGATACCGTAAAATTCTCTATAGGTTTCTCCGGCGCCATATGTAAACTGTACGTTATAGGTTTTTGCCTCCGGACCGTTTGCTCCCGTTGCACCAGTATTACCTGTAGCTCCGGTTGGACCAACTGGCCCAGCAGGTCCTTTTTCCACTTTTTTACAAGCACTTAGTGTTAATCCAAATGCCAACAGGATTCCCGTGATTGACATTGTAATTGTTTTGATTGCCGTTTTCATACTGTTTGAGATTTATAAATTATACGCCACTTTTACTTCCTGATAATTGTAGTGATCCACATTCGGTTTTTTGATTTGTGAAGGAATAATCACGATTCTTACTATCAATGATGTAACTGAGGGGTCAGATGTGGTGGTTAACTCATTATTGTCCCGGTAGTAGAATCTCACGGCACCATTTACAAATTCAAATGTGAGATCATCCGTACCATAAAGAATAGCTGAAAAAGGTAATGGAGCCCATCCATCCAACGTTTTTATGTAAACCATAACAAGTCCTTTATCCACCACATCCTGAGTAATTGCGGAAGTCGGATAAATACTTACATAGGAATCATTTGAAGGTCCACCCTGATAGGTCCATGTTAGTGAACTCAAATCCACTTGGCTCGTACTTTGCACATTTGCATTTCCATCTTTTCCGGCCGGACCAGTTTCTGCTTTTTTACAAGAACTGAAGGTTAACCCGAATGCCATTGCCAATCCGGTAATCAGTGTTGTGATTGTTTTGCTTGATTGTTTCATACTATCTGATGTTTATGAAACAAAAGTGAATGAATCGGCAGGATTAAAAAGGTGCCAATCGTCAAACGACCGTTTAAATAGAC
This sequence comes from Flavobacteriales bacterium UBA7666, assembly GCA_002483265.1. Classification (GTDB taxonomy): domain Bacteria; phylum Bacteroidota; class Bacteroidia; order Flavobacteriales_D; family Crocinitomicaceae; genus Fluviicola. Next base: position 130,197 of record DLHO01000027.1, on the reverse strand, counting down.
GAATGACCGGGTTTATTGAAAATAAGAGAGATTGTTGTTCCGGAATTGGGTTCTGTATTTACTTCAACCTTACAATTGATGGCTTCAGCCAAATCGCGAATCAGATGCAAACCTAAACCTGTTTTGATACCAACCACTTCCGAAGCATCGTACAAGGCTTTGAACTGACTTTTTGAAGCACCGGAACCATTGTCTTTAATCGTCAAAATGGTTCCATTTTCCGTTTCTGTAACTGACCAATGAATAACAGGTTTTTCAACTTTTTCCAAGGCTTTGATCGCATTTGAAGTCAGGTTCCTCAAAATGGTCAGTAGATAATTGAAATCTGTAAAAAGCACCGCCTCGGTTGTTTTATCTACTAGCAACTCTATCTTGGAATTCGAGACAAAATAAACCTCCAATTCGGCAAATAGATCCCGGATTTTCAACTTCTCAGTTGTGGGCTTAAATTGCTGCATTTGTCCTTTACTCCACAGGAGCATATCTTCCATTGACTGCAATAAATTTTCGGCTCCTTCCATTGTTTTATGTTCAAGTCGTAACCGGGTTGCTTCATCAAATAATTCCGGACTTTCCTTTTGCAGCTGTAAGAAGTGAATCAGGTTGGCAACCGGACTTCTCAAATCGTGATTAATAATACTGAAGAAACGTGTTTTATTTGCATTCATTTTTTTCAACTCCTCGTTCAACAACTGTAGTTGGGCATTGTGTTGTTTGCGGTTTCGACTTTGCACAAAAAATAAAATTCCGATCGTTAAAACAGCAGCAATTACTAAGAGTAAATAAATAAGTTGTTGATTCGCTTCTTCGATCTTCAATTTATTGATGGTATCTCGGGCGGACAATTTATTAATTTCACCTTGTTTCCGCTCATTCTGGTAGAGCGCTTCCATTTCAGCTACATTTTTTTTCGACTTTTCATCCGCCAATTGATCCTGAAGTTTTGCATGTTCTTTCTGATACCGAAAAGCTTCCTTCCAGTTCCCCAATCCATTATATGTTTCGGCAAGCGCTTGTTTCAGTTGTGCATTCAATTCCGGGTCATCTTCGGTTGTCGTTGGCTCAGCTGACTTTAAAAAAGTCAATGCTGTTGCGTACTCATTTTGTTTGAGATAAATCAATCCAAGTGTAAAATTAACCTGTGCTTTCAAGAACTCATCCGCATAAGTTGGAGCCAGATCTTTTGCATGTTTTGCAAAGAAAAGTGCTTTTTGGTGATCGTGGTGATCATTGTAATATTTCGACAAGATCAAATCACTTTCTATCAGTAAAGCCCAGCAAGCAATTTCAGTTTCATTATTCACTAATTTCTGCAACTTTGCATACGCATTCAGGGCCTGTTTGAGTTGTTTTTTGGCACAATAACATTCTATGAAATCTTTGTAGATATGCGCAGAAGCTTCCTTATATCCTTTCACAAAACCAACACTCTCCTTCAAATAATCAAGAGCCAGATCGTATTTCTTTAGTCCGATATACAATTCGCTGATAACAATCAACTGTACCCCCAGATTAGTGGAATCTCTTCGGGTTGCTTTGGGTAATGCCAACCTTCGGGTTTTAATCCCATTCAGCATGTTAGATAAGCCCTTTTCATATTGGCCCAAATTCACATAATAGTCCCCAATCACCAAATAAATTTCCGCTTTTGATTTTAAGTCGCGGGTGGTATCAATAATTTCTTCAAACGCTACAATAATACGTTCCCTTTTTTTGGTTTTGCCATAAGCCGCGTAAATGTAATACAGCTGCTTCAATGCTTCGAGAATACGCCTTGGATTTTGAGCCTTTCGGGCAAATTTCTCAGATTTCTCCATGTAAAATGCAGCAGAATCTGCCTCTACTCCATAATTAAAGGTGACGCCCGTGTAAAACGAAAACAAGGAAATTTCCGCATCATCTGATTTCTCCGTCATGCTGAGTCCTTTTTTTCCAGCTATGCGAAGTTTGGAATATTCTTCCTTAAAAATCAATTCATCGCAGTACTCAGCCCACACTTGTAACCGTTCTTTTTTCGTGGAGTACTTGGTTAAATCCGGAATTTTTTGTCCGTAAACAAAACCAACACCTAGGAGAAAGACAAGTGTCAGTAATCGCATCATGAAAGTAAGTTCAGCGTTTCTTTGTAACCTCTTCCAAGCGGAATTAGTTGTTCGTTTTTCAAAATCACTTCATTGGATGCTACCCGTTCAATATAAATTGGATTTATGGCGTAACTTTTATGAACACGCGCGAAGGATTTAAATTCTGTTTCCTTTAGTAAATTCCCTAAGGAACCAAGCACACAATGTCGTTTTTCAGTGGTGAAAATAAGTGTATAATCCTTCATTGCCTGAAGGTAACGAATGGAATGCAATTTGATCTTAATTTGGTTATGACCTTCCTTTACAACAATTGTATCACCCCCTAAACTTGATTCAAAAAGTGCTGCTTTTTGACGGATCTCCAAGTAATCATGTATGCGCTCAATGGTCAATTTAAAACGGTCTGCTTTTAGTGGTTTAACCAAAAAATCAAGTGCCTCCACTTCAAAACTCTCCACAGCATGTTCTGGATACGAAGTAATGAATACACAAATAGCAGCTTGAGAAATGCGTTTTCGCAACTCGATTCCACTCATTTCAGGCATATCAATATCCAGAAACAAAATATCAACGGGGTTTACTTCCAAAAATTCAAGTGCTTCCAGTGAGGAACTGAACACTTCAACCACACTTATTTCAGGATAATTTTTCAGGCAGGAAAGTACCATCAATCTATCCAACTCATCATCATCCACAACTACACAATTCAATTTCATCACGAAGCGGTTTTAATCAAATTTAATTGAAAATCAGCATACCTACCCGTTGTTTGTCGATTAATCGTGTTGTTTATCTATTCGCTGTTGTTGTTGGCTAGGTGAAGTACGACTTTTGAATAGTAGTAGTAATCAAAATTAATCCTTCAATTATGAAATTTCTTGTTTTTATAGCACTCACGGCTTCTATGTTAATGTCTTGCAAAAAAGACGAAAAGAAACCGACTCCAACTCCGACACCGGTCACAGAAGAAGGTCATGCAGATATTACGTTAACCCTTACAAATGGAGAAGTATTCCAATTGAGCGGTCCTTGCGGCTGGGCAGTTGCAGGAGGATCGAATTACATTGGGGCGAACCACTCTTCAAACAACCTCAAAACCTTCTCCACATTCTTTAATATTTCGGAATTACCTTCTCAAACAACCAGCTATATTTTGGTTGATGACCAATTTGATACGGATCCAACACACATTTATATGAACATAACTGAAATGATTGGATCAAGCTGGATCGAATGGACTTCTTTTGATATGTCAGGACATTTGACCTTGGTTGTTCAAGGAAATAAAGTAACCGCAGATTTGAGCGGAATCGTATTGGAAAATGGAAGCAGTAATGCTAGTCCCTATAATGCTAATGGAACACTTGGTGGAACATTGACTCTTTACAAATAGATTGGAGTTCTAAACCAATTGAAAATGAATAATTGGGAATGTGAAAGTAGAAAACCGTGTGTGCTTTTCACTTTTACATTCTCCATTTTCAATTCTCTACACCCAGTCTTTCTGAACCTTTTTAGCCAGTTTCTTGCGCAATTTTCTCAAGACTTTATCTCTCGAATTAATTCCACCGATCTTCAACAAATCCGCGTAAACCAATTTTCCATCTCTGTAAAAATGGAATTCGAAAGTCACTGAAACGATGTCTTCTTTGTAAATCGGGAATAAGTTGTCAGCTGCCAAATCTTCTGCCAAAGTCATATTTCCTGTTGATGGTCTAAAGCGGTTGTCAAAACCACGTACCGAAACCAACATCAAGGTATTGATTCCTTTTGCTGTCAATAATTGCGTCAGGGAATCTGTCAATAAAACCTGTGGATCTCCACCGGCTTTCAACACATTCAATGAAACCGTGTTTTTAACCTTTGATCTGGAAAGTACATCGGAAACGGCGATTTCTAAAGAGAACTGATCTGATTCCTTATCTAAATGACTAACGACCAACGCGTTGTTTAATTTTAAAGGCGGAAATTTTGTCTGAGCAAATCCTACCAGACAAGCGCTTAAAAACAGAAAACTTACAAGTGATTTTTTCATAATTAGAATATTTGCTCCGCTATCGTTTTAACGCTTTCAGAGGTCGACATAGTATAATAATGGATTACCGGCACATTTGCCTTTTTGAGTTCTTGCGATTGATGGATTCCCCATGCAACACCCACTTCAAAAACTTCCCTATTGCTTTTACACTTGATTAAGTCCTTACTCAATTCTTCAGGAAGATCAATATGGAATACCTTCGGTAAAAAGGAAATATGGTTCAAGGTCGTAATCGGTTTAATCCCCGGAATAATCGGAACAGTAATTCCAATAGCACGGCAAGCATCCACAAACTCAAAATACTTTTGATTGTTGAAGAACATTTGGGTTACAATATATTCAGCACCTGCATCCACTTTCGCTTTCAGATATTGTAAGTCCGTACTTAGATTCATCGCTTCGAAATGCTTTTCAGGATAACCTGCTGCACCAATACAGAAATTCGTCGGAGCCAATTGGATGTCATCCACCAAATAATTTCCCTGATTCATTTCTGAAATCTGTTCAATTAACTCAACGGCATATTTATGCCCTTCGGGATCCGGTTTAAAGGTAGATTCTGTTTTGATGGAGTCACCGCGCAATGCCAACACATTGTCAATTCCTAAGAACTGCAAGTCGATTAAAGCGTTTTCGGTTTCTTCTCGTGAGAATCCGCCACAGATTAAATGTGGAACTGCATCTATATCATACTTATTCATGATCGCCGCACAGATTCCAACCGTTCCGGGTCTCTTGCGAATGGCAATCTTTTCAAGAAGTCCTTTCTCGCGTTCTTTATAGATGAATTCTTCGCGATGATAGGTTACATTAATGTATTTCGGTTTGAATTCCATTAATGGGTCAATACCATCGTAAATGGATTGAATATTCGCTCCTTTTAACGGAGGGAGAATTTCAAATGAAAATAGCGTGTCTTTCGCTGCGTTTAAATGATCGATAACTTTCATGCCTTCAGAGAGGAAATATTATAATTCGACGTCAAAGATACATGAAATCTTATCTTACGTGCCCATTTCACTAAAATTCGCGTTTTGCAAATAATGTTAAAAAGAACTTAGTTATGAAACAAAATCGAAATGCGTCCGTTATCTTTGTATACGCTAACATCATAAACAGATAAAATACTTTGGTACGTTATTTGCTATGAGGTTAGAGGTTAGTTTTCATAAGTAGTAGTAGTTTAGGTTGGAACAAGAGAGGAGCGCCTGCTTCTCTCTTGTTGTTTTTAGGAACTTCATTATCTGAATGAAAAACAGAATCTGAATGATGTTTTTGAATGGTCGTTCCCTGCGATAATTCTGTTTCATACTCCTTATTGTTCCAAGTCTTGTTTTTACAGAATAAAATCAAAATAATGTTTTAAACTATTCGAATTCCAATTCAAATAAAAGACAATCAAAGCCTTACATCTTAATATCTTATTGCCTTCAAGCTCTCTCCTCCCTATAAGATTAGTTAAAAGACGTTAATTACATCCTTCACATGTACCAAAAGCAAAAACACTGCGTTAGAAGAGTATAAGTAGTAGTAGTTAGGTTTAGTTAGGTAGCGTGTGAAGAGAGACTTTATTTCCAGTCTCTCTTCTTTTTTGGCTTCGACTCCGCTCAGCCATCTTTGGAACCCCACAAAACTTTTAAAGGAGACTGAGCGGAGTCGAAGTCTACTCCTTGATCAAAGCACCTGACAAATCCACCAAATACGATTCGTTATTTCCCAGATTTTCCCAAACCAGTTTGATTCGCTTTCCATTGATATAATCTACCCGATAAGCAATTCCTAGATTCTCAAAGAAATGTCCGTCCAGTTCCTTAAAGGGAAGTTCTCCGAATTGCGCATTGGAAGGAACTTTATTCCCGGGCAAAACAAAGAGGTATTCTCCGATGTTTATTTTCCATTCGGCCAATGTTTTTGCTTCTATATATTTGGTGTAAACAGGCTCCTTCTTATTGTTCTGAAAAACAACTATCAGAACCATTCGGTCCGTTTCATTGTGCAATTCAACGGCAATTTCTCCGGGTTTTCTATCCAGATCTTTGGTTTTCACATAGGGTTTACCAAATGATTTTCCCTGCGTGAAGAATTTCGTAAATGGAATGGAATCATTGTTTCCCCAGTTTTGGTACAATTTATTAAACAGTGTATTGTTCCAGTTGCGTTTCTTTACCAGATCAACCCCCACAAAGGGTAGGTTGGAATCCAGCTGTGCATCACTGATCATACGGTCTTCGCTTCTAATTTCTGTGATTAAGGAGTCGAGTTTCAAACGCTCTTCCTTGCTAAACTCCATATAAGCAGTCTTTTCCTGAAGCATATCCGTTTCGGGATCAGCTTCTACGAAGAAGAGTGCCACTATTCCTGTACCGCACAGCAGTAAGACGAGAATTATCAAACTCAGACGCAGCCAGGAAACACGGGTAGTTTCTACCACAATTTTTCCTTTCTTTACATCTGTTCCAAAATTGCTTAACTGCTTTTTATGTTCGGCTGTAAATTTGATCTCCAATAATTTATTGGTCAAATACATGAGAAAGCGCGTCGAACTTTTAGGATGGTAAGCCAAGCTCATAAAGAACTCCAATAACTGCGTTTTAATGCGGTAATGATTCACGTTCAATAAGTCCAGTGCCGTGATCATATTTTCACTTAAGAACGAATCAATCAAGCGATGCAGGTCGGTATCTTTTTTCGCTTTATTGGTTGCTAAGCTTAATTCTTCCTTCTGTTTAAAAATCCAATCCGATAACGAGTCCTGAACCAAATTCTGCTGATAATCGGGTAGCAAAACGGAATAACTCATGAAAAAATGAATGTTTTTATTGGAAACAGAAGGAAATTGAGCCGTGAAAATCGGAAACAAATACAATTCTAGGAATACCTTGTATTCTCCAAAAAGTGCGTGTTCCTGAAGTTTCGAAGAATCGATAAACAATTCTGAAAAAGTGCCCTTCTTGAGTGTGTTGATCAAACTCGGGTTTTCCTCTGTCCATGAAGCAAAAATGATTCCTTTCGGATTCGAGCAAATACTTAAAAACTGCACTTGGTCGATTTCTGATGCATCCGGAAAAAGTTTTTTGAACGTTTCCAGAAACTCTTCCTTTTGATCTTCGGAAAGAGGAAATTGCAGCTTCGGATTTTCCTTTTTTACAGCACCTAATTGGAGATACTTCATGTTGACTGATTGATGGATTGAAAATACTACTTTTTAAACAATTAAGCTGCTATAAAAAACGAATCCCTCAATTCAATCTATGAACTGAGGGACTTGTGTATTCTAATATTTATGTGAATCCGCGCTTAACGTTTCAGGTAGTCTAATGCTTTTTGAACTTCCTTATCATATGAACCAACGATGAAAAAGTAGCCCTCTTCAATGAACAACTGACGGGCAATTTCTGCTTTCATCACATGTTTCATCAATTCTTCGCTTCGTGCATAATCTGAGGCGCTGAATGGAATCTTCAATTTCTCCCCTTCCGCTATGAGTTTCTGCATGAGTGGTTTTGGGGTATTGAAAGCCGCATTAAATTCCTTCACGGAAGACCATGAATTGCGTTTATTCGCTACAAAATCAAAAGCAACTTGTTGGAATACTCCTGAATAACGCAAGGTCAAATAATAGATTGTGGAATTTGATGTGTCCAATGGAACAAAAATATCCGGCATAATTCCTCCGCCATCATAAACAATTCTTCCTTTGAGCGTTTTGAATTTGTTTGCATTCTTGAAAACAGAAGAGTCGGGAGTGAAGTATTCTCCGTTATCTCTTCTTTTGTCATTACTATGGTAATAATCCTCATAACTTTCACCGAACGGTTTTTGGATACAACGCCCTGAAGGAGTATAATATCTGGCTATCGTCAATCTCAAATCACTTTTATCGGAAAGAGAGAAATCCTGCTGAACCAATCCTTTTCCAAAAGATCTCCGCCCGATAATCATTCCGCGATCGTTATCCTGTATTGCACCCGCAACAATTTCAGAAGCTGAAGCAGAATTTTCGTTGATTAAAACAACAAGTGGCGTCTTTTCCAATAACCCTCCAGCTCTTGCATAACGTGTTGTATTCAAGTATTTCTTTCCTTTGATCACCACAATTTTTTGACCTTCCGGTAAAAACTCATCAGCAATCTTAGCCGCGCCGTCCAAAACTCCTCCTCCATTGTCTCTCAAATCGAAGATCAATTTTTTCATTCCTTTTGCCTTCAACTGCAACGCTGCATAATGAAATTCCTCTGCGCTGGAAACAGAGAAATTATCCAGTCGGATATATCCTGTTTTTTCGTCCAGCATCTGAGCACATACAATGGAAGGAATTGGAATGATTCCACGGACAATTGTTTTTTCTATCTTCCTTTTATTGCGGAAAAGTTGAATCTTCACCCTTGTATTTGGTTCGCCTTTCAACTTCCCCAATACATCTTCGTTCTTGATTTTCTTACGTGCTACGTTTTTTCCGTCAATCATCAGGATCTTGTCTCCAGCCAAAACTCCCATTCTTAAAGACGGTGAATTGGGGATCACATTGGTTACACACAAAGTATCGCGAATAATTGCAAATCGAATTCCAATTCCACCAAACTTTCCATCAATTTGCTCATTCACAGCTTGTAGATCCTCAGAAGGAATATAATTTGAGTGTGGATCCAATTCATGAAGCATATCAGAAATCGTCTTTTCGAACAACTTTTTGCTTTCAATCGAATCCACATATTCTCTGTCTAGCAAGCCGATAATTTCCTGCATTTTGGAATAATTACCAGAAACTTGCTGAGGAGCAGGTTGATTTAAACGGGATCCCAATAACAAACCAATGACCAGAAAGACCATTAATAAGACAGGATAAACAAAGGCATATTTTCTATTCATTCGCTTGGGTCTGAGATATGGACAACTTCAACACCGGCGCTTCTTAAGAAATCAACACCAGTAGTATCTTTATATTCCATCATGTAAACAACTCGTTTGATTCCGGCTTGAAGAACCAATTTACTGCAATCTTTGCATGGTGATAAGGTAATAAACAAGGTTGCATCACTGCAATCGTTTGTAGAACGCGCCACTTTCAGGATTGCATTCGCTTCCGCATGCAACACATACCATTCTGTATTTCCCTGCTGATCTTCGCAGCAATTTGGAAACCCTGCCGGAGTTCCGTTATATCCATCAGAAATAATTCTTCCATCACGCACAATCAGTGCTCCAACTTTTTTTCGTTCACAATGCGATAATTCCGCCCAAGTTTGAGCCATTCTCAAATAGGCTTTATCATAACGCAATCTTTTTTCTTCTGTTATTTCTCTGTCAAGTTCTACAACCATGTTGCAAAGATAGGATTAATCAAGTAAGGTAAATTTATATCCAACGCCGCGAATCGAATGAAAAAATTGGGGATTCTTCGGATCTTCTTCAAATAATTTGCGGAAGCTCAGAATGTAATTGTCAATGGTGCGCCCTGTTGGAAACTGATCATTTGTCCATAAGGTGTTGAGGATTTCATCACGCGAAACAACTTCGTCTTTTCGTGAAAAAAACAGTTGGATCAATTCCATTTCGCGCTTGCTTAATTCCTGTTTTTCGCCGGAAAGCATACTTTCCACTTCAAATGATGCCGGTAATACGCGGTAATTTCCAATTTTTATCTCGGAAGGAATGTTTACATGCTTTTTATTCGGCTGCACCAAAATCGAACAGCGAAGGATGAATTCTTCCAGGTCGAATGGTTTTGGTAAATAGTCATTTGCACCTAATTTCAATCCGGCAATCCGGTCAATGGTGTTCCCTTTGGCAGAAATAAAAATAATCGGAACAGCAGATACTTCTCTGTAAGAACGGCAAATATCCAATCCGCTGACTTCCGGCAGCATCACATCCAAAATTACTAAGTCATAGTTATCCAATTGATTTTTCATTGTTAAAGCCTCTCTGCCATTATTAATGGTGGTCACAGAATAGCCCTCCAATTCCAGATTAAATTGAATTATTTCGAGCAAACTTTGCTCGTCTTCGATGACTAATACCTTATTCATAAGACAAACTTCTATAAAAAAGCGTTTTCAAGTTGGTATCTTGTGTTAAAAGAGTGTAATTTTGAGAAAACTACACATAAATATAAGCACAATGCTAAAATATCTTTTAATGCTCGGCACATTCGTGTCGCTTTGCGTAGCATTAAATGCTCAAGTAAGTGAGGGCGGACTTCCAATAGGGTTACAAAAAGTGACTACTACTGGCATTGCTCCGTTTCAATATGCTCCTTCTGTTTATATGCTAAGCAAACCAAATGTAATCGCTGCAAAGAATGAAGATGCGGCAAATGATTCAAAAGGTGCTTATCGTGTAGGTCTGAATGTTCCCGTTTCGATTACGATGAATAATTCCGGAACGTGGACTTTGTTGCCAGACGGAACAAAAGTTTGGCGGTTGATTATTTCCGGAAAAGGGGCACTTGCTCTTGGTTTGTATTTCTCTGAAGCGGTTCAAATTCCGGCAGGTGGAAAATTATTTGCGTATAACGAGAACGGAAAACAAGTTCTGGGAGCTTATACTTCTGCAACAGATGATTTTCAAGCAATGGAAATGGTTCAGGGCGAAAATTTGTACCTGGAATACAGCGCTCCGGCATGGGTTCAGGAAATTCCGGTTTTCAGGGTCAACGAAGTTGTTTATTTCTATCGTGGAGTTGAAGAACATGTAGATGCATTTATAAACAACGAGATCGTTCATGAAAAGGCTGGAACGTGTGAAGTCGACGTAGCTTGTTCCGAAGGAAACAATTGGGCAAATCAGATCAAGTCAGTGGTTCACTACACTTTTAATGACGGAAGTTCAACCTTCGTTTGTTCAGCCTCTACGATCAATAATACTTCAAACAATTGCAAGCCTTATATACTTACTGCCTGGCATTGTGGAGAACGCGTGGCCGGTCAATCGATCGCAACATGGGTTTGGTACTGGAAATATCAGAAAACAACTTGTTCTACCGGAACTGGCAATTACAACGATCCCTCAAAAGGAACAAAAACAATGACCGGTGGAACCGTGAAAGCATCTTCCGGAAACGGAACTCTAAATAATCCTCCGGATCCTGACGAAGTAGCAGGATCTGATTTTTATCTGGTCGAATTGAGCGCACAACCTCCAGCATCTTATGAAGTGTTTTATGCAGGTTGGGACAGAACGAATAACCCATCCGGAAATGGAGTAGGAATTCACCATCCAGCCGGAAGTGCAAAAAAAATATCGACCTATTCGCAAGCTTTAACTACCGCTGATTTCAATGGAGGTGCTCCGAATGCACATTGGAGAGTTGTCTGGACAACCACTGCAAATGGTCACGGTGTAACAGAAGGAGGATCTTCAGGCTCACCGATTTTTAACTCATCCGGAAGAATTACCGGGCAGCTTTCGGGTGGTGCTTCTGCCTGTACGGCAAATGGTGCCGGACAAGGAACCGGACCTGACAAACACGATTTATACGGTAAATTTTATTTCGATTGGGATCAAAATGGGACAACTGCAAATGCGCAGTTAAAACCTTGGTTGGATCCATCCAATACCGGAGCAACTTACGTGAACGGATTAGCAACTCCATGTGCTGTGACCCCCAATCCACCCGTTGCTCAATTTATTGCAAACCCAACAACAGTAAGTGTTGGAGGAACTTCACAATTTACAGATCAGTCTACCGGTACTCCCACTAATTGGTCTTGGGTTATTACTCCTGCAACCGGTTGGTCGTATGCGGGCGGAACGAATGCAAACTCTCAGAATCCGCAAGTTACTTTTACTACGGGTGGAACTTATACCGTTGAATTAACTGTTTCAAATTCCTCAGGATCTGACGTAGAATTGAAAACAAATTACATTTACGTCACTACTGCAACATCTCCATGTACTGCAACATCTACTTATTGTGATGAGTTTATTCAAAAAGTGGTTCTGGAAACGATCAACAATGAAACCGGATGTACGAATTACACCAATTATAATTTAAGTGCCACCTTGATCAAAGGTCAAACTTACAGCATTACCATCATTCCTCAAATCACAGGAGGATTGCCAGGAAGTGCTTATGCCGGCGATGAGATCGCTGCCTGGATTGATTTCAACAGTGATTTTGATTTTGATGATGCAAATGAGCGCATTGCTTTTGTATCCGTAGTTGCCGGATCATCTCTGGTTTTCAATTTCACAGTTCCTGCTAATGCAGTAACCGGGATCGTTAAAATGCGGACACGAATCGTATTCAATGCTTCTCAGGGAGGAGAAGGGCCGATAGAACCTTGTGGAAATACCAATTACGGTGAAGTAGAAGACTACAATATTGTGCTTTCGAATTCACTTGGATTGGAGCAAAATCAATTGGATGCCATTTCTATTTATCCGAATCCGGCACTTGATGAAGTTACAGTAGATCTTTCCGCAGTAACGAGTGAATCTATTTCCCTTGAATTATTAGATATGACAGGAAAAGTGATCCAAATTCAGAGTAAAATCACTGGTAGTATCCAAATTTTTGATTTGAGTACTGTTGCAAAAGGCAGTTATCACATTCGCATCTCGGACGGAACCATTCAACGCATTGCACGAATCGTAAAACTATAGATTGAAGAAACCAAAAGTTATTGTTAGCGTTATCAATGATTTGAACACCGATCAGCGTGTTCATAAGGTTTGTTCGTTTATTGAAAATCAAGGTTATGACGTCTTGCTGGTAGGAAGAACTCTCAAATCCAGTCAAAAAATGGAGCCCCGGAGTTACCGTACAAAACGGTTCCGGATGTTCTTTGAAAAAGGTGCCTTGTTCTATGCTTGGTTTAACTTTCGCTTGTTTTGGTTTCTCTTGTTTCATTCTTCTAGTATTTTGGTCTCAAATGATCTGGATACCCTACTTCCGAATTATTTGGTTTCGAAGCTGAAAAGAACTAAACTGGTTTACGATTCACACGAGTATTTTACAGAAGTTCCGGAGTTAATCAGCCGTCCAAAAATAAGAGCTGTTTGGGAGCGGATCGAACGATTTATTTTTCCAAAACTCAAGTATGTGAGTACGGTCAATTATTCCATTGCTCAGAAATATCAGGAAAAATACGGGGTTCCCCTCAAAGTAGTCCGCAATGTTTCTCCTCTTTGGAATCCTTCTTTGATACACTCGAAAAAAGAACTCGGAATTCCGGAAGGAAAAAACATATTGATCATGCAAGGCGCAGGATTGAATGTAGACAGAGGTGTTGAAGAGGCAATTCGTATGATGCCGTTTTTGGAAAATACGGTACTGATTATTGTTGGGAATGGTGACATTATTCCGGAGATGAAAAAATTGGTGGAAACCGAAAATTGGCAGAATCTGGTTCTGTTTTTTGGAAAACGACCTTATCAGGAACTCCTTCAATTTACACAGCAGGCAGATCTGGGTTTAAGCTTCGACCAACCTACAAATCCAAACTATCTGTTTTCATTACCCAACAAGATCTTTGATTACATTCACACTTCAACTCCTGTTGTTTGCTCGGATTTAGTAGAAGTTTCCAAACTCGTAAAAGGCTATGATGTGGGAGAAATCGTAACAGATTTTGGACCGAAAGCCTTGGCTCAGCAGATCCAACGAATTCTTGATAATCCGGAATTGATGGAATTCTGGAAAAACAAGTGTAAAATTGCAGCTAGTAAAGAAAACTGGGGAGTTGAAGTACAACAATTAAACGAATTCTATCCGAAAGTCCATGCATAATCGAATCCATATTGTTTCTTTTGATGTTCCGATCCCTCCGGATTACGGGGGAGTTTTGGATGTATACCTCAGAGCAAAGGGATTAAAAAATCTGGGCTACTCGGTGATTCTTCATTGCTATGAATATGGAAGAGGAAGAAACCATGACTTTTCTGAAATTGCAGATGAAATTTATTATTACGATCGGAAAAATGGAGTGAAATCTGTTCTTTCGAATCTTCCATATATCGTAAAAAGCAGAAATTCCGAAGAACTGTTGAATCGTTTGCTGGCTGATGAAAACCCCATTTTGCTGGAAGGACAACACTGCACATTTTGGGTCACTGAACTACTCAAAAACCACCAAAAAGTGGCTGTTCGCATGCACAACATTGAGTGGCAGTATTACCGCGATTTGGCGAAAGATGCCAAAACAACTTCTGAACGTTTATTTTTCAGTTTGGAATCCCGGAAGTTGCGAAAACAAGAGTTAAAGCTGAAGAAAATTCCGCTTTTGTGCATCTCGAAAAGTGATCAGGAATACTATCAGCAGTTAGGTTTTCAAGCCACCTATCTTCCGGTTACAATCAATTCAGATCTGATTTTAGATTCACTGGAAGGAAAACCCTTTGCATTATATCATGGCAATTTATCCGTTCCGGAAAATAAGGAAGCGATTGATAAACTGATTCAAGAAAACAAGCGTTCAAACTTTGATCTTCCGATTATCATTGCTGGTAAAAACCCAAGTTCGAACCTGATAAAAAAAATTCAGGCACAGGGTTGGGAATGCATTGCAAATCCAAGTGATTCCGAATTGAATGATTTGATGCGGAGCTGCTCGCTGCACTTATTAATCGGATTTAAATCTTCCGGAATAAAACTGAAAGTAATCCGTGCTTTACTCACCGGAAAACCTTGCATTGCAACAAAAGAAATGACAGATCCATCAGGTTTGGAGAAACACTGTGTCATTTGGGATCCAATTTTGCCTTTAGCTGACAAGATCAATCAAGTATTAAACTCAAATCAGCAATCAGCGAATCGATTGGAGGAATTGGAGGAAGAATTCGGGATTGAAAAACTGAAAGCTGCTTTGAAGGAAATTGGGTTTTAAACAGAATACTTCCGGGAATTCACTCAACAGTAAATTCAAACGCTTACTAAAACCAAACGGTCAAATTAGTGATCAACAAGTTGCTGCTGTTTGTTTCCTGCTTGTTTTTACCGATGAACATTTTTCGGTCTGAAAAGAATGATCTCCCCTCCAAACGGAAAAGTGCATTGTCACCAATTTTTACATTCAAACATAATCCTGCACTATAAGCATCAAATCCTTTTACCGAGGTAATTGGAACAACTTGTACGGATTTTAGATCATTAAAATATTCAATCCGCCCTGCCAATGAAATCGCTTTGGTAAATTGGTAAGAGCCTATCAAATTCGCTTGCCACCAAATAGCTCTTGATTCAACACCAAGTGTATCTTTTTTGTCTTGTGCACCTATATAAGCGCAAGAAGTCATTGAAAATTTCTTTGTGGAGTTATAGATCAAATACACATCTGTAAAATAGCGCGTTCGATTTTCCGGGGTCAACTTCGAAGATTCATCGCCAACATAAGTATCCCAGTTGATCAATACGGTCTTTGAAGGTCGGTATTCAATCTGAGTTCCCACGGAAAGTGGATTATTGACGTCACTTATTACTTGCCAGCCATTGAGAATATAACCGTATGCCTTTATTTTCTTTCCAATTGGAGCACTCACCTTTACACCGGTCAAATAATAAGGTACATATTCCGGAGCAAATGAGCGGGTGTACATCAGGTGATCTTTGGAAATAGCTGTTTCATTGGTGAAAGGTGAACCCATAATTCCTGCATCAACCCAGATATCGCGTTTTTTAGAAAGACGCACACCCACATTTGCTTCAATCAGGTATTTCAAACTGCCTTTTTCATTCGCGTAATTGGCGTTAATGTAGGTGCCGAATCCAGGAACCAATCTCCCGCGCACACGTTTATTGATATACTGCAGTTCGATGTATGCCAGGTTGATATTGATTTCATTATGGCGTGGTGATGAAACACAGTAAGGTCTATCAGAAGTTTCGGGATGATTGAAATCGAAGCCATAGTAGGTATCTATTAAACCTCCAATCTTTACTTTTCCAACTTCCAATGAGTCATAATTCGCTGTCATCCCCGTATTGACTACTTGACTAAATAAATGACCATTAATCATCAAAAAAATGAGTGCTAAGTATTTCATCCGTTTCTGCGTGAGTTTCTTATTTAAGAGATTAGTCCTATTCAACATCTTCTCGTGAAGAAATAGAAATCTCACGCAAATTTAATAAACTACTACTTCTGTTCTATGAGAAAATAAAATGTACTACCTTCTCCCGGCTGACTATCGACACCTATCGTACCTCCTTGTGCTTCGATGAATTCCCGACAGATCGCTAATCCGAGTCCGCTGCCCGATTTACTGCTGCCTGGCACTTGAAAGTACCGGTCAAAGATCCGAGTGGTATATTTTGGATCAATTCCTTTGCCTTTATCGGTTACAGCAAATCGCACACTGTTTTCGTGCTGCTCTAAACTAACCGTAACAGTTCCGCCAACGGGCGAATAATGAATAGCGTTAACCAATAGATTGATAAGTACCCATTGCGTTTTATCAGTGTCTACAAAAATTTCTGGAATATCGCCGGTTATTGCATTTACTTGAATGTCTACCTCATAACGTTCAGCTTCCTTGGCAGCAGCTTCTACGGCATGGGTAATCATATCGTTCGGGTTAGACGATTGCAGAACCAGTTGGATATTTCCGGTTTCGATTTGCGATAAATTCAATAATTCTCCTGTGATCTTCAAAAGTCGGTCACTATCCTCCTTAATGCTCTGAATGAGCTGTTGCTGTTCTGGATTGTGGATGCCACCACCTTCCTTTTCAAGCAACTGTAAACTCATTTTTATAGATGATATAGGCGTTTTCAGTTCGTGGGAAATAGTCGCCATAAAATTAGTTTTGGCAAATTCCAATTCTTTGAAAGAAGTGATATTCCGAAGAATGATTACATCACCAATGGTGTGTTTTTCACTTTCGCCTGTTGGTGTTATTGAAATGGTAACCTGTTCTTTTTCGAAGTACTGTTCTTTACCATTAACAAAAATATTTATGGGAGCCGGTTGTTTTGGTTCTTTGTCAGATGCAGTCCGAATTAATGATCTTAAGAGATCATTGGAAAGGGCAACTTCCTGTGCTGATTTTCCCATCAAATCTGTTTTGGATAATCCAAGGATGTTAATCGCTTTATCATTCACGAACATAATTAGCTGCTTTTCATCGAGACCAATTACAGGATCATTCATACTGTTAATCAGTGTTTCGATACGCTTCTTTTCATAAAGGACTTCTGCCAACTGGGTGCTGTTGTATTCATCCAGTTTTTCAGCCATTACATTGAAAGATTTAGCCAGATCACCAAATTCGTTATGGCTTTCGAAGGCAACACGCTGCTTATAGTTTCTGGAAGCAATTTGCCGGATACTTTCTGTCAATTCCTTGATTGGGCGGGCAATATTTCGTGGTAATTGAACGAGCAGAATAAATGCAATCAGAAAGCAGGCACTACCCGTTCCCACAATCCAGAACAAAGCACTATGAGTAGATTGATTTGCCAAATCGCTTTTACGCTGTATTGCACTCATATTGAGTCGCATAATTTCTAATAAATCCTGACGCACCAGCTGATGAGTCCGATTTTTTAAAGTAAAGTCTTCACCCAGTTCGCGAACGTGATCATTCAGTCGCTCCATGATTTCCCGTTCACCACTTTCTGTAATATTCTTGTTTTGCAAGTTTAGATTTTCACGAAAACGCTTTTCGGCAGTTTTGTCCTTCTCCTCCTCATCTAACGCAAGAAGCATTTTCCTGGAATAATCCAAACTGTTGTAATTAGCAACTAATATGTTGTTGGTATCTTCTTTTAATGTGAGGACATAACCTCCGGAAACAACTGCCAGCAGAATAATCAGCAAAAGCAGTAATCCGACACCAAGTGTCAATTTTGTTTTTATTCTCATTGTTTTATAAAGTCTCATGAAAGTATAACTAAATCAATATCCGAAGCAACTAATTTAGTGAGCAGTTTATTGAAAATAGATGTAGCAAGGATAATTTTGAGCAGATTGAAATGCGGTTTCCCGATACAAAGCGTGGTAATTTTTTTTTCTTCTGCAACCTGCATAATCCCCTCCGTTATATTTTTCGCCTCCAATCGAATGACTTCCGCTCCCAGTTCAGTTGCCAATTTAAAATTGTTGATTAAATGCCGTTGTTTATCTAAAGGTATTTTGTCGTTATTCTCAGCAGGCGTTTGGACATACAGGACAAACCATCTACTGTTATAATAGCTTGAAAGACGTGCTGTTTTTCGGATTACTTTCTTAGCAGTTTTCTCATTGCTGCTGATACATGCCAATAACTTTTCGTGTCGAAAGGAAACATTCGAAGGAACTTCTATTTCTACTTTTCGTTCTACCTGACTGGCAACTTCTTTCAGTGCCAACTCCCTCAACTGAAGAATATTCTCTGACTTGAAAAAATTGCTCAGAGCCCGTTGTATTTTGTCCGCTTTATAAATTTTACCTTCTTTTAACCGGTTGATAAGCTCATCTGCCGTAAGATCAATGTTCACTACCTCATCTGCCATCTGCAAAACACTGTCAGGGATACGTTCTTCCACTTCAATTCCGGTAATTTGGCGAATTTCAGTATTCAGACTTTCCATGTGCTGAATATTAACGGCACTAATTACGTTGATTCCCGCTTCAAGAATATCAATGATATCTTGCCAACGCTTTTTGTTCTTGCTGCCTTCCGCATTTGTATGCGCCAGTTCATCTACAATTACTACTTCCGGCCGGAGGTTAATGATCGCTTGAAGGTCCATTTCTTCTATGTCCTTCCCTTTGTAAAAAACATGTTTTCTCGGAATGATGGGTAATCCGCCCAAAAGTGATCGGGTTTCCTCACGGTCATGCGTTTCAATGTAACCGATCTTTACGTCAATCCCACTTTTAAGCAAGGCATGAGATTCCTGGAGCATCCGGTAAGTTTTTCCCACTCCGGCGCTCATTCCGATATAAATCTTGAATTTCCCCCGTCTTGATCGTTTGATTAAGTCGAGAAAATGCTGGACATTATTTTCCTTTTCTGTCATGACAAGCTGTTAAACTTCAAAACAGCCACGTCTTAAAATAAGACATGACTGTTTAAACCAATATAACATTTACTTTCAGTGTCGTTTCTACACTGCTTTGTTTTTATATTCTAAACAGCAAAGCTGCAATGATTCTGAATTCCGATTTCACCAAATCAGGTCGCCAAGACGGGTCAAGTACTGCCGTTGAATAACCAGTTTGCGAAGTTACACCCCCAGCACCTGCAAAGTAAGGAACCGAAGAATGCCTGTAAACAGCCTCTATTCTAAAGGTAATACTTTGATTTGGCATAAAATCGATATTGGTAGAACAATCCCAACCTTTAAAGGCATCACCGGGATTAGCCGAGAACGGAAATGCTCCTTCTGTTTGTGTTGGATTATTTGGATTAGGAAGTGGACTTGCCTGACCTGTCGGATACAAAACAAGGTATCGACCCGGATTTGTCATTATTCCACCTCCAATTGTCCATGCAACCTTGTTTTTAAAGAACCAAATGCGGTTGTAAAACATGGCACTTGCGAAATACTGTGCAGGACCAGCGATACTATCTCCATTCTTAAAACCATTTACTCCTCCTCCTTTTTCGAAACCAAAATCTGCAGTTAATGAAAAGGCCATTTTTGTAATTCCTTTTGAGGTAGGTTTATCAAAATATTTGTAGAGTAAACTGTTATCACTGTGAAAACGCTGGCGGTCTTTGATTCCTGCTGCATCTTTTCCAAAATAATCGTTTGTCAATAATTTCAATTTATCATTTGGCATCCAGGTTATATTCCCCCCTAAGCCGGGCATTGAATTGAAACGCCCGTAACTTTGCCAGCCATTGATCACCCAAGCCTCTATTTTCATGTGTTTTGAAGGAAAGATTTGAGCACGAAGTCCATTGAAAAACCAAGGTGTGTTGTCTGAGGTGAAAGAAGCCTGGTATTCCCAGTTTTCAGATTGGTAAAATGAATTCAATCCGATATAGGACATAAACAACCCCGCATCCAAATTAATTCCATGCCACTTATTGAAGTGATACCCGACATTTGCTTCGCTGACGTAACGATAAACATTAGCAAGTTGGTATTGACCTTTATAAGGGCTATAATCGTTTCGAGGAACCACTATGGAGCGCGTACCAAACTGAGTCATAAAACGGGCTCTGGCATTTTTGTAATTAAGATCCCCTCCAAAATGAAGCGCTGAAAGTTGAAATTCATTATTTCGGGCCAAAGCAGTGGAACCAACAACTGTATTGTCGTTCGGATTATTAAACGAATACGTGTAATTCACATCAATCATTACGCTTGGTGTAAAAATGGCATTATCTTTCCAAATGCTTTCAGTTCTCCTGTCGCTTCCATTTTGCCAGGAAACATCTATTCCGTCGAATGGAATTTTAATGCTATCGTTACTTGTCTTTTCAGAGGTTTGAGCGATAGAAATATGGGCTAACATTACTAACCCAAGTGTACATTTATTTTTCATTTTTTGTTTGTTTGAAGATTTTTCAATGCCAGATTCAATTCCAGGACATTGATTGTTTTTGGTCCGAGGACATTTAAAAGAGGTGTTCCAGTGTGTGTTTTGACTAGTAAACGAAGATCCTGCTCTTTTAATCCGGTTTCCTGTGCTACACGTTTGATTTGCACTTCGGCTGCTTTTGGTGAAATGTGCGGATCCAAACCACTTCCGGAAGCAGTAACCATTTCAGCGGGTACAGCTTTTCTGTCGAGGTAAGGATGGTGCAGAAGGAAAGTATCAATACGAGCCTCTACTTCTTTCAGGTAATCAGGGTTAGAAGGTCCTTTGTTACTTCCACCACTTCCAGCACCATTGTAATTGACTGCTGACGGTCTTCCCCAGAAATAGTTATTCGCTGTAAATTGCTGACCTTCCTGTGCAAAGCCCACTGTTTTTCCTTCGTAAGAAATGGTTCTACCTTTCCCATGTCCCGGAGCCAGTTTTCCAACTCCTGAAATTAAAAGCGGATAAGCAACTGAAAGCAGGATCATACATAGGAAAGTAAAAATGTTAACTGAGATAATTTTCTTTATCATGGTTTCTGTTTTTTAAATAAAGAGTGAAACAAATAGGTCCAGTAATTTGATCCCGATGAAAGGAATAATCACACCTCCTAATCCGTAAA
This sequence comes from Flavobacteriales bacterium UBA7666, assembly GCA_002483265.1. Taxonomy (GTDB): domain Bacteria; phylum Bacteroidota; class Bacteroidia; order Flavobacteriales_D; family Crocinitomicaceae; genus Fluviicola. The sequence continues at coordinate 108,993 of DLHO01000027.1, read as the reverse complement.
TAAGTAGGTTGCGACGCAAAATTGCGCTCGCTCCGATCGGTTTATAGGCAACTCCTTTCAGCGCCAATGGAATTAATGCCGGTATAATTAAGGCATTGAAAATCACTGCCGAAAGTATTGCACTTTCAGGACTGTGCAGGTGCATGATGTTCAATCCCTCCAAAGACGGAATGGCCGCAATAAACAAAGCAGGGACAATTGCAAAGTATTTTGCGATATCGTTTGCGATGGAGAAAGTCGTAAGTGTTCCGCGTGTCATCAGAAGTTGTTTCCCGATTTCAACGATTTCGATCAATTTTGTAGGATCGTTGTCTAGGTCCACCATGTTTCCAGCTTCTTTTGCTGCCTGAGTTCCGCTGTTCATGGCTACGCCAACATCTGCCTGTGCAAGTGCAGGTGCATCATTCGTACCGTCTCCCATCATGGCAACCAGCTTTCCGCTTTCCTGTTCTTTTTTGATGTACGCCATTTTATCTTCCGGTTTGGCTTCTGCTATGAAATCATCCACTCCTGCTTTTTCAGCAATGAATTTGGCTGTTAGAGGATTATCTCCAGTTACCATCACTGTTTTAACTCCCATTTTACGCAGTCTGTCAAAACGTTCCAAAATCCCTGGTTTGATGATATCCTGCAATTCGATCACTCCAACTACCTGATTGTTTTCACATACAACCAATGGGGTTCCTCCATTACTGGAAATAGTCGTAACGTCTGTTTCTGTTTCACTTGGGAAAGTGTTTCCGGCAGATTCTACGATGTTGCGAATGGCGTCAAAAGCTCCCTTACGGATGGTTGTTCCTTCCAGTTGAATTCCTGAACTCCGTGTTTCTGCTGTGAATTTGATAAATGTTGCTGCTGTTGCACTTTTGCGAAGTGTTTCTAAATCACAATTCAACTGTTGGGCAAGCTCTAAAATCGATTTTCCTTCTGGTGTTTCATCTTTTAGAGATGATAAAACCGCACAGTTTATCAGGTGCTTTTCATCTTGTCCATCGGATGGATAGAAGGCGGTTGCTTTTCGGTTCCCAATGGTGATTGTTCCTGTTTTATCCAATAGAAGTACATCAATGTCTCCGGCAGTTTCTACCGCTTTTCCTGATTTGGTAATAACATTAGCTCGTAATGCACGATCCATTCCTGCAATCCCGATCGCAGAAAGCAGTCCTCCAATAGTGGTGGGAATCAGGCAAACGAACAGGGAAATGAATGCCGCAATAGTAATCGGAGCATTTGCGTAATCCGCGAAAGGCTTTAAAGTAACACACACAATAATAAAGATGAGCGTAAACGCTGCTAAAAGAATCGTCAACGCAATTTCATTTGGTGTTTTCTGGCGACTGGCACCTTCCACTAATGCGATCATTTTATCCAGAAAACTTTCACCAGGCTCTGTTGTTACAACTACTTTGATTTTGTCAGATAGAACTTTTGTTCCACCGGTAACACTGCTTTTGTCACCTCCGGATTCGCGAATAACAGGAGCTGATTCACCAGTGATTGCACTTTCATCAATGGTTGCAATCCCTTCAATAATCTCACCATCAGTGGGAATGATATCTTCTGCTTCGCAGACAAAGACATCTCCTTTTCGTAAGGCAGAAGAATTGACTGAACGAATTTCTCCGTTTTCCAACAACTGTTTTGCGGGAGTTTCCTCACGCGTCTTGCGTAAACTGTCTGCCTGTGCTTTCCCACGTGCTTCTGCCAGAGCTTCTGCAAAATTGGCAAAAAGCAAGGTCGCGAGCAGAATTAAAAAGATGGTTATGTTGTAACCGAAACCTCCCTGATTTCCAGCTCCGAAAAGAATGAAAATACAGACTACAAGCATCACTGCTGTTCCGATTTCCACAGTAAACATGACCGGATTTTTCCACATGATCTGTGGTTTCAATTTAATGAAAGACTCTTTGAGGGCATCTTTAACAAGTTGCCGGTCAAATAAAGATATTTGTTGATTACTCATGATTTCTAATGAATTTGACTGAAGTATTCAGCGAACGGTCCTAATGCAAGTGCGGGAAAAAATGACAATGCTGCAATGATAAAAATCACCGCGAAGATCATGACCCCGAAAATCGGTGTGTCCGTCTGCAGTGTTCCTGCACTTTCCGGAATGTGTTTTTTACTGGCAAGTAACCCAGCAATCGCTAAAGGCCCTATGATCGGTAAATAACGGCTTAACAACATGACAATTCCGGTTGTAATGTTCCAGAACGGATTGTTATCAGCCAGACCTTCAAAACCACTCCCGTTATTGGCCGCACTCGAAGTATATTCATACAACATTTCGGAGAATCCATGATGTCCGGGGTTATTTAACCAGCCGGAAGCTTTGCCGTCATACCAATATCCCATGTTGGTGTTATGGGAAACAAAATAGGCCGAAAGAGCTGTTCCCGCTAAGATTAATAAAGGATGTAGAATTGCAATGAAAGCTGCAATTTTTACTTCTCTGGCTTCTACTTTCTTACCTAAAAACTCAGGTGTTCGACCAACCATTAGTCCGGAAAGGAAAACTGCCAGGATAATGAAAATGTAGAAGTTCAGGAATCCGACTCCAACACCTCCATAGAATGAATTGGCCATCATTCCCAACATGGCCATTCCACCGGTTATTGGAGTAAAACTGTCGTGCATGGCATTCACGGAGCCGTTGGAAGTAACAGTAGTGGTGATTCCCCAATAAGCGGATGCTTCCGCTCCAAAGCGAACTTCTTTCCCTTCCATGCTTCCGGTAGATTGATCAATTCCCATTTCAGTAATTGCCCGGTTTCCTTTTACTTCGTTAGTAATCGATGGAAGAAACAAAGCCAGGAATCCGACAGTCATTACTCCCATAATCATCCACGCCATGCGTTTTCGTTTGAGGTAATATCCCAAGGCAAAGACCATCGCGATAGGGATTAGTACGATCAGGATGTTTTCAACCATGTTTGTCAGGTAAGTCGGATTCTCCAAAGGATGTGCGGAATTAACGCCAAAAAAGCCACCACCATTTGTCCCGGCTTGTTTAATGGCAACCATTGCAGCAGCCGGACCGCGTGAAACAACTTGTTCTTCTCCCTGAAGTGTTGTAATTGTTTCTTTTCCCTCCCAGGTCATTGGTGTACCACTGAACACCAAAATAATTGCTGCAACGAATGAAACCGGTAAGAGTACACGCGTACAGCTTTTGATAAAGTAATTGTAGAAATTCCCCAGTTTTTCGCTTTGTCTATTACGCATTGCGTTGAAAACCATAGCGCAGGCAGCCATTCCGGTTCCGGCTGTCACAAATTGCAAGAACATAATGCCACCAATTTGTGAGAGATAAGAAAGTCCGGTTTCACCTGAGTAATGTTGCAAATTGCAATTTACCAAAAAGGAAATCGTGGTATTGAATGCCAAGTCAGGCGACATGGAAGGGTTGTGATCGGGATTTAATGGCAACCATCCTTGATTCAATAAAAGGAGAAAACAGATGAAAAACCAAACCAGATTGATCCCGAGGAGCGCATAAATATGCTGTTTCCAATTCATTTCACGGGTTCCGTCCAAACCACTGATGCGGAAGAAGAAACGTTCAATCGGATTGAAAATTGGATCAAGCAAGGTTTTTTCACCCAAGTAAACCTTCCCTATATACCGTCCCAAAGGAATGGCAATGGCAACGGTAAGGATGAACATGGCAATAACGCCAAACAATTCTGTATTCATGAATTAGAATTTTTCAGGTTTGAGAAGCACGTAACCGAGGTAAACAAACACGGCTATCGCAAGAATAAATAGAGCTGTCATGATTTAAACATTTTCAAAAAAATGAACGGCTTTGTAACACAGCCAAAAAAGCAGGAGTGTTATTGCACAAAGTAGTGTCGCTTCCATAAACATCCGTTTAAACTCCGAAAGCATTTACCTGCTTTACGTACTCTTTCTCCAATAATTCCGGAAGAGGAATATTCAAAGCAGCTCTGTTCATTTCCATAAAGCAACTATAGGAAAACAAGAACCCGTTGACCACGGCATTTTTCATTTCTGTGGTTCCTGTTCTTAGCTGGTATTCAGCGATTGCAAGACAATCGTTTACACGTTTGAAGTTCCCTTTCAATACATACTGTTTTGTCAGTTCAGCCAAATGATTCATTCGTCTGTAATTGTTTCTATTGCGCATCATTTTTTAAATTTTAAATGCGCTATGCCAATTGTTGTTCCATTAAATGGAATGGGGAGCTAACTCCTTGTTATATAGTGGTTTTGAACGAGTCTGAAATTTCAAGACATAAAAAAAGCCTCTCAAAATGAGAGGCTTTTATCAAAATGATAAGAACGTATTCTATAACTTGTATTCTTCTATTTTTCGATACAATGTAGCTATGCCGATCTCTAACAAACGAGCTGCTTCAGCTTTGTTTCCTTTTGTATGGTTCAATACCTTCTGAATGTGCAGTTTTTCTACACTTGCCATTGAAAATGCGGAGAGTGTGCTTTTCTGTTCATGAATCAATTGAATTTCAGGAGGAAGTGTTTCTATTGTTAAGGTATCTCCATCAGCGAGAATTACAGCACGTTCAAGAATGTTTTTGAGTTCTCTGATATTTCCCGGCCAAGAATACAAAACTAGTTTTTCTAGAAAATGCTCTCCTATTTTCATCGGTCTGCGATTGGCTTTTGCGGAGAATTGTTCCACAAAATGCCCTGTCAGTAATTTGATGTCTTTTGAGCGCTCGCGCAATGCAGGAAGCTCTATCTGGAAAACGTTCAGTCGGAAATAAAGATCAGCCCGAAAACGGTGCTCTTCTGATTCTGTTTTGAGATCGCGGTTTGTCGCAGCTATTAGCCTGAAGTTAGAATGACTTGGTTTCGTATCACCAATTTTGAAATACTCAGATGTTTCCAGCACCCGCAGTAATTTCGCCTGTAACTCCAAAGGCATTTCTCCAATTTCGTCCAAAAACAGTGTGCCACCGTTAGCTTCTTCGATCAATCCCTTCTGATCCTTAATAGCACCAGTAAAAGATCCTTGTTTATGTCCGAACAATTCGCTTTCCAAGATCTCTTTACTAAAGGTGCTGCAATTGAGGGCAACAAAACTTTTTCCTGCACGGTCACTTGCCAGGTGAATGGCTTCAGCAAACACTTCTTTCCCCGTTCCTGTTTCTCCTGTCAATAGTACATTGGCATCTGTTCCTGCTACTTTTCTTGCAAGTTCAATTGCCTTTACAATTAATGGTGAAGTACCAATTATGGAGTCGAACGAATATTTTTTTCCAACGCGTTTTTCTAATTCACGAACCCGTTTCTTCAGTTCAACCTTTTCAAAAGCACGGGAAAGAAGTGGAAGGATCTTATCGTTGTCGTTACCCTTCACAATGTAATCGAATGCACCATCCTTCATTGCCTGAACACTGTCTGCAATATTCCCGAAAGCAGTCAGTAAAATGATTTCCGTATCGGGATGAAATTCCTTTATTTTCGGCACGAGTTCCACCCCGGATCCATCAGGTAATTTGACGTCGCAAAGAACAACATCAATGCTCTTTGCACTCAGTTTTTTTAAACCCGAAGCACAATCTCCCGCCTCAAATACATCATAGCCTTCGGATCGAATAATCCGAGCCAATAATGAGCGGTGTTTTTCTTCGTCGTCGATAATGAGAAGCTGCTTCAAGGGGATGTTTTTTGAGTTGTAAAGCTACAATGATTTCGGGAATAATTCCATCACAAAACGTGAAGCATTTCAATTATCCTTGCGGAACATAGCAGATAATCATTACTCCGATCAATGCTACTTTTAATATAACAAATCAGCTTTATCCTTTATTACAACTCACTTTCGAGGGATTCTAAAGGATTGTTCATATTTTAGCAAAGCGTCTCCTTAATTTAATCAAACAAAGGCTGGAACGGATCAAATCGATTCATCATATCCAATGATCTCAATTCTTTGTTTTCCACTTTATAGACCTTTCCGGGGAATTTTTCGATCAAAGACATATCATGTGTAGCCATGATCACAGCTGCCTTTTCTTCTTTGGCAACGGCAACAATCAGGTGCATAATTTCCGTTGAAGTTTCCGGATCCAGATTTCCGGTCGGCTCATCCGCAATGATTACTTTCGGATGATTAATTAAAGCCCGGGCAATCGCAACGCGCTGTTGTTCTCCTCCCGAAAGGCGGTGAGGCTGAATGTGTTCCTTCCCTTCCAAACCAACCATAGATAAAACGGTACGAATGCGCTGATCCATTTCGCGTTTGTCTTTCCAGCCGGTAGCTTTCATCACGAAACGCAGGTTGTCATTGATAGAACGATCAGACAGCAATTGGAAATCCTGAAAAACCACACCCAATTTTCGGCGAAGATTTGGAATTTGTCTTTTGGAAAGTTTCTTCAGATCATACTCTACCATGGATCCTGAGCCTTCGCTTAGTTCCAATTCTCCGTAAAGCACTTTCAATAAACTACTTTTCCCGGAACCCGTTTTTCCAATTAAAAAAACCAGTTCATCCGATTCCACCTCGAAATTGATGTTATCAAGAACCGTTTGACCAAGCTGATCAATCCTTCCGTTTTGAATGCGAATAACTTTCTCCACCTATTTGAGTTTATTTAAAGATTCAAAAAAGATCAAGGGTTGAAAAGGTTCAATTTTCATTTGAACTCTTTGCACCTATTGAACCTGTTTGAACAAGCCAAAAATTTCAGGATAATACCCAAATGTAAATTTCAGGATTCCAATTCATGAAATTCAGGTGTAACGAGATTATCTCTTAACAGTTATACGTTTAAAACTTTTGAACGCAAGCACCCTTTCTCCCTAGGGACTACTTAATTTTACTATCTTAAAATAGTTGTAATGCGTTTTATATTTATCCTTTTTCTACTTGTTGCAAGTTCTTCGGCATGGTCCCAAGCAAGTGAGAAGTACCATTCTCCTCTTAGTGGATTCTACAAAGCAGAAGATTTGTTTGAGAAAGAACAATACAGTGCAGCACGTAAAGAATTCCGCCTATTTATCACTGATTACAAAGGTTCCAAAAATGATTCATACTACATCAAAGCCTTGTATTATGAGGGGCTTTCCGCATTGGAACTATTCAATAATGACGCCATTGATCTCCTGGAAACATTCAACAGAGAATATCCTGAAAGCATTTATCGAAGCAATATTCTTTTCCAAATTGGTCGTTACTACTATCAAAAAAAGGACTACAAACGATCCATTCAATACTTCAAAGAATTAAACAGATCTACCGTTGATAAAGAGAATCAAGAGGAATATTACTTCAAATTGGGTTATGCTTACTTTGACGAAAAGAACTATCCTGAATCAAAACTGGCTTTCTTTGAGGTAAAAGACTCAACCAGTCAATACGGAGCACCAAGTTTGTATTACTACTCACACATTTGTTATTTAGACAGTTCGTACCAAACCGCTTTGGAAGGATTTGAAAAACTATTGACTGATAACCGTTTCAATCGCGTTGTGCCTTATTACATCACACAGATCTATTACATTCAGCACAAATACCAGGATGTAGTTGACTTCGCACCAAGCAAGGTTGACAGTTTGAAGCCGGCTGAACAAGTGGAAATCAGTCATATTATCGGAGACAGTTATTTCCATCTCGAAAAATATGATGAAGCACTTCCTTACCTGGAATTGTACAATTCCAAATCGAATACCACGCGAGACGATGATTATGCACTTGCTTTGGCTTATTCGCGGACATCGAATTGTACAAAAGCCGTTAAGTACTTTGATCGTGTAGCCCGTGAAAAAGATGTCCTAGGTCAGATTGCATTGTATCATGCAGGAGAATGTTACACCAATCTAGGCGAATTGGTTTATGCACGAACTGCCTTCGAAGCAGCAAGTCAGTTGGACATGGACAAAATGATTCAGGAAGATGCCTTGTACAATTATGCCCTGCTTTCATACAAATTGGACATGAATGCCTACGATGAAGCCGTTGAAGCATTCAAATTATATCTTGAAAAATATCCGGATTCAAAACGGAAACCGGTTATCTATCAGTATTTGGTTAATGTTTATACTTCGACAAAGAATTACCAAAAAGCACTTGAATCTTTAGATCAACTTACAACTAAAGATATTAAACTAAAATCCGCTTATCAGTTGATTGCATTTAACAGAGGAGTGGAATTATTCCAGAAATCGGAATATACAAACGCTATCACAGCATTTGAATTGGTTGATAAATATCCAATCAGTCCGGAAGTTAGTGCGAAGGCGATGTATTGGAGCGCAGATGCAGAATTCTATTTGAAGAAGTATTCGGAAGCAATTAAGAAATACAATCAGTTCATGGGAATGTCTGGTTCCCAATTGAGTGGTTTACGAAATGATGCCATGTATAACAAAGGATATGCTTATTTGGCACTGAAAGATTATAAAGAAACCCAAACTGCATTCAGAGATTATTTGAAACAGCCAAACTTAACGGATATCCACAAAAAGGCGGATGCATACATGCGTTTGGGAGATGAGTATTATAGAATTGTACAGGCAGATAATGCAATCAACCAAGCCGCAATTGATAATTATAAAGCTGCTTATAATTTAAAAGCTGGATATGATGATCAGGCTTTGTACTACATGGCTCGCACCTACAACTTCATGAATAAGCAAGAAGAGCGGATTCAAAGTTTAACGGATTTGATCAACAATTATCCTAAATCCAGATACATGCAGCGCGCAATCAGCGACATTGCACGCGCTTATTTTGAGACAGCGAATTTGGATAAAGCAGAACGTTATTACAAACAAATCATTTCTGATTATCCATCAAGTAATATAGTGAAAGATGCTTATCACTATTTGGGTGATATTGCGTTCCAACGTGCTAATTACAATCAGGCAGAAACCTATTATACGAAAGTATTGAATGAGTTTACCGTAAGTGATACGATCTGTGAGCGCGAAGTAAGTTCGCTTGTATCCGTATATCGTGCGCAACGCTTGTTAAACAAAATAGAAAGTCTTGCAGGAAAATACAGCTGTGCCGATTCAATTGCAACTCAAGTAGAAGATGAGTACTATCGTCTTGGATTCGATCAGTATGAAAAATCCGAGTGGAATGCTTCCATTATCGAATTCGACAAATATTTGAATAAATATCCGAATGGTAAATTTTATCGTGATGCAATGAATCAAAAAGCAGATGCATTGTATCGACTGAAAAAAGAATCGGATGCGATTGCCATTTATAAAATCACACTTGCCGGCCCGAATGATGACTACACAGAGTTAGCTTCGGTTAGAACAGCCAAGTTCCTTTTCAACGGGAACCAAAAAGAAGCAGCACTTCCGTATTATAAACGAACGGAAGAAACCAGTTCCAATCCGGAATATTTGAACAATGCCCGAATTGGATTGATGCGCTGTCATTTCTTGTTGGAGAACTTCGCAAACGCTGTGGAATACGCTCAAAAAGTATTGGGTGTTCAGCAAACTACGCAATTGAAACTGGAAGCAGAATACATCAAAGGAATTTCACTTTCTAAAGAAAAACGCTACGCAGAAGCACAGTTGTCTTTGGATTATGTGATCAAAAACACGACAACCGTTTGGGGTGCTGAATCTAAGTATACGCTTGCTTTGAATGCTTTTGAACAGGCAGACTATACCAAAACGGAAACCATCATCCGGGAATTGCTCAAAATGAAACCGGGTTATGATTACTGGATCGCAAAAGGATTAATTCTTCAGACGAAAGTATTGCTTCAGAAAAAAGATCTGTTCCAGGCAGAAAACACCATCAAATCTGTTATCGATCATTATCCGGTAAAAGATGACGGCGTGCAGCAGGAAGCAGGGGAATTGTACAATGAGATCATGCAATTGAAAACACAACCAAAAACTTTAACCAATCCGAGCGAGCCTACGGTAATTGAAGTGGATGAAAAAACAGGGAAATAATGAAGAGAAGTACACACATATTAACGCTTGTAAGTGCGGTATTGATCGGATCATTTTCGAATGTCTTCGGGCAGAATGATAACGATGTCATCATTAACGCTACCGGAATTAGATCTGTAGAAAATGCGAGTCGTTTGAATTCTCAGCCAAAAATTCTGGACACGATTTTCCCTATTCCAACAACTTCGTATCCGCTGCTTTCAATCAATTACGAACCCACTTTTGAGATCCCAAAGATTGAACCGGCAAAGGTCAACTTGCAACAAAAGTTACCGCAATTGTATAACGGATACGCACGCATTGGAATCGGATCTTTATTGATGCCACTTGCTGAAGTTTATTACAATAATGGTCGCAGTAGAAAAATGAACTACGGTGGAAGCATCCAGCATTTGAGTTCTTTCGGGAAAATGAGAAATGTTGCTCCGGCAAATTTTGACCGAACGAATGTACGTGGATTTGTGGGTGTAAATGAGAAGAAATACAGCTGGGATGTGGAATCTTATTACCGCAATCAAGGACTTCATTTTTATGGTTTCCCAAATGAAGATGCAGATAAAGACAGCATTGCACAACGTTTCAATACCTTTGGTTTAAAAGGTGGTTTTCATTCGCATGAAAAAGACAGTTTGGGCTTGAATTGGAGAATCGGAATGGAATACCGTCATTTCAATGACAAAAAACCGAAACCAGATTCCCTGAATGATTGGAATGCACGCGAGAATTTCTTTGCAATCCGCACAGGAGCCGAATACAAATGGGGTACTGAAATTTTTGCCGCAGATTTAGACATTCTTCATAATTCATACAAATACGGTATTATAAATGACACCATGCCGGGCTTCGATAATTTCGGTTTGGAGAACAAAAACACCATCATTAGTTTGAAGCCAAGTATCAGCACTTACTCCAAAAATTTGAAACTGAAAGCTAAAATCGGATTAGATCTGACCGCCAGTCTTGGAACAAAAAACAAGGTTTACCTCTATCCTGTTGCCGAAGTAAAGTATTCCCTGTTCAATGATATCCTAATCCCTTATGTTGGTGTAACAGGAGGTTTGACACAACAATCATTCAAGCGAATTACAGATGAGAATGAATTTTCATTATCGAATGTTTCCTTGCAGAATGAACACAAAGCTGCTGACGGTTATATCGGAATAAAAGGAACTTTATCCAAACGAATCGGATTCAATGCATTTGCGAGTTTTTCACACGTGAAGAACAAAGCGCTTTTCGTAACGGACACTACTTATTCGGGTGGAAATCGTTTCAATGTGATTTACGATACGATGAATATTACCAAGTTGGAAGGATCCATCTATTATCAGTTGAAAGAAAAGGTGAAGATCGATGTAATCGGACGCTATTATTCTTACAATGCTAAGAACAATATTTTTGCCTGGAATCTTCCTCAATTTCAAATTGTATTAAGAGGAACTTACAACTTATATGACAAGTTCATCTTAACTATTGATGCAAACTTAGAAGGCGGAAGAAGAGCGATGGTATTTGCTTCAGGCAAAGATGTATTAGAAGAAAACAACCAATACGCATTCAAACTTGGTTTCTTGGCAGATGCTAACATTGGCTTGGAATATCGTTACAACAAACGTGTTTCCGGTTTCATTAATTTGAACAATGTGGCTGCTCAACGCTATAAAAGATGGTATAATTACCCTACTCAAGGCTTTCAGGCTATGATTGGCGTAACGATTCGCTTCTAAAAGACGCATAGACATGTGTCTATTCGGCCAGTCTCAGTGCGGACTTTACAACTTTTTTGGTTTCTAAGCATTGAAATTCATACCTTTGCGACATGAAGAGAATTCTACCATTTATAGCACTTCTTTTAATCCTTGCAGCATGTAAGGATCCAAGTGTAAAATACAATCAAGTCATTCAAAACGATTCTGATTATGATGTTTGGGTAAGAGTATATGAACGAACAGATTCTGCATCAACCGTCTTCTTTACTGTAGACAGTTTCCTTGTTGCAAAAAAAAGCGAAACAATTATTCTGGAAAGAAACGGACACAAGAACATGGATCAATTCAAACCATGCAGAATGTATGTTGATTCTATCAACGGAAGAGCCGCGGATACACTGTTGTTTGTTGACAAAAATCTAAACAGTGACACCAACTACGTATTTACCGAAGTCGATAAAAACAGAAAGGGTGGCGGTACTTGCGAATGCCGTGTTATTTTCAAAAACATCAATTTACACTAGCATAATTAGCTTTTGCTGAACAAGTGCTTTCTGTGATTGGATCCCCAAACAGCCAATTCAGCTATGATCGGTTCCAATGTTAATCCGTAAGGAGTTATTTTATATTCAACAGTAATTGGTTTAGTATCACAAACCGTACGTGTGATCAACTGATTGATCTCCAGCTCCTGTAATTCCTTTGAAAGCATCTTGGCGCCAATTCCGGGAATGTTTCGTTTCAATTCCATAAACTTCATCGAGTTCTCGAATATCAAGGTTCCAATGATCTGAATTTTCCATTTCCCGGAAAGTAATTCCAGTGTGTCTCTGATTGCCAGCATTCTTCCTGCACAAGCTGCTGGTTCGTGAATCATTTTCTTCTTTGTTTCCATAATGCAAAAATACGGCGTTAACCAACTGATTTTACGATGAGTTTCTTCAAGGGAACTAGTTTCCAAAAGGAAATATAGACAAAAAATAAACTTATTATCCTCTGGTTTCGGTTAATTCTTCCAAATCCTACATGCGAATGATCGCCCCGTCCTCCATCTCAATGATCCGATGGGTTCTTTCTGCGAATTCATTATCATGAGTAACTATCAACAGGGATTGATTGAATTCCTCAGCCAGTTCCTTAAAGATATCGAATACTATTTCCGAATTCTTTTTGTCGAGATTTCCTGTTGGCTCATCTCCCATTATAATCAACGGATTGTTGATTAACGCTCTGGCAATTGCCACCCGTTGTTTTTGTCCACCCGAAAGTTGATTGGGCATTTTGAGTGCTTCATCCTGAATTCCCAGAGTTTTAAGCTTTTCATATGCATGTTGTTCCACTTCAGCTGAACTCAATTTACTCAACTTTAATCCGGGTAACATCACATTCTTCAATACGGAAAACTCATTGAGCAGATAATGGAATTGAAAAACAAAGCCAATCTTCTCATTCCGAACACGCGCCAAATCCGCTTCTTTTTTACCACGCATCAATTGACCATCCAACATCAAATCCCCTTGATAGTCTGTATCCATAGTGGAAAGGATATACAACAAGGTTGATTTCCCACAACCCGATTTACCGATAATAGAAGCAAATTCCCCCTTTTGGATTTCAAAACTGATATTCTTCAATACCTGGATATCGTAAGGATCATGAAAATATTTCGAAATATCTTTGGCCTGTAGAACTTGTGTGCTCATCTTACTTTCCTCTAATGATTACAACCGGGTCGACCTTACTTGCTTTTCGTGAAGGAAAATAACCGGCAAAATAGGTCGTGATAATTGAAAAGATACCACCTATGAGATAATACCTTGGGTCATAATTGATCGGATAGGTTTTAATTGTTGGAAGAGCTTCTGTTTTAAAAGGAATTTGATCGATTCCGGAGGATATCAAAAAACCGAAAAAGAGTCCGAATAATCCGCCGAAAACACCAATTGTTAAGGCAATCGTTATAAAAACACGTTTGACATCCTTCCCGGAAAATCCGGTTGCCTTTAGAATGGCTATCGTATCCATTTTCTCGTAAATCATCATGTTCAGGATGTTGTAGATTCCAAAACCGGCAACAATAAGCAATGTGATTCCAACAGCATAGGAAATCAAAGTCCTGATTGCGGTTCCGGTTTCAAACTGCGCATTTGCCGTTTGGATATCAACCGATTCAACTTCGTAGATGTGTTCGTACTCTTTGGCAATTGCAGGAGCTTGATTCATGTCTTTCAATTTCACCTGGATGTCTGTAATATAGCTGTTACTTTCGCCGAGCAATTTTTGAGCAGTTGCCAGCGAAACATAACTCTGTACTTTATCAATATCCTGTAGACCGGATTGAAAATAACCTGCCACCTTCAATTGAACACGCTCACCTTTGGAAGTTGTGATTTGGATATTGTCCCCAATGTTTGCCAGAATTTTTTCTGCAGCACTTTTTCCAAGAATGATGCTATTCGGAACGTATTTGAGATCCTGATAATTTCCCTCAACCACATATTCGGAAAATGTAAACAGGCGGTTTTCTTCTGCCACATCTATTCCGTTCAAAACACCATTCAAATCCACCGCTCCAACGTTGTAAAACACCTGAACGCTTACTTTCGGACTAACTCCCAAAACCCGCGGATCATCTCTCAATGATTTCATAATGGCAGAGCTATTCCGCAGATCCAACAGGTCATTTTTTGGTTTTACTGAACTGATGAAATTATGCTCATTCGATTCATAATCAATTGGCTGTTTTTTAGAAGGAAGAACCTCTTTGTAAATATGAACATGAGGTGTGCGATTGAGAATCAGTCCATCCAACATGATGTTCAGTCCGGTCATAAAACTCAAAAGCGTAATGAACATGGTAATACTGAAAGTAACACCAATTGCAGCAACGAGCGTTTGCTTCCAACGAGCCAATAATAAGGCTTTTGAGATACTGATGATCAATCCAAATTTCATTCCGTTTCCAGCATTATTTCATCTTCCGGTTTGAGTCCTGAAAGAATTTCTACCAACTCGAAATCGCGCAAGCCAATATTCACCTTGACTTTCTTGCCATTTGTTAAAAGCACAGAATCCCCTTTCAATAAATATGCTCTAGGAATCGTGAGCACTTTTTTCTTCGATTCCAAAACAATGTTTGCTTCAAAGGAAGTGTTCGGGAATACGCGTTGTGGTGCTTTGGTAAATGCGGCTTCCACTTTGAATGTCTTGGAACGTTCATTCATCAAAGGATTGATCTTGGTTACTTTCGCTTCAAATACCTGACCTTTGTAACTATCCATTGTAATCAAAACACGCATGTTTAAGTTCACTTTTGCGATATCGTATTCATCCACCTGCATTTCCAGAATAAAATTATCTGCAGAACCCAAAACAGCCAGTGGAATCTGAGGACCAACCAGATCTCCTTTTTCGATCAGGACACTGTAAACCCTTCCATCGATATCACTTCTGATTTCAAAGTCGGAAGCGGATTTGGAAGACAAGGCCAAATTGTTTTTAGCTTGTTTCGCACTGAAATTGATTTGACGTTTTAGATCGTTGTATCGGATTAGCGCATTGGAAAGTGAATTTTGAGAACTTTGGTAAGCCAGTTCCTTTTGCTCCAATTCCACTTTTGAAATGACATTCTGATTGAAAAGATTTAGCTGTCGAACATATAACAAGGAATCTGTCTTGAGTTTTTCGCGCGCCAATTGGATGGAATTCCGAGCATCCTGCAGTTTATCCTGATTCGAACCTAAATCATAATACGAAGCGGAAAGTGCTGCGTTCTCCTCATTGATAAGTTGTGCTTTATTGTCTATTCGGAACAGGAGTTGACCCTTTTTAACCAAGTCACCATCATCCACAAAAACATCCTGAATAATTCCTGCAACCAGCGGAACGACTTGGTATTGACTTTTACTTTTAATCGTTCCCGATGCATAAACGGAAGACGAAATATTTTGGGTTTTCGGGCGAATGGTTTCCGTTTTTGAGCCACAACCAACCACCAAAAACAACAAAATTGGAACAAGTATCTTCATTGATGTATCGAACAATAGTTACTACACCAAATTACGAACTAAATTCGGAATTAAAATATGATCTTAATCATTTCAAGACCCAAGGAGAAATCCCCAATGCCTTTAATTTTGGTTCTAATTGAGAAAACTGAGACGCATTTCCCGCAGTAACACGAATTTTTCCATCTCTTTCAATAATCTGACCAGTCATTCCATTAGATTCTAACAGTTTGATCAGATCTTCTGCATTCTTTTTGTCTGAATAACTTCCGACAATAATCTGCCCTCCTTTTGGAGTTGTAGGTGCCGGATTTACCTTTGGCTGCTCTACCACTTTTTTCGGTGGTTCAACAACTACTTCCGGCTGTTTTACTTCAGTCTCTTCATTGACTACTTGTTCAGCAAGTGCTTTATTCTTCAGGGAAACCGGTACATAAGTATCCTCGTCCATTTCATAAGAAAATGTTTCCACGTTATGCGGCAAGTTTTGAAGTTGTTTCTTGCTTTCTCTTTTTGGAAAACTGTAATTTGTTTCCGGAAGTGTATAAGTTCCTGGTTTACTTGAATGGAATGGATTAAAATCAGAAAGTGAAACAACACCTGATTCCAACACATCAGTTTTTACGGGAATCCAAAAGGAATAAAAAGCAATTGGAAGCAAACAAGCCGCCGCCACATATCTCCATGTGTTTGACTTCTTTTTAAACGGAAGTAACGTTTGTTGAATGTGTTCTTCGTGAACCACTTCCAAAACTGGAATAATCGGCTCTTCACTTAAAATAAAAGAAGGTTCTGAAGTTGGAGTCAATTGTTTTTGCTCCATTTCGACCGCTTTCACCACATGCAAAATTGCCTGATGTGATTCTTTCGCTTCAGCGTCAGCAACAGATACAAAATGAACCGCACTTAATCCGAAAGATTCGAGCAACAAATTGTAGAAACGATCTTGTTCAAAACACAAATTTCGTTCCTGGTCGTAAAACAGGTTTCCAACACGGTCAATGGTAATTCTTCCACCCATTTGAAGTCTTGCCTCCCATTCATTGATGTGTGCCTGAACTTCTTCAGCAGCTTCTGAATAAGGAACTGAATTAGCTTGAGAAAGCGCTGCGATCAACAACCCATCGTTGTTAATCAATTGCTTATTGAATAGAACCGATTTTTTTGGTGGAATGATGACCCCTTTCGCCGAATCAATTTTTGCGGATGTGCGTTGTGCTACGAACCCTCCAAAAGAAGGAACGATCACACAATTGTGCTGCAATAATAAATCACCGATAAGCTGTTCAACTGTCAACATGTCACAAAGTTATGAAAATCACACCTTAATATACGCATTAATCGAAAAAGAGTTGCAGGTTTGCTGGTAAAGGTTTAGTTTTGATCAAAATTAAACTACTTATGAAACACCTCTACTCACTTGTTCTTGTGCTTATTGCATTGACAAGCTCACACCTGACTTACGCACAAATTATTCCGAACGTTACCTACACCAACGACAATACCATTACCTGTTCCGGAACAGCTTCCGCAGCACCGACCGGTGGAACAGGCGCTTATGCCTATCTGTGGAGCACCGGTGAAACAACAAGTTCTATCAGTAATCTTTGCGCCGGAAACTATACGGTTATTATTCAGGACGCAAATCAGGATACAGCTAGCTTTAGCTTTATGATTACCAATCCGTGTTGGAATCTAACTATTAATCTTTCTACTACAGATTGTACTCCTGGAAATTGCGACGGAACGATTCAAATGACCGTAACAGGCGGAACTGCTCCATATACCTATAACTGGTCAAACGGTGCTGGTATGACTGTACAGAACCAAGCGAATATTTGTGCAGGAACTTACAGTGTCATTTGTACGGATATGAATGGCTGCACCACTAGTTCCAATACAACGGTAAGCGATCCATCGATTCAAAACACCATTGTTGCCAATTTGACTTCAACCGATGACTCAACAGGAACTTGTAATGGTTCGGCATCTGTTTCACCCACAGGTGGTTCGGGTGGTTATTCCTATATGTGGAGTTCTGGTCAGACAACTAGTTCAATAAGTAATCTTTGTGCGGGAACTTATACCGTGCTTATTACAGATTCTAACCAAGATACAACAATTGCTTCCTGCGTGATTACTAATCTATGTTCCGCTTTCACTGTTACTTATACTTCCATTCCTGCATCAACCCCGGCAACCTGCGATGGATCTGTTATATGCAGTCCGGTCAACGGAACAGCTCCATATACTTATACTTGGAGCAATGGTAATACAACCCAATCCATATCGAATTTATGTGTTGGAACTTATAACTTAACATGCACTGATGTGAACGGATGTAGTTTTATAGGATCAATATCCGTATTCGATTCTATAGGTACTGTAATCCCTCTTTCCTTGAATTTGGCGTCAACAGACGATTATACAGGTAACTGCACTGGTTCTGCTTCCATTTCAGCAACTGGTGGAACAGCGCCATATACTGTATTATGGAGCAACGGTCAAAACGGAGGATTTATCTCAAACCTTTGTTCAGGGATCTACTCAGTAACCGTATGGGATTCAGGGTCGGATTCTACAACTGTGAGCTTTGTAATCGCTGATTCTTCTTCAACTTACAATAACAATCCGTTTCCGAACGGAGCGATCAATGATACATTGTATACTGATTTGGTTGCGAATTGCATTATTGATTACAACACCATTGATTCTACTTCATTGTATCAGGCAGTTTACAATTCAAGCAGTCAAAGTTTGTATGTTACCTGGGCTGTTTATTCACCAACGGATACTGTTTACATCAGCGATACACTTGCTTTGATCGGTAATCCGGGATATTATTCTCTTACAATCTCAGTTTACTGTCCAAACAAATCCGGAAATGATTTCTTTAAAATAGAAAGCGTTATTTACTTTGACGGAACGAATGTTTGGTTGTCACCAACTCTTGGTATGGACGAACAGCTATTGGATAATTTGACTCTTTATCCGAATCCGTTCAGTAATTCAATTTCAGTTGATAACAAAGACGGTGTGCTTCAATCATTGAAACTGATCGATTTGAACGGACGTGTTCTTTCTGAAATGAATCAGGTAAACTCAGGGTTAGTGAAGTTGGATCAATTAGAATCCATTTCTTCAGGAACTTATTTGTTGATTCTTTCAGGTGAAAATACTTCTAAGACTTATAAAGTAATCAAGTAAGGGTTACTTCAAACTTTTGAACCCTGTTAACAGCTAGTTGACAGGGTTTTTTATTTTCTGCGAAGAGTTGAAAGTTTGATTCCTTCCACCGACATAACGATGTAAACAAATAATATGATCATCCCATTATTCAATGCAAATTTGATCATTGAATGATCTCCATAAGGAATTCGAGTGGAAACAAAATAGATCAGGATACTCATTCCCAAATACAGGAAGAATTTGCGCAGGTTGTACTTAATTGGAAAGTGTTTTTGTCCCCACAAATAAGAAATAGTCATTTGGAATGCGTAAACGATCAGTGTTGCCCAAGCACTTGCATAAAAACCATAAATCGGAATAAAAATGTAATTGATCCCAATCGTTAAAATTGCCCCCATAATGGAAATGTATGCTCCATATTTGGTTTGGTTCGTGAGTTTATACCAGATACTTTGGTTGATGTAAACCCCAAAAAAAACGTTTGCCAATAAAAGGATCGGAACAACCGGTAATCCATCCCAAAAAGTTTCATTCGAAATAAAATATTTGAAAATGTCCAGATTCAAAGAAACTCCAAGAAATACCAAACAAACGACCGCAACAAAATAATTCATCAGTTTGACGTACAATTTATTGCGGTCCTGATTCTTCATTTGATTGAAGAAAAAGGGTTCTGCAGCATAGCGGTAGGCTTGAAGTAAAATGGTTACCAGCATCGCCAATTTGTAGCACGCACTGTATATTCCAATCTGTGCATCTGCCATTTTAGCTGTAACTCCATTGGCCGGATCGTACAACATTTGCTTCAACATAATCCGGTCTATTACTTCATTGATAATTCCCGCAAATCCGGCAATTACAATTGGAATGGCATAAACTAGCATTTTGCGTAGCAGCGGTAAATCGAGGTTGAAACGAATTCCTATAAAATCCCTTCTCAACAGAACAGGTTTTACCAAACTCGACACGAGATTCGCCATGAGAATATAAAATACTCCTTTTGTTGGTTCCTCCCAATCCACGAAAAAATAGAGTAATACCAAATTCAGGATAATATTTACTCCAATAGAAGAAAATTGAATGATGGCAAACTCTTTTGCTCTTTCTTCTGATCTTAATTTTGCAAGAGGTACGCTTGAAATGGCATCAATCACCACAATTGCTCCCATCAGGATGATGTATTCCGGATGATCATTAAACAATAAGGTTTCTGCAACATTGTGATTTAAGAGTAACAATCCGATGAAGAATGCCACATTCAACAAAACAATGGTTAGGAAGCTGTTTTGAAAAACCTGTTTCCTGTTCTCACTATCCTGAATGAATCGAAAATAGGTGGTTTCCATTCCGAAAGTAAGCAAAATCATTAAAAAAGCTACAAAGGCATAAAGTTGTGATACTACTCCATATTCTTCAGGATGCGTTGCAAAAACCTTGGTGTAAAGCGGTACCAATAAGTAATTCAGGGTTCTCCCCAAAATGGAGGATAACCCGTAAACAGCAGTTTGCCCTAATAGTTTTTTAAGCGGATTCAATTATCCTCGGAAATTTGGTTTTCTTTTTTCAATAAATGCTCCCGTTCCTTCTTTGAAATCAGCTGTTCCGAAACACTTTCCGAATTCTTCTACTTCCGTATCAAATCCTTTTTGTCCACCCTCTGAATACAGTGCGTTTACTGCACGAATAGCTGAAGCAATTGCAGTTCCGGAGTTCTTCAATATTTTTGCGGCCAATTCATTTGCCAGTTCCATTAACTCTTCCGGAGCACATACGTGATTTACCAATCCCCACGATTTTGCATCATCCGCAGAAATCATTCCGGCTGTAAAAATCATCTCATTTGCTTTTCCACGACCTACCAATTGAGCCAAACGCTGTGTTCCTCCGTATCCCGGAATTACTCCTAAGGAAACTTCCGGAAGGCCCATTTTTGCATTTGCCGAAGCAATACGAATATGGGATGCCATTGCTAATTCCAATCCGCCTCCAAGTGCAAATCCATTTACAGCAGCAATCACCGGAGTAGTCATGTTCTCAATGAAAGAAAATAAGAGTTGTTGCCCCTGAGCAGCCAATTCACGACCTTTTTCTATTGAAAAATCTGCAAACTCCTTAATGTCAGCACCCGCAACAAATGCTTTTTCACCTGATCCGGTAAGAATTACAACACCCGTCCCTTGATCCTCATTCGCTACATTTAGTGCATGATTCAATTCGGAAATGGTTTGTTTGTTCAGTGCATTTAATTGGTTCGGGCGATTGATCGTAATCGTTTGGGTATGTCCGTTTTGGGACACGAGAATATTTTCGTAAGTCATTTTCAAGTCTTTTCGTAAAGGTATCTACTTATTTCAAAAGTTACACTCTTTTGACGGATTTCCGCAATATTCCATCTGTTTTTGGGTATATTCATGATCAAAAGAAGCAAAATGAAAAATTTGAAGATGATCACATTCGTGATGACCATGTTGTTTTTGGGAATGTCTTGCGGATATTCCCAAGAGAAATCTACAGTATTAATAAAAGCTTATGTTGGTGAATCCTCCAGGTACGTGATAAATACAGTTAAGCCGGATTATACAACTTACAAACTAGAAAATAAAAATAAGGATGAGAATGCACTTGTGGTTTTAAAACGGGAATTGGACAAATGGATTTTGGAAGGATATCTCCTTGTTAATTCTACCACTGTATCCATCAGTGGATCTTCTGCAACTGAAACAATTTATATTTTGATGAAAGAATAATGGTTTTATAACTTAACTAGCTATGAAAGAGGAGATTATTTCTTCCGCAATTTCTTATATAGCTTGATTCCCAGCATCAATGCAATTCCAACTCCAAAGAATCCGATTACGCCGCCAAGCCATCCCAAACTCGTTTTCATGATCACCAGAAAAACAATAGCGACCAAGAGCAAGGTTGCCACTTCATTCCAGATTCGTAAATGGCCGGAAGTCCATTTGGACGAACCATTCTTCAATCGGTTCATGATTCCCTGACAAATAAAATGGTAGACTAAAAGAATGGCTACGAAAGTCAGTTTGATATGCATCCAGGGCATTTTCAATAATCCTGAATTTGCAATGAGCATCAAGGTTCCAAAAACAACGGTAAGAATCATAGCCGGTGTAGTAATAATATACCACAATCGATTTTGCATTAGGTTGAATTGTTCCTGCAAAACGCGTTTTTCATCTTCCGGTCTCGAATTGGATTCTGTATGATAGATAAATAATCTGACCATATAAAACAATCCGGCAAACCAGCTCACTACAAAAACGATATGCAGCGCTTTCCAAACAGCGTAATTCTCAGTTAAAAAATTCATCGGTACAAAGTTAAAAAGAAACGGGAACACAATTTGTGTTCCCGTTTCCAAATTCTTATCTATTCTGTTGATGTTAAACTTTCATTCCTTTAACAACACGGTCTTTGCGTTTTGTTTTTTGAAGTTTCTTGATGCGAACTTGTAGAAACGCACTACTTCCACCGGAAGAAATCGAGTAGGTTTCCCCTCCGTATTCCATTGTTCCTCCGTTATTTTTCCAATCTGCAACCAAGTAGTATTTTCCACTTGTTTGTGTTGCACGTGTTGCAAACTTAATTACACGACCTGAACCAACTTCAAAACGAACAATCACTTCATTGTTTGGTCCTATTTTTTCGAAAACCCCTCTTGTGTTTGTAGGAATAATCACACGGTTTTGAGTTTTTGAGGAATTAACTACCAATTCTCCTGAACTACCTGTTCCTTGATTACCTGAAGATTGATTTTTCTCCAGAATGATGTTCGAAGAAGTATAAAACTGAATCTTCGTCATGTTCTCCGGTGATAAATCAAAATCCTGTTTTACTTGTTCTGTGTAAGGAATTTTTTGAGCACAACTTACAACAAGAAGAGTTAAAACTGCAAAAGCAAAAAATCGTTTCATGTTTTAAAAATTTGTCAATTTCGAGACACCAAAAATAGCGCCAATTTTTAATTTATAAGCAAATATAATCTTTTTAATCCTCCGCGTTTCGATGAAGCGGAAACAAAACCGGCCTACTCGGTGTTGCATCATTTACAAACGGCGCCGTTTGAAGGTTCAACATGTACTCTCCATCCAAAATAGTGTCCGGAATAAAGATCATTTCCGTGATCGTTCTATCAAATCGTTCGTTCTTTGGAACACCCCAAAAACCATGGTGAAAAGCTAATTTGCCATCATCTTTTTCACGATCAACTGAGGGTGTGTCAATCAACAAATGATTGACGCCCAATTCGTCCAGAATCGGTAAAATATCTACATCACAATACGCCGGATTACTATCCGAATAATTCAAGTGCATTTTTCCTTCTTCATTCGGAAGTGTGCGAATAAGCAAGGATTCAGACTGCAATCCTTCCAATTGAGAAGAAATGGTCGAAGCTGTAACTACGCGGTCAACAGATCCATCAGCTTGTAAGCGAATTTCAGGTACAACCGTAATTAGTATAGCAGTATAGAGCAATTTGTCAACTATTCCGTTTACTGAATGAACTTCGGAAGTAATATGACCCAAACATTCTGTATGAGTTCCATGACCATGTGGATTGAAGTGAATGGAACGAAAATTTACGCTTCCTCCTTCAGCCACAGCACCTATCCAGCCGTTTTCACGAACAGGTTCAATAACTGGTGGTGAAACATACCAGGCGCGAACATTTTGTTCCGTTCCTTCCAGTGGAATAGAACAATCAATTCCTTCGTTTGTTAAAATATAGCTTCCGTCTCCGAGAAATAATTGCATAAATGTGTTTAAGGTAATTTGGCCATGATCTTTTTATACTCGGTAGTAAAATCATTTACTCCCTGACAGGCCATTTCAATTTTATAATTCCTGAACGCTTCTATGCGATTCTCAGGATTTGGATGTGTACTTAAGAATTCCGGTGTGCGTGAACCTCCTGCAGCGTTAATCTTTTCAAAGAATCCGGCACCGCCGTCTGCCTGATAAACCGTAGGGCAAAGATAATTTACAGATCCTTTATCTGCCTCAGATTCATGACTGCGGGAAAATTTCAAACCAACCAGACCTGCTGTTATCTGAGACAATTGCTGGTAGTTTCCTGCTACAATTGAAAGCAGTGTTTGAACTCCATACATCTGAGTCATTTGACGAGTGGAATGACGGAAGTCTGCATGAGCAATTTCGTGACCCAATACTCCAGCCAACTGAGCTTCGTTGTCTAAATACTTTAAGATTCCGGTGTAAACATAAATGTATCCACCAGGCGTACAAAATGCATTCAATGTACTGTCATCGTGAATAATTCGCAATCTCCAGGCAAAATCACTCTTGTGTTGCACTTGTCCCGAATTCAAAATGGTGTTTCGGATTTTATACAAGTATTGATAAACTTCTTTGTTTGAAGCCGAATCTAACAACGGATATTCCTTCGGATTTCCATCAATTTCGCCAGCAACCTGAGCCCCCAACTGACGGTCTTGTTCAACTGGAAAAAGATTAATTCCTGATCCTAACTTTTTGGAACCGTTACAATTCACCAAAGAACTTGCTCCACCGATTAATAATAAAGAAAAAACAATAACTCTTTTCATCTCATTGACATTTATGCAAAAATAGATTAATTCCCAAAACTTTAGTCTTAAAGACTTTATTTATACCTACAACTATTTCCCTATTTTAATACTTCTTGTTTAACTTTACATAGTGGAGGATAAAAAAATGGATATTGGATTAAAATTGAAAACGCTACCAGATAAACCGGGAGTGTACCAATATTTCGATAAAAACGGGACTATTTTGTATGTTGGGAAGGCCAAAAATCTCAAGAAACGAGTTTCTTCCTACTTCAAAAAGAATCACGAACACGCAAAAACCTACATTCTTGTAAAGAAGATTGCCGACATTCAATACATTGTTGTTGAAACAGAAATGGATGCGCTTTTGTTGGAAAACAACCTCATCAAGAAATACCTTCCGAAATACAACATCCAGTTAAAGGACGACAAAACATATCCTTGGATCTGTGTCAAAAAGGAACCTTTTCCGCGCGTTTTTTCTACACGCATACTCGTGAAAGACGGTTCCCGTTATTATGGTCCATATGCAAGTGGAAGAGTCATGCATACTTTGCTCGATTTGATCCGGGATTTATTTCCTCTGCGAACTTGCGCGCTTGATCTGGCAGCAAATAAAATTGAAAAGAGTTCCTATAAGGTTTGTTTGGAATACCATATCGGGAAATGTAAAGGTCCGTGTGAAGGAAAGCAAAAGGCCGAAGAATATAATGGAATGATCGAACAGATCGAGGGAATTTTGAAAGGGAATATTTACAGCGTAATTCAGAACCTGAAGCAATTAATGCTTCAGGCATCAGTCGATTTCCGTTTCGAGGAAGCTCATGATATCAAAACCCGCATTGAAATCCTTGAAAAATACAAAGCCAAATCAACAGTAGTTTCTCCAACAATTCATCAGGTGGATGTGGTTTCCATGGTAGAAGACAACGATTTGGTGTTCGTGAATTACCTGGTCATCAATCACGGGGCAATCATTCATGGAATTACTGTTGAAGTAAAACGAAAGCTGGACGAAACCCAAGCGGATATCATCACTTTTGTACTTCCTGAATTGCGTGAACGCTTTCAAAGTGAAGCGAAAGAAATCCTGGTTGAAACAGACGTGGATTGGGAAATGGAAGGTGTCCGGTTTTTCGCGCCACAACGTGGAGATAAAAAAGCATTGATTGAGTTATCGCTTCGAAATGCCAAGTCTTACCGCATGGAGAAAATCAAACAGGAAAAGATCAAGGATCCGGAAAAACATACCAATCGCATTTTGGAAACCATGAAAACCGATTTGCGTTTAAAGGAACTTCCTGTTCACATTGAATGTTTCGATAACTCCAATATTCAGGGAACAAATCCGGTTTCTGCCTGTGTTGTTTTCAAGGATGCAAAACCCAGCAAAAAAGATTACAGGCATTTCAATGTACAAACTGTTGAAGGTCCGGATGATTTTGCAACCATGCGTGAAGCTGTTTACAGACGCTACCGCAGATTATTGGAAGAAGAACAGTCTTTGCCGCAATTGATCATCATTGATGGTGGAAAAGGACAATTGGGTGCTGCTTTGGAAGCATTGGAAAAACTGGATCTGCGCGGGAAAATTGCCATCATCGGAATTGCGAAACGTTTGGAAGAATTGTTTTATCCGGGCGATAGTTTACCACTTTATTTAGACAAGCGTTCTGAAACCTTAAAAGTCATTCAGCATTTGAGAAATGAGGCACACCGTTTCGGAATTACCCATCACCGAAACCGCCGAAGCAAAAGTGCTTTGAATAACGAATTGGAAACCATTCCGGGAATCGGTGAAAAAACCGTTCAGGACCTGATCAGAGCTTTCAAATCTGTAAAGCGAGTAAAAGAACAAAATGAAGAAAGTTTGGCTTCTATTGTTGGAAAAGCGAAGGCAAAAGTGATCATGCAGTTTTTCAAACAAGATTTATAACTTACGCTCCCGGACCGAGGGGAACCCCACCTAAAAGAAAAATTATCAAACCCAAAATTGTAATTGCACCAAAAACAATAGCCGGTATTGCAAAACCGTACATCAATCCTTTAAAGCGGTATTTTTCCCGGTGCTTCCGCAAAGCATGGAGGACAATACAAGCAAAGATCATCGCTATGAAAAACCCTAATCCAACTCCAATCAATGCTTCTGCATAAAAGGTTACGAAGAACATACAGGCAATCGCAATGCTCCACATGCCCCAGATTCCCCACATAAGTGGATGCATTCTTCGTTTCGGAGCTTCTTCTGCCTCAGCATCGGTTTCTTTCGATACTTCAGATTGACCTGTTATAATCTCCTGACTTTTCTGAATTTCCACTTCGGATTGAAAGGATGGTTCTTCCAGATTTTGATCTTCGATCACTGCTTTCGATTCAATCACAACAGGAACAGCGACAACTTCTTCTGCGCTTTCAGTTTGGTCTATGATTAAAGAATCTGTATCATCGGTGCTTTTCAGTGCAGTATGTGGTGACTCCAAGTTCGAACTTTTGGACGAATCAGGTGCCGTTCTGATCTTCCGTTTCCATTCTACGTGATATCCGTTTCCGAAATGGCGTTTTGTAATGGTGCAGGAACAAACTATTCCTCCACAGATTAGAAGTAACAATAGGTATTTCATTTCTCTGATTTTAGAAACAAAGAAATAAATTGCTCATTAAAAGATAGTTGCAGTTTTCCGTACCTAATTTTTAAGCGTACGTTTTTATCACATCTTATAACTCAACTGCAGTATGAAATTTCTCGGTGCCTGAACATCTCCCGGTCTCGTCATGTATTCCGTATTCGCAATATTATTCACGATGAATGCAATCTTGTACTTTTCCTTGTAGGTATAACCAATCCGGGCATCAAACACCAAACTCACTCCATGGTGCTCTTCCCGGTAATTTTTTAATCCCGGAAGAATTTGCTGGCCTGCAACACCATTTTCAAAAACAGCATCAATATTCTTCATATGACTATTCATCCGCATTGATCCACCAATACTGATTCCCATGTATTCCAGCTGGATGTCTGCTTTTGCCAAATGATTGAACCGGTATTTCAATATGTTTGAGGAAGTATCTGAAAACGTGGAGCGATAAAGTGAATCTCTGTTTTTTGAAATAGGGTTCATATACGTATAACCAAGCAGCGCCAAGACAGATATCGGACCGATTTCACCCTCTCCGGATATGGAAATCTCTGCTCCTGTAATTTCAGCAGACTCTGCATTTTGAGCTCTGAATCCAAGCCATTTTTTGAAGTAGCCCGGAGCATTTTGATTGAAATAATTGATGGGAATAGAATCCGGTTTATAAAATCCGAAAGTAAACTCCATCATATTGTCGTAGTGATTGATAAACCCGGAAACATCTACAAATCCTTTCCATTTTCCGATCTTCACTCCTTGTTTTACACCGATTTCTGCAGCCCAACCTGTTTCTGGTTTCAGAGCAGGGTTCGCAAAAACAAGTAAGCCCCCAACAGAAGTAGTTGTGTATCTTTCAGCAACACTCGGGTAGCGAACTCCTTGTCCGAAAGAAGCGCGCAAATGGGTGTGTTTCAATACCGCATAGTGGATTCCGGCTCTGATAATTGGTCGGATAGGAATTCTGTTCGTGGAATCCTTTCCTAAATAATAGTATGAATCTCCTTGTTTTCCATCTTGTTGAAAATACTCTCCCCGAATTCCGGCAACGATGTTTACTTTCTTCCAGTTTTTTTCTCCCTGCAAATACAAAGCCCCGTTCAATGAATTGTGATCACCAAATAAATAGGATCTTACTTCATTTGCAATGGCCGTAACTCCGGTTGTCAATACCCATGAATTGTTATTCCAACCGCGCTGAAATTGGTAATCTCCATACCAAACTTCTGATTTGGAACTTTGAGAAAGGTTGGTGTAATTCTTATTGTCAATGAAGTAAAGTCTTCCTCTCAGCTGATGTTTGTTTCCAAATTTGTCCACATATTTGATGGTTGGATCAACAGATAAACGCACTCCACGGTTGTAAGTCAAACTTGAACCCGGTAAACTGGTATCTGCTCCGCCAAAAGGTTGGTAAGCGAATGTGTCGCTTTGCCAGATAATGAAATTTCCAGCTTTCTGTAATTGTGCATTCCAGCCCAACGAAGCTTTGAAATTTTTGATCTTCTTTGGTCTGTAGCTGATTGTTCCATTGAATCGGCCACGGTCTTCTGTTTCTCCCTGACGGTAACCGTCATTGGTGTATCCGTAAGCGCCCAGTGTCAATCCAAAACGCCCGAATTGTTTTGAAAAAGTCAGATCACCCTGATAAAAAGTGGGGTTCTTGCTCCACCATTTTAAGCTTGCTCGTTTCGGATTATCATAAATTCCTCCCTGCACCTGGACATTCAAACTTGCTTTTTCCGTTGGTTCACGTTCGATCAGGGAAATCATTCCATTCAGTGCTCCGGAACCATACAATACGGAAGATGCACCTTTGATCACTTCAATCTGCTGTACATTTTCAATTGGAATCGAATTCCATTTCGCATCCCCTACATCTGCCGAAAGAAGCGGGATTTCATTCCACAAAACCAATACACGGCTTCCTGCACCATAGGTAAAACCACTTCCTCCACGAATACTCACTTGTCCGTCCATTGCATACGCTCCCGGAACCTGATCAACAGCTTGTTCCAGATCTGTTATTCCTTTATTTGTAATTAATTCCGGTTTAATGATGTCCAATGAAATGGTCAATTCCTGAACGGATTGCCTTCTGCGTGATGCTGCCACAACAACTGGCCCGATGTCCTGAATCAAAGGTTTTAATCGAATGACTTCAATTCGGTTGGAAGTAATTTGCAGGGTGTCTGAATTATAATCAGTTGCTGAAATAATACAAGTTGCTGGAAATGAATTAATCTTAAATGAGAACTGCCCGTTTTCATCTGTTAATGCACTACCTCCTCCTATTATTTTTAATTGTGCGAAAGGAATGGGTTCGCTTGTTTCCACATTTAAAACAGTCCCGACAATCTCTTGAGAAAAAAGTGTAATTGGGACCAAAAAAAGTAGGAGTAGTACTTGCTTCATAAAGCTGTTTTTTCTTATATTCAAGAGACCAAAGTACCAAAAAATTGAATTTTACAACTATTCATCATCAAATTGCACTTACCTTTTTAAGTGGTATCGGAAGTCGAAGAGCACGGGTGATCGTTTCTCATTTCAATGATCTGGAAGCATTCTTTACGGAAAAGCGTTTGAATCTGGCAAAAATTCCCGGGATTCCCGCTGATTTTGTTTCCTTGAAATTGAGACTGAATGCCTTAACGGAAGCCGATAAAGTTCTTCAGGAACTGGATCGTATTGGAGGAAAAACCGTTTTTTTTACCGAAAAGGATTATCCGCGAAGATTAAAACAATGTAGCGATGCGCCTCTATTACTTTATACGAAGGGGAATATCGATTGGAATCCTCCCAAATTGGTTTCAATTGTTGGAACACGACATGCAACGGAATATGGAAAAGCACTCACCCATGAATTAATTGAGGGATTAGCGTTACACAACGTAACTATTGTTAGTGGAATGGCTTACGGAATAGACATTCATGCGCATTTAGAAGCGTTGAAAAGAAACCTTCCAACCTGGGGTGTTTTGGGTCATGGACTGGCAAAAATGTATCCAAGCGAACACCGCAAGATTGCAGAACGGATGCTCGAGACCGGGGGAATTATCAGCGAATTCGTTCCTTCACAAAAAGCTGAGCCTCCTCATTTCCCGATGAGAAATAGGATCGTAGCCGGTTTGACTGATGCAACCATTGTTATTGAAAGTGGTGAAAAGGGTGGTTCACTAATTACTGCTGCTTTGGCAACAGATTATAATCGGGATGTTTTTGCTTATCCGGGTGATATTTCCAGACCCTTTTCAAAAGGGTGCTTGAGCTTGATTCAAAAAAATCAGGCTAATTTGATTCGCAATGCTGCAGATCTGATTCAGGGAATGAATTGGCAGACAAAAGAACAAAATTCCGGACAACAACGCGCATTGTTTGTGGATCTCAATCTAAGAGAGGAAAAAATTATTTCCGTTCTGAAAACCAAGCCAGAACTCACTTTGGATACAATCGGTTATCTGTCTTCACTTACTGTTAGCGAGGTCTCCAGCGACTTGTTGAGTTTGGAATTCAAGGGTTTAGTTCGCTCTCTTCCGGGAAGGCGCTTTCAACTTATTAGCTGATTTCGATTTTAAATTTAAAGCCGAACTCAGGTTAATACACTAAAGAACAAGTCTGTTTGCGCTTAAATTTCTATTTTAGGAGCCATAAACTAGAAAAATGAGAAAACAATTTTTATTTGGAGTCTTGGCTCTAAGTACCCAAATTACCTTTGGACAAACAGTAACAAACGCTACGGATAGTAAGTACCAATTCACCAAAGTTGTTCAATTAGATGCTAATCCGGTTGAGAACCAGGGAATGACCGGAACATGCTGGAGCTTTTCCTCTTTATCTTTCTTTGAAAGCGAATTGATCCGTTTAGGGCATAAAAACCCGGCAGACTTATCTGAAATGTATATTGTTCGCAAGGCTTATGAATCTAAAGCAGATCGTTTTATCCGCATGGACGGAAAGATCAATTTCAGCGAAGGTGGAGCATTTCACGATATTCCTTATGTGATCAAGCGTTACGGAATTGTTCCGAAAAGTGTTTATACAGGATTAACCAACGGAAAAACAACTTACAACCACGAAGAATTATTCTCTGTTTTGAATAGTTTCATGCAAACGGTTCTTGCTGAAGTTCAAAAAGGTCATGGAATTGGGAAAGAGTGGAAAAAAGCATTCTCCTCTCTTTTGGATGCTTATTTAGGTCCGGATATTACCGAATTTACATTCGAAGGAAAGAAATACACTCCGGTGACTTATGCGAATTCTTTGGGATTGAAAATGAACGATTATGTTTCGATCACATCATTCAGCAACGATCCGTTCTACGAGCCTTGTGAAATCGCTATTCCTGATAACTGGGCATGGGGAGACAGCTACAATGTTCCTTTGGAAGACATGGTTGCAGTTGCAGAAAACGCATTGAAAAACGGATACACTTTGGCTTGGGGAGCTGACGTTTCTGAGAAAGGTTTCAACTTCCGTCAGGGAATTGCAATTGTACCGGAAGACGAATCTACGATCCAAACACGTGGAAAAGACAACAAATCATTCAATGATGCAGGAGCTGCAAAAACATCCAATGCATTCTTGGAGCCGGTAAAAGAAAAAACAATTACTCAGGAATTACGCCAGGATGGTTATGACGGAAAAGTGACAACGGATGACCACGGAATGCACATCGTTGGTATGTTCAAAGATCAAAACGGAACACGCTTCTTTTTGGTTAAAAACTCCTGGGGAATAGACAACTTACCTCAAGGATATTTATACGTTTCTGAGAATTATTTCCGCTTGAAAACGATCAATATTTACTTGGATAAGGAAGCTTTGTCGAAGGACTTAAAATTAAAACTAAAATTATAAGTAAATAATTTGCAGGGAACACTTTTTTTGTTAGATTTGTCACATTACCACAAATTAATATAACATGGAAAGACTAACACCCGCAGAAGAGAAGGTCATGTTACGCCTCTGGAAATTGGAAAAAGCAACAGTAAAGGAAATTGTTGACATGTATCCAAATCCAAAACCGGCTTACAACACCGTTTCAACAATTGTTCGAATTCTGGAGCGTAAAAAATTCATCAAGCACAAACCAATGGGAAGAGGTTATATATACCTTCCGAAAATTGGCCGCGAGCAGTACCGTGATTATTTAGCGGACTACATTTTGAAGTTTTACTTTGATGGAAGCAGAAACGAAATCGTTTCATTCTACAACAGTAATGTTACGCTCAACGAAATTTTATAACACACACCAAAAGGAAACCCTGACATTCATCGTCAGGGTTTTTTGTTTGCATTTTATTTATTCGGAAATGATATTCGGACGCAAATTCGCAATATTGCGAACCGCCCTTTAATTTCAGGGGTTTCAGCTCTATTTCGAGTTGTTTTATTCTATAATTAATCTAGTCAGAAACTTCGATCCGTTTTGTGTGATCTCCACCAAATAACATCCGGATTTCAAATCTGTCGTCAACTGAACTTCACTTTCAGACGAAGACAATTCCTTTTCATAAACCCGTTTCCCCTGAAGATCACTAATCCTTAAATCCGACTTTGCATTACTCAATCCCGAAATTGTAATCGTTCCGCCCTTTTGAGAAGGATTCGGGAAAACTCCGATACCGGATAGTTCATTATCTGAGATTCCCAAAATACCATCGATTACAAAGTTGTCGATATACAAATTGTTGGAAGAATTGGAAGCCGTAAATTCAAACTTGAAGCGGGTTTTGGTATCTGCTGCCATCGTAGTCTGCGGAAATGAGACCTGTTTCCATTGATTCTGAGCAGGAATGAAATTCGCACTTTGCGGCACAAAAGCAGTGATGAGTGCCGAGTCCGCGATTGTTTTTTTCAAGATCCATGTTCTTCCGCAATCTCTTGAATAATAGAACTTCAACACTTCCGTTGCTGAATCCGGAATTGCTGCAGAACCATAGGCATAATCAAATGAAATGGTCACTCCTGTGGTATGCGACAAATCAAAAGCAGGTGAAATGAGATTATCCCTACTTTGATTGATCTGCATCGGATCAGTCAGGTAACATGGCTCCGTTGTATCTGCTTCGTAATGATTCCCCAATAAAAAGCATCCGGTATTCTGAGTACCGCTTGTTGCAATTCGTTGGAAATATCCATTGTCTTCCTGTAGATTCTGGTTCTGCCAAAAATCTCCTGAAAGGTCAAAGTTCTGAACAATTGGCCCGGTAAACTCCGGCCAGCTTCCGCTCACATAGATCATAGCATTTTTAGTGGTGGTTGTGGAGCCATGCGGATTTGTGGCAGTCAAAGTCACCTGGTAATATCCCGGATTTGCATAAGTCACCACTGGGTTTTCAATTACATCACTGGAAGGTGTCCCTCCCGGAAATGACCACAAATAAGTGGTAGTTCCTGAAGGAGTTAATCCATTTTGAGTTTTAAACTGAATGCTTTCACCTGCGCAAATCATTCCGTGTGTATAAGGAATCCCTAAATTAACATTACTCCAAACAGAAAAGTTTGAATGAGGTGCAGTCTCTGAAACCGGCGGTGTGGGACTTGGACCAGTTCCTGTAGCGATCAGATTTGTGGTCGTCCACAACTGATCTCTTCCATAAAGTGGACTTTCTATAACGCTGCGCATCAATTCTACCTGACCTATTGTAAACATTCTCTGGCAGTAAGAAGATTCCATGAAATTCTCAATATTGTCCCGCGGATCAAATCCCCAATAGGCAAAACTCGCCGCATCATCGGTGTCATCACAGGAATTAGCATTTAGATTGCAGGAAGTATTTCCCTTTGAAATCGGTGTATCAAAAATACCATCGGAATAATTGCATGTCTGAGCCAACAACTCCTGATTCCCACACGTATGGAACAATCCGAAATAATGACCCATTTCATGAGTTAACAAATGTTTTAATGCTGGGTTTGCTGTTCCTATCGAACCCACAGATTCATTCAAAATAACAATTCCCTGGTTGCATGGATTTAGACTTACAAGCGGATTACTTGTAAATCCGAATAATCCCGGAAGCGTCATTCTCACGACCCAGATATTCACATATTTTTCGGAATCCCATGAGTTGATCATGGCTGTTTCATCACCAACATTCGTCAATACGCTAAAGATCCTATCTATCCCGGTTGTGGGATTTCCATTTGGGTCAATAGTTGCCAAACGGAATTCAAAATTGGCCTTGCCCTTGATCGTATCAAAAGGAGCTGTTATTAACGTGGAATCTGCATTCAATCTCTGAAAGTCCGCATTCAAATTAACAAGCGCATCCCAAATCTGCGCATCATTGATATTCTCGTATCCGTTTTGATGAAGTACGTGGAAAACTACCGGAATGATCTTCAAGTCCGTAGATTTCTGCGAATGTGCTAAAAGCGTTTTGATTTGTTTCAGTGATTCGGTGTTCGGATCTGCATGTTTACAGGTAAGATGACTTTCCTGTCCAAAGCAAGTGAATGATAATGTGAATAACAGACCACAACCCAAAAAGATTGATTTCATGTACGCAGTAATTAAAGTTGTCGGCAAGCTAGTCTAAATTTATTGACTGGTCAATAACTATTGAGGGAAGGGTGTAGTCTGTTGATTAAAAATTAAAGCATCCACAGAGCAGATGCTTTAATTATAACTATTGGATAGTGGCTGTTCAAAATCCAAACCTAAACTTTAACACTTTCACTATTAATTCTGAACTATTTTGACCTATGAAAATCCTTTCTAAGAACGATCCGTAGATTTTAGATTTAAAGCACCCACAATGCAGGTGCCTTAAATCAATACCTAACCTTTATACACCATATCAGTGTTGACCACTATAAAAGAATTCATTTGCGCCGATGAAACCGAAATTTAGACCTTAACTTACACTAAACAAACCGCTCGATTCAAAGTAAATGATCTTAACTCACTATGTTTTGATATGTCAATTATTGTTGATTGACTTTAGACTCGAATTATTTGTAATTTATTGATGTTTAGATAATTATTAAATTGTAATGGCCTTTTTTATTCATCCTTTTTTACTTTTTGCACATCAGAAGTAGCTTAACAATTCATCCGATCGCTTTACGGGCAATTACTGCATCAAATTGATTCAAAAACGGGAGTTTCAATCGAAAAAGAGGTGGGATTTCGTGAAATTAAATGTTTTCCAGCACAGCATATAAATCGTCGCGTACCTCTAAATTCATTTTCTTTCGCAAACGTGATCGTAACACATTCACGGATTCGAATGTAATGTTCTTCATTGCTGCAATATCCTTCGAGGAAAGTTTGAGCTTGATCAACAAACACAATTCTTTTTCATTTTGAGTTAATTCCGGATATTTCTCCTGCAGACGCCTCAAAAATTGGTCGTTAATTTCGTTGACATTGTTTTGAAAGCCCGTCATTCCATGATCTACTGCCTGAAAACTTTTTACGTAAGTAATCAGTTCCGTTACATCGCTTTTTTCAATGATATTCTTCCTTCTAAGCTGCTGCAAACGGAGAGCCATTTCACTGGTAAACTCAAACTTTTTGGTTATATTAATAGCAAATGTGAGTAAATCCTTGTTTTTCAGTTCCAGTTCCAATGTAAGCCGTTCAGCCTCCGACTCTTTGTATTTTAGTTTTTCTTCATTGAGTTTGCTTTCAATATCAGCCGCACGCTTTTTACTTTGTTGTACCTTCCTGTTTACTGCAAAAGCAACGATCAGGATGATCAAAAGAGTGACCGAAAAGCCTATCCCCAGTAAGCGCTCTTTTCTATTAATCGCCTGGAGCTGTTCTTTCGCTTTCTCTTGGGTTGCAAGTTCCAATATCATTTGATTGTTCTGGAAACGGACAAACTCATTCAACATGGAGTTGACCGATTTATCTTTCAAGACCAAACGAATGACTTCTCTTCTTTTATGGAATGTTTTTATTAACTGCTCAGTCTCGTGACTCTTTTCATAGTAAGCAGCCAGAGCATCATAATATTCCAGTTGAAGTTCTGCATTTGCATCTTTCAATTGAACAAGATCCAGATGTTTTTTCGCATCCGGGAAAAGTCCAAAACGCAGCTCGGACTCCGCTAAATGAATTAAGAATTCAACTTTCAGCCTCAAATCTATAGAGGCCACCCTAGTGATCAGGATCATTCGAACAGCCTCTTTTTGCTTTTCAAGTGCTTGTTTATATTCTCCCTTTAGTTCATGAATCTTTGCAAGATTATCAAACGTCACAGCGTAAAGCGTACTGTCACCTACCGTTTTTTTGTTTATGTGAAAATTGCTGATTGCCCGATTGTAGAAGTATGTTGCCGTAGACAAGTTCCCTTGTTCCTGATAATTGCTCCCTATATTATTCAAACAATGCGTGATCAGTTGAGAAATATTGTGCTTTTTAATCAGATAAAGTGCCTTTTTGTAATACACATTCGCTGAATCAAATTGGTGAATTTTGGAATGTAGTCTCGCAATGCGCTCAATCATGAAATAGCGGGCGATCCGGTCCGAATTAAATTCATGCGTGAGCGATTTCTTGGAATATTCAATGGACATCTCATAGGCCCCTAATGATTCCAATGAGTTTCCAATCAAACCGTATACGATACAGCTGTCACTGAGTGAAAATCCTCCTGAACGACACAGTTTCATTAATCGATTAAGTGATTGGAGCTTCTTTCCGTAAAAGTCATCTAAACCTGCCAGACTCCATTCACCTTCAATCTCCAGTGACCGGAATTTACCGGTTTTGGCCAATTTCAATCCATTAGAGAAATTCCCTTTTGCTTTCGAAAAATCAGCATAAAAATGGAGGTTTCCCAATGCATACCAGGTTCTGATCTTTTCCTTCCCACCAACTTGATGCAGGCGTTTAGTCAAACTGTCTTCTGCACTCTTTTGAGTAAACCCACTTATTGGAAGAAAGAGTAGAAATACCAAAGTGAATCGAGTGATTTTCCAATGCATAGCTTCCCGGGTGTACAACAATGAGTTAGTTTAAAATCTATGGAAAGATATAAAAATATTTGAGGAATGAACTTACTCGTTTAAATACAATGCGAATGAGTGGAATATGGGGTTGGTTGAGGGAGGAGGTTTTTCATGGGGAGAAGATAGTTAGAAAATGATTTGTAGTAGGGATTTATAGATGGGAGGGAAAAATGAAATTATTTACACTTTTGGCACTAATTTACTGTCTATTAGTAATTAAGAATAAAATGTTGAAAAACTAGTCATTTTTTGATGATAGGAATAAATCTTTTAATTAAATTCGTAACCAATGTATAATGTTTTATAATTGGGTTATGGAATATCTAACAATCTCAGAAACTGCAGAATTGCTAAATAAAAATAAGGAAACTTTGCGACGGTGGGATAGAGAAGGGAAACTTCATGCATTTCGTGATCCAATGAGTAATTATCGGGTTTATAAGAAATCAGAAGTCATGGATCTATTCTCTCAATTCATTGATGGAAAAGAGATTGTAGATGAAGATATTTCCAATTTTGTAGAACCCGATCATAACTATACAGTTTTGGAATTATTTGCTGGAGCTGGAGGATTAGCAATTGGGCTAGAGCAAACAGGGCTTAAGTGTGTTGCTTTGAATGAAATCGACAAATTTGCTTGCCAGACCTTACGGAAGAATAGACCGAATTGGAATGTCCTAGAAGGTGACATTAAAGAGTTTGATTTTTCAGATTACCATAATAAAGTAGATATTGTAACAGGTGGCTTTCCGTGTCAAGCATTTAGCTATGCAGGGAAGAAATTAGGTTTAGCAGATGCAAGAGGGACTCTTTTCTATGAATTTGCAAGAGTTGTAAAAGAGGTCAATCCTCCAATATGTATAGGAGAAAATGTGAGAGGGTTACTTTCTCATGAAAATGGAAAAACGTTACAAGGTATGATTTCTATATTGGATGAAATTGGATACAATGTCGTTCCTGTTGAAGTATTAAAAGCGATTAATTTTAAGGTGCCTCAAAAGAGAGAACGCTTGATATTAGTGGGAATTAGAAAAGATATCGATATTAAGTATGAGTATCCTAAACCTTATAAAAAAATCTATAATTTAATTGATGCTTTAAAAAGCAGCGAATTATACGATTGCGACGTTCCTGTATCTTCGGGAGCAAAATATCCTAAGAGTAAAATGGATGTTTTAGATTTGGTTCCTCAAAAAGGGTATTGGAGAGATTTGCCATTGGACATCCAAAAAGAATTTATGGGGGGTAGTTTTCATCTAGGGGGTGGAAAAACAGGTATAGCTAGAAGAATAGGTTGGGACGAACCTTGTTTAACATTAACATGCAGCCCCGCTCAAAAACAAACTGAACGTTGTCATCCAGATGAAACTAGACCTTTTACTGTTAGAGAATACGCACGAATTCAAACATTTCCAGATGATTGGCAATTCGAAGGTTCATTAGCTCAACAGTACAAGCAGATTGGTAACGCTGTTCCTGTTAATCTAGGGAAAGAAGTTGGATTCTCAATTGTAAAGTTTTTGAATGCTTATTATAGTTTGTCGAAACCAAGATAATACCTATAGTTTTCAAAAGTTATTTGATCGAGAATTGTTCTTCTGGTTTTTTCCGTTTCTGCAGTAATTTCTCCTAATGCCGAATTTTCTTCACTCCTTTTCTCTGGTTCTATAGAACTTAAATAATCATTTATGGCTTTGGGAAGAGCTTTATATAATTGAAAAAGAGCATCGTTCTGACCCGATAACATTGCGTAGAACTGATCGCCTGAAATTCTGAAAACACGAGTATGGCTATATTCTTTGCCATTAATTTCTCCAGCCCAAGGTTCATTGAAACTTCCCTTTGCTAATATTTGAACCCAATAACATTTAGCAGTTTTATAGGAGTTAGCATAACTGGAAAGTTTTTGGAATAAAGCTTCTGCAGAACTGCTATTCATGGTATTATGCTTGTTTTTTATATCAGCAAATAAAGTATTATCATCTGCTTTTATATCAAAACCACTAAATTTTCCAACTTGAAACCCTTTTATTCCGCCCAAAATTTGTTCATGGAATGTTCCTATTGAATTATTAATCGACTTGTCGATCTGTCTCAGAATTTCTGATTCAATTAAATCCCCTTCAGATATATTGTTAAATCGGGCATCAAATGTCAGTTTGA
The DNA here is from genome assembly GCA_002483265.1 of Flavobacteriales bacterium UBA7666. GTDB lineage: Bacteria > Bacteroidota > Bacteroidia > Flavobacteriales_D > Crocinitomicaceae > Fluviicola. Next base: position 69,835 of record DLHO01000027.1, on the reverse strand, counting down.
TGGTATCAACTTTATTTGCATACAAACTCTTTTTAGATAAGTTTTCTTTTGCTCTTAAGTATGATTTGTGTAGGTTTTGAATACAGTTTAATAAATGCTCGTCGGAAATGAATTTTACGTATTTGTGGCTCATTTTAGATTAAGTTAAATTCTTGGTGTTGAACAAATATATAAAAAGAACCCGATCTTCAATTTCTCATCAACAGATCCCTCATAGTTTGAACACATTTTTCTATATTTTTTTTAATCTCACATTCCCAAAAAATTATTACTTCCCAACCTAAAGAAACTAATTGATCTCTTTTTCTAATATCCCTTTCCTGGTTTCTTATAAATTTATTTTCCCAATATTCCGTATTTACTTTTGGCATTGGAAGATTACAGTAAGGACATCTATGCCAAAAACAGCCATTTATAAAAATGGCTACCTTTTTTGGAGAAAACTATATCTGGCCGGCTAAGTTTTTCACATGTAATCTATATCCTCTAATGCCTGAATTCCAAAGCGCTTTTCGTAAAATCAATTCTGGTTTTGTGTTCTTTGATTTAATTGTACTCATCACTTTTGATGTAATGCTCTTTGCAGGAATAGGGGATCTTTTATCACGCTTATATTTTTCTCTTCCATCTCAGACCAATCTTAATAGCAAAGGTCTGCTTTACGAATAAAGTTTCATAAGTATTATATTTTATTAACTGAAAGAAGCATAATGGTTTTTTGCCTAAACCTTTACTATTTCAAATTTAAACTCTTGATTGCAATTCGAAGGTTCTTTATTCCCAGCTCATCGGCAATGCTGTTCCAGTTAACATAGTAAAAGAAGTTGGTTATTCAGTTGTCTGTTTTTTTGAATAGATATTGCGTAATCCACTAAATAATCATTAGCTTTCGGCAAACCAGCATAAAAGTATGCCTACCAGAGAAGAAATAAAAGCTATTGCAAAAAATACGGTAATAAACTCAGTTACCAATTTTGTTATAAACAGAAGAAATAAAACACCAAGTTTTCAGATTTTAGATCTTATTATTCCTACTGAAAGAAAAATTAGATCTGTTGTTGGAGGAATGGAAACTTCTTTAGGAACAACATTATGGGAACCATTGGCAATAGAAATAGCTAAATCGAATGGATTTACTGTAATAAATCAAAAGTTAGAGGCTCCCAAAAATATGCCTGCTAACATTCAAGGAACTATACAGTCACTATTGGAAGAGCGATATAAAATTACTTCCATTTATGACGCTAAACATTGTCATGAGAGAATTAAAGACGTGTGTCAAGTATATGTAAACTCTCCTATTACTGAATTTGAAAAACCGAAAAGCGGCGAAGGTGTCGATATCTGGCTTAAAAAAAATGACGTCAATTACTTTTTTGATACCAAAACTGTTAAACCAAGTCTTAAAGATTATAAGAATTTTATTCATCAACTCTTTAGTTGGTATGGTTTCTTTTATTCAAGGTTTCCTCATCAGGAAGCGCAAGCACGAATTGTCTTTCCGTATAATCCATATCCCAATTATGACTTTTGGTCAAAAACTACAGGGAAAGGAAGACCATTAGAAAAAAAAACAGAAGCACTTGTTGAAAACGAATTTTGGGATTTCTGCTCAGGGCTTGAAAACACGTACTCAATAATCCATGAAGCGTTTATTGAAATCTCGCAATCCGGGGTTCTCGAAGAGAAAATACAAGAAATATTTTATGGAACTTCTGATGATTAATAAACAATGCCGTCTTTTAATTAGGAAATACCAGATCAGGTTTCCCCGGAAGTGATTTATTGTGGAGTTTGTGTTTATTCAATACTCCTCTTCAAAAACTCCTCCTCTTCCCTAAATTTCATCACAATCAACGACATAATCCTATTCACCCAACCTGTAATTTCTTCTTCGAAGTCGAGATCGTCCAGGAACTTCAATTTCGAATCCTCTGGATCAAAGTCATCAAAATAGAACAAGATGTCTGTTTTGAAACTGTCCGCATAAGAATTGCCAACATCCTCGAGATTGGCTTTTAAGAGTTCTATTTTATCCTGAAAACTAAGCATGCACATTCGATTTGAATGACAAAGATGCTGCTCGCAGCCAGTAAGTTATTTACGATGTATACCTCAAGCATAAATACTCTATAGGTAGAGCGCAGATCAAGCATGGTTTAAGCATAGATACTCCACCTTTTAAGCATGGATATCCCATAGATTAAGCATAGATATAGTTACGTTTGTATATATATTAAACAATGCACACCTATTTTAAACACCATTCTTGAACACACCTAATCCAACTTCACCCAAACTTCATGCTGTTCCGGATCAATGCTTATCCAGTATCGGTGATCGCTATCCGGAATGCACGCAGCCAAATCGAGGTCCCGTTTGTAATAGTCCAATGCTTTTGGCCCAAGTTGAATGATCATCCGGTACCGGTCCTGACCTCCTTTGCCAACTCGAGCTTCCGTTATAATTTGCTGATTCTGTTGGATTGCTGCCTTTGATAAACTTTTCATGTCCGGAGGAAAAGCGCTTACTCCGTCACACCAAAAGCCTTTCACTTCTTCGATGCCGAGATCATCGAAATCCAATGAGTATTCTAAGCAGTCACAAAATTCCTGGTTGAATGGTCCTTCCGACAGATTGTAATTGAATGCTCCACATTCCGGACAGGTAGTGTTTTCTCCTTCCAGTTCATCAAAATCACAGGAGCTGCATTCCCCGGCCTTGGGGTTCAAATGAGCCGCAATGAGCTTGGCATCCCGTTGATTAACTCCAAGTTCCAGAAGCTTGCTGACAAGGAAAACCTTCAGCCCATACCCTGCCAAACCGCGTATCTCAAGCAGCTGTTCTTCCGGAAAGTTCAATTCCGGAATCTCATCGGCACATTTTTTACAGAGCATATTGTTGTTTTCTGGTTATTTCTGCGGTCCTCGTTACTTAAGCAAGGTGGCTGAATGCTTACGCTAAAGCTTCAGCACAAGCGTAGCGGAGTCGAAGTCACTATTTCTCCCAGCCTTTCAAATGCCTGATCCATATTCATCACATTGCTGTAAAGCAAGCGAAGTCTATCATTTTTCTCACTCATTTTACAGTCTTTCGGGTTGCTTTGAACGTACTTCAACACTTGCGTAAACATCGGTGAATCGTAATACTTGGATTGCGAGTTTGCAACAAAATAACCGATCATCGATCCCTGTTTGATCACCAGTTTTTCAAAACCAATTTCCTGAGCCAACCAACGCAGTTCAAAGGAGCGAAGCAATTCTTTCACCACGCGAGGCAAAGGTCCGAATCGGTCGATCAATTGTGTTTTGTATGCCTCGATTTCTTCTTTCGTATTCAGGTTGTCCAAATCCTGATAGATGCTCAACCGTTCCGAAACGTTGTTGATGTAATCTTCCGTGATGCGCAACTCGAAATCGGTTTCCAATACGCAGTCTTTTACGAAATGCGCACCCATCGTTTCGGTGTTTCTATCATCGTACAAATCTTTGAATTCTTCTTCTTTCAACTCGTCCATGGCTTCGTTGAGGATCTTCTGATACATCTCAAAACCAATCTCGGAAATGAATCCGCTTTGTTCACCGCCCAATAAATTTCCGGCTCCGCGAATGTCCAAATCTTTCATCGCAATGTTGAATCCGGAGCCCAGATCGGAGAACTGAACCAAGGCCTCCAAACGCTTACGCGCTTCGGAAGTCAATAAACTGATTGGCTGTGAAATGAGGTAACAGAATCCTTTTTTGTTGGAACGACCCACGCGACCACGCAACTGATGCAAATCGCTTAACCCGAACATGTGGGCATCGTTGATGATAATCGTGTTCGCATTCGAGATGTCGATCCCGGATTCAATAATGGTCGTTGCGATCAACACGTCGTATTCACCCTGAATGAAATCCATCATCACTTTTTCCAACTGTTTTCCATCCATTTGTCCGTGACCAATTGCCACGCGGACTCCCGGACATAACCGTGAAATCATTCCGGCTATTTCCTTGATGTTCGCTAGCCTATTATTCACAAAATAAACTTGTCCTCCGCGACTTACTTCGTACGAAATAGCATCCCTGATATTCTCTTCATTGAAGGTAATGACTTCTGTTAAAACCGGTTGGCGATTTGGTGGTGGTGTATTGATAATACTCAAATCGCGTGCACCCATCAATGAAAACTGCAGGGTTCTCGGAATCGGAGTTGCTGTTAAAGTCAAGGTGTCAACTGTTGTTTTCAGCGTTTTCAATTTATCTTTTACCGCTACACCGAACTTTTGTTCTTCGTCGATAATGATCAAACCAAGGTCTTTGAACTTCACTTTGTCGCTGACAATTTTGTGCGTCCCAACCAAAATATCGATCTCCCCGCTTTCCACTTTTTTCAAAGTTGCAGTAATATCCTTGGCAGATTTAAAACGATTGATGTAATCAACATTCGCGGGAAAATTCTTGAAACGTTCCTTGAAACTCCGCGCATGCTGATGACTCAAAATGGTGGTCGGAACCAAAACCGCTACTTGTTTGCTATCGGCAACCGCTTTGAAAGCCGCACGCATGGCAATTTCCGTTTTCCCGAAACCAACATCACCACAAACCAAACGGTCCATCGGTGTGTCTTTTTCCATGTCTTCTTTCACGGCTTGCGTCGCTTTCAACTGGTCGGGAGTGTCTTCATACATGAAGGAAGCTTCCAGCTCGTTTTGCAAATAAGTGTCGGGGGAAAACGCAAATCCGGGTTGACTTTTGCGTTTTGCGTATAATTGGATTAAATCGAAAGCGAGTTCCTTGATGCGTTTTTTCGTTTTCTGCTTCAAGGTTGCCCAGGCCTGCGTTCCCAATTTATTCATTTTCGGAGCAGCTCCGTCCTTCCCTGTAAATTTCGAAATGCGGTGCAACGAGTGAATGCTGACATACAAGACATCGCCATCACGGTAAACCAAACGAATTGCTTCCTGCGGTTTTCCATTCACATCAATGGTTTGCAAACCTGAAAACTGCCCCACCCCGTGATCAATATGTGTTACATAATCTCCTTTTTGAAGGTTGTAGATTTCTTTTAAAGTCAAGGCCTGTTTTGCCTGGCGGAAACCTTCTTTCAATTTGAAACGGTGGTAACGCTCAAAGATTTGGTGATCGGTATAACAAACGAGTTTCAAACTTGGAACGATGAATCCTTCGTGCAACGCAATGTTCATTGGTTCAAATTCCACCTCGGCACCAATGTCTTCGAAAATCTGGTACAAACGCTCAATCTGTTTGGGTTGATTGGAAAAAATCAGATTTTCTGCTCCGGCTTTTTTGCGTGCAATCAAATCGTCTTTCAGTAAATCAAAATCCTTATTGAAAGTCGGTTGGTGCAATGTTTCGAAGGTAACCGTTTCGGAAGCTTTGAAAGCGTATTCCGGACCAATCTCCACAATGGAATGCACCGGCAATTGTTTTTTCCAATCGGAAGGATGCATATACAATTCACTCGGTAAACTATGTTTTATGGTGTTTTTCGGTAGCGAATCATAAACCTTTACTGCTTTTTCATAATCTCTTTCCAAAGCTGCTTTCACCAGGTCGTTTGAAGCAAGCCAGATCGTTGTTTGTTTTCCGATGAATTCCAAAAATGTTCCGGTTCCGTTCAGAACCAATTGGCGCTGCACATTCGGAACAACTGAGAAATGAGTATGTGTATTAATCGATAATTGTGAAACCGGATCAAAAGTTCTAATAGAATCTACCTCATCTCCAAAAAATTCGACCCGAAATGGCTGATCATTGGAAAAGGAGAAAATATCTACAATTCCTCCACGAATAGAAAACTGTCCCGGTTCGTAAACGAAATCCACCCGTTCGAATCCATATTCCAACAGCAATTCGTTGAAGAAATCAATGGAATAGGTTTTACCGCGTTCTACACGCATGGTATTTTCGGAAAGCTTTTTCTGAGTTGGAACGCGTTCAAATAAGGCTTGCGGATAAGTAACTACCCACGTATTCTTTCCCGTATTGATCTTTTCCAATACTTCAGCACGCGCTACCACATTGGCATTGTCGGTTTCTTCCAGTTGGTAAGGGGTACGGTAGGAAGCCGGATAAAAATAGATGTGTTTGTTATCCGGATACAATTGTTCCAGGTCATTTAGAAAGTAAGCTGCTGTTTCCTTGTCTTCCAGAATGAATAGATGATTCCCGGGAACTTGCTCGCACACGGAAGCCACGGCAATCGATTTGGAAGAACCAATCAGTCCTTTCCAATGAATGCGGATTTCTGCCTGTTGCAATAAGTCAGCTGTTTGATCGAGTCCTTTGAGCTTCTTGAAAAGTTGTAAAAAATGTGCCTGGTCCATATTTTGAATAAACAGTTTAGGGGACACAGCTTACTGTACCCCCCTTGTAAATCCCGATAACAATCGGAATGATGCAAAGGTCGTGATTTTTAGTTGATTTGGAAATAGAAATTGCAGTTGTTTTTTAGATGAAATCAAATAAATAATTCATTAATTCGTGTGTTTGTTTCGGATCCTTTACAATCCGGACTTTCATGAAAACAGACATCAAAAATATAGATAACTATGAGTGATTTTGGAGCAACAATCAGCATCCGGAAAAAAGACGGTGCGGCCTTTTCGGAAGAGGAGTTTCTGGACATCGAACGGATAACCGAATCTTACAAAGAAACCTGCCCGCATAAAAACTCAATGGCACAGCCCTTTCTATTTGATGTAGGTAAAACCCGAATATGGGGAGAATCCGATTTTTGCGAAATTAATGTGCTGCTTTCCGATTATTGGGGAGATGCCAAAATGTATAAATGGCATGGGGAAACGGATGAAAAGGACGCACAAACCATTGCCAGTGAATTAGCTAAATTACTTCCTGAAAGCTATCAGTTGAAATCAGCGTTTGAATGGTGGTAAAATTGACTTTCTCCCGCTTTTTTGAAAGAATCCTTTTCATTTTGAAAAAATAAAAGCTCTTGCGGATATAATAAACGCAACTATATCAATAGTTTACGTTTCTGGCACACATTTTCCTTAGTTGCTATCAACTAAAATGAAAATGATGAAAACTATATATTTTGTGATGTTGGTTGCAGTGGGGGCGTTGGGAGTTTCTACCGGGTGCAAGAAGAAAGAAGGAGAAAGTCAAATGACTGTGAAGATGGTTGATGCACCTGGTGATTTCCAACAAGTCAATGTAGAAGTTTTGCAAGTGCAGGTTCATAATAGCGGGCAAGGCTGGATCAATCTTCCTACAAATGCAGGAATGTATGATCTGTTGACCCTTCAAAATGATGTGTCAGCAACCTTAGTAAACGTGGGAAGTTTACCTTCCGGGCATTTAGAACAGCTACGTCTCATATTGGGAAGCAACAATACAGTAATGGTAGATAGTTTGATGTTTCCTTTGGCAACTCCATCAGCACAGCAATCCGGTTTAAAAATCAATTTAAATACTGATTTCGCACCGAATACGCAATACGAATTATTACTTGATTTCGATGCTGAGCAAAGTATCGTAATTCAAGGAAACGGATCTTATTCTTTAAAACCAGTTATTAAGGTTTTATCGATCAATCCTCTTTAGGTGTGGTGTAATAGGTAGTAGTAGTATGTCCACAAAAGCCATTCGTTTCCACGAGTGGCTTTTTTATTTTAAGTCAAAGACATCAATCAGTACTCTTACTAAGTCAGTCACCAATTTGCCCCTTTCCGTCAATAGAAACGGCATTTTTCCAACGTGTTTTGATATTACCGCGTTTAGGTTATTATTCACTTAATAACTCTATTTATGAAAGCAATCATTACATCATTTTTAATAATTGGTCTGGGAGGATCTGCTTTCGGGCAAGGCTCTTTAACCCTGACAACTTCTAATTCGAATACCAAGTTCTCAGTTTCCAACAACGGAATGTTTTTCAGCAACCCCAGCACAACAGGTGGATACTTTGTGCCAAAAGACAGCTTGGTAAGTGCTATTTACTCTATGGCGTTCATGGCCGTTGGAGAAGACGCAAACGGAAATTTAAAAGGTGCGGTCTCTCAATTCATGAATTCTGATTTCACTCCCGGTCCTTATTTATTGAATCAGGCCAACTACAGTTCACAGTCGTATATTGACAAGTATCAATTCTCCTTATGGGATGTTACACAATACGAGATCGATCATCACGCCGCACACTGGATGGATGCCGGTTATATTGTTCCGGGTTTTATTTCCAACTGGCCGGGAAATGGCAATACCGGGAACGGTGAAAGTTTGCTACTTGCTCCTTTCCGTGATTTGGATGGAGATCAAATCTATGAACCCCAGTTTGGTGAGCACCCGGTAATTCGTGGGGATAGAGCTGTTTATACGATTGTAAATGACGGGAAAGGTGTTCACCCTTCCGGATTAGACCAGGCCGGGTTAGAAGTCCATATGATGTTCTATCAATACAATGATAGTTCTGATAATGCTTTAACTAATACGGTCTTTTTCCAAACAACTGTTTTCAACCGTGGCACACAAACCCTCAATCACTTTCATGTGGGTCACTTAGCCGACTTCGATCTGGGAAATCCGCATGATGATTATATTGGCTCAGAACCGGGAAGAAACCTCATCTACGTTTACAACGGTGATTTAAACGATGAGCCCTTTTCGGGGAATCCGGGTTATGGTGTGATGCCTCCTGCGGCCGGAATTTTGAATCTGGACGGAAGCTTGAATTCCAATATCCTGATAACGGATGCTGCCAATTTTAATACCGCTTCTAAATACAATAACGCATTAAGCGGCCTGTTACCAAACGGAAATCCATTGCTAGACGGAAACAATCAACCTACTACTTTCATCTATTACGACATTGACCCCACTATTGGCTGGAATGAGTATAGCGGAATCGCCAATCCTTCGGGGGATCGCAGAACAGTTACAGGACATGACGAAGTTGTTTTTGGTCCCGGAAAGATTCTTTGCTATAACAATGCGGCCATTTTTGCAAGAAAGCACGAAGCGAATTTAACAGCAAGTGTGGACAGTTTGTTTCATGTTGCAAATCACATTCAGAATTTCTACAACAACCAAGATTTCTATTGTGAAACCGAATTTTTGAGTCTTCCTGAAGAACAGAAGCTTTCCGTTTCGATTTACCCAAATCCTGCTAAAGACTTCATTCAGGTGGAAGGACTGACTTCCGGAACCTACAGAATTATAACCCTGGAAGGAAAAGAACTTCTTGCGGGAAATCTGGAAAACCCAATCATTCAGGTTGACTCATTGAAAAATGGTTTTTATATTCTTGAGATCACTGCAGGAGGAAAATACGACCGGAAATCCTTTGTGAAAGAATAATCCTTAAAATTTATTTTTGCTTGAAACCCTTTGGAAACAGAGGGTTTTTTGTTTTTGCTGTCTTTTCTTTGAAAAAAAGTGCGTCTTCAAATGAACCTTTGTCAAGTGCCTGAGTAATCCTTTTAGAAACCCGGAAGTCAAGCGCGCTATGCTTACACCATAGTTTCAGCACAGGCGCAGATTTTTCTTAAATTAATAACATGAAACACATACTAATCGGATTTACTTTTTTGACTGGTTTAAACGCATTTTCGCAAAGAGATGGTGTGATCATCCAAAAACCGGAAACCGTCTACAGCATCGCGAAAGAAGTAAAGGAAACATCCTGGTACGAAACACAAATCAAACTCTGGAAAGCAGAAATAGATAAAAACAGCAAAAACGGAGAAGCGTGGATTAATTATTACAGAGCTAATCGTGCTTTAAGAAACCTGTCGCCAACTGAAGAGGAACGCAGCAAGTGGGACAAAGAATGTAAATCTATTCACGAACAAGTCTGGAAGTCATCACCCAAAAGCTTCGAAGCGTATTTCATTCAGTATTCTGAAAATGGATTCCAAAAAGACGCTAGTGAGGATCTCTTAGCTGCTCAGGCGCTTCGGCCAAATGATCCGTTAATCCAGGATTTATTGATGATTCATTACGAACTTAAAAATGACAGCGAAAAGCGAAATTTCTACGCTAAAAGATTGTTCGAAATCAATGAACTGTCGGTTGGAATGTTGAACTGGGGATACAATATTCTTTCGGAACTGGATGAAAACGCGATCCTTTTCACTTATGGTGACAATGACACCTATGCTCCATGGATTATTCAGGCAGCAAAGAATTTCAGAAAAGATGTCACAGTAATCAATCTCCATTTAATCATTATTGATGATTACAGGAACCGCATGCTGAAACAATTAGGATATGAACCTTTAATATTGAAAAAGGCCGAGACAGAGGAAGAAGCAAAAGCCCAATCAAACAAGCTTTACGAACACCTTCTGAAAGGCAAGCGTCCGGCTTATTTTTCTGCCAGTGCAATTACCGGATTTGAAGAAATTTTCGGAGATAAATTGTACCTCACAGGTTTGGCTTACAAATACAGTGAATCCAATTTTGACAATACCGCAATCATTCGGAGAAACTACGAAAAACGTTATTTACTGGATTACTTGGAAGAAGTGTTTTCTTACAATATCGGTGATCTAAAGGCCGAACAATTCAACGGAATGTATCTTCCTTCCATGATCAAATTATACCAGCACTATTCTGAAAGTGAAGAAGTCGCTAAGAAACTGGAGTTGGAACCCCTTCTTTTAAAAATTGCGGAACAAAGCGGCCAGCAAAGTGATGTTCTGGAGTTGTTGTCCGGTAAAGAGAAATCTTCTTCCTTTCTTTCAACTGTACTGGATTTGAAAACCCTGGAGAAAAACATGGTTGAACTCAAAGGAAACGTATACATTGATAAATATGAGGTTACAAACGGAGATTACCGCAAATTCCTGAGTAATTTGGAACGATCAAACCAAACCGATCTTCACACTATTGCAATGTACGATTCCACTCAATGGAAAAAAGGGAAAATGGCCGACCAGTCTCTTGACCCAATGGGCAACATGTATCACTGGCATCCGGCATATGACAACTACCCGATTGTTTGCATCTCCTTTGATGGGGCAAAAGCATATTGTGAATGGTTGACCAAACAATACAATTTACAGCGCAAAAGAACGTACACACAAGTAGTATTTCGCCTGCCAACTGAATTGGAATGGAGAACTGCAGCAGGCTCCGGAGATCCGAAAGCAATCACCCCTTTTCCGAACAATAACATCAAAAATTCGTCTGATTGTTACCTGGCAAATATCCAACCCATTAAAGGACGGTTTTTTGAAGACGGTGGTTTTCATCAGGTGAATGTGAAAAGTTACCTGCCAAATAAATTGGGACTTCTCAATACATTTGGGAATGTTTCTGAAATGACCAGCACTAAAGGAACGGCACTTGGAGGATCGTGGTATAACTTGTTTGAAGAATCTACCTTTGATAAAACACAGCAATATTCAAACCCGGACCCAGGAGTTGGCTTTCGAGTTGTGATGGAAATAATAGAAAAGTGAAAAGCCTAAGTATCCTTGAAAAGTTTACATCATAAACAACAAAGCGACGAAGAGTTGATGGTTCAGATAATGAGCCATCACTCTTCTTTTTCTGCCAAACAGGCAGAAGCTGCATTGGTGGAACTGCATCACCGATATAGCAAAAAATTGTTGGGCTATTTTATCAAAATGCTGAACAAAGATGTGGACTTAGCTCAAGATTTCGTTCAGGAGATTTTCCTGAAATTGATGGAGAAAAACCAGTTGTTTGATCCCAATAAAAAGTTCTATTCCTGGATCTTTGCGATTGCCTCCAATATGTGTAAAACGGCTTATCGTCATCATGGAAAAACGGTTTCGCTCCACCCTGAAATGAATCATCCAAGTGGATTGGCCGAAAACCTGGCGGAGAAAAAACTCTTTTTAAAAGCATTACAAGACGGTATTGATAAGTTGGAATACCATCACAAAACGGTCTTTGTTCTGCGTTATTTAGAACATTTTCCTTTAAATGAAATTGCAGAAATAACGGAAACCTCTCTGGGAACAGTGAAATCCCGTCTGTTTTACGCCACGAAAAAAATTACAGATCAATTGAAACACTTTGATCCAAGCTTTGAAACAACACTTTTTAAATTGAATTGATATGGAAGAGCAACACGAACGCTTATTCGATTTGATAGAATCCAAATCTTTTGAGGAACTCAGTCAGGAAGAAAAATCCTTTGTGCTGAATCACTTAACCGAAGCAGAGTACACGCTTCAACGAACTGTAATTGCTGCTTCTGCGGCTCTTGATTACGATTCGGAAGAACCACTCGCGCTTCAAATTCCGAAAACGAAAAAACCGTTTTTGAATCGATCAATTCCGCTTTATCAGGTATTGATTGGCGCTGCTTGTTTGGTGCTGCTTTTTCTCATAGGAAATCAAAAAAGTTATTCGCTAAACTGGCGATTCTCTGATCACCCTTTGGAAATTTCATTAAGCAATGGCGCTTCTTCTGTACAAGTTATTCATGATACAATTGTAAAAGAAATTCCGGTCTTCCGGTCAACATCAAACATTATTCATGATACCATAACAATTGTCCAAAATGTGCTGCAGCAACAAGAAAAACGCATGCTGGAAACGAGTAATACGTTCATTTACCCGGAATTAACAGAAAAACTCCTGGAAAGCAAAAGTGCTGCTTTTAATGAAGATAAAACCGCTCAGTTTTTACCTGCGATAACGGTGGTAAACACGATGAAATAGGAGCCGAAAAACAATCTGCCGTGGCAGATTAGAGCAGTTGTACAATCATTCGTGGCTAAAAACGAAGGTTCATTGGGGTTATTTGTCTGTTAATCATGCTTGTTCTCCTTCACAAACCAACGTGAAATAAGCGTCTTCCCATAAAAAACTACTAATAAAAGGATTCCGAAAGCGAAAAAAACAAGGGCAAGCGGCCGTGTGCCGTCATCAAAGAAGAATTCGCCAATCATCCAGGTGGAATTTGCCAGAATCCACAGAATGACCGCCAGATTGTGCATTAATTCGGAAACCGATTTTCGCAATTTCCATGTCAGCCAAACTGCAACAGAAATCGTAGGTAAGATCATAATCGTTCCCATCCATTTCAGATCGGCAGCCCAGCAAATATCTTTGAGAAGCCACAGTAAGATGTGAAGGTTTTCTATTTTCCGAAAATCCGGGAACATTTATGCTTTTGCGCGTGCAGTTTCCAGGCAGTTAATTGCCTTCTCCATCATTTGTTTTGACCCGGTGAAGAATCCACAGCGCTCGTGCAATTGATGCGGTTCAAGATCCAGAATACGATCCGTTCCGTTTGTTGCCATTCCGCCTGCTTGCTCAGCAACAAAAGCCAGAGGATTACACTCATACAGCAAACGCAATTTCCCTTTCGGACTTTGGTTTGTTACAGGATAAATATAAATTCCGCCTTTGATCAGGTTTCTGTGAAAATCCGCTACCAAAGATCCAATGTACCTTCCGGAATATGGTCTTCCATCTTTCTGAACTTCCTGACAAAATGAAATATAATCTTTTACTCCTTGCTCACATTCGTGAATATTTCCTTCGTTCATGGCATAAATGCGTCCCGTTTCCGGCATGCGCATGTTGGGGTGCGACAAACAAAACTCACCGATGGAAGGATCTAAAGTAAATCCGTTTACTCCGTGTCCTGTTGTATATACGAGCATGGTTGATGAACCGTACAATACATATCCTGCAGCTACTTGCTTGGTTCCTTTTTGCAACATGTCTTCCAAAGTCGCGGACGAACCTTTCTGAGAAACGCGTTTATATACAGAAAAGATTGTTCCGATGGAAACATTGCAGTCAATATTGGAAGAACCATCCAAAGGATCAAACAATACAATGTATTTTCCGCTTTGAGCACGCTCGGTTGTAAATGCCAAAAAGTCGTCATTTTCTTCAGAAGCAATTCCACAGATCTCACCACTTGATTCAAACACTTTAATGAACTGCGTATCTGCAATCACATCCAGTTTTTGTTGTTCTTCACCTTGAATATTCGTGTCTCCGTGAGAACCCAGAATGTGATCTACCAATCCGGCTCTGCGGACATCTCTTGCCACAATTTTTGATGCAATTGAAATATCGTTCAAAATGCGGGATAATTCTCCGGATGAACCCGGGAATTCCGCTTGACGCTCCATTATAAAATCGCTCAATGTGATGATGTGTGACATAACTTCTGTTTTTTACAAAGATAGAGTTTTAATGTAGAATTAAGAATACAGAGATGATTCGTACTCAATTTTGCATTTTGAATTCTTAATTAGCTTTTTAAGCTGATAGCATCACAAAAGTCCATCTTATTCTTTCCGGTGCTTGTAAGTCTTTATTTCTACTTTTGTACCATGTTCCAAAAGTTTCGATATCACATTTTGATGCACCTCATTATTTTCATGTGGGGTTTCACCGGAATTTTAGGAAAACTCATTCACATTGAAGCCCAATATTTGGTTTGGCACCGGATATTGATCGCATTCATTTCTTTATTGATCGGTTTGTATTTGTTGAAAATGCCTATGCGGATCTACAACCGAAAAACCATGCTCAAGGTTTTTGGTACCGGAATTATTGTTGCGCTGCATTGGATTACTTTTTACAGTGCAATCAAGCTTTCGACAGCTTCTTTGGGAATTTTGTGTTTGTCGACAGCAACATTGCACGTAACATGGATCGAACCGATTGTTTTCAAAAAGAAATTTTCATGGGTAGAGTTTCTCTTTGGATTATTGGTGATCTTCGGAATCTACTTTGTTTCTTCTGATTTTGATGAAAAACAATACTTAGCACTCGGTTTAGGATTGATTTCCGCTCTTTGTGCCGGTTTCTTTTCTGTCTTCAATGCAAAACTCGCCGAGGAAGTTCCTTCGTCAGCTATTACGCTGCATGAAATGGGAATCGGTCTGGTTTTTCTTTCCGGAATGCTCTTGTACAATGGAAAACTAGACAGCAATTTGTTCAAAATGACGGGCAGCGATTTCGCATGGCTATTATTCCTTGGAGTTTGTTGTACCTCTTTCGCCTTCATTGCAACTATTGAGGTGATGAAGAAATTAGGGGCTTTTACCGTTTCTTTAAGTATCAATCTGGAACCGGTTTATACGATTTTATTGGCTATTCCGATTCTAAACGAAGACGAGTTACTGAACGGAAATTTCTATGCCGGTTCGGCCATGATTATTCTGGTTGTAATTGCCAATGCGATTTACAAATCGATCCAACGCGATCGTGAATTGAAAAAGCTTAATTCTTAATCCACGGAACCTTTCAGAAGTACTTTCCTTTTTACTTCCCGCAAGCGGGTGCGGTAGCTAGCAAAAATCTATGAAACTCGATTTATCGTCCTAAGAACAATCTCCACTCCTTTGCCTGATGTTCATTCATCACACGGGGAAATTTATTCTGAGATCCCAATTTCCCTTTCTCTTCCATGAACTTGTAGAAATTGCTTACATCCGTTTGATAGGAAGCTGGTGTTTTCAGGGTATCATACTTTCGGGAAGAAGCGTAATCGTCATTTAATTCACATAGGAATTCATCAACGGTTTTCATTACTAATTCATTATTCATCGGTTCTTCTGTCCCGAAACACCAGTAATGTCTTTGCTCAGTAGCATTTGCATATAAACAGAACTCCGGAATAGCAGTGTTAAGCTTTTCTCCGGTTTTCATAATCGCCGTATTGATATTATCCAGTGATAAATGTTCACCAACTAAACTTAAATATTGCTTGATTCGTCCACTGATGCGTATTTCACGACGCTCCAAATCTACGAACTGAACCAAATCTCCAACCAAGTAACGCCACAATCCGGCATTTGTTGAAATTACCAATGCGTAATCTTCCCCAATAATTACTTCATCTACCGTTAAGGCTTTTGCTTCCGGTTTCAGATTCCCATATTCATCGAAATTATCTCTGTTAAACGGAACAAATTCGAAGAAAATTCCGGATTTCAACAGCAATTGCATCCCATTGCTTTCTGCTCTTCTCTGATATGCGAAATATCCTTCGGAAGCGAGGTACGTATTCATAATGTGTACCTTTTTTCCACACACTTTCTCGAAACGTTTCAGGTAAGGTTCCACATAAACTCCTCCCGATAAGTACAATTCCAAATTCGGCCAAATATCGTGGATTGAATCTACCTTGTAATGTTCGATGATTCGTTCCATCAACATGATGCACCAGCTTGGGATTCCTGCAATCGTACTAATATCCCATTCCGGAGCTTTTTCTACCATACGGTTCAGCTTGGAATTCCAATCCTTAATTGCTGCAGTTTCTCCATCGGGTTTGGTAAGTGGAAGCAGTACAACAGAAGTGTGTTTCTTTAGTATTCCGGAAAGATCACCTTCATAGTGTCTTCCTTTTTTTTCAGGTTTGGAAGAGCCTCCAACAGCGATTAGTGATTTTTGATAAAATCCATCTGACAAATTCAGATCTGCGGTTGATGTAAATTGCTTTATTGTATTTCGCTGAAACGAACGAATCATTTGTTTTGTAACCGGAATTCGCTTACTTGGCGAGCCGGTTGTTCCGGAAGAAAGGGCAAAATACTTAATCGTTCCCGGCCAGATAACATCTGCTTCATCATCCAGACAACGGTGCAGCCACGTTTGATAAAACTGATCGTAATCGCGAATGGGAATTGCCTTTTGAAACTCCTCGACCATATTTTCAGAGTCCAAAATAGACTGAAAATCATAGTGATAACCAAATTTGGTTTCCTGAGCAAACTTCAAAATTTTTGAGAGAACTTTTATTTGATCTTTGAAATCAAGTCCCTTCAACGCATTTCTCCGCGCTGAAAATTCGGTAGTCTTTTTTAGTAATTTACCGATTATTGGCATCTTTTCTTCATTTTGAAATACCTACAAAAGTGAGAAAAAACAACGACTTATTGTTTTATTAACGTCTTATTTTTAATATTGAGTGAAGAAATAGAATCCAGCTTATAATGCTTTGATTACATTTGCACTACTATATAAAACCCACAAATGCTCCTTATGGAAAAAAAGACCATTATCGTTCCCCACGATTTTACCCCCGTTGCGGAAACTGCTCTGAACCATGCTATTAATACCGCTAAAAGAACTGGTGCTGAAATTTTGCTCTTACATGTAGTGGCAAAAGAAAAGGCTGTTGGTGAAGCTGAAGAAAAACTAAAAGCGGTTGTTGAACAACATAAAGATGAGATAAAAATTACCTCGTTTATTCGCATTGGAAATATTTTTGATGATATCGGCGATTTTGCATCTGAGAATCATGCTGAATTGATTTTTATGGGTACTCACGGTCAAACCGGTTGGCAGCATATCACCGGAAGCCATGCTTTGAAAGTAATCACGCATTCAACAGTTCCTTTTATTGTGGTTCAGGAAAAACCGATTAAAGAAACGGGTTATGATGATATCGTTGTTCCTTTGGATTTAAATAAAGAAACAAAACAAAAACTGGCATATGTTGCAAACATTGCTACTTACTTTAAATCGCGTGTTCACGTGATCACTCCGGATGAATCAGATGAGTTTTTGCGTCATCAGGTAAAAGCAAATATTCAATTTGCTGTGCGCTTTTTCCATGAAAGAGGAATTGATGTAACGACAAAAGTGGTTCCAACCAGCGGATTTGATAAAGAAGTAGTGAAACATGCTGTTTCATTGGATGCGGATCTAATTGCAATCATGAATTTGAACCGCAACAATATGTTGGGAGTAATTACTGCAAATCACGAGCAGTATATCCTTACAAACGAGGCACAAATTCCAACGTTGATCGTTAATCCTGTTGCAGGGAAATACGGAAGCAGCGTTTTATTCAGCTAGAATAATTTTACAGATATAAAAAAGCCCTGACGATAAAATGTCAGGGCTTTTTGTTTTAATTCGTTTTCAGATATCTGTAAGTTCTACTGCCGCTTGCTATGTCTTCCTGAAGCCAGAGTGTATCCACCAAGCGATTCATAATAAACCCATCAGGAATTCCATTCAGATCCATAATCAATTTATATGTTCCGGTTAAGACTGATTCTTTGGAGTTATAGACGAATGTTCCGCTGTAAAAAACGCTGTCATTTCGTTTCCACTCCATGTTCTTATAATCAATGAAATTCAGAATCTGACTGTTTGAAGAAGACGCCGTGTCTTCATAGAATGTGGTATCCTGTGTTGTGGAAACCCAATTCCATTTTGTGTTTTGTAAACTACTGTAAGGCGTCGATTCCTCTTTCTTACAACTACAAATCACCAATGCAAGTACCGCAAAAAAACCAAACTTCATTTTTATTTTTTTTCAAAAATAGACTTGTTTTTTTATTCTACCTAATCAAATAGTACTTAGATTAATCCTTATACTCGTTTCTGATCAAACGCTCCTCCACATCTTTCAGGTTTTGCATTTTTTTGGTTTGTCTGCTTGCAATTGCTGTTGGAGTAAAATACTTATGCATATTCAGGAAAGCCACCTGCATATTATCCCATTGTCTGTCGCTTTCTATTTTTCCATGCTCCCGTAATTCTCTTCTTAAGCGATCAGCAATTTCATGAAAATCATCTCTTCCGAGGTAATCCAAATCGGCATCACAAATAATTTGCTCCAATTTATTTTTGGGCTGATGTGGAATCTGAGTTACGAAAATCAATTCCTTGATCTGCGCAATGTGTTGATCTGAATATCCATACTTCGGAAGAATTTCTTCTGCCATTCGTGCTCCAACCGGTTCGTTTTTCTCGTAAATCTCCACAAATCCTGCATCGTGATATGTTGCTGCAGATTTCAACAGGAATAAACCTTCATCGGTTACACCTTCCAATAAAGCATAACGCTCAACAGCACGCACCACATCTTTGGTATGCTCAATACTATGGTAATGCAGCATGGGAGATAATCCTTTCTCCAGTACTTTAATGATATGACGTTCTGCTTTGTAGTAATTGATACTACTGTATAAATGCAGGTTGACAATTTGTTGGAAACGATCATTCGGATAAAGCCCTTCTCCGTTGATTGAAAGTTCAGGCTTGATGCGCTCCACCGTAAACATTTCTATCAACCCTTTACTCTTTGTTTTTACCTTTCCGCGGTAAGTACATTCAAAATAAGGTTCTATGAGTTTAAAGGTCGATCCGGAAATAGTTACTCTCCCCGGTTCACCCATCATTTCCATTCGCTGTGCCTGATTTACAGTCGCACCCCAAATATCATAAGCCAATCTCTCCGAACCGATTACTCCGGCAGTTACTTCTCCGGTATTGATTCCCAGTCGCAGTTCCCAAAACTCATCACCTGTTTTTAGACCGTTGCTCTTCAGAGTGTTCATATATTCCTGAATCTGAAGCGCAGCCAAAACTGCATCAATCGGGTTGGTATTGTTTCTTACCGGAACACCTCCGGCACACATGTATGCGTCACCGATAGTTTTGATTTTTTCCAGGTTATTCTTTACAATAATTTCATCAAACTTCCGGAAATACACATCCAGTTTATTTACCAGATCCGTTGGTTTCATGTTTTCTGCAATCTTAGTAAAACCAACAAAATCCGTAAACAATACAGAAACCGTTTTATAAGCCCGGGCAGATGCTCTTCCTTTTGTTTTTAACTCTTCCGCTGTGGATTCCGGAATGATGTTTCGCAGAAGTGTCTCCGTTTTGTCCTTTTCAATTTGAAGCAATCTTTTTTGTTCTTCAACCTTGTGTTTCTCTACTTCAATGACTTTCTTCTGAGATTCAATCTTCATGTTTTGAGCCCGAATCTCTTTCGTCCGCTCCACGATCTTCATTTCCAAACGCACTTGATCTCTTCTTGCCAAATCTATTCTTGAGCGAATAAAAGCAAGAATCAAAAGAGTCAAAACAATTAGGACGATTACCCAGAACCACCACTTCCACCAAAAGGGGGAAGCAATTTCAATATTCATTTTGGAGCTTGCCTGAACCCAGTTGCCATCGATTCGTTTGACATACACTTTTAGAACATACGATCCGGGAGTCAAGGACGTAAAGTGAATTTCACTGGAAGAACCTAAAAAGACAGAACCTTCATCCAAACCTTCCAATTCGTATTTAAATTGAAGCAGGTCGCGATTGATCAGATCTGTAGGTAAAAAGCGAATCGTAAAGCTGCGCTCGTCATATCCCAATTTGATATTCGGCTGATAGGAAAATGCCTCTTTAAAGGGTGCTTCTTTATCTCCCGGTTTTAACCATTGGTCATCAAAACGGAATTTCAAAAAGTTGACATACACTTTTTCCTTCAGTTCCTGCAAATTTTCCGGATTGAAAAAGTTGTATCCTTCAATTCCTCCAAAGTACATTTCACCATTTCCGGAAAGCAAATAAGCACCCGTATTGAACTCGTTACTCATCAATCCGTTTACTTCCGAGTAATTGGTGCATCGTTCCAGTACAGTATTAAATCTGCACAGCCCTTTATTGGTACTTAGCCACAAATTGCCGCGTTCATCCGGAAGGATTCCGTAAACGAAATTATTGGGCAGACCTTGTTTGCGGGTGTAGGCAACAACTTTTCCTGTTTTTAAATTTAATTTGAGCAGTCCGGATCCGGAAGAACCCAGCCACATGGTAGTTTCATTCTGTTGGTAAATACTGGAGATTACATCCCGGCTCGCTTTAAGAATGGCCTTGTTCATCGGGTAAGGAACTATTTGCTCCTTTCCGTTTTTATCCTGAGAAAGGATATAGATTCCTCCAACTCCCGTTGCGAAGTAATAGGTATCATTAAATCCTTTGTATGCAACTCTGCATACACCTGCACCAATAGTCGTTTTAGGTTTTTTAGGATCATAAACAAATGGTTCAAATTCTCCTGTTTTGACATCATAAAGCAAAACTCCGCCTTTTGTGGCTATGAAAAATTGCGCTTGTTTGTAGGGTGTAATCTTATAAACACGTTGGAAGCTGGAAGGATTAGAAATTCCTTTGTAATTGATTTTTTTAAAAACTCCCTGCCCGTTTTTGATCTTTAGCTCGTACAAACCGTCATTGGCTCCGATCAAAAAGTACTTGTCCGTTATGTGATGAATGGAAACGATGCTTTTCTCGTTGAAATCATCCGTTTTTGAAATATAGTAGTGTTTGAACTTCCCTGTTTTTCTATCCAATTCGGAAATAGCAAAATCTGTGGCAATGTATACTTTGGAATAATCATCCGACTCAGCGAATCCCCATACGCTCTCAGAAGGCAAGCCCAGATTGAGGTTGGAAGATGGCCCCACGCCAAAGAAGGAATCGTTTTTCGGATTGAATCCGCTTAAACCTCTTAGTGTTCCAATCCAGATTGTTCCATTCTCATCACAAAACAACTCATTTAGTTCATTGAATAAAATGCCATTCTTTTGGAAAATGTCTTTTTTACTAAACGTGATGCGGTAACCGTCTTTCGAGTTGTTTACGCTGATCAAGCCGTTGTTTACTGTCGCGATGTAAAATTCGTTGACCGATCTCACATTTACATCTGAGAACTCTTCGATTCCATAGTCCTTTCCAATGAATTTTAAGAAGGGAAATAATTTCTGATTTTGTGTATCATAAAGCCACAATCCTTCATTACTTGATAGAACAAAGCTGCTTTCGGTGAAGGCTTCCACATCTGAAACAAGCCACGTTTTTTGAACATTTGGCGGTCTCAGTTGTTTCCACGCTTTCGTTGTCAGGTTGTAAACATAGACACCCACGTCCTCAAACGAAACAACCAATTCATCCTTCGTAACAAACTTGATGTAATGAACACGTTTGGAAGGAATCGCTCCTGTTAAAAAGGAGATTTTTTTAGTGCTTCGTTCGTATTTTGCTAGCCCATGTGTGGAGGAACCCACCCAAATATTTCCATTTTGTTCTTCCGAAATACTTTCAATGGAAAGGTTATTATCATCGGAAGCCAAAAGCGACCGAAAGGTTTCTTTTTTGGGGTCGTAAACAGAAATTCCATCAGCTGTTCCGAACCACAATTGACCGGATTGATCTTTTAAACCGCAATGAATGTAGGAACTGGCAAGTCCCGGTGTATCATCCGAAGTAAAGACTTCAAATTGCTGTCCGTCAAAGCGATTCAAACCGTCTTGCGTTCCAAGCCACAAGGTTCCCGCCTCATCTTGTACAATAGTCGTCACAGAACTCTGTGAGAGTCCATCGTTAATAGAAAAATTTCTAAAACGATACGAGACTTGACTTACCGCGCTAGTAGTAGCAAACGCAACAACAGCTCCAATTCCTAGTAATCGAACGAGCATAGAGTACATTAATTTCGTTTATTTCAACGAATAGTTCACTGAAAAAGTTTCATTCTCAAAGCCTTAAGCTTTTTGATCTGTCCCTTTTGAAGCCGCAGCCGCTGTATTTTCCATATCGCGGTCGAATAAGTAAAGACCTCCTTTGTCTCCACCGATCAAACGCAATTTATCCAAAATACTACGTCCCAATGCTTCCTCTTCTAATTGTTCGGAAACATACCATTGCATGAAATTGTAAGTAGAGTAATCTTTTTCCTGCAGACAAGCGTCCACTACGTTATTGATACTCTCCGAAACACTCACTTCATGCTCCAGCAACAATTCAAAAACCCGTTCCAAAGAATCATATTCTCTTGCCGGTTCAGGAATTGCAGGAACAACAGCTACCCCTCCGCGTTCATTAACAAATTTGATCAGCTTCAACATATGGAACCGCTCTTCATCTGAATGTGTGTACATAAATTTCGCTGTACCGTTCAAACCCTTTGTTTCAGCCCAAGAAGCCATCGCAAGGTAATATTGAGAGGAAGAAGATTCTTTTTGAATTTGATCATTTAATGCCGCTTCAATTCGCTTATTCATTGTTGTAAATTTTTTAATCTGTTTCACTCAAAGTTATCATTTTAAGCTTAAAATTGAACATCCTACCTCTAATAAATCGTATTTTTACATTACAACACGAATTATGGGAAAAAAAGGACCAAAAAAAATCAAGGATAAATCGACCAAAAAACTAAAAACAGGTCTGTATCACATTATTCGAAAATTATTTGAGCAACAACCAGAAGCTCTTTTGAACTACAAACAGGTTTGTACCTTATTGCATGTTCACGAAAGTGAATCCCGAAAATTGGTTGTGGCTTTATTGCGCGAATTGGAAACAGAAGGATTCATTCGTAAAAGCGGTCATGAAACCTATATTTTTTCTAATGAAACAGACACGATTGAAGGAGAATTGGAACTGACACAACGTGGTTCCGGATTCGTGAATGTAGGGAAAAATGAACCCGATATTTTCATTGCGCCTCACAATTTGGGTCACGCTATTCATGGAGATGTTGTGAAGGTTTCATTGATGAAGAAAAGTGGAACCAGACCTGAAGGAAAAATTCTGGAGGTTGTTTCACGTGAGCGAACGCAGTTTGTTGGAACAATTCATATGCTTGACAAACACGCATTTTTAATTCCCGACAATAGCAAAACAGGAGTGAAAATTTACATTCCGCTTGAAAAATTAAATAAGGCAAAAAATAAAGATAAGGCCTTGGTGAAAATCACCGTTTGGCCAAAATCTGCTGAGTTTCCGTTTGGAGAAGTGATTCAAACATTGGGAGGAAATTCAATCCATGATACGGAGATGATTTCGATTTTGATTGGTCAGGGAATTCCAATTGAATTTGAGGCTGATGTCATGAACGAAGCAGAACAGGTAACTCTTGAACTGGATCCGGTGGAAGTCGCGAAGCGACGAGATTTTCGTGATATTTTGACCTTCACCATTGACCCGGCTGACGCGAAAGATTTCGATGATGCTTTGTCGATTCGAAAATTGGAAAACGGTCATTACGAAATCGGTGTGCACATTGCAGATGTAAGTCAGTATGTGAAACCGGATTCTGCAATGGACAAGGAAGCTTACCGTCGCGGAAATTCTGTTTACTTAGTGGATCGCGTTGTTCCCATGTTGCCGGAACAGCTTTCAAACATGGTTTGTTCCCTTCGACCGAAGGAAGATAAGTTTACCTTTTCAGCAGTTTTCGAATTGGATGAAAAAGGGAAATTGTACAACGAATGGTTTGGCAAAACAGTCATTCATTCCGACCACCGATATGCGTATGAAGATGCACAGGAAATTTTGGAAGGAGCTGAAGGTCCATACAAAGAAGAACTGCATTTATTAGATAATATCGCAAAAATTTATCGAAAAGAGCGATTTAAGCAAGGTGCTTTGATGATCAATTCGGAAGAAATCCGTTTCAAACTGGATGAAAACAAAGAGCCGGTTGATGTGGTTGTGAAGGTTTCAAAAGACGCGCACCAGCTGATTGAGGAGTTCATGCTTTTGGCAAATAAGCGTGTGGCAATGTTTGTAGGAATGCCGCAAAAAGGTAAAGATCCTGTTCCTTTTGTTTACCGTATTCACGACAAGCCAGATCCGGAGAAAATTGCATTATTCGGTGTGTTTTTGGATAAATTCGGTTATTCACTGGAATTTTCGAGTCCTGAAAAAGCAGCACAAAGCATCAACAAATTGTTGAATGATATTCGCTTATCTAACGAATTCAGCATCATTCAGCAAATGGCAATCCGAAGCATGGCCAAAGCAACTTACGACACAGACAATATTGGCCACTACGGTTTGGCTTTCCAGTATTATACGCACTTCACCTCACCCATTCGTCGTTATGCCGATTTGATGGTTCACCGTATTTTATTGGAATGTTTGGAAAACAGACCGCATAAGTACAATAACGCATTGGATGATATCTGTAAACGTATTTCTCGCACAGAACGTAAAGCTACAGAAGCGGAGCGCGAATCGAATAAATACTTTCAGGTGGTGTTTGTTCACGACAAAATCGGAGAAGAGTTCGACGGGATTGTTTCCGGTTTGGCAGACTTTGGATTGTTTGTGCGCATGACTGAAAACGCGTGTGAAGGAATGGTTGCACTGCAGGAACTTCCGGGAGACCGCTATTCATTCGATGAAAAAACGATGACAATTGTTGGTCAGAAAACGGGGAGAACGTTTCATTTCGGAGATTCGGTAAGAGTGAAGATTTCAGAGGTTCATCCGAAGAAAAGACAGATTGATTTGGAGTTGGTTTCGGTGGCGGAGTAAGTTGAGCCACATAGGAACAAAGAACACATAGTGTTTATTTTCCCGCGGAAGAACACGGACGTACACAGAGGTTTTATTTTAAATTCGTAGCTTGAAAGGTCATACCTCACTCTTTGAGTTTCGTATGTGAAGGTGGAGTATCTATGCTTAATAGTTGGTTGATATCCGGAGTAAAGTGGAGGTGTCTATACTTATTCTATTTCCTGTCTTTCGCGTTGAACTCCTCCATCCGCTTAATGGCTTCCGGTTCTCCTCTTTCGACAGCCTGATTTAAGTAATCCATTGCTTCTTCCTTTCTTCCCTGAGAAAAGAGGAACTCCGCAAAATGGAATTCCAATAGGTCCACAGAACCTTCTGTTGCGCTGAATGCTTTTTGGAAGTTTTCTTCTGCCAGTTCCAGCTCTCCTTTTGCTTGATGGTATAAGGCCAAATTTCGGAAAGAGTATGCGGCATCATTGGTTGTTGTCTGTAGTGCTTTCTGCAACCAGGTTTTTCCTTCTTCCAGTTTTCCAAGTTGAATCAATGCATAACCCAAATTGTCATAGGGGTAACCATAATCCGGATCGCGTTTGACAGCTTCCTGAAAGTGCGGAATGCTTTTTTCGTATTCTCCTAACCTTAGCAGGTAATAGCCCAGATTGTTATAAATATCCGCCTTTAGCAATTCATCCTCTGCAAGTGTGAGGCTTTTTTCAAGTGTTGAGACTGCTTCTTCGATGTTATAACCTTTGTATTGCATATGAGCAATCCCCACAAGCCGTTTCGCAAACAGTTCGCCTTTATTGAAGCTGGAATCCCCGTTTTCATTTAAAAAGGCTATTGCTTTATCAAAGAGGTTCTTCAAATCTTTTGGCAGCTCATCTTTCCAATCCGGAGAATCCAATTCAATTAATTTGGAGAAGAATGCCAGGCCGTAAATCATTGTTTCATCAGGCATTTGTGAGGTAAAACTCCATACGGTTTCCCATGCTCCATCATTAGACCTTCCGGCTTCTCGCAAATTTTGGGTCAGGATCACTCCAAAACCAAAATATATTCCTGCTAAGTAAATGAACATACTTGTGTCTGCACCGGAATCAAATTCGACCTTATTCTCCAGAAGCTTGATTCTTACACATTCGTAAATCAAGTTGTAAATCAACCTTTTCGGATGCTTTTTGAGATTGTTGGCAATATGAATTCTGTAGTTCTCTTCGACCTGTTCCAGTTCAGTTTCCATTGCCTTTCCTTGTATCATAAGTGGCATTCCATAAACATCCCGAAGATCTTCGTGGATTTCGAATTCAATCTTACTTTCGTCTATTTCAAGCAAGTAGCATAAATCGCTAAGTATGTTTTCGACTTCCACCTGCTCTGCCCGAAAAGTAATTGGGAAGTATGTTTCCACCAATAAGATTTGCTCGCTTTTTGGATGAGGATATCCAAGAACCTGGATTAACCAGCCGAAATTTTCTTCCACCCAAAGCCGGTCGTGTTCCGGAAGTTGAAATTTATCTTCTTTTACTTTCTTATTGAACCCAAATAGTTTCATAAAGCCATTTGCTTTTTTATATTATTGTAACGTTGATTTCTATTTACTCAAGAGTATTTTTCTATCGAGAATCCACAATTTTCCACCATTGCTTCCAAAAAACAAATCCGGATGTCCGTGGTAATTGTCTCTCGAATTTCGTAACTCTTCCTGCACCTTTTCATCCAAAAATTCAAAACTAAACGTTTCTTGTTTGTAATGGGTCATTTTATAGTCCATTAACATCGCTTGTTCCTGAAGTTTTCGAAAAGTCACTGAATCAAAATAAAGAACTGCCTGAAGCGAATTATCCTTAGACAATCCCGGAAGGTAATCTGGATCATTTTGACCGGTACTATCTATGAAAATGTATCTGAAGGTCGCCTTTTCCGGTCGGAACGTTTTAAGGTCGATCAGCTTTTCCAATTCACTGATTTTGGAAGAGTCCAGAATTCGAACCATGTATTTTCCCTCACCGTTTTCATCTTTGTTTTGCACGCACGAAACCAGTGTTATTGACAGTAAACTTGCAATGATCAGTGAGAAGATGCTTTGTATATTTTTCATAATTTCTTTCATTCTAAGATTTGTTATCTGCGGAATTAATAGAATCTACATCCCTATTGACTTTTAACCACGAATTTTCGGACTAACCAAACGAATACCATTATAACAAATGCTACTGTCATGAACACGCCACTTTGGTTCATGTCTTTTTTTGATTTTTCTGCAGATCGGTTAGGAATAACTTCTGTGTGATTCTGTGATTTTTCTTTCATGTGTTCTACTCCGAAAAAACGATAAACTTCTCTCTTTTTGCTGTTGGGTCGAATTTGCACAAGCCCATGTTTCGTGTTCCAAACCAAAACTCGTCGGAATGATCTTTTAGAACGGTGAAAACCGAATTGTTTGTTAATCCGTCGCCTGCTGCTGTAAAGTTGGTAAATGCATTTTCAGCAGGATTGTAGCGCCACACGCCTCCTTGTTTGCCATAGGAAGAACCGCTTCCAAACTCAGTTCCAAACCAGATTGTTCCGGTTTTGTCTTCTACTATGGAGTAAACACAGCTGGAGCTGAAGGTTGGGATATCTGCAAAGTTGGTATATGATTTCTGCGGCCCAATTCCATCGTATCTGCACACACCATGCTCTCTTGTTCCAAACCACAGGTTTCCTTCTTTATCTTCCAAAAGGGAATAAACCATGTTGTCGCCGTTCGGGTCGAAATTGGCAAGCATTTTCCCATCAAAAGAACAAGCCCCTTCATTGTTCCAGGAAGCAAACCACATTCTCCCGGAGCGGTCTTCCAAAATAGCTGAAACGGCTCTCAAATGCAGGTTTTTTTGGTTGATAATCATCGTGTGATCTTTGAAAAAAGGAGTGAAATCTGTTGTTTCATTTGGTGATTCTTTGGTTGTAAACACTCCCATATCCGTCCCAAACCAAAACATTCCCTTTTTATCCTGGAAAATCGAACGAACCGCATTTTTAGGCCGATCTCCGGAATACACCAATGGTTCATGCACCCAGAAAGTTCTAAAGGTTTTCGAATTCGGATCATAAGTGCAAATTCCATAATCTGTTCCAAACCACAATTTACCAGCTTTGTCTTCGTAAGCGCACCAAACATTATTACCACTTATTCCTTCTTTATCCAGGAAATTGGTAAATTCTTTTCCATCGTATTTGTACAATCCTTCTCCGGTTGTTCCAAACCACTTGTTTCCGTTCTTATCTTCCAAAGAGCAATGGACATTTGCATATTCGTCGGTTCCCTGAGTCCGGATCAGTTTTGGGTGACCTGTTTTTTGTACTGTTTCCGTTTTGGGTGAATCTGTTTTGACTTGTCCGCTGCAGGAAATGGAGATCAGACAAATGAAGGCGCATATAAGTTGGTTTAGTTTCATTGTGTTTTGTTGTTTGGGTAAAGTTCTTGTTTTAGAACGTCTTTCAATTCATGGTGATTAATTTACAAAAGTACTGGTTATTTACTTCATCAACTCCATCATATTCTCGGGCTTTGCCAATTCCGTGAACCCAAATTGGTGATACAATTCATGCGCATCAGAAGTGGCCAGACGCCACACTTTGACATTCTTCAGCAACTCGTTTTCCAGAATGTGTTTCATGAGCATTTTTGAATAGCCCTTTCCCTGGTTTTTTTGGTCGATGAATACATCCATCAAATAAGCAAACTGGGCATAATCCGTTACAACACGCGCATAACCGATTTGTTTTCCATCCAAGAAAACACCGAAATTTAAGGAGTTATCAATACACGTTTGCATGGTTTCCAATGTCCGGTCTTTTGCCCAATAGGTTTGAGCAATAAAGGCTGTGATGAATTCCAAATCCAATTGGTTTTTGTCTGAGGTAATTATCAAATTCTCCATGAATTAAAATTACCATTTCAAAGAATCAATAGAGCGTAGCGGCGAAAAATTTTTCGCCACTACAATCAACGAACGACCTGAACCGGTTTGGTAACAACTGTTCCATCCTTGTAAGTCAGCGACAAATAATAAATTCCTGCTTGCAGATCCGCGTTTTCCAGTTCAAATCCCATGTCCGTTTTCACCTCATTGATATGGATTTCTTTTCCGGAAATATCTCTCAAATTCAGTTGTTTCACCCCTTCTTTCGGCACATAAACAGCAAAAGAACCAGTATTTGGATTTGGGAAAACAGAAAAAGCGTTCTTTTCGAAAGCATTATCTATTCCCAGATTATCCAACATAAAATTCGCTGCTGCAAACACATTGGGTAATGGTCCTATCTTTTCTGAAAGTGGAAAAAGAATTCCCTCCACTTGTGGTTTTCCTGTACTTACTAATAAGCTTCGAACGAAGTTCACATCAAAAGGTGAACCTGTTTCTGCTTTATGAAGTGATTGCAATAAGGAAACTGCTCCAACCACAATTGGCGAAGCTCCGGAAGTTCCTCCAAAACTATTCGAATATTCGCGATTTGGTCCTTCGGCTGAATAAGCTGTTCCATATCCGGTAGTCACTACTTGTTCTCCATTTCCCTGCACATCAATTCGGCTGCCATAATTCGAAAACCACAATTTAGCGCGAGCCAAATCATCAACACCCACTGCTCCTGCCCCAACCATAATTGCCTCCGACCAGTTTTCTTCTAAAAAAGGATAGTGTCCGAAGTTGTCTGTACTAAACATCGGATCATCCAAATTTCTATTCCCGTTTCCTGCAGCTTCTACAACAATAATCCCGTTTCCTGATATCAATTGAATGGCATCATAAAATGGTTCATACCATTCAACCGGCGCGAAACCTTCATCCGGTGTTCCTTCAAAAGCCATGATTTGCTGTTCGATCAAAACCACATCACCTTCACCTAATTCACTTAAAGTACTGATCAACGCTTCTTCCAAATAGTAAGTAGAATTAATATAAGCTCCTGCAAAATAGATTTGACTTTCATAAGCAATTCCAGTGGTTCCCACTCCATTATTCAAAGAAGCTATTTCACCCAAAACAGCTGTTCCATGATTTGGTCCAAAACCAGCATCTTCCGGTTGGGGTCCGATGATCGTTACGTTTGGTAAATCTTCATGATCTGCATTAAACATATATTCGATATCACACACTTTCACATTTGAACCATGATTGGAATACGTGTTCCAAAATTCCTGTGCATGGATTCCAGGATCCTGATCAAACAAATAAACTTGCGAAGGTTGCAGGTTTGGGGCAACAGGATTGCTCAGTTTAGGTGGAACACTCACATATTTTATGGCAGCCAGCGTTTCTAATTTTCGCTTTACCTCTTGAATATTTTCTCCGGAGTTTACATGAAATTCAAAAAGGGTAGTCGGATCCGAAAGATTCTTTTTCAGTTTCTCTTTTGCTTTTAAATAGCAGGATTGCAATAACTCCTTCGAAACGGAATAAAAGGGCTCCCAATGTCCGTATTGATCCAAATTGGAAGTATTCGGATAAGATTCCTGACCTGAAAACAATTTCCCGGATTGTGCCTGAACAGTTGATCCATCCTGAAACTTCACATGTAAGATTTGATTTGCCTCATTCTGAGCAAACGCAATACCAAAGGAAAAAGATACAATTATGAGTAAAACAATTTTCATAAGCCAGCTATTTTCATCAATGCTAATGAAAATATCCATACTAACTTTACTTAAAAGTGTATACGCAAGAAACTATTGAGGGAAAGGTATTTAAGAAACAGTGAATTGGTTTTGCTATTAAAGCATTTTAATTCGATTGGTCAATTCATCTCTGTATGAACCACCGATAGGAATTAGTTTACGGTCATTTTCCAATTGCAGATTCGGGAAATCAATGGATGCGATTTTATCCAAACGAACAATAAATGAACGATGGACGCGAATAAACTGATCCGTCCCCAATTTCGTTTCGATATCCTTCATCGTAGAATGGATCGTATAACGCGTTTCATTGGTGTTGATAACCACGTAATCTTTTAAAGCTTCAATGAAATAAATATCATTCATATTCAATTTCACCAATTTGCTGTTGGACTTTACAAAAATGAACTCATTTAATGAATCCTTCTCTTTGTTTTCCACAAGGGAATAAAGCATGTCGCGTTCGCGTTCCACTTCTTGTTCCTTCTTGTGTTTATAAAGTGCCATCTCAATCGATGTATGTAAATCGATCTCTTTGAAAGGTTTTAAGATATATCCGTAAGGCTCGGTAACTTTTGCTTTTGATAAAGTTGCTTCATCAGCATAAGCTGTTAAATAAATTACCGGAATGGAATACTGATTTCGAACAATTTCTGCTGTTTCAATTCCATTCATTTCTCCCTTCAACATAATGTCCATAAGAACAATATCCGGTTGATTTGCTTCCAATAATTCAAGTGCTTTTTCACCCGATGGAGCTGCTCCAACCACATGGTAACCAAGCTTTTTCAAACTGGACTGGATATCCTTCGAAACAATGAATTCATCTTCTACAACTAATACATTAGCCTTCGTCATTCTTTACAGCTTTGGGGTCAAAAGTAATTAATTTTGAGCGTTAATTACAATCTGTTTTTATTATTTAGTAGACGCTTAACTTTCGTTCGTCTATTCGAATATAAACTTTAACTATGAATTGTGCAAATTAGTCTTCAAAAGTAGGTCAAACTAATAAATAGAATATATAAGATTTATAAAAAGAAATTTATTATATCTATTAGGGGTGTTAATTCGTGTAAAACTTTCAAGGGAAAGATTCGTTTTTTAAACTTATGAGTTATTTCGATTGATTTATTGACAATGATTTATCCCGGTTTGAACTTCTGTTACAAGAGTTTATGTAGATATGAACAAATGGAGTAGAATTGTTAATGTGTATAAAATAGTTTCTTTTTATCGTGTTAACATGTGTTTAACATGGTGATAAAAGACCTATAAATAGATCAAACTTTTTGGTGCTTAATTCAAAAACTTGTACATATGCTTAAATAGTTCAAATATCCTAGAAATAGTTATTGAATGTTTCTAACAGCTATTGACAATTTGAAGTTGAATCCTGTGTAAAACTCCTTTTTGAAATGTGAAGGAAATCAAGGCTTTCAGAGAATGTATTTTTTCTTATTGTTAATTGATTGTTCCATTTGTTGATAAGCCTTAACTTTGACAAAACTTTCATTATTATGTCAAAAATCATTCCTATTGGAGCAGATCATGCAGGATTTCAATTGAAATCAGAAGTTATTAAATATTTAGAATCAATTGGTTACGAGGTTAAAGATTATGGATGTTACAGTGAAGAAAGTATTGATTACGCAGATTTTGGCCATCCGGTTGCGGATCATGTAGAAGCAAATGAAGGTTCCAGAGGAATTGTGATTTGTGGAAGCGGAAATGGAATTAATATGACTGTTAATAAACATCAGGGAATTCGTGGAGCTCTTTGCTGGAAAAAAGAAATTGCTCAGCTAGCTCGTGAGCACAACGATGCAAACATTCTTACTTTACCTGCTCGATTTATTTCTGTTGAAGAAGCACTTGAAATGGTGGATATTTTTTGGAATACTGCATTTGAAGGTGGAAGACATCAAAACAGAATAGATAAAATTCCAATGTGTAAATAACTTTATAATAATTAATTGATAATTATAAAGAAGACTTCCCAATTCAATGTAACGAGTATGATCATTAAGAGCAGTTTAAACATCCTATTTTCAAGTATCTTATTTGTAAGCTATTCTCAGGAAACAGATTTAGCAAAAAAGTACAGTTCCTATATTAATGAAGCAGATTTGAAAAAGAATTTGACCATTTTGGCTTCTGATGATTATTTAGGAAGAGAAACAGGAAAACAAGGTCAGAAGATGACAGCTGAATTTCTGAGTGCTTATTTTAAGAAGCTGGGTTGTTCTTTTGCTCCGGGTATGAAAGGTTATGAACAACATTTTGATGTGATTGAAAGTACTCCGGGAGGAACAGTTTCTTTGAACAATCTGGCATTGGAATTCAAAAAGGATTTTATTTATTACGCTTGTAAATCAAAAACGGGTTTGGAGAACATACCTGTATATAGTGTAAATCAACTGCCAAAGGTTGGTGAAAAGCCATGTTATGTGATTTACGTGATGAAAAGCCTGGAAGTTAGAAAGGAGGTTTCGGTTTTAAAAAAACTGATATCAAAGAACGTAAAAGGAATCATTCTAGTTTCGAAGGATTACAGCACGCTTTATGAATACATGGAGCACTATGCAACAACCAAAACCATGTATTTGGCAGATGAAAAGAAGAAAGATGAGTTTCCTATTCTATTCGTAAAAGATTCAGCTATGCTTTCTTTAAAGAACAAGTCCAACAATTACATCTTTGGAAAAGGAAAATTTAAAGAAACGGAGAATCCAAAACCGTTATTCATACTGAATGGGCAGTTAAACACACAAGAAGAACGGTTGACAAGTTCAAATGTGTTGGCATATATAGAAGGAAGCGACCCAACACTTTCAAAAGAAGTTGTTGTTATTACTGCGCATTACGATCATATTGGTGTAGATCATGGAGTTGTATATAACGGCGCAGATGATGACGGTACCGGAACAGTTGCTTTATTGGAATTGGCCGAAGCTTTCATGGAAGCAAAGAAAAATGGTCAGGGACCGAAACGCTCTATTTTAATTATGCCGGTTTCCGGAGAAGAAAAGGGATTGCTTGGTTCCGATTATTATTCGTCTCATCCTATTATTCCATTAGAGAATACAGTTGCGGATTTGAATATTGATATGATAGGTCGGAATGATATTGGTCACGAGAAGGATACGAATTACATCTATATTATCGGTTCAAATATGTTGAGCAATGATTTGCATGATGCAAACGAACGCGTGAACACCAAGTACACACAATTAAAACTGGATTATAAATTCAATAGTTTGTCAGATCCGAATCAGTTTTATTACCGTTCAGACCATTATAACTTTGCGAAGCATAATATTCCGGTTATTTTCTACTTCAGCGGAGTTCATGAAGATTATCACCAACCAACGGATGATGTAGAGAAGATCATTTTTTCGAAAGTAGAAAAAGTAGCTCGACTGGTTTTCTTTGCTGCCTGGGAAATTTCAGATGCTTCAAAAAGACTTACTTTGAACCGCTAATTCCTAATAGAGATTCGATTAAGGAATTTGTTTTATTAACGTATTCAGTATAAACATCACCAGTTCCCGGACCGTTGAATCCAGTGTGAATACGTTTTACTTCACCGTCTCTTCCAATATAAATAGATGTTGGAAAGGAAATAACTTCGTTGAGCATTTTAAATTGTTCGGAAGCAATTCCTTTAGAAGCCTTCCCTCCGACCAGGAAAGTGAAGTCCAGATTTTTGCGTTGTTTTAAAGTAAGAATTTTATTTGCCTGATCTTCAAAAGAATCTGCGGCTTCGTATCCGATTGAGATGATTTCCAATCCTTTTGAATGATACTTATCGTATAACTCTTTATAGTAATTCGTTTCATCCATACAGTTCGGACACCAGGTTCCCATGATTTGAATGATCACCACCTTTCCTCTTGTTTCCGGATTTGGAAAAGAATAGTCAGCTCCGGTAATGGTTTTCAGGTTGAAGTTGAAGTCCGTATTTTCCTTTTTCAAGGAAGTGATAGAATCGGGATCCCGCAATTCAAAGTTTGGATTGTAGCTTGCCACAAAATCAGTAGAATAATGTTTACCACTATAGAAGTAGCCCTGTACGCGATGATCTTTTAATGTACCATTCAATAAGAAAGCGTGTGAACCGTCAAAAGCAGAAAGATAGAATTTTGATCCTTCTATTGTTCCTTCGAGAAAGCGGTAATCACCCGTTTCTGTTCTGAAAGTTCCAGTGATGTGATTTTGATTTTGAGCAATAATTCCTAAAGCACTTTCTTCATCAGTTGTTTGTGGAGAGAAATGTGTTTCCCATTTACCACTTAAATCTCCGGCAGGAGCCTCTTTTTTTCGTGGTTTTTGATTGAAATTCGCGAAAAAAGGAATTCTGTAATTTGCACCTTTATTATAGTTAAACCAGAATCCTCTGATTTCTTTCTTCTTATGAGTAATAAAACGCAATTCGGAATCAAAACTTGGGAAGGGTAAAATGGTGGTGTCTCCTTTTTTAATTCCATTCATTAACTCGATTCTTTCTTCCGCATTGTGGACAACGAGCAGCAGTCTTTTCTGTTTTTTCTCAACCGTTAAGTGAACGGGTAATTGAGTTGTTTCATTTAATTGAAGATATGCAGAATAAGATCCCGGAAGAAGGGATATCTTTTGAGAATATACAAATGTTGCTGAAATAGCCATCAGTAACAAAGAGGCAATACTTGTTTTCATGGGGTGCTAAAGTGCTACTAAATTAATTTTTTATTTTGAAGAATTTAGCCTCGTGCAACCTTTTTTGGTAGTTTAGAGTCTATTGATACAGCAAGTGCTATGGATGATTTAACATTGGTAAATGAATGCGCCAAAGGAAATTCAAAAGCACAGCGAGCGTTGTTTGATAAGTTTGCTCCCAAGATGATGGCAGTTTGCCAGCGTTATCTTAGAAATAGTCAGGAAGCTGAAGATGTATTGCAAGATGGTTTTGTAAAGGTTTTTCAGAAGATTGTCGATTTCAAAATGGAAGGATCTCTGGAAGGATGGATTAGAAGAATCGTTGTAAATACGGCTCTGGATACCATTCGAAAGAACAAAAAGCTGTTGGATGACGTACAAATTGAAGAAGTGCAATACAAAGTACCTTTTACAGACCATCAGTTTGATGGAATGGATCTGGCTCAGTTAATGAAGTTGATTGACGAAATGCCTGATGGATACCGAGTTGTATTTAACATGTTTGCAATAGAAGGTTATTCACACAAAGAAATAGCAGATACATTGGGAGTGACGGAGAATACCTCCAAATCTCAATACTCGCGTGCACGAGCTTTTCTACGCACTCAATTAGAACTATTAGAACGTGATTGAAAAAGATAATATACAAGAACTGTTTTCGAAAGCTTTTGAAAACCAAACCGCTACGGTAAGACCGGAGTTGTGGGCTGGTGTTCAAGCTAAGATGGCCGCTGCTGGTGTTGCTTCTACAGCAACAGTTGCAACGAAAGGTCTTTCTGCTTTGACGAAATGGTTGATTGGCTCAGCTGCAGTTGGAACTGTGGGTGTGGTCACTACTGTTGTTGCTTTGAATTCAGGTGAGGAATCGACTAACTCAAAGAAAGATGCTCCAAATGAGATCTCTAAGAATGTTAGCACAACGAGTCCTGAAGAAAATAATACAACAACGCAATCTGTTAGAAAAGAAAACACCTATTCTGCTAAACGAGAGGTGGTAAATTCAACAGAGCCGTTTAAGGATATTCTGCAGGAAACAAATCCAGCTAGTAAGGATTTCAAGTCAGATGTTGATCCGGGAGTAAAGGAAAATCATCCTGCTGAGACCATTAAAGAGAACAAAGAGAAACCAGAGGATAAAATAGCTTCGACAGATTATGGCAAGAAGGAATCAAATGATAAAACAGATTCCAAAAAAGCTACTTCTGATCGTAAGGATGACAATAAAGAAACAACATCAATTAAGCATCCTGAAAATACGAAAGAGCCTGTTTTTGTAGAGTTGGAATCTAAGGTTACGAAGTTCCCAACAATGTTTACTCCTAATGGAGATAGAAGTAATGATACTTATTTTGTTGCGGTGGAAAACATTAATGATTTCCAATTGGTGATTATTGATCAGAATAATCGCGAAATGTTCAGAACAAATAATCCGGGAGATGAGTGGAATGGTACAAATAAAGGAGGTGAAGAGGCTCCAAGTGGATCTTACGCTGCCATTGTTACCGGAAAACAACAAAATGGGAAAAGCTTTAAGGACATTCAATTGTTCGAATTAAGACGCTAATAATTACACGTATACTGAAACATAAGAGAGAGTCCTGCACATGCGGGACTTTTTTATTTCTACATGATGTTGTGATAGTGGTTTATTTCCCGCTGATTACGCAAATTTCAGTTGAAATTAAAGGATAAAGCAATCAAGAAAAGAATTAATGCTTCTAAGCTCTCTACTCCTCCGCTGTGAAAACGAAGAGAGATTTCAGTCGTAAAAAATGCAAGAGTGTAAAGGTCTAACACGAATTCCTCCATATTGTTTCTGCTCTCCTCTGTGCCTTCGCTGAAGCTTCAGCATAAGCGTTGCGAAATCAGCGGAAGCATAAAACAAAAAGGTCTTCACTATTAGATGAAGACTTTTAAGAGATCTCGTCCGGTCCCGATAGCTATCGGGACGAACCGGAGTAATCGATTTTACTTTAAAACAAAAAAGCTCTGCATTTGCAGAGCTTTAAGAGGTCTCGTCCGGATTCGAACCGGAGTAGACGGTTTTGCAGACCGTTGCCTAACCGCTCGGCCACGAGACCGTATTGTGGAGGCAAAAATAGTAATTTTTTATTTAATGCCAACCAAAAACTACCAAGTTCCGGTCTCAATAATAATTGCCACGTTATCTACGTCTCCGTTGATAGGTGGGCAGATTTTAGTAACCTTTACACGTAGACCAATTAACCCGTTGATTTCTTGTTCAATACGTGAAACAATACGCTGCCCTACATGCTCAATCAACTTAGAACGAATGGCCATTTCTTGTGTTACGATCGCATTGATGTGAACATAATCAATCGTTTGACTCAATTCATCACTTAAAGCTGCTTCCTGAAAGTTGGTTTTCATGCGAACATCTACCATGTAGTTTCCACCGATCTTTCCTTCTTCCTCTAAGCAGCCATGATAAGCGTAGAGTTTTATTCCGTTTACTTCAATGATGTGATTCATCCTAGTTTTGCCAATCCGTCATTCATACGTGTCAAACATTCTTCTTTACCTAAGTAAGAAGTTATTTCAAACATAGAGGGACCTGTTCCTGCGCCTGTAAGCAGTAATCTGAACAAAGGCAATACAGCTCCAATCCCCAATGATTTCTCTTCCAGAAAGGATTTAAATGAGGCTTCGATTGTTGGTGCATCAAACGGAGATAGTGCTTCTAATTTGCTTTTCCATTCCGTCATCAATGCAGCAGAATCTTCTTTCCATTTTTTGGAAACAGTTTGCTCGTCGTATGAAGCCGGTTTGTTGATCAGGTAAGATCCTTCCGTAATCATATCCTTCACAAATACTGCACGTTCTTTCATTAACTTGCAGAACGCTTCCAGACGCTCTTCAGAATCTGTTAGATTGAATTGCTCTTTTAGCATACGAGCCAATTCCTTTTCGGAAGTGTTTTTCAAGTATTGTTGTTGGAACCATTTCGTTTTCTCCGGATCGAATTTTGCTCCTGCTTTACCTACTCTGTCCAAAGTAAATGCCTGAATCAATTCATCCATTGAAAAGATCTCTTGTGTAGTTCCCGGATTCCATCCTAAGAAAGCCAACATATTGATAAATGATCCTGCAAAGTATCCGTTTTCACGGTATCCTGAGTAAAGTTCACCTTCGGCTGTTGTCCAGTTTGCAGGGAATACAGGGAAACCTAAACGATCACCATCTCTTTTGGACAATTTTCCGTTTCCATCTGGTCTCAATAATAAAGGTAAATGCGCAAATTGTGGTGCGTCCCATCCAAATGCCTGATATAACATCACGTGCATGGGTGCAGATGGCAACCATTCCTCCCCACGAATAACGTGAGAGATTTTCATCAAATGGTCGTCAACAATATTGGCTAAGTGATAAGTTGGCATTCCATCACTTTTAAACAACACCTTGTCATCCAGATTGTTAGTGTTTACAACCACCCACCCTCTGATAATATCTTCTAATCTAACATCCTCATTTCTAGGCATTTTGAATCGAATCACATAAGGATCTCCAGCCTCTAAACGTCGTTTAACTTCGTCTGCAGGAAGTGTTAGCGAGTTTTTCAAATTCGTACGTGTAACACTATTGTATTGCCAATTGGGCATTCCCATTTGTTTTGCTTGTTCACGAACGGCTTCCAATTCTTCCGGAGTATCAAAGGCATAGTATGCTTTATCGTTCTCTACCAAAGTTTCAGCGTATGGACGATATAATTCCTTGCGCTCACTTTGTACATAAGGACCGTATTCTCCTCCGATACCAGGACCTTCA
Organism: Flavobacteriales bacterium UBA7666; assembly: GCA_002483265.1. Lineage (GTDB taxonomy): Bacteria > Bacteroidota > Bacteroidia > Flavobacteriales_D > Crocinitomicaceae > Fluviicola. The sequence goes on along the minus strand of DLHO01000027.1, from coordinate 30,670 downwards.
TCCGGAATAATCCCGCACCAGTTTAAAGAGTCCATGATATACTCTTGTGCACCCGGAACAAAACGTGTCTGATCTGTATCTTCTATTCGAATAATGAACGTTCCATTATTGTGTTTAGCGAAAAGGTAATTATAAAGTGCTGTTCGAACACCTCCCATGTGTAAAGGTCCAGTTGGGGATGGTGCGAAGCGAACACGTACGTTTGACGAACTCATGCTTAATTTTTTATGCAAAAGTAATCAATAATTAACCTTTTTTGTGGGTGAAGTGTACAGAATGCTGAATTTGAAGAAGATGTTCTGTGTGAACTTTTCTACTTTAGTAAGTTATTCGTATAAGAATTGTTTTTATGTCAGCTTTTGATCGCTTAATTGAGCAAATAGACGCCTTCATCCGTAAGTATTACAAGAGTGAAATCTTGAAGGGTGTTTTGATTGTCGTTGGCTTTTTATTTGCCTCCTGGTTAACGGTGAGTGTCCTGGAATATTTTGGCCGTTTCCCCAGTTCGGTGCGTTTGATTTTATTGATTTTATTCCTTGGAATGAATGGCTATTTGGTGGTGCGCTATTTCGCTCTTCCGATCATGCGTTTGTATTCTTTCGGGAAGCGAATTAATCGAACACAAGCGGCACGGATTATAGGATCTTTTTTTCCGAACGTTTCGGATCGTTTATTGAACACACTTCAATTAAACGAGATTGTAAATGAGGATGACCGAAGTTTTGAATTGATTCGTGCAAGTGTTTCGCAAAAATCAAATGAATTATTGGCAGTTAAGTTTGAAGAAGCAGTTCGTTATGAAGAATCAAAAAAGTACTTGAAATACGTAATCCCGATTATTCTTCTATTTGGAACTATTGCAGTTTTTGCTCCGGGATGGATTACAAAAGGCTCTTCCAATGTGGTGAATTTTTCTCAGGCACAAGAAGCACCGTTTGATTTCAATCTTGTAAACAAGAAAGATAAATTGCGTGAAGGAAGTTCTTATAATGTAGAAGTGGATATTACGGGGTTGTATGTTCCCGAACACGTTTTTTTGGTTTCCAATCGCGGACGATATAAAATGAATAAGGTTCGGAAGAATCGTCTGTCCTTCCCTATTGATAATTTGAAATCTGATTTTGTTTTCCATTTTGAAAGCGAAGGATATGAATCAAAAGAATTCGGAGTTAGAGTGCTTGGTAATTCTTCTCTGGGGAAAGTGGTTGCAACCCTTCATTATCCAAAATATCTGCACAAGAAAGATGAGCGCTTATTGAATATTGCTGACTTGGATCTTCCGGAAGGAACAAAGGTTGATTGGAATGTTGAAGCTAGAAATGTTAGTTGGTTCAAAGTTTTCAGTAAAGGATTTTCAAAGCAATTTGATGCATCGAATGGAAATTTTCAATCGGTTTATAAAGAAGATGGTTCTGTAAACTTTGTTTTAAAGAATAAAGATTTGAATGTTTTGGATACCTCTAACATTCAGGTACATGTTATTAAGGATGCATTTCCATCTATTCTGGTTTCGGAAAGTATAGATTCTGTTAAGACCTCCGTGAGGTTGTTTGAAGGATTGATTTCTGATGACTACGGCTTGACATCCCTTTATTTCATGTATACGATCAAGAAGAAAAGTGGTGCGGAATTGAAGCGTAAGATGTTGGTCGATAAATATACCTCAACGAATGATAAGTTTTCGTTTGCGGTTGATTTCAGTCGGGATAATATTGATGTGGAGGACAAGATTTCTTATCACTTTCAGGTATTTGATAACGATGGCGTGAATGGGTCAAAAAGCACCTCTTCTCAGAACTTTGTTTATGAATTGCCTACACTCACAAATTTGAATGAAAAGCGCGATGAAGTTCAGAAGGAATTAAAGAACGCATTGAAGGATGTTTTCAAGAAAACTGAACAGTTTCAAAAAGATGTGAATAAGCTGCAGAAGTCATTGATGAACAAATCAAAAAGCGACTTTAAGAACATGGAACAGGTTCAATCTTTGAAGCAACAGCAACAATCTCTTCAAGAAGAATTACAATCGATTAAGGATAAATTGGATGCCAGCAATGAAGAGAAAAACAAATTGAGCGAGCAAGATGAGGAGTTATTGAAGCAGCAAGAGTTGATCGAAGAACTACTTAAAGAAGTGATGGACGATGAGCTTAAGAAGTTATTAGATGATTTGGAGAAGTTGATGGAGAAGAATGATCAGCTTCAGATGAAGAATGAAACGGAGAAACTGGATGCTACAAGTGATGAAATGAAGAAGCAATTGGATCGTACGATGGAAATGCTGAAACGTTTACAGGTGAATGAGAAAATTGACGATTTAGAGAAGGAATTGGATCAGTTGGCTGAAGAACAAGAAAAATTGGAGAAAGATATTAAAGAGGAGAAAACATCTGAAAAGGATGCTTCTAAGAAGCAGGATGAATTGAATAAGAAGTTTGACGATTTGAAGAAGGACATGAAAGAACTTCAAAAGTTGAATGAAGAATTGGATCGACCAATGCCAATGGATTCTTTTGATCAGGAGCAACAGGAAATTTCAGATGAAATGAATGATGCAAAGAGCAAATTGGATCAAGGTAAAAAAGGAAAAGCCGGAGAAAATCAGAAGAAAGCTGCAGAAAAAATGAAGGAGCTTTCGGATCAGCTGAACAATCAACAAGAAGCCGCAAACAAGAAACAGGACGAAGAAGATATGAGTTTGATTCGTTTGTTATTGGAGAATTTAATGTCTTTGAGTTTCGATCAGGAATATGTTATGAATCGATTTGGAAAGGTGAAAGACATGGATCCTTACTATAATAAGCTGGGAAGAAAGCAGCGAAGTATTATAGATGACAATAAATTGGTTGAGGATAGTTTGATGGCATTAGCAAAACGCCAAACGAAGATTGCTCCTTTTATTGACAAAGAGTTAAAGGACATTCGTTCTAATTTTGGATTGATTACAAATGAAATTGGTGAGCACAACCGTAGAGGAATGCAACAGCACCAGCAATATGTGATGACTAGCTATAACAATTTGGCCTTGATGCTGAATGAAAGTTTGCAGTCGATGCAGCAACAACAACAGCAGCAAAAACCCGGTTCAGGTTCTTGCGACAATCCTGGTGGTGCAGGGAAAAAACCTAGTGGCGGGGAAATGTCTCCGGGCGACATGAAGGAGATGTTGAAGAAGCAGCTGGAACAAATGAAAAAAGGGCCAAATCCGGGAGGTAAACAACCGGGAGATAAACCTGGACAAGGAAGTCAAGGAATGCCTGGTTTAGGGAACAAGGAAGTTGCTAAAATGGCTGCTCAGCAAACCGCTATTCGTCAGCGTTTGGAACAGATGCGGAATGAGATGAATAAAGAAGGAAATGGAAAAGGGAATCAATTGAATCCTTTGATCAAGGAATTGGAGGAGCAAGAGAAACAATTAATCAACAAACAATTCTCTCCCGATATGATCCGTCGTCAACAAGACATTTTAACACGTTTGCTTGAAAGTGAAAAAGCAATGAAGGAAAGAGGGTTTGAAGAGAAAAGAGAATCCACTTCAGGAAAAAACACCAATTATGGTAACCTTATTCGATTTGACGAGTATAAGCGTAACAAGCTTGGACAAGTTGAGTTGTTGCGTGCGGTGGATCCTTTGTTGTCAAAGTACTACAAAGACAAAGCAGGTAAATACTTCAATCAGTTCTAGCATTCGTAGAACATTAAATTTAAAGAATGAAAGAAGGGTTTACTTTAATTGATTCGTTAAGCATTCCTTCAGAGTTGAATAATTTACCTGTCGTGGAGTCGATGATTGATAAAGCGTGTCAGACTGTTGGTATAGATGAAGACATGTATGGAAATGTTTTGATAGCAGTAACTGAAGCGGTGAACAATGCAATTATTCATGGAAACTCGATGCACGTTGGCAAAGAAGTGAAGTTGGAGTTTTATGAGACCAGCGATGGATTTGGTTTTAGGATTTGTGATGAAGGAACGGGTTTTGATCACCTTCATCTCCCCGACCCCACTGCTCCGGAAAACATTGAGAAGGAGAACGGGAGGGGAATTTTCCTGATGCGTAACTTAGCCGACGAGGTGATGTTTAATGATAGTGGGAACGAAGTGAGTGTTTTTTTTAATAGATAATGGTAGAAGTTTTTTTTGAAGATATAGAAGAAGTTCCGGGTGTAAATCCGGAATTTTTGTTTGCGTGGTATTCAAATGTTTGTGAAGTTGAAGGAAAGACCTTGGGAGATATCTCAATCATTTTTTGTTCAGATGAACATTTGTTGGAAATGAACAAAGAATATTTACAGCACGATTATTACACGGACATCATCACCTTTGATTACACACAGGATGCTTTGGTGTCTGGTGATTTGTTTATTAGTCTTGATCGCGTTCAGGATAACGCAGATGAGTTTGATGTTCTTTTTCAGGATGAGTTACATCGGGTGTGTGTGCATGGCTTGTTGCATTTGTGTGGATACAAGGACAAGTCTGATGGTGATGAGGAATTGATGCGGTCAAAAGAAAATGAAATGTTGGTGTTGCGAGAGTTCCACGTGAAACATTTAATTGGTTAGGATTCGATTTGATTGAAGGAGGTCAAATGTTAATGTTGCGTAAGTTTCACGTGGAACATTTGAAGGCTTGGATCGTTGGTAGTAATTTTGTTCCACGTGAAACATGAAATAGTATGTTGAAGAATTATGATGTCATTGTAGTGGGTGGCGGACATGCTGGTTGTGAGGCTGCGAATGCAGCCGCGAAACTGGGTAGTTCGGTGTTGTTGATTACAATGAATATGAATACAATTGCTCAAATGAGCTGCAATCCAGCGATGGGTGGTGTGGCAAAAGGGCAAATTGTTCGTGAAATTGATGCGCTTGGTGGTGGATCCGGAATTGTTTCGGATTTATCTGCAATTCAGTTTCGTATGTTGAATCGTTCAAAAGGCCCGGCAATGTGGTCGCCAAGGACTCAGAACGATCGAATGAAGTTTGCTGAAGAGTGGCGTTTGTTACTTGAAAGAAATCCAAATGTTGATTTCTGGCAAGACATGTGCAATGGTTTGATCGTTGAAAACGGAACTGTTTTAGGTGTTCGAACTTCAATGGGGATTCCGGTGTATGGAAAAGCGGTTGTCTTAACAAATGGAACATTCCTGAACGGTTTGATTCATTTGGGTGAAAAGCAATTCGGTGGTGGAAGGATTGGTGAGAAAGGTTCAACTGGAATCACTGAGGATTTGGTTGCTTTGGGATTTGAATCCGGAAGAATGAAAACAGGAACTCCTCCACGGATTGATGGTCGTTCATTGGATTATACCAAAATGGAAGTTCAGGATGGGGATGAGAATCCAAGTAAGTTTTCATATGGAAATACGGAAGCATTAAAAGTTCAACGTGCTTGCCACATTACCTATACTTCAACCGAAACCCATGAATTGTTGCGTGAAGGATTTGATCGTTCCCCCATGTTCAATGGTGCAATTAAAAGTAGCGGGCCGAGATATTGTCCAAGTATTGAAGACAAGATTAACCGTTTTGCAGATCGCGACAGACATCAGCTTTTTGTAGAGCCCGAAGGTTGGAATACGGTTGAAATCTATGTAAATGGTTTCTCAACGAGTTTGCCTGAGGATGTACAATTGCGGGCTCTTCGTTCTATTGCTGGATTTGAAGAAGCGAAAATGTTCAGACCAGGTTATGCCATTGAGTATGACTACTTCCCTCCTACCCAACTAAAGCATACGTTGGAGACAAAATTGATTGATGGATTATACTTTGCCGGACAAATTAATGGAACTACTGGCTATGAAGAAGCGGCTTGCCAAGGTTTGATGGCTGGTATTAATGCTGCTTTGAAGGTTCAAGAGAAAGATCCGTTGATTCTTACAAGAAGTGATGCTTATATTGGTGTTTTGATAGATGATTTGATCACTAAAGGCACACAGGAACCGTACCGTATGTTTACTTCGCGTGCTGAATACCGTATTTTGTTACGTCAGGATAATGCGGATGTGCGTTTAACACCGATGGCTTTTGAACTTGGTTTACAAAGCAAAGAAGCATTGGAACACATGAATAAAAAGGTGAATGCTGCGAAAGAGTTAATTGGTGCTTTACGCAAAGAAGGAGTTACTCCGGACACGGCAAATCCAATTTTGGAAGGTGCTGGTAGCGCTCCCCTTTCCCAACAAGTTAAGTTGTCATCCGTTTTGATTAGACCGCACATTAACATGGAACATGTTCTGGAGATGAGCGAACAAGTTCGATTGTTAGCTGAAAGGTTACACGTGGAACATAAAGATGCTGTTGAGCAAGCTGAGATTTTATTGAAGTACGAGGGTTACATTGCTCGTGAAGAAGAAGTCGCTTTAAAATTGTCTCGATTGGAATCAGTTATTATTCCCGATTCTATGGATTACAGTTTGATGAAGTCCATATCCCTGGAGGCAAGAGATAAATTGGGTAAGATCAAGCCCGTTACTATTGGTCAGGCATCAAGAGTTAGTGGGGTTTCCCCTAGCGATATTTCTGTTTTATTAATTCATTTAGGAAGATAGTTTCACGTGGAACATTTAAACCAATCAACTTGCCCCGCTTGTGGAGCGCAATCGTTCAGCAGATATTTAGCGGTGAAAGATCATTTTCTTTCAAAGGAAAACTTCAATTTGGATCTTTGTGATTCATGTCATTTGCTGTTTACAAATCCAAGACCGACCTTAGATCGAATTGGGGATTATTACAAGTCGGAAGATTATGTTTCGCATAGTTCAACGAAGAAAGGGCTTGTTAATAAGGTCTATGGTTGGGTGCGTTCTTATACTTTAAAGAAGAAGATTTCACTACTCAAGCAACTGACGAATGGAAAGAACCTGTTGGATATAGGCGCAGGAACGGGTCACTTTTTGTCGAAAGCAAAAGAATCCGGCTACACCGTATTAGGTTTGGAGCCTGACCAGGATGCGCGAAAAGTAGCTTTAGCAGAAAACGGAATTGAGTTGAAGGATTTGAGTTTGCTTCATGATTTGAATGAAACTTTTGATGTCATTTCTATGTGGCACGTGTTGGAGCATGTTTACAATTTGCAAACAGATTTGGAGAAGATAGTTTCTTTAGTAAACCAGAATGGTGTTTTAATTATTGCTGTTCCGAATTACACTTCTTTTGATGCACAATATTATAAAGAGTATTGGGCAGCGTATGATGTTCCACGTCATTTATATCACTTCTCTCCAAAATCGATTATTCCTTTAGTTGAATCAAAAGGATTGAAATTTGAGCTTATGCTCCCAATGAAATTTGACAGCTATTACGTTTCGATGTTGAGTGAAAAGTATAAAGGTGGTTCTATACTAAAAGCGATGAGAATTGGATTTTTATCAAATCGCAAAGCGAAGGAAGGTTTGTCGAGCTCTCAGATCTATATTTTCCGTAAGAAATAGCATTTTTAAGCCCTCTGAAGGGCTTTTTTTGTGTTTGGAAGGGAAAGACCTTTGGTGTGGTGAGATGTGTTGGGAGATTAAGTGAATTTTTTAACTTTTTTATTCGTTTTTCGCAAATTTGGTCGTTAAATAGGATTGAAAATACCGTCTTCGATTTCCCGGATGCTTTCGGGTCAAATGGAGTTTGCCTTTTTTATTTACTTGGTTCAATCCAATCTCCGTTTTCACGGATCAACTCGATCAATGCATCAACGGCTTCTTCTTCTGAAACATTTTTCCTTACAACTGTTTTTTCCTTGTAAAGATTAATTTTTCCCGGACCGGTTCCAACATATCCATAATCTGCATCGGCCATTTCTCCCGGACCGTTTACAATACATCCCATAATTCCAATTTTGAGTCCTTTCAAATGAGAGGTGCGTTCACGAATCTTTCCGGTCGTTTCCTGAAGGTCAAAAAGTGTTCTTCCGCATGATGGACAAGAAATGTATTCAGTTTTGGAGATGCGTGTACGTGTTGCTTGGAGAATTCCGAATGATAGACGGTTCAAATCAACTAAGGATCTTGGAGCTGTGATCCAAATTCCGTCTGCAAAGCCATCAATGAAATGAATTCCTGCATCTGAACTTGCGTATAATTGAAGCATTTCCAATTCATCTAAATCATAATTGAGTTTCAGAATAACAGGAACTTTATTCTTTAATTCCGCCAATTCATATTGAAATTTGCGGATTATTTGAGTTTTGTGCTTCTTTTTAGTCTCAACAACGTAAATTATTTGTTCTCTTGGCAACTTAGAAACAGAGATTTCTGTGTCCAGATCCAGAAGCAGAAAAACGATTCCTGCAGGTTTGTTTTGCTGGTATTCTTCAAGTGTACACAAAGGATAAGCGTCCGATCTGTTGCGTTTTTTCCAGGTTTCATAGTTCTGAACCAAACGAAGTGTTCCAGGAATTTGGAAGTCAATACTTTGATCTCCAAGATAAACCAAGTCAGCTGCTTGATCGAAGATATTCCACTTATCCAATTGTTCTGAATAGCTGTATCCAAATCCGAAAAAATTAGTTGAAACTATATTTACTTTCTTTGATAAGTCTGAAAAAACAATTGAAGTATTACTTCCGCCAATATTTAATAATGGATTGGTTGATCGCTTGTTATGATGAAAATAGTCAAAATTTATTTTTGACGAAAAATTTAGTTTTTCATTTGGTTTTTCTTGAAATTTTTGAACCAATTTTTGAGCAACTGGAATTTCAAATTCAGGATCCTCAGTTAGTGAAACACGGATGGTATCTCCCAATCCATCTTCCAATAATGCACCGATTCCAACCGCTGATTTGATTCTTCCGTCTTCACCATCTCCTGCTTCAGTGACTCCAAGATGCAGAGGATAATTCATCCCTTGTTCCTTCATGGTTTTCACCAATAGTCGATAAGCCTGAACCATCACAAGTGTATTGCTTGCTTTCATGGAGATGACCAATTCGTGGTAATCATTCTTGCGGCAGATGTTAATGAATTCCATTGCTGATTGAACCATTCCTTCCGGAGTGTCTCCAAATCTGCTTAGAATCCGATCGGAAAGAGAACCGTGATTGGTCCCGATTCGCATTGCAGTTCCTTGTTCTTTGCAAAGCAAAACAAGTGGAGTAAACTTCTCTTCAATTCGGATTAATTCTGCCTGATAACTTTCTTCGGTATAATCAATTTCCTCAAATTTCTTTTTGTCAGCATAATTGCCCGGATTCACGCGCACCTTTTCAATTAGTTTTGCGGCGATCTCTGCGGCGTTTGGTGTGAAATGTATGTCTGCTACCAAAGGAGTATTATAACCGCGCTTAACAAGCTCGTTTTTGATGGTGCTGAGATTTTCTGCTTCCTTCTTGGAAGGTGCAGTCAAACGAACTAATTCGCAGCCTGCATCAATCATTCGGATAGATTGTTGAACAGAGCCTTCTGTATCCATGGTATCCGTTGTGGTCATGGATTGGATCCGAATCGGATTGGATCCTCCGATTGCAGTATTTCCAACTTTTACTTCACGCGTTTCAAAGCGCTCGCGGTTGAATAAATCATTACAGAAATTGATTTGCTCAGACATTCTTAAGAAATTGTACCACACAAAGGTACGGAATGAATCTTACTGATGAATCTCCTGTACAAGCATTTCAATAAGAAGGGAGGCTTCTCGTTTCAAATAATAGTTTCCTTCAAATTCTCTGTAGTCGGAATAGACTAAATCTGCATGAATTAATTCCTTGATGTGTTTTGAAATAGTTGACTTTGTTAGAGTCGTGATGCTTCTGAAGGTATCATTTGTTGCCTGATGGTTTTCAAAAAGATATTTTAGGATGGTTATCCTCGCTGGATGACCCATTGCTTTTGCAATCTGTGCTAATTGCAAGGTTTGGTCTGAATAGGGATAGATTTTAGTTGTGCCCATAGTTTCTACTTTCTTATTTAATTTATGAAAAAAGTTGATTTTGGGCAAAGCTTTTTTTGTTAAAATATAAGTTGTAATGATTTGAAAACGAATCTATTTTAAGCGAAACAGTCTATTTGACACTTCTGAAACCCTTTGCCATGGCTCGGTTCGCTATTTGGCGAATTCGCGAATTGGAAAATTGGCGAAATGGCGTTTTGGGAGAGGAATTAACTTTCGCAGGTGGATTAAGCGGGGAGAAATGGTTGCGTTAATTCAACCTCAATTTACCTCGCACAATCTGATAACTAAAACTGTAAACTGAATCAATGTGTTCTTCTTTGTATTGACCTGCCTCCCATTCAAAATTCTTCAAGACAAGGTATGCTAAAATTTCCTTGTTCAATTCATCGTTCCGTGATTTCACAACTTCAGCCCAGCCAATGACTTTTCCGTCACAATTGATAATTACACTGATCATCCCACGCCCTTTGAATTCCGGATTGTTTTTTAGAAATTCCAGATCACTGTTCAGTAATTCAATCAATTCTTCTTTAGTTATGGAACATTTTGGCTCAATTTCGTCCGGATTTCCATTATAAAGTTCGAAAACCTGTTTGGATGGAACACACATTTCCGGAACGACTTTTTTAAGTTGGACACGCTTGGGATTTTCTTCAGGCAATCTTTCTTGAGCAATTGAATTGAAAGAACACAGGATGAGAATAAATAGGATCGCTTGCTTCATTGTATTAATTTTTGAATTTTGATATCACTTTTTATAATGCACACTTCCACAACAACGCTTGAATTTCTCTCCACTGCTGCAAACGCACGGATCATTTCTTCCAATTAGTGATCCTTTTTTGGAAAGGTTCCGGTCTGCCATCTGTTGATTGAAGATTTTCTCCAACAAAGCATAAATTTCCGGATGTTTTTCTTCCAGAAGTTTTGGACGCTCGAAAAAGTACTCACTAATCACAGATAAAAATTCTGCCCGATTCGTTGCTCCGTAGGGATTAATATCAGACCTTTCGTCATAGATTCGGTCTATTTCTTTGCTCATCAGATCAATCCAGGGAAGGGCATATTGTTTGTCCATCAATACCTTTGGAAGTCCGTCAATTTCCCCGTCCGATTTATCGATCAAATGCACAAACTCATGAATCGCTGTGTTTTGCTTGTCCGACTCATTTTTGAAACCCAATCTAAGAGCCTCTTTGGATAGTATCATGATTCCTTCCATGCTTTGATTTCCCACCATTCCTAGAATTCGGCGTTGAGATTCTCCTTCAAATTCATAATTTTCATTGAATGTGTCCGGATACAAAAGAACCTCCCGAATATTGGGATATTTCCACGAATCAAAACCAAAAATGGGGATGATTGCACTGGAAGCAACGAGTAATTTATCGGTTAAACTGACATCCGTTTTTACTCCTGTAATCCGGTAATTGAGCAGGAACTCCTGAATCTTGAGTTCGAAACGGGTCTTTTGAGCTTCATCCAATGACGAATAAAATAGAACCTCTGAGTTCAAAATATCTCTCCATTCATCCGGAAAAGTTTCACGGGGAACCTGCCATTTCGGGTGAGCCGCTTTGTTATAGGAAACCCAGCCGAAGCCAATGAGCAGAACAATCAGAGTAAGAGCGATAATAACCATATCAATTGAGATTTATGAAAATAGGCAAAAAATCAGCATTAAAAGTACCATTTTTACTACCTTTCCGCCATGCATTTTGACGAATTGATTCATTTTTGTTTCCAGCTTCCCGGAGCCACAGAAACATTTCCCTTTGATAAACGCACCTTGGTAATAAAAGTGCAGAATAAAATGTTTGCCTTGGTGGATGTGGAAAATCCAACCGGAATTAACCTGAAATGTGATCCGGAAAAGGCAATTGAATTGCGGGAACGCTATGATGGAATTCAGCCCGGATACCACATGAGTAAAAAGCATTGGAATACAGTTTCATTGGAAGGATTGGTAGATGACTCCCTGATCAAGGAGTTGATCGTACACTCTTACGATTTAGTAGTTGCGTCCTTGCCAAAAAAATTACGAGATGAGCTTAAGAATTGATAAATACGTTTGGTTTGTGCGCCTTGCTAAAACACGGACTTTGGCAACAGAATCGGTTCAGAAGAACAAGATTAAGCTGAATAATTCACCGGTTAAACCTTCCAAAGAAGTAAAGATTGGAGACACGATATCCATTATTAAAAACAATGCCACATTCAGCTATAAGGTTAAAGACTTACTGGATAGAAGAGTAGGTGCGAAACTTGTAGGTGATTATCTGATTGACATCACAGACCCTTTGGAATTGGAAAAATTCAAAAACTATCGGGAAGCACAAAGTGTTTACCGCGAATATGGAACCGGTCGTCCTTCCCGTAAGGATCGGGATAATCTGGAATCATTTTTCGGATGGCTGGAAGATGAAGACGATGATGATTAACTAAACCACCAATTAAGCTGCTATTCATGTCAAAACCACTTTATGTTCTGGGAACAGGACTTTCTCACAACGGATCAGCTGTTCTGCTAAAGGACGGAATTGTTTGCGTTGGTATTGAAAAAGAACGCATTACGAGATTGAAACACGATGGAGGAAATGATACCGATACGATTCAATACTGTTTAAACGCTGAAGGAATTTCGCTCGAAGATGTCGCTTTGGTTGTTCAAACAGCCAATTTTGAAATTCCGGATCGGGATCGGTTTCACGGGAAACGGGTGTTGGCAGGAAATGAAAACCCGCCGTTGGTCAGTATTTCACATCATTTGGCTCATGCCTACAGCGCAGCAGGAACTTGCGATTTTGATGAATGCGTTGTGATGGTGATTGATGGCTGCGGAAGCCCTTACGAACAATGTTCCGATTTGTCGAAGGGAAAACTCCTTCCTGAGAATGTTGATGCTTTTTCCAAGGAACAATTGTGGTGCGAAAAAGATAGTTTTTATTACTTTGACGGGCGAAAACTGACCACACTTTTCAAAGATTTTAGTCCACTTGGAAGCAGATCGGAGAATGAACTGAAGCTGCCTACAACCAAACATTCAATAGGCGGTTTTTATGCTGCAATCAGCCATTATGTGTTTGGAAATATGGACGATGTTGGAAAGTTGATGGGCTTGGCTCCTTATGGAAAAGATGGTTTGATTGGAAAAGAAGCATTTGAATTGAGAGATGGATCACTATTAGTTCTTGAAGACTGGCAGAACGAATTGAAAATGCCTTCTACAGGTTATACTTTTTTCAAAGAAAACTTTCAATATTATGCAGATGTGGCTTTTTGGGCTCAGAAACAAGTCGAGAAAGCCGTTTGCTGGTGTTTTGAAGACCGTTTAAAGCGATTTCCAAGTAAAAACGTGTGTTATAGCGGCGGAGTAGCTTTAAACGCTGTAGCGAATGCTTTTTTACTGAATGACGAAGTTGTGAGCAGCTTTTACATTGAACCGGCTGCTGGAGATAATGGTTTGGCTTTGGGTTGTGCCTATTATGGCTGGCTCGAAGTATTGAAAAAGCAGAAAGTAAAGCACAATGAAAATACGTGTTTTGGCAAAAGTTATTCGGACGCAGACATTCAAAATGCCTTGAAAAACACATCTGAAAGTTGGACAATTAAACAACTGGAAATTCAGGATCTCTTGGTATTAACTGCAAAAAGATTGGCTGAAGGAAAAACTATTGGCTGGTTTCAGGATCAGTGCGAATTCGGTCCAAGGGCATTGGGTCATCGAAGTATTTTGGCGCATCCCGGAATAAAGGGTTTGGGAGATCACATCAATGCAAATATCAAATTCCGGGAAGATTTCCGGCCATTTGCTCCGGCAGTTCTGACTGAATTTGCTCCGACTTATTTCCGTTCGGGGAGAAAAAGTCCTTATATGATTTTGGTGGATCATACCAAACCGGAATATGCACAACAATTGCAAAACGTGACACATGTGAATGGAACGGCACGTGTTCAAACAGTCGATAGAAATTGGAATTCCTTATTCTATCAATTGATAGAAGTTTTTCACCAAGAAACCGGAATAGCTGTTTTGCTCAATACCAGCTTCAACAAAAAGGGAATGCCGATTGTAGAAACTCCGGAACAGGCGATTGCCTTATTCGAAGAATCTGCTTTGGATGTATTGGTTTTGAATCATACGATTATCGAAAAAAAGTGATGCCGGTTTTACCAGCCGCCACCGCCACCTCCGCCGCCACCTCCGCCGGAGAATCCACCACCACCTGAGAAAGATCCTCCTGAAGAAGAACTTGGGGGAACAGAGGAAGAAGATATCGCGGAGGAAAAGCTACTAGCATTGAAGTGAGAGAACCCGTACATGCCCATTCCTACATACCAATAACCAGCCATTCCAAAGCCGGTTTGTAATTCCACCGGATTAAATTGACCCTCCCATTCTTTTGCCAATCCCAGTACGATAGCATAGGGAAGAAGGCGCTCAAAAGTCTCAAAATTCAGATCCGGAGGATTGTTGAATTGAATGCGTTTTTTGTCAGCATATTCGATGAATAATTTCAATCCCGAAATATGATCCATAACCTTTCGTCCTTCCGGAGTAGGTTGTTCAAATAAATACCCGAAAAGCAAGTTGATTCCAAAACCCAGAGCGGCCATTACTCCAATAACAATGTAGGAGCCGCCAAATAGGAATTTCAGACCAAAAGCAACAAGTATAAAGAGGAAGAGAAAAAGGTATTGTGTTCCGTTAATGCGCGCATTTAGTTTTCGGTATTTCTCTTGATGACTTGCTGCTATGTGCTGCTGTAAATCATCCATTCCTTTTTTCAGAGTAGCGTTGTAAGTGTTCTCGCTAAATGTAAAAGAGTCTTTACCTGAAAAGAAAGCTTGATAAACCTGGTTTTCTGCTGATGTTAAATCGTGCTTTGGTTTTTCAGATTTGGTAAATGTAAACTTAGTACCCCCAGACTCATTTTCCTGCTTGATTTTCATCCAGCCTTTTGCCCCCAGAGAAGCAATTTGTCCGGTGAATGCAGTTGAAGTAACGACACCCCGATTCATAACAGCGGATACATCTGCGGGAGAAAATCCTTCCGGAGCATCGTATTGCGGCATAATGGTTCCGGGTTTGGGATCGCGGCCGTATTTCCACCAAAGAATTGTGTTTCGAATCAATAGAAATACCACCATGAAAATCAATAGTACCCACAAAGCATGACTTTTTATCCAGTAGATGAAATTTTCATAATCACTTGGATATACGAGCTGTTTCTTATTCCAGGAAGCTGAAAAAGTTAATCCTTCGTAAGAGGAAAGTGACTCTTTTGTCTTGAAAAGCAATTCATTTGGTTTTACTTGTTCTACAGTATAATTCTTACCTGCATTACCTTGCGATCCGGTATAAGCAATGAATTGGTTGAATTTAATTCCGGAGGGAAGAATTACCCGGGCAGTCAAAGTATCGATCGAAAACTTCCAGCCATTTCCGTTAGTGTTCCAATACAGTTCATCAACCGTTTTCAAAAAGCGCAACACGTGATTTACTTTGTAAGTGAGGTCATAAGTGTATTTTCCCGGTTCAAGGGTGATGTTCTTATTTCCAAAATAAATACGGATCCCGTTTTCAGCTTCTTCCGTGTGATAATCTTCTGTTTTTCCGTCGCGAGTAATGGAAATAAGAGAGAAATCGACGGTTGTTTGACCACCTTGGTAATCGTAACTTAACGGAATTTCGCGGTAAATTCCATGATTGATATCGTATCCATCTGCATAAATAGTGATGTGTTCAGTGATCAACATCGAGCAATCCTTGTTGATTTGATACGTTCCATCAAAGCGAATAATGTGCGCAAAATTCGGATCTTCTTGGGAAAATGTTCCACAAGAAACCAGAATGAAAAGTGCGACTAAAAGTTGTTTGATCATAAAACAGGAGTTTCTTTTTGTTCGTTTGCAGCCTGAACATATTGTTTGCTGGAATGCCCGAAAGCATTACTGAAAAAGCTATATGGAATTTGTGAAATCAAGCGGTTATAAGCTTCCACAGTTCCGTTGTAAAACTGTCGGGAATACAACAAATGATCTTCCGTTTCCCGGATTTGTTTAAGCAGTTTTTCAAAGTTTAAATCCGCCTTCAAATCGGGGTGGGCTTCTTTAATAACGTTGATTTTATTTAAAATTTGCGGAAATTGATCGTCATTCGACCAAATTGAACTTCGTTTTTCAGCGAGTTCTTCCAATAATTTTGCTTCATGACTTGCGTATCCTTGTGCAATTTGAATCAGTTTCGGAATCAATTCGTAACGCTTTAAAAGTTGTGCATCGATATCGGCAAAAGAAGCTTCTACCAGGTTGCGTGCACCAATCATCCGGTTGCGAAGAACAATGATTAAAATGACAATGATTAAAATGAAGCCGGCTATTATTGCTAGATAGACCATGGATTTTTTGCTGAAAAGTAATGATTGTATTTGGATAAAGCACTCATTCCTTCAATCCGCACTTCTCACAACCAGCCTGCTTCTTGCGTTGTGAAGACAAGTAAAACCGGCGAATCAAATAAAAAATCGCTGCGGAAACGGCTACTATGACTAAAGCGATCTGCATTAGCTGAAAATAAGAAATGTAAAGTAAGCTCCAAGATACGCCAAAACGCCCATATATCCAAGCTGAATAATGGGCCATTTCCAGGATTTTGTTTCACGTTTTACAACTGCCAAAGTGGCCATGCATTGCATTGCGAAGACATAGAAAACTAATAAAGAAAGCCCGCTGGCCAAGGTATAAGTTGGAGTTCCGTCATCGCGTTTTTGTACCTTCAGTTTATCAATCAATTTTTTTGGATTGTCATCCACTTCGTGCACAGAATAAATTGTTGCAAGTGATCCCACAAAAACTTCACGGGCAGCAAAAGAGGCGAGGAGAGAAATTCCCATTTTCCAGTCATAGCCCAAGGGTTTAATTACCGGTTCAATGAATTTTCCCATATGTCCCATGTAGGAATGCTCTAGTTTTACAGAGGCCACTTGACTTTCATAGTCCGCTACAGCTTCTTCTGTTTTAACTTTGGGAGCGGAAACCAAGCTGGAATAATGTTCCATGTCATTGCCCGGTCCAAAACTTGCTAAAGCCCATAAGATGATGGAGATAGCAAGAATTATTTTCCCCGCATCAAATACAAAAACCTTCACTTTTTCAAATACTTCAATGCCCACATTTCCCCAGCGGGGACTTTTGTATGCCGGCATTTCCAATAGGAAAACACTCAATTCTTTCTTTTTAAAAAATTGCTTGATAACCCAAGCGACCAGTAAAGCAGAAACAACTCCCAGTAAATACAAAGCAAAGAGAACGAGTCCCTGAAGATTTAGAAATCCAAGAATCATTTTGGATGGAATGACCAACGCAATGAGCAAGGTATAGACTGGTAAACGAGCGGAACAGCTGATCAATGGTGCGACCAAAATGGTGGTTAATCGCTCTTGCCAGGAACTAATCGTTCGGGTCGCCATAATTCCCGGAATGGCGCAAGCAGCGCTTGAAAGCAGTGGAACGACACTTTTTCCGTTCAAACCAAATGGACGCATCAATTTATCAGTGATAAATACAACACGAGCCATGTAGCCCGTTTCTTCCAGAATAGCGAGCATGAAAAAGAGGAGTGCAATTTGAGGAATGAAAATCAAAACGCCACCTATTCCCGGAATCACTCCGTCAACGATTAAAGAGGTAAAGATTCCCTGAGGCATTATTTCTCCCAGCCAAGATGCCAAGGATGCTGTTCCCAGATCAATCCAATCCATCGGATATGAGGCAAGAGTGAAAACCGTTTGAAAGATCGCCATCAGAATAATCAGGAAGATCAAATAACCAAAAACCGGGTGAATCAGCCATTTGTCCAGCTTCCTTGAGAAGTTTGCTTCGGTTTCTTTTTTGCTTACAACTTGTTTTACAATTTCTTTGATTCGCTCGAAACGGGTATTCGTATCTGCGATCTGAGCTTGAAAATCCTCTTTTGCTTTTAAAGTTGTTTGATTTGTTTCACGCGGAACAGAATCTGCAGCCATCCATTCTTTTAGCTCCGAAATACCCGTTCCAATTCGTGCATTGGTTCGAATGATTGCTGCATCCGGAAAAGCTTGTTCCAATGCCGGAATGTTGATCTCAAATCCGTTTCTGGCTGCAACATCTGTCATGTTTAGAACCAGAGCTGTTTGTAATCCGAGGTCATAAATTTGAGTAAACAGTAAAAGATTACGTTCTAGGTTTGTGCTGTCCAGAACCACGATTGCCTTTTCAGGAAAATCGCTGTTTTTAGGATCCGAAATAACATTGTAAACAACCTCTTCGTCCTTGCTTCTTGGATAAATGCTGTATGTTCCCGGGAAATCGATTAATTCGATTTCTTTTCCGTTGATGTTTAAAATACCAGAGTGTTTGTCGACAGTAACTCCAGGAAAATTCCCCACGTGCTGACGAAGACCGGTCAGTCTGTTGAACAAGGAACTTTTTCCTGTGTTGGGATTTCCAAAAAGAGATATTTTTTTCATTACTCGACTTCGATCAGATTTGCTTCAGAAAGGCGCATGGATAAGGTGTATCCCGAAATGTCTACCGCGATCGGATCTCCGAAAGGTGCTTTGAACAATACTTCGACTTCCTTTCCTGGATAAAGCCCCATTTCCAGTAGCTTGGGTTTGAGTTCACTTTCTATAATGCCAAGCACTTTGGTTTTTTTATGCAATGGAATTTGCGCCAGTGTTCTCATGGGAACTAATTTCTCTGTTGATGAATTTTGAGTTGCAAAATTAGTGGAAGCAGGTGATAGTCGAAATACCTTGTTTGTGGTATATCTATTGGTCGGACTTTAGGTCATTCAGGATCTGTTGTACATCGTTTTCGGTGGATGTAAGCTTGTTCTTACAAATTTGGATCAGAGCGGCAGCGCGTTTCACTTTTTCAGATAATAGATCTACTGAAATCTCTCCGGATTCAATGTCTGCAATGATTTGCTGCAATTCTTCGTATGCCTTTTCGTATGTTACCGTTTCTTCTTTCACTAGACGAATTTACGGAATTCTTGAATAACTTTTTAAATCCTAAGAACTATGTTACAGATGTTTTTATGCGTCTTCGCTGGAGCTTGTGCCAACGCTAAAGATACTGGCGACACGCGATCTGCGTAAACGTTGTGGTTTATAATCTAACCACGATAGGAACACAGAAAAAATAGACGAATTACTTGACTGTTGCTTTCAGTTCCTGAGCTTCTGTCACAATTTTTAATTCCTCTCCTGTTTTCGCTTTATTCTTCGCTGAAAGAACTCCTTTTTCATTTGTGACAATTGCATAACCGCGTTGCATAATCGTAAGTGGATCAAGAAGTTTTAAGTGCCGCTCTGCTTGTTCTAATTTCATCGATTCGGATTCAAAGCTTCTTGGAAGAATGCGGATCAATTGGTTTTGCTGACTGTTTACTGTTTGACGACTCGTGTTCACCAAAGCCTTCCCGTGAATTTGAAGCAGGTTTATGCTATTATCTAATTTGTTTTTATTACTCTCAAACAAGAAAGAGGAAGAAGAACGTATTTGATTACGAACTTCGTTTAGAATTTGATTGGAATACGTCATTTTATGCTTCACCTGAAACTCGAAATCCTTTACAGTGTTCAAAAAAGTGTTCTTTTCAAAGAGCAAAGATGTTTGGGTTTCTTGCTGAAAGGCTCGAGTTAGCTGCTTAAATTGATTATTCATTCCCTGAAAGAAATGCTGAATTTGTTTGGGGAGTTTGAGTAAAACTTCATCCAGTGGAGCGTCCAATTCTTCAAAAATGCTTAAAAGAAAATAAGCCATATCAGAAGGAGTGATTCCATTTCTAAAAGCGATTAGTTCGCAGACAGTGAGATTGGTTGAATGCCCTATCCCGGTTAAAACGGGAAGTGGAAAGGTTGCAATTGCTTTAGCCAACTCGTAATTGTTGTAGCAATGCATGCCAATTTCACCACCACCACCACGAATAATCACCACGGCGTCAAAATGATGCCGCACTTTTTGGATCCGTTTCAATTGATTCTGAATCGAAGTAATAGCCGCATCCCCCTGAAGTGTTGCCTCAAACAAAAAAGTATTGAAATGATAGCGTTTCGGATGTCCGTTCAATAAGGTCACAAAATCAGAATAACCTTTACTGTCGGCTTGGGAAATGATGGCCAGACGTTTGGGAACCAAAGCCATTTCGAGGTTCTGGTTTGCGTTAAGGATTCCTTCTTTGTTGAGTCGTTCGAGCGTTTCTTGTCGTTCGCGCTGCAGTGCGCCCAAAGTATAATTCGGGTCGATGTCAATGATCTCCAATCCGATATTGTAGAGTGGGTGGTAAGTGATTTTTACATGAAACAAGAGTTCCATTCCGTCGTGTAAAGGTTCCTTAACGATTTCAAAGAATTTTTGCTGAATGCGATCAAAGTTCTGTTTCCAGATAGTTCCACGCATTTCTACCACAATGGATTCGTCTTCCTTTTGAACCAATTCCGGGTAGCAATGCCCTTTTCGGGTTTGATTCAGTTTGTGCATTTCAGCAGTTACCCAATAGGTTCGTGAATAACGTTCGGCAATGGTCTTGCGAATCGATTCTGCGACTTGTTTGAGGGTAAAATGCTGTGGACTTTCCATTACCTAAAAGTACGAAAAAATGGGAAGGTGATTTGCTTATAATCCATTACTGATCCAACAAATCATCTGTATCGTTGTTCTTTAAATACTGTTTTCGAACTTGTAGAAATGTAAGGCCGTAGGCTGCGGTGAGAATGGCTCCGGGGATCGCTAAGATCATTCCTTTTGCCTTGTGTTTATTACCTCCAAATTGAAGAATGACAATCCCCAAAAAGAGGAGAACAGATCCAATGATTATGCGGGTAATTATTTTCTTCATGATTTGAATTTACTGATCGTCTTTGTTTTCATCAATAAGCTTTACCATGCTGTAATTGAATGATGGAAGTGTTGTTTCTAAAACAGAGAAAAATTCAACATCGGTGCTTTCGATCACTAAAAGGGCTTTTTGCAGAACGATTTCACCCGTAGAAGTCAGTGTAATGACTTTAGCCCGTGTATCTGTTTGATGTTCATGACGTGTAATAAATCCTTTTTCTTCCAAGGTTCTCAGCACTTTTGATACCATCATTCTATCGGCATTCCCTTGATTGGCAATATCGGTTTGTGTTACGGCAGGATTTTCTCTTGAGAGCCAGCCTAATGCGGCCAGCAATACAAATTGTGTCTGCGTCAAATCTAAGGGATCCAGAACGCGCTTTTGTTTCCGTTGCCACAAAGTGGTCAATTGCCCCAATAAGTAACCCGGACTGTCATTCGGGTTTTTAAAATGGAATTCAATCTTTTTAGACATACATTTGTTTGAGCATTTGTTGGGAAATTAATTCAAAATCGTGTTGATTAATTTCAAAGAAACCAAAACGAAACGGATAACCCCAACTTTTTTTGTTTTGAATAAAATCTAAATCATTTATCAAAGGTAAAATAGAAATAGCCTCACTTTTAAAATAGTCAATATTTCGTCTGGATGGACAGAAATCAACCGATTGTTGAAAAGAGTATGTTTCATCGTCGGCCACTGTTCCAATGGCTGTGAATTCCTGGCATTTGTCAGGTTTGTCAATAGTTTGCTTGCTGGAATAGTAAATGATAAAATCATCCTTTTTCATTCGTTTCAATGGGGCTGATTTTCCATGACAAGCTTGGGCAAAGCTTTCACTAAGTCCGTTTTTTACGTGGTCTTTGGATGCTACAAGAATCCAGTATTTTGTTTTTCTTTCCACAACTGCTCTCTATTCCGCTTCCAAAAAAGTAAGTTTATAACCATCCGGGTCTTTCACATGAAATGCTCTTCCAAAAGGGGTTTCTATTATTGGTCCGGAAGTCGTTATTCCATTCGCAATGAATTTCTCTTTCAATTCGTCTACCTTTTCGTTAACGGCAAACCAAAGAGCAACACCAATACCCAACTCTTTTCCTTCAATTGGTTCAAGAGGTGTGCGAATAGCAAAACTTGCTTCTCCTTGATTGTACTTGAAAACACAGGCCTGCGGGTTGGTATCGCCAATTTCAAATCCCAATTGTTTTTCATAGAAGTCTTTTGAAGCTTCTAAATTTTTCACTTGTAGTGATGCAAAAGTTAATAATCTCATCTGATAAATTTTATTGTTGTCACAAATATAGTATGCGCGACAACAATTAACAATTGTTTTTTCAATTATTTTAGAAACTCTTTTGAATGTGTTGATTTTCTGTTGCTTATAAAATATAAAAACAGGAATTATTAGTTGAACTCCAATTGGTAATCAATCGTTTTTCCGGAGGTAAGACTTATTTCCGAGACACGAATTGGCAGCCCCTGAGAATCGTAATAGAAGATGGTTTCGGAGGTTTTTTCTTCTTTTTCTCCGGTCATTGCAGGATTCGTAAAGTGTTCGAATTTCACCAGTTGTGTCAGTTCATTGTAATGAAAGACTGTTTTCCCGTAGGCTTCCTGAATGAGGATGATTTGTCCACTTGAATTATATGTTTTGGATGGGGTATAATCTTCAATACTTACATATGGATACATCCCTTTTAACTGATTTTGAATATATGGTTCGGGATTTCTCATGGGATCACCGTAAATCATTAAAGATTCGTCTATGCGCGCATCGTATCTTCCAGACTCAATGATGGTATTTCCTGCAGAATCTTTTCTTTTCAGTTCAAAGTGTGTTGTGATATCGACCATTTTTCCCAGCTCATCAAACTTTATGGTTTCAGAAAGTTGCAAAGAATCTCCTTTTTGAGTGGAGCGGGTAAGTGATTTGCTGATGTGACTACTTTCAGTGGCTTTGCGTGTTTTGGTAACCCAGATTGTGTCTTTCACTTGTTTAGTTTGATAGGTCTGAGTTTGGCTGAGTTCTCTTTCTCCGTTGAAAATTTGGAGAGTATGATTCAATGAATCCGAATAAGTATAGATGTATTTTGCGTCGATGGAAGAGGTGTCCTTGCTGCTATAGTAAGTAGTTGTTTTTAGTTTCCCTTTTTCATCAAACTCCATTTTTTCACGAGCCGATGCCGTTCCGTCGTGATACAGGTGCTCTATTCGTTTTCCTTCCGGATTAAAAGTCTGAATGTCAGTAAACACGGTCTTTCCTGATTTCCAGGTCATTTTAACCTGATGAAGTCCAAGTTGCGGTAATTTCTTCTCAAAAAGGGAATCCAGCGATTCAGAGAAATTCTGTGAAGAAGCATTCTTTGCGAAGAGTATCGAAAGAACAAGAATAATTACGGAATACACTACTTGCATAAGAACGAATTAAGATTGAACTCTCCAGGGCGGATTCAGCCGGTTTTCTCCTGCAAAGAACAGGATCAACTGATTTCCATCCGGATCTTTCAAATACGCTTCGCGCCAAAGCCAGGATTGATCTTTCGGAAGTTCGTCAAACACCAATCCTTTTTGGATGAGGTCGTTGACTGTTTCATCTAGGTTTTCACATTCGAAATAGACAGAGATTCCTGAACCGCTTGGTAATTGTTCAGTCAAATGAACAGAGAAAGTTGATGCGCCGTCCGGGCATTCGAACCGCACATAATGATCTGATTTTACGATTAGTTTCAATCCCAGTGTCTGATAGAATTCAATCGACTTTGGAATGTCGAGAGAGGGAACAGTTATTTGGTTTAAGTTCATGAGTTTTATTTTTCCTCTTCTTTTATTTTTACCCCGTCTTTGAAAGTTTGAGTGTTGTAAACTTTGCCTTCTTCGGTATAATAATTTACAGTCCCATTTCCGTTTTTAATTGTACCGTAATCTCTTGGATTCCCTTGCGAATCATAACTGCCAATCACATTTAAAAGCAGACCGTTTTTATATTCTTTTTCTATCCATAATTGGCCATTTTCATAATAATATTGATAGATTCCGTCTTCTTTTCCTTTGTTGTAAGTAAAAATTTCTTCTGATTTTCCGTTTTTGTAATAAGTGTGGTATGCGCCGTTTAGCGTATCATTAAGAAAATGATGTTCCAATAGTGTTTTTCCATTTGGGTGCAAGTATATCTGACGTCCCTCAAGCAAACCATTCTGGTAAGTTCGTGTTCCATATAATTTTCCATCGTCATAATAACTTTTTACTTCTCCTTCCAGTTTGTCTGAAACATAATTACCGGTAACGCCTACTGCTCCGTTCGGATAAAAGTATTTGAAAGCACCTTCTTTTTTTCCGTCCGAAAACAACTGCTCTTTCTGAAATATCCTTTTGAAAGATTTATCTTCCAAAGCGTAAAATTTCCATTTACCAACTCTTTTGCCATCAACAAACTCTCCCTCACCATATAGTAAGAAATAACCAAAGATCTGTGTTGGTTCTCCCTTTATTGAAACATATTCAAAGTCATTCATGACCTCATAATCCTTCCAAAATCCCTTTCGTGTGTCTTTTTCGTCGTATTTACCGTTAGGTCGAAAATGTTTACTTGCATATCCGGATTTCATATAGTGATCCATGATGCTGTCTTTAACGAATTCTGTTTGTTGACCATAGCATACAGCTGTTAAGTCAATTATAGCGATTATGATTAGTAGTTTTTTCATAACTGTAATTAGTGTCTCTTAAAAATCCATTTCACCTTAGAACTGTCTGTTGGTTCGCTATCCGTGCAGCTTGTTCCTTCACAAAATCCCAGATTCCAACCTGATGGAAGTTCGATGTAGTAGCCCCATCCCGGTTCTCTACTGAGGTTTTTTCGCAAATTTCGTGGAATTTCTGCGAAAGTGCTTTCTACATGGAGTTTCTCCGGTATTCGGAATAAATGATCTGAGGTGGACAAATAGATCGTGTCACCTTTTTGAATCACCAGATCGAACTTGCTGCCCCTAATCCATACTTCTTTACATGGACTGAATTGTGCTGCAGAAACCAGAATTTCTTTCGTCATGATTCCGTCATCGGTTTGTGTAAACTCACCCTGATTAAAACTAATTTCACCGGTACCAACTTCCGTTTTGGAAGATTCTGATGAGCAGGAAACGATGAAAAGAAAAGCGCTGAATAGGATTAAAAATTGTTTCATATCGTTTTTGGATTTTAGAACTTTTTATTTTTCCTCAAATGCGTCCATAAGCACTTTTACTTCCGCATCTTCATCCTCCTTACTATTTACGGGTTTCAAATTCTTATCAAATGAATAGTTTCCTTTTATGGAATCTTTCGAGTTTGCAGAATGGTATTGATTTAATTTGGAACGAGAGATATTCTCCTGCATTGCTTTGAACACTTTTATTTCTTCACATCTTACATTAAGCCATCTTCTTGTAATATCCATTTCCCTTTCAGAAAGTTGGTATTTGGCCTGATAGCTTTGATAGTCCAGTTTCATGTAATCAGCAATATCTGTTGAGTCTTCACCTGAAAACGCCAATATATCAGATTTGTATTTCACCAAACTATCTTGAGTTTTCAGGTAATTTTTTTCGTTTAGGGTCAATGCCGGTTTGTTTTCTGAGCAAGCTGAAAACAGGAATAAAAGGAAAATGGCAATAACAATCTTCATATTCGTGTTTTTAATTGAATTTAGCGATTTTTGAAATGTGAAGTGTAAACTTTATTCACAGGCGGTTTTAACGGATTTCCATTTATTACCCGCCTTACGATGCCAGTAACAACTTGTTTTTTTTCGTGTATCGGTTGTAATAAAGTAGGTAAAGTAATCTGTAACGTAGCAACTACCCTCCATGTTTTTATACTTTTTAGTAAAATCAATGGAAATCCACAGTTCGTCATGAGCGTATTCCTTTGAGAAGAGGGTGAAACCCTTTTGATAAGTGTCTTCAATAAGAATTTCTTCCTTTCCATCGTAAGTGTAAACCCATTTGATAATTCCATCAAGCGGTAAAGGATTTCCTTTGACTGAAAAAGCTCCACTATAAATCAATTTGCAATTTTTATAGTAGTTTGTTTTTGGAAATTTTTTACAAACAATTATACCTTCATCATAAAATTCATAACCCCAAAAAAAAGCATTGATGCTGTCTGTCGGATTTATATTCTCGTCCAAAAAGAGTTTCCAATATCCCGTTTTTTTTCCTTTCTCGTCTAGTTTATTGAATTCTTGGCCATTGCTTATGAATGGTATAATACTTATTAGAATCAAGGTGATTGCTTTCATTTTCAAATTTTTGGAGGATCATTGTCCAATGATCCGTTTATTTCCCCAACTGAATCCGTGCAGCCAATTCTTCTGCTTCTGCATAGGAGAAGTTTCCGCTGATCTCGGTTTCCCCGCCGCTAATAGCACCATTTACCACCGGGCAGGATAGTACGTGATTATCTATTGTTATCGCAATTGGAAGACCAACGTTTTTGGTTGTCATGACTTCCCAATCGTTTGCTCCCTTGTCAGTCATAGTGATTCTTATGACAGGTTGTTTCGTATATTCAGAGATAGCAGTTTCTGCTGTTTGAATGTGTCTCCCATCAATGATTGCTTTGTTTCCACGTGGTACCTTTACTGTATAAAGCGCTACGACTTTTCCAATTCCCTGATCCGATAAATCGTCGGAAGCAAAATCCCACATGAACCTCAGGTCTTTTGGAAACAGTTTTGCAATTTCAGGTCTTGCCAGAATCGAATCTACGGCAGGAATGTCACTTTCTTTTATGTAGCCAATGGAGTTCGGCATTGGGATTTGAATGTAGGAACTTAGTCCTCTGGTTTGCTGCAGGGAAGATTGTTCTTGCTGCGCAGAAGTATCCATCTCTGCTGAAATTTTGCAAGCTTTTAACCAATCATCAGAAATTTCATTTGTCGAATAGACTTCGAAGAATTGCAGGTTTCCGGGTCTAACGTTTTTTAGATTGAGGGGTTTGGAGCCGGAGCCACAAGAAAATACTGCAAGCAATAAGAGAAAAGGAATGAATTTCATACTGAAAGATTTAGGGATAAAAATAGTTTTTTTAATTGCGAATGTTTGAATTTACCTGCCTGCGTTCATTCGATCAGAGATGTTTCCGGCATCTTCCATGGTAAAATTTTCGTCGATCTTTAATTTTTCGGTGATGACTTCCAGTACTTTGGGATAAGCTACCACTTTTCCATCCAATGTAATGGCGATAAAACGATCGAGGTTTTTGCTGGTCCATGCTTTCAACTTGCGCGACCCATTTTTGGTTAGTTCTACATGGATGTTTACCATTCCGGTTGTCTCATTCTCAGCGGGCACGGATTCCTTTACATCATGCGAATCCACGGGTGCTTTTTTGTTCTTCGGGATTTTTACGGCATACAAGCAGTATCCTTTGGATGAATCCAGAATGCTGGTTTGCTGATTCCGCGACCACATGAAATGCAGGTCTTTCGGGAACAGTTTTGCAACTTCGGGAAGAGCAAGGATTGAATCGACTGCAGAAACATTTTCCTTTTTAACAAAACCGATTGTATTGATGTAATCATCAAAAATATAGGACTTTAAACCTTTGAAACCAATTTGTTCTGTCTGCTTTCTCTTATCGTTTTCGGCCGTCCATTTACGTGCCTCCAGCCATGGGTGGCGGATTTCATCTATGCTATAGGTTTCGAAGAACTGGACGGTAACGGGATTTTTCTCTTTCTTAGGAGGAGAAACAGATTCATTTCCGCAGGAGCATAGAAGCAATAACAACAAGAAAGTGAATGGTTTCATGGTGAATTGTTTAGGGATAAAAATACGATTTATTGGTTTCCCACGGAAGTACACAGAGGAACACGGAGGTTTTATTTGATGTTTACACTTGTGAGAATGGGTTGTTTTTACAAGTGCGGGACTTCGGCTCCGCTCAGTCACCTTCAATTAGTGAAAGCTGATGTGAAAGGAGGGTGAAAATGAGTAAAAACGGGTGTTAAATCCTTAACCTTTTCATACAGTATCCATGCTCTATCTATGCTCTATCCATACAGTATCTATGGGTGATGTTCGCTTTGCCTGTTTTGATGAGTTTTTTGAGAATTTGAGAGCGGGGTTTTATTTCTCAGAAGTGGGAAGCTGTTGAAGAAAAAGGCACGAGCAAGATTTCGAACAATCGGAACAGGTTACTCGCGCTAGCTTGGAGGGTTTATTTATACTTCTTCTTTTCAAAATTATTCAGAAACTCACTTAATCTTATAGCTTCGTCTTTTGTAACCATATTTGTTTGCTGAGCAACAACAAGTATATCAGTTACGTAATCATATTCAATTCTTCCTCGGATCTTCCCACGGATTAGTATTTTCTCTAGTTTATTGACTCTTTCATAATCTAAGCCTGATTCATTTATTCGGTTCCAAAAATATTCAACCGTAGGGCCTGTTCCTTCTTGAAAATAGGTAAATACTGTTTCGATAGCGTATTTTAAAGAGGCTAAAGATTTAAACTTTGGTTCCGGATTAAGAACATGATACCTGTCTTGAATAAGATGAGAAGTTACTATCTCTATATGATGATTATTCCATTGATAGGGAGGACGTGCTTTGTAAGATTCAATTGCTATGTCTATAGCTCTGGAAAGCTTTTCTGCTTCTTCTTCGTAGGTTTTGCGAATTTTTGTCATGATGTGATAAAAATATGTTTTTTGATAGCGAAACAAAGAATAATTTTTAAACCTTTTCAACTCTTTCCTCCCTTTGAACTTTCCAACGGCTCTTTTTCCTAATTTTGTACTATGAATAAATCGAAATTTACTGTAACAGCTGCGCTCCCATATGCGAACGGACCCCTTCATTTAGGACACGTTGCCGGTGTTTACCTGCCTGCTGATATTTTTGTGCGTTTTCTGCGCTCGAACGGACACGATGTTGCTTTCATCTGTGGATCGGATGAGCACGGGGCTGCCATTACGCTTCGCGCTAAAAAAGAGGGGATTACACCTCGCGAGATCGTAGACAAATACAACAAAATTATTGGTGATTCATTCAAACAATTCAATATTTCGTTCGATATTTTCCACCGTACTTCTGAGCAAATCCATATTGAAACGGCTCAGGATTTCTTCAAAGTACTGGAGGCAAAAGGAAAGTTCATCGAGGAAACAACGGAACAATATTACGACGAGGAATACCAGCAGTTTTTAGCTGACAGATATATTACAGGAGAGTGCCCGAACTGCGGAAACCCGAGTGCTTACGGAGATCAATGTGAGAAATGCGGCTCGGATTTGAGCCCTACGGATTTGAAAAATCCGGTTTCTACGTTGAGTGGAAAAAGCCCCGTTTTGAGAAGTACTTCTCACTGGTTCCTGCCGATGGATCGCCACGAAGAATGGCTGCGTCCGTGGATCAAAGAAGGAATGTTGGACGGGAAAAAACAGCACGATCCGAAAACCTGGAGAAATCAGGTAATTGGTCAATGTATGTCCTGGATCGATGGTGGTTTGCACCCGCGTGCAATGACCCGCGATTTGGATTGGGGAGTTCCGGTTCCGCTTCCGGGAGCAGATGGAAAAGTATTGTATGTGTGGTTGGATGCACCGATCGGATATATTTCTGCTACCAAGCAATGGGCTTTGGACAATGGAAAAGACTGGAAAGATTACTGGTGTAATGAAGAGCGTAAACTGGTTCATTTTATAGGGAAAGACAACATTGTGTTCCATGCAATCATTTTCCCAATCTTATTGAAGGATCACGGTGGCTTCATTTTGCCGGACAACGTACCGGCTTACGAGTTCCTTAATCTGGAAGGAGACAAATTCTCAACTTCCCGTAACTGGGCGGTGTGGCTGCATGAATATCTGGAGAGATACCCGGAGAAGATTGATGAGTTGAAATATACTTTGACTTGCATTGCTCCTGAAACAAAGGATGCAGAATTTACCTGGAAGGAATATCAAGCACGTGTAAACAACGAGTTGGCTGATATCTTGGGCAATTTTGTCAATCGTGCGATGGTGCTGACTCAAAAATATTACGAAGGAGTGGTTCCTGCATGTGGTGAATTGACGACAGAGGATCAACAAGTACTCGATGACATGAAAGCGATTCCACAACGAATTGCAGCGTTGGTTTACCAATACAAATTGCGTGATGCACAGGCAGAAGCGATGATGTTGGCACGAATAGGTAATAAGTATTTGGCAGATAACGAGCCGTGGAAATTGGTGAAAACCGATCCGAAACGGGTTGAAACAATTATGAATATTGCGTTGCAGATCACGGCTAACTTAGGTTTGGTTTTGGATCCATTCTTACCGGAAACGGCTGCTAAGATTCGTGCATTTGTTGGAACGGAAGCAAAAGCGTGGGATCAGTCGGGTGGTATTTTATTGCAGGCCGGAGATCAAACAAATCCACCAAGTATTTTGTTCCAAAAGATCGATGATGAATTTGTGGCGAGAGAGGTGGAATTCCTTCATGCTTCGCAACCTGTAGCAACAACTAATTTTCCTCCGCAGAAAGAGGAAGCATCGTTTGATGATTTCACGAAGATGGATATTCGTTTGGGAACGATCGTGGATGCGATCCGTGTTCCGAAAGCAGATAAATTGTTGCAATTGACGGTAAACACCGGAATTGATACACGAACAATCGTGTCGGGAATAGCAGAACATTATGCACCGGAAGAGGTAATTGGAAAAACGGTTGCTGTATTGATGAATCTTGCACCTCGTAAAATTCGCGGAGTAGAATCTCAGGGAATGATCCTGATGGCTGAAAACGAAGAGGGAAAGCTGAGCTTTATGATTCCTGAAAAAGGATTTGAAGCTGGCGGAGAGATTCGGTAAGCTACACATATTATCTCCCGCGGATTTCGCAGAAGACGCAGATTTTATTTTTTAGAAG
>DLHO01000026.1:226509-559321 GCA_002483265.1 Flavobacteriales bacterium UBA7666 | reverse complement strand
ACTGTTGCTACTGTACTTTCAAACGGAATGCCAAGTCGTGCCGAAACAATCAAAAAATCAGTTGTATCAAGGGTTTCAGCATCGTGCCAAAAATTTCACCTTCAATAAGAATATTCGAAAACAAAGACTGATTATTCGAAAACGAAGAATACTGTCTTGAAAATGAATCTTCTATTGCGTGAATTGCTCAAGTGATTTTGATGAAACTCCAAAAGAAGGACTGAAATCAGGAAAAAGAACACACCAAACCATTCTAAAAAGAAAATGGAGATAGACGGGCGTCGTATCTCCATTAACTTATCTAACCTAACCTAACCTAACCTAAAACCACTATTCATTGAATTCGATAGTCCAAAAGAAATGCCAAACGGTGTCAAGCGTGTCGTATTCCCAGTATTATCAAGGGTTGAAGCGTTTTGTACAAAAAGTCAGTGTTGAAACTATTCTTCGAAAACGAAGGTTTACTATTCAGAAACGAAGTGTTTTTTGGCAAAAAAGATTCTTGGTGATTTTGAGAAGGTATTTAATATCCATAAAAAAAGAGGAAGTGATTGCTTCCTCTTTTTTGTAGTAAAGGTTTATTGTCGTTCGTTATCCAGACTTGTTGTAGTTTTTAGTCAGATATGGTGTTCGTAACACATTTATATCGAAAGAACCTGTATATAAACCTACCGGTAGTCAGCATCAACGTTCAATGTAATAACTTACTTTCAATGATGCTGCTCGTAGTAAATTGAAAGCATAATTCACCAGTGGATAATGCTCCAGCTAAAATCAACGTTGTATTTTCAAATTTCAAATGCCGGCTTTTTATGTTTGTTTCTCGGTTTTATGGTGTAAGTAACAGATAGACCTCCGACAAGTCCGCCAATTGCAGTCCATAAGATGTCTCTATCATCAGCAAAAGTTTTCTTTACATATTGATCATAAGCTTCTTTTCCAACAGCTACTACTGTGGACACGGAAGTTGAAAGAAGAAGCGTTTCAAATTTATTGTCTGAAATCCCAATACGTTCACTTACGAATGCGGTTATTCCTCCAACCAACACGCCTGCACCAAAATGAAGGGATTTGTCTTTTCTAATGATCTGTGAATTAGCTATATTTGAAACTACTACGAACAGAATGATTATTGTTGCTTTCATGATATTGATTTTTAATTGTTTTGAATGTTGCAACTGTAGTTTCAAACAGGGTGCCGCACTGTGCCAGAACAATCAAAAACCCTTTGTTATCAAGGGATTGGCGAGATGCCAAAAATATCTGAATTAAATAAACTCTTCGAAAACGAAGGTTTGCTATTCGAAAATGAAGTGATTATGTCAATCCTGAAGGGTGATTTCTATTCCATCAACAAAATCACCTTGTACGGATGGTTTTATTTCGAAAGATGTTGGCGAATACTTGGAGGATAATCCCAATCCTTTCAGCTGTTTTTCATCAAATTTAATTTGATAGTTCCCCGGAGCGAGCCCTAAAAATGAAAAGTACCCGTCTTGTTCGGTCAACCCTTTTCCAACTTGACGGTTATTTCGGTCTACAATGTAGATGATCAGTCGATGAGCGGGAGTGATTTCTTGGTTTTTAAGGAGTGAGATTTTCATTTCAACCTCCCCCATTGGTTTTACCGGAATGAATACTTTTTTGATCTGATTTGGACTGGTGACAATAGACCAGGTTGATTTTTCGATAATCCATGAAATAGAAGGGAATCCATTATTTGCGACAGTTAATAAATAAGGAGAATATGGCTCAAGTGAAACAAAACGATGTATTGAGTCGTTTTCATTGAAGATTTGTTTTCCTCTATTGATTGCCACAGATGCATTCTTGATTAGCGGTTCATTTTCATCTCTTTTGTCATTGTGATTGATATCTAAGAAAACCAAAACGTCTAATCCAGCTCTACCAACGCCATTGCTATTGGAAACAAAAACAGGATTCGGTCTGGAAGTAAAATGGACACTTCCAGCTAAAGTTTGTGTGCTTGACAGTTGTTTTTTTGACATACTGACATTAACAGCAGATCGCATGAAGTTGAAATTAAGGTAAATGGAAACACCGGCTTGTAAGCTTTTAGTTGAATAGGAATAAGTCAAATTGGTTTCAGCAAAAAACAGTTTGTTGAATTTTTTTTGGATTTGAATGCTGCTACTTACAGGTCTTTTGTAAGAAATGCTATACAATGAAGTATGAAGAATGGACCAGTTTTTTTTAAAATAAAAAGATGTGTTCCAACTCAAAACTGATTCTTTACTGGTGATTAAAGTGAATCCTGTATTTATTCGTTTATAAAAAAACGAAATAGCTGATTCGCTTATAAAAGAGTGTCGGGCAGCCGTAAATGCAAGTCGATTGGTACTTCTTAAATAGATTTTTAACTTTCGGTTCCAAACCGGAAGATTCATTCCTAATTCAGATTCTCCCCAATTAGTAGTTTGAATAATTGTTTGTTTTTTGAGATACTGACGATGTTTTCCTGTTATGACAAAATTGCGTTTGGTTCGATACATTAATTCTACATAGTGATTCGATTGGTGTAAGTAGGAATAATTAAGGAGCAAATTCTTTCCTAAAGCAAGATTGAGTGAACCTGAAAAAATATGTTTATTCAAAGGGTTTCCTTGAAAATATTCATATCCTGCATTGATTGTTGCCCAACGACTCAGTCCATAAGAGACTTTTGTTTTATTGAAAAAAAATCGTGAGGAATCAGCTGTAATGCCCGAATACGTTTGATACTCTACATGTTTATGAGTAGTAAAGGAAAAAGGGATGCTAATTGGGATTTCTTCCGTGCTTTCCTGTCCCCATGGACCATAATAGCGAATCAAAATGATTGAATTACCAAATACGAGCGGAACTTCAAAATTGAAATCACCATTCATGTCAGCAGTTGTGAAATTCACCAATATCCCGTTAACATAGATCTCTACATCCCACCCCGGATTGGTTCTTCTTTGAATAAGGTAGCTTCCGAACGTTTTTTTAATGGTATAGGGTGTGTTGGTTAATTTGATTCCATAGAAGTTTGAGATAGTTTGACCGGTAAGACTAACAGTGACATTTCCTGCTTCAATTTGTTTCAAGATGGGCAGTTTGTCATTCACATATCTCCATTTAATGCTTGTACTTTCGAATCTAACCGAACTGTCCCGTGTAACCGTCGATCTCCAATTCAATTCACCTCCAAGGATTTCCATTCCAAAGGAACTTCTGAATTGCTGAACGTTTGAGCCTGAATTGTCTTCTTTCGATTGTAAATTCCAATCGATTACCGCTCCCCTGATCCAATTCCATTTTCTTGAAATCGTTGTGTCAGCAGTAGATTCTCCGGTTAAAGTGAGCAGGTTTGCTCTCATTTTTTTGATTCTTAGCTGTTTGATAATAGGAAGCTCTATGTCGGAACGGAGAAAAACGGTCAATTCTCTGAAATTGAAATCCATGGTCATTCCAAATAGTTCCTGATAGATTTTTCCCGGGAGATAAACATCCTTATAATCAGAGATTATCTGCTCGGGTTTTAGAGTTTGAACCTTATCCCGAAATGTGATCTTCCCTGAATTTGAATTGAGTGAATAGGAATTGTCATTACTAAGTATAAATCCGTTAATCGTATCCAACTGGACGGAATGATTTAAATAAATATCTAGTTTGCGAAACAGATCAATTATCGGTAAATAAATATTCTCATTGTAATAAATAGCCTCCATCTCATAAACACCTAGTTTGTCGACATTCAGCTTGATTGTAAATTGTTCATACTCTGTTTCGTCTTGACCAAACACTTCCTCCCGACTACTTATAAAAAAGAAGCAAAGGATAAGGGATACTATTTGTAGTGAATGGTGAAACATCGGATTCTATTCGAGTATGATAAAAACATTCATTCTTCCGGAATACTTACCTGTAGATTCAAATGATGCATCTTGAATATTCAATTTGGCACCAACACTATACAGGAAACCGGATTCAGCATTATTGGGACTAACGAAATGGATTGGTTCAGTAATTATTGGTTCGCAAATAAGGGTCTCTCCTGATTCATTCCGTAGCTCAATTCTATTGTCGATTACAATCTGAATCAGTGTATTGGAGGGACATTTGATTTCGAAAATAGCTGCCGAAGCATTTGATTCTGAATTCAGTAGGATGACAGATCCGTTTGCAGATCTTATACCATCTTTATTGATTTCAATACTTCCCCCAAACTTCCCCGGATAAAAAGCTCCGAAACTAAACTCGGATAGATTTGTGATTGAAATGTGTTGTTCTTCTTGACTGATAGTAATTGATTTCTCATTCAAACCAGAGGATTCTTTCTCCAAATTGTTTTGAGCAAACAAAAAACAAGGGAAAACAATTGCTATAGCCAGTAAAGACTTTTGGTATGTCCAATTTGGAAAACACATCTGAAATGCAATTACAAACTGATCGGTTGATTGAAATAATAGATTTCTTTCCCATCAATTTTTGAGTAATATTTGAGTGAAAGTGTTCCCTTGGTAAGATCTACTGTTTCCGGAATTGTTAAAGGAATCGAAATGTCTCGCATGTGGATAGGAGTGTAAACTGCAACACCATTTACTCTTCCAATCAACGTCTTCACACCTGTTAAAGAAGTGTGTTCGACCTCCAATTGACCAAAGGTTGAAATGTTTCCATATCGTTCGATTTTACAATCCACTTGTTTGGAACCGTTGACATCCGTTATTTTCACATCTGCCATAGTGGCTTTTATTACGGATTGACCTATTCGAATGATTACCGGAATCGTAATTCCATAAACAGGCACTAATTTGAACCCGATTGCTGTGGTATCTCTTTCAGTTCCCATATCAGGAGTTTCATCCACAATAGATCTGAAATATAAATGGGAACGATATTCTCCAGGAGCTAAATCGGGCGGTGTTTTCAGTTGAAGTCTCACCATCTGAGCTTCATTTGGAGCAAGAGTAACGGTTTTAGGAAAAACACGCAAGTATTTGTCTGCGAATAGAATACTGTCTTCAGCCAGATCTATTTTCTCCAGTTTCCCGGTGCTTAACATTTTGTACTGCAAAAAACTGATGGTATATCTGGCAGTATCCTTTCCTGTATTAGCAACGGTTAATTCTTCAATATTCTTGCCGTTTTCAAATACCACACGGAATGGAGTAATCAATAAATCACTTTGTGAGTTTGCATTGATTCCAGCAAATAAAGTGAACATTAGGAATAGTTTATTTTTCATGATTCATATTTAAATCATTCAAATCAATTCTTATTCCATGATAATTAAAACGCTGTATATCTGATAATTACGCAGTATTCGAAAATTTTAGCAGTTGGTTTATTCTTCGTTTTCGAAGAGTTCATCTTTGAAAACGAAGAATGTTGAATCAGTTAAATCGACAGGTGATATTTTTGTAATCTTCTGTGAAGTGCATTCCACTCAATGTTCAGTAATCGTGCTGCTTCTGCTTTGTTGTAATCTGTTTTCTCTAATGCCCGAAGAATGGTGTTTTTTTCAATTTCTTCGAGGTCAAAAGTTTCATCCAATCTTTTCGTATTCGAAAATGATTTTATGATATCGAAATGTTTGCTTTGAAGTTCATTCTCATTGCAAAGTATCACGGCACGCTCCATTAAATTCCGTAATTCCCTCACATTCCCGGGAAAACGGTATTCATTAAACAATTCCAAAGCATCCTCACTAATTCCTCGAATATCCTTCCCCATTTTGCTATTGAGGGAATTCAAAAAATGATTTGCTATTATCGGAATATCCTCTTTCCGTTCCCGAAGAGGCGGGATATGTATGATAAATGTTCCTAAGCGATGAAACAGATCAAGTCGGAAGCTGGTATTCTCCGTCAATATCTCAATACTTTTATTGGTCGCAGAGACAATTCTGACATCAAATGGAATACTTTTCTGCGTACCAACCTTCGTATATTTTCTATCCTCCAATACGCGTAACAATTTCACTTGCAGATTTAACGTCATTTCGCCAATTTCATCCAGAAAGAGAGTGCCTTTATTGACTGTTTCAAACCAACCAGCCTTATCTGTTGAAGCATCTGTGAAACTACCTTTGGTGTGCCCGAAAAATTCGCTTTCAAAAAGAGCATCCGGAATGGCTGACATATTGGAAGCACCAAATATCTGATCTTTCCGATCACTAAAATCATGAATTGCCCTTGCTACCAATTCTTTTCCCGTTCCGCTTTCCCCAATTATTAGAACAGATGTGTCCGGAGTCTGCGCAACCAGTTTGATCTGCTCTATGACGTTCAAAATCGGTTTTGATTTCCCAATGATGCTTCCGATTTCACTTTTCAATTCTTTTTTCAGAAAGACATTCTGTTGCTTTTGTTTATCCAGATCCTGCTTGAGTAGTGAGTATTTCATTACACGTTCGATGGACATCCAAATATCGGCGGGAGTGAATGGTTTTTTAAAATAATCGGCCGCTCCTTTTCTTAAAGCTTCAATTACGGTATCCATATCTCCGGAGTTACTGATCAGGATCACCTCGATATCCGGATATTCCGCTTTTACTTTTTCCAGCAATTGTAACCCGGTCATTTCCGGCAAGATGTAATCTGAAACAATAAAGCTGATTTTCTCCTTTTTCAAGATTTTTAATCCGTCTGATGGACTATCAGCAGTGAACACGGTAAATTTCTCACCCAAAATTGAAGCCGACAAACGTCTGTAAAAGGGGTCGTCATCAATAATCAAAAGGTTGAGTTTAGCTATGTTTTCTTCCATGTTTTAAATAGATTTATCGATGATTACTGTGAAAGTTGTCCCTTCTTCTGAGATACTATCGACTTTAAGTTCCGCATTGTTTTTCTTAACGAAGTCCTTTATTATCAGAAGTCCCAAACCGGATCCTTTTTCTTTGTTTGTTCCGTTGGATTTATAAAACTCATTGTTTTCAAATATTTTTTCCAGTACTTCTTTAGTCATTCCAATTCCCGAATCTTTCAGTTGTATGAATACTTTCTGAGTATTTTCTTCGTTTGAAAAAGTGATCTTCCCTCCGTCTGGAGTGAATTTTATTGCATTTGCCAGTAAATTACGGAATATGACCTCAATGGATTTTTCGTCGCAAATTATTTTAGCCTTTTCATCGATGTTGTTTTGTATTTCCAATGCTTTAGTGGATGATTGGTGCTCTAAAAATGTAATTACACTATCTATGATCGGTTTAAGATGTTTAGACTGCAATTGATTGTGATTTTCATTCATTAACAATTGTCCCCATTCAATTAATTCGTCAATTAATCCATTGGTCTTTTGAGTTTCGGTGTTTAATAAATCCAAAAGTGCTTCATAATCGCTGGAATCTTTATCAAGATATCCATCATTCAGCATTTGTAAGAATTGAGTGATCTTATTAAACGGAGACTTGATATCATGTGCTATGATAGAATAGACAAAATCCCTGTTTTTATAAAGCTCTTTCAGTTTTCGTTTGGAAAGAAACAGATCGAGATGTGTATTAACCCTGGCAAGAAGTTCTAATCTATTGAATGGTTTGAATATGTAATCAACACCACCTGCTTCAAAAGCTTCCAAAATATCATTTGTTTGAGCCTTTGCAGTTAAAAATATGAGCGGAATTTCTTTTAAAGAGTCGATACATTTAATTCTACGACAAGTTTCCAAGCCATCAATTTCCGGCATCATAATGTCCATTAGAATCAAATCAATTTCATTATTCAGAAGAATGTTAATTGCACTTTCCCCGTTTAAGGAAACGGCAATGTCAAATTTTTCCGATTGAAGAATGTTTCCGACCACCTTGAGATTCTCTATGTTGTCATCAACAATCAATATTTTTGGAGTGTAATCCATAAATAGTGGTTTGAACGTGTTTGCTGATTACTACTTATTCCTGTTCCGATCTGATAAAATGCGGATGTATAAAAGCAATCTTAATTAGTATGTACCAGTGTAGAAGTTGAAATTGCTTGTCTAATTATTTATTTTAAAACTTCAACAACTTAATACTACAAGATAAGAATTGTTTTTTTCATTTTGACATATTTACTTTTGCATAATTAGTTTAGGGTCTTATTTCTTTCATCAATTAGATGTTGAATTTTCTTGAGAATCAATGGGAATTCACCCAAGGTAGATGAAAGTTCCATGAGATTCACATTATCAACATGGTTCAAGAGCAACCGGGCATAATTTCCCAAATATTCAAACTGATACTTTTGTGCGAATTCCAATAAATTAACTCCGAATTCCTCGATTCTAAAGAGAACCATTCCATCTTTTATGAGAGAGTGAGCAGGTAGGAAATCGTGATTTAAAACGGCCAGTATTTCAGAAAGCTTATGACCTACTTCCGGATTGATATTCAGACTCAAACTTTCGTCTAGTTGATTGGATGCTGAATCCGATGAATGGCTTTTATAAGGTAAATATTTCATGAGCACATTTACCAATTCTGCTTTATTAGTGGGTTTATACAAAAACCCATCAAAATGCACTGATAACTCCTGATCCGTTTGAGCTGAAACAGATGCCGTTAATGCAATCAGGGGCACATGTTTGAATTTAGGGTTCGATCTTAATTTTTCTGCCACCTGGTATCCGTTCATGTTTGGCATCCGAATATCCAATAATATCAATGAGGGTGTTCTTGTTTTTAGAACTTCCAATGCCATTTCACCGCTGTTGGCAGAAATGATTTCTAACCCCATTTCATCCAGCAATCCTTCAACTGCCATGATATTGGAAAGAACATCGTCTACCACCAAGATGACATCATCTTCAAAATGAACATGATCAATCGGTAAAAAAGGATTGGTTTTTTCAATAAAGTCATTGCAAATTTCAACATCCGGAATGATGAGTGAAAATTCGGACCCTTTTCCCAGTTCACTGCACAATTCGATTCGGCCATTCATTTTTTCAGCCAATCGTTTGGAAATAGATAATCCCAAACCTGCGCCAGCGTAAAGTCGGTTCGAGTAAACAGATTGTTGTCTAAACGCATCAAAAACCACATCGTGCTGATCGGCAGGTATTCCAATTCCGGTATCAATCACATCGACTCTTAATTGACCTTTCATTTCGCTTGTAGCTTCAAATGTTAAGTTGATTCTTACGTATCCTTTGTGAGTGAATTTAATGGCGTTCCCTACTAAATTGAAGATTATTTGCTTGAACCGAATCTCATCAAGCAATAATCCTCTGGGGAAGTATGGATCTATTTCAACAGAAAGTGAAACACCTTTTTTGAGGGTT
The DNA here is from genome assembly GCA_002483265.1 of Flavobacteriales bacterium UBA7666. Taxonomy (GTDB): domain Bacteria; phylum Bacteroidota; class Bacteroidia; order Flavobacteriales_D; family Crocinitomicaceae; genus Fluviicola. Next base: position 550,069 of record DLHO01000026.1, on the reverse strand, counting down.
TTTTCAAAGAAAAGAAGCTTGATCTCATTGACGATATTAATCGTATCAACAGGCATTTTTACAATATCAATCTTATCGGCTTCAATTTTTGATAGGTCAAGAATGTCATTTAGAAGCGCTAAAAGCAAGTTCCCACTATTTAGAATTGATTCGATCATCTTTTTAAATTGTGGGTTATCCGTTTTGTGATAGAGCGTTTCGCTAAAACCTAAAATGGCATTCATGGGTGTTCTGATTTCATGACTCATATTAGCCAAAAATTCAGTTTTTGCCTTGCTTGCAGCTTCTGCTTTTTGTTTTTCATCAATTAGTTTGCGCTCCAAATCTGCTCGTTGTTTCACATTCACCAACATTCTGGAAAATACAGAAAGCAAAGATTCTTCCTTTTCAGTGTAAACATGATGCTCTTTAACGGAATCAAAACCAACAAAACCAAGACATTCATCACCATCCATCATTGGAATTGCAAGGAGACTTAATATTTCTTGCTGCTCTAGTGGAATACGTACTTCATGCCCTTCGGGTAATTCGTAAACATCGGGGATGTTCATACTTTTCCCTTTTCGATGAGTTCCTGCCCAAATCCTTATCTGATCCAATGGTATAGCTTGTAATTCATCTATTTGCGGAGAAACACCTTCTTCACACCATTCATAGGTATTGGTGCAAATGCCATTAATCCAGTCATAACTGAAAACATAAGCCCGGTCTGCCCCTACAAATTGACCAAGTTCTCTTAATGAGGTGTGAATTGCATCTTCTAGTTCATTCAGTGAAAGATTGATGTACTTGGAAGAGACGCCCATCAGAATGTTTTGCAGATCTGTCTGGTTCTGAAGTGCCTCTTTAATTTTTTTCCTTGCTGTGATATCATTATAGAGCCAAAGATTCTCAACATGTCCATTCGAAAAAACGATGGGGATGTAATCTCTTTGAAAGAATCTTCCGTCTAGCAACTCCAATTCCTCTCCTAATACGATTTCCTTTCCACGTTGAATTGAGCTAGTCCTTTTCATGAAAAAATCAGGATCCTTAAGTAAACCTTTGATCTTATCCATCAGATCGGAAGTATTTGTTCCTTCCAATTCAAACGAATCTGTTTCCAACCCTACCAAACTGCAAAACTTCTGATTTATCTGATTTATCTTAAAGTCTGATGTTTCGATAATAATTCCGCTCGGAAAATTGATTAAAAACGTATTGAAACGATTGACGTGATTGTTTAATTGATCCGAGTAATTATTATGTTCAGAGAACAGACAAATGATCTCTTCATTGTTTTGAGGTATCAATTCCACTCGATAACTACCTGTCTGCTCGGAAACAATAAAGTCAAACGATTTTTCCGTTTCAAAACGGATTAAATGAGTGAGTAAATTATCCCAGTCAAAACTATTATAAGTTAGTTGTAATTCTTTGAAAGATTTTGTCAATAAATGTGCTTGCTCTATTTGAATTATCTCTGCGAAAGACTGATTCAACTGAAGTATTCTGGCATCAGAAACAATACCTTTTTTGTCCAAAATAAATTGACATTTCGCAAATCCGAAAAGCGAAAAGTGTTTAGTGGTGTAATTACTGGGCATAAACTAAAATTAGTTTTTGATTTGTCTGAAATTACCTTCAAATTAAGAAAAAAAACAAAATATATTCCTTTTCATTTGCAAATAAAGAAAATAGGACTAAAAATAAAATGATAATAATCATACTATTCAAAGAACAGGACAAATCGGATATAATCCCAGAAAAAAACAAGCGTTTAATCCTTCACCACCAAATCATACTTCGTCAGTAATCCCATCAAGCCGCTGGAAGAAAAAATAGTTTTCTTAATCCGGTTTCGTTCCGGATTGATCTCGAAATTGACCGCTGAACTGAAATCTGCTTTGTCCAAAATACTGCGGTCGAAAATAGTGCGTGTGAGATCGCAGTTGATGAATTTGGACTGAGACAGATCGACCTCCGAAAAATCCACTTCTTTGATTACACTGTTTGTGAAAACGGTATTCTTCATTTTCTTGGAATGAAAAGTGGCATAATCCAGACTGCAGTCGGTGAATTTAACAGAGAATAAAAAGTCGTTACAGGAACTAAAATCTACTCCAACGATCTTACAATCTTTGAAATGAACATCTTTTAGTCCGGCGTGTTTGAAGACCGTCAGCGAGAAATTACAGCTTTCAAATTCACAATCTACAAAATCAATGCTGGTAAAGTTGCTTTTAGAGAAATCACAGTCGACAAACTGACAATTGCTGAATTCATTATTAATGAGCTGTTTGTTTGCGTAATTAACCTTGTTAAATGTTTTTCCTTCGTGAAGTTTGTTGCTCATTTGTTGGGTTTTAAGGCTGAATCCATTGTGTTCTGCGGTTTCATTCCACCAAATTTAATCAGTAGTTCGCGAATTCGCTAATTCGCAATATTGCGAACCACTGGTTTCCTCTTGGAAACTGGTTTCATAAAGTATATTGGTGTCTTTTTGAAACTATTCAGTTGTACCTTTGCTTCAAAAATACAGAAACCATGAATTTAATAGACACATTGAATTGGCGATACGCCGCAAAGCGCATGACATCTGAGAAAGTATCAGACGAAAAAGTAATAGAAATTTTAGAAGCAATCAATTTAACTGCAACTTCAGCAGGAATGCAACCTTTTAGAGTTTTGTCCATTTCCAATCAGGAGATCAAACAAAAATTGCAGGAAGCTTCTTTTAATCCACAAGTGAGTGAATCCTCTCACCTGTTGGTTTTTGCTTCATATACGCACGTATCACAAGCGCAAATAGACGATTATATGTCCTTAGTAGCAAAAACACGCAACATTCCGGTGGAAAGCTTAAATGATTTTAAAGAAAAGCTTTCGGGATTTTTAAGTATGCCGGAAGATTTTGTGAGAACTTGGGCTGCTAAACAAGCTTACATTGCATTAGGTACAGCAATTGTTGCTGCTGCAAATTTAAAAGTGGATAGTACACCAATGGAAGGATTTGATAATGCCGCTTTCGATGAGATCTTAGGATTGAAAGAAAAAGGATTGCAATCCGCTGTGATTCTTGCTTTGGGTTATAGAAATGAAGAAATAGACCCTTATGCAAAAGTGAAAAAAGTAAGACTTCCTTTAGACGAATTAACGATTACTTTGAACTAACCAATCAATAACCAACCCGATAAGAAAGAGTCTGTTGTGGCACGGCGGATTCTTTCTTAACGTTGTCGGATGTCCACGATTTCTATCAGATGCGGAATTCCCTCAAACTTAAATAGCTGTTAAGAGAACAGCTATTGATGCTGCTTAATGATCTGAGCTAGTTGGTTCGCTTGAACTACTCCGGATTGTCTCCAGACCGGTTTTCCGTTTTTGAAGAGGATCAAGGTTGGAATGCTTTTGATCTGATATTTGCTTGCAGCGTGTGGATTTTTGTCCACATCTACTTTCAATACGGAAGCGGAAGAACCCAATTTGGATTTCAAATCTTCCAGAATAGGCTTCATGGTTTTACAAGGGCCACACCATTCTGCGAAAAAGTCAACCAAAACAGGCTTATTGGAGTTTATTATTTCAGAAAAAGATGCCATATACAGTGTTTTTATTCACCGCAAAGCTTAGAGAACGCTGAGTTGATATTCTTCGCGTTCTTTCACTCTTTGCAGTTAGATTTACAAAGTTATAAATCAATTGGGAGTATATCTTTTCGGATTTGATAAATGATGTTAATCAAACAATTCATTTTCTAATCTTTTGTTGAAGACTCGTCCATCCTCCTCCATTATGCACTTCCCGATATCCTTTCGAAGTTAGAATGGTTTTTGCCGATGCGCTTCTCATTCCGGATGCACAACAGGTTATGACCGGCTTATCCTTGTTGATTTTCGTAAGATTATCTGAAATATTGGACAAAGGAATGTTTAACGACCCTTGAATATGTCCACTCTTGAATTCAGATGGAGTTCTCACATCTATGATTTGAGCTCCTTTGCTCATTAATTCATTGAAATCCACTTTTGGACCTAGTCCGAATATTTTTTTTATTCCTTGTATCATATAATCTTATTTAAATAGTCGCATTTACATCCATCCAGCTACCTCCATCGGAACATTCGATTCCTTGATTTTGAAGAAACCAAGCTGCCTGAGCGCTTCTGATTCCACTTGCGCAACACAAAATGATGGGTTGAGCAAATTGACGTATTTCGTCCAAACGATTGGGAATTTCCTGAATGGGGATATTGATGCTTGATGCTACATGTGCTCCCAGATACTCCGCGTATGAACGAACATCAATGATTGTCCCCTCTATTCTCATCCTTTTTTGATTTGATTTTGAAACTACTAAAAAGTAATAGCCCCATGAAAGAACCATACACGGTACTATTTATGGGTTTTGATGTGATTGCACAAGAGCCGCTTGAACAACCAATGAAATGATAATAGGCATAACCTCCGATTCCGCCAACGATTCCACCAATAAGGTGTAATCGATATTTTTTTAAAAATTGTTTCATTTGCTTTTCTTCCTAGTCGATACTCCAAGTAATGCATACAATGGACAAAAACCAACCAGGCTGGTTAATGTGAAGATTATCGCTACAGCAAGAGCAATTATTGCAAGTGCCCCGGTAAGATAGCCTGAAAAATAAAGTATTACAATTACCAAGGATAGTAAAATCCGAATGATTCGATCTGTAGTGTGCATATTCATTTTCATAATCACTTGTTTTTTTACAAAGTTGTGACAATGAAAATTGTTTTACAGTGACTAAAGTCACAATTCGCTTAAATAATTTAATTTGATTGCAACAAAGAAGGACTTTTCCCTCGTTTTCGAGACTTTTAATAATAGAGAAATGACTCCAGTGAGCTTGCTAGGTCAATTTAGCTCCTCATCACGTCGTTTTACCTTCTTTTGAGCTGGAGTCGGATCCTTGATCCATGAATTATCATATTTCACCAATAAATCAGAATTTTTCAATTCATCCACATCAATTTTGCCATCCATGTATCTGGAAAGGAGTTTGAAGCGCTTTTTATCTTCTTTCTGAAGTACCAATAAAGTTGTATTGATGGAAGATTTGATTGCAATCGGAATTCCTCCTCCCAAATCGGCCCAGTGACCGCTTAGGAATAAGTTATTGACCGGTGTGATGTAAGATGCAACTTTTCCCTGGTAATTTTCTTTTCCCGGCTTTTGCGCCATCATCGTTCCATTCTTATTTCCGGTGTAACGGAAATGTGTAATCGGTGTAGCAACGTCGCAGTATAAAATGTGTTTACGCAGGTTCGGGATAAGTTTCTCTTCTACCCGGTCGATCAGAATATTGGCATATTCATCTTTGATGCGGTTGTATTCTTCTCCACGAATGTAATCACCGTTTTCATCAATCTCACAGCCCCAGAAATTATTGTTTTCCATCCAGGCTGGAATAAACAAGGTGATTGTTCCGTGTTCGGGCAAAGCCAACGATTTATCCCGAACAGTTGAAGCCAGAATGTGAATTCCACTCAAATGTGGATCTCCCTGACCTAAATCTTCTCTTGGGACAGACGTGTCAGCTAAAAAGACGATTTCTTCTCCCATTCCCAATTCTTCCGCAGGACAATCGATTCCCAATGCAATGGTGATAGCAGAAGCATAAAGTGGAGCTCCTTTCAAACGATCTTTCATTTTATTCGGGACCGATTTTTGAGGAAGCATTTTTTCGAACAAGGTTTCGGCATCACAAGCTGCAATAACGTATTTACTTGAAATCGTGTGTTCTGTTCCGCGGTGAGTGAACTTCACTCCTTTTGCCACATTATCTTCTACTAAAACTTCGCTTACTTTGGATTTAAAGAAGATTTCTCCTCCCATTTTTTCTGTTGCATACATCAGCCATTCCGGAAAACTCTGACTTCCTCCATCCGGTGGAATTTGAAAATCATTGATGTAAGCCCAGGAAATCGGAATCAAACACGAAAGTACATCCGGTTCCGAACAGAATACGCGGTGCAATTTTTCATCCTTAAAATAGCGGTTTAAGCCTTGTTTTAGTTTCTCTTCTCCGGTGTAACGTACATGAGGAATGAATGGTAAAGCAAAACCTAGCATTTTCAAGCCATGAATCGGATATTCATACCAAGTCATGGAATTCATGGTGCGACTTAAATTAGCATAGCGGTCAAAGGATTTTCCAATGCGCTTGGCGTCTCTGAAAAAGCGGATAATTCCTTTCTTTTCATGTGGAAATTCCTTGATCCATTGTTCTTTCAGTTCGTCCGGATTATTGGTGACCATGTAGTCATAATCATCACTCACAAAGCGACGAATATTCTTCTGATCTTTACATTTCGGGTAATCATCTCCAATGATCTTGAAGATTTTTGTTACGAGACCTTTTGGTCCACAATTGTTGAGCCAGTGAATGGCAGAATCGAAACGAAAATCATGACGGCGAAAGCCAGCCAGGTAACCACCCGGACGATTGTCCATTTCAATTACACAACAGGAAATACCAGCTTTACTGAAAAGAGCCGCAGAGGTTAATCCACTAATTCCACCACCAATAATGACAACATCGTAGTGTTGTTTAGGAGTTATTCCTCGCATCGCTTAAGTTAAGAGCGCGCAAGTTAGGAAGAATTGAGGAAATAGTGATTAAAGAACGGATTTTAAACTAAAAACCTACTCAAAATGAATCTGCGTCTTCTGCGCCCTCTGCGGGAGAAAAAAATTACTCCTTCAAACACCGCACCGAATACCCATTCAAATCCCAACCTGGAATGTCAAATAGTGGGTCTTTTGTATTGAACAAACACCAGCCGTACCAATTAAAATCCGAATCTCCTGCCTGCTGCTTCATCCACCAACGGGTTTGTTCACTAATTCCGCTGAATTCACCTTTTTCACCTCGATATCCATCAGGTAAAGCGGTAAATCCACTTTTATTTGTTGTATGTAAGGTGTTGGTATTGAACGAGAAGTGGGTTGACCAATTCAGGGTGTCTTTTAATTTTGCACCTGCAATTTTACTTCCACCCAAAAAATCCTCTAACACTTTTACATCCTTTAAACCGGGAACCCGCCAGCCCTTCGGTGCAATGTTGCGCGGATCCTGTATCACATAACGATTATAAAATTTCCCCATTCGCTTCGATAACTCAACTTTTTGCTCCTCACTTAAACGATATAGATCATCCATATCGTTGTACATGCAGTAAGCCGGGCCTGTCGCTTTAATCCAATCCGTTGTTTTGGGAAGGTGCGGAATCGAATCACCATTGTTAAAACGGGTCACTTTCAGGTTTTCCACCATCCAGGTTTGTGTTCCGATTTTCACCGTGTGATAAACGTTTCCATCGATATCCACAACAGTATCTGTTTGCAGCTGAGCGAATCCAAGGAATGGAAATGCGAGTAACAAAAAAAATGTGATGGATTTCATTTAGCTTTTTCTGAATTTAGTTTAATATGTTCCAAACGAAAATCTGAATGAACGGCATGAGCTAGAATAAACACGCGTTTTCCCACTATAAAATTCAAACGCGCCAAATCTATCAGAATTTCTAATAAACTCTCACTGTCTTCCTTTTTTAAATTGTCCAGATTCTTCAAAACAATGATTAAACCAATCCCATTGATCTCAATATCTCTTAAGCAATCGTTGAATGAGTTCAGATTGTGGTGGAAATAGCTTGGAAAATGGAAGTACTCATTGAACTGATCGAATAAATGACTCAGTCCATGACAATGAAACTCAGCAGTTGTATAACCAGCTTGATCTAACCAATTTTGATCATTCCCGAGAGCCCCGTTACTTCTATAAAACTGAACCCAGCCATTCACTGCGATTTGATAATCAACTTGCTTATGAAGCTCCGGATGTTCTTTGAATGCACTCATGGAATTGGTTGGATAACTTAAAACTGACCGCTATAGAACTTATTCTCGTTCGTAATCTCAATGGAGTTTTCACTATACCATTTGGCAAAAGCTTCAAACTTTTCTTTGTTTGCATTATACCATTCTCCAAAAGCAGCTTCATCACCCATCATCAGAACCCAATAATTGTAAGCTTCCATATGACCGGCATCTTTTACTTTCTTCTGAAAATCAAATAAAACGGTCGGATACTGTTTGTCATTACCACCCTTGATGTAGCTGTCAACAAAAGTAGTTCTCATTCCATTCAATGATTTCAGATCAATGGATTTATAAGGAATCAATGCCATCATCAATGTAGGTTCGTAAAATCCTACTCCGTATGGAAGCTTGAGTTTGCTCGGATCACTCAGATCAGTGACATTGATAGTCGCATTTTTACTGAAACTTACCGAAAAAGTACTGTCATTGGTGAAAGTGATTTGGCTTTTATAAGTGTCGAAAAGCAATTTGCTGATTTCTTGCGTGCGTTTGCTGTTTGGTTCTAAATTGATAAAAATCTCTCCATAGATCATTCCCCAAACTTCTTCTGTTGAACCACAATAAAGACGGGCAGCACGATAGTAATTTGAAGGAAAAGTAGGATCTACTTCGATTCCTTTTTCATAGAATGGAACAGCCTTTCCATATTCCTTTTTAGCCCATAGTAAATTACCCTTTTCCAGGTAAATCTCTCCTGAATTAGGGAAAACCTTCAAGCCTTCATCGTAAGCTGCAACGGCCTTTTCAGGTTCTCCTGAAACGTCGTAACTGTTTCCGAGTAATTGAAACAGGCGGTCATTGACATTTTTGTGTTTTTTGTTCTTCTCCAGAATGCTGATTGCTTTTTTATAATCTGCTTTGGCATAGTAAGCATAAGCTGTTTCATATGGATAAGTGAAACTTTCCGGATCCAATTTCTCAGCTTCCTTCAATAATTTGATACTTTCATCAAATTCGCCTTTGTCCATTAATTGAATGGCTTCCCGGCCTTTTGCAACAGCTTTTTCTTGATTTGTTTGTGCGAATGCACCTTGGCTAGCAGCTATGAGCAGCAGTAAACCAAATGATTTGATTTTTTTAGTCATGGTCAATTTATTTGCGTGCAATTTACGCAGTAAAAATTACATGAACATCATTTCATGCATTCAATAGCTGTCAAAAACACCTTCAGAAATCGGAGTTGCATGCACTTGCTGATTACGCGCGAAAATTACCTGGTTGGTTTTCGAATCGCGGCATTCCCAAACTTCAATACCACTTCCGTGAACTTTGGTGTCATCAACAATCACAACGCTTTTCAGCTTCTTTCTCGAATCATTCGGAAGGATCAGCATATGTCCTGCTGTTGCACACTCCTTTAACTGATCCCATAAAACGGTTTGTTGTTCAAACTTGAATACAAAGAATGGATCTTTCAGGTTGATAGAATCATTCTGATCGGCATATTCGTCAAACATTCCAACCAACAGCTCGTTCTGGATATCCAGAAATTCAGGCTTACTCACATAAACGGAATACTCAGCAGTATAGAAGTGAACAAAACCCTGCTCCTTCCACTCCAATTTAACGGTGGTTTCTTTTCTTGTTTGACTAAACAAAGAGGACGATGCAAATAGCATAAAGACTAAAAAAAGGGTAGCGATCTTTTTCATAAGCTTACGTTTAACTATTAAATTGTCTCAAATGATGATCATTGTGTTTATAGACCAATAAACCGATTTGTTCTTGGGTCATTTTTCCGAAAAAATCATGGATAAATATTGGATTGGAATACTCTTCATAAGATCCAATCAGTTGAATCCATTCCTGTTTTTTTGCAGCAATATCTCCACTGGTTTCTTTTATTTTAAACTGTTCTGAAGTTGGAACACCTTTGTCAATGGGTTTATCATCCCGAATCATGCGTCTCAAACCCATTTTCCCAAATACTTTTCCGATAAATGCCTGTTTGTAAGTATGATTTCCTTTGCCCTGAACCCATTGCTCCCAAGTGGTACAATGCACCAGCATTTGATACAAATTCATTTTTCCCCATTGAGCGGATGCATGTTCAGGAATGGCGTGAATACGTTGAATTAACTCTGCACGAGTTTCTTCGTTGAATATGGTCTTCATAAGCATAAGATGAATTTAACGCTAATATTAGACGAAAGCAAGAAAAAGTGCGATTAAAATCTCTTCGATAGCGATGCTAAGCCAAACGAAGGATTATAGTAGCAGATTATTAACGAAACAATGAATAAAAACACCCTGATCAATGAAATTTTTTTTCTTTGCAATTAAACAAAGAAAATCGTCAATCCACCAAAGTAAACTGACGATTCTAATTTTATAGGTTCTTTCTCGATACTTCTCGCATATGTCAGTTCGAGTATCCGACTAAAAAAGTCGGATGTATCGAGAACAGTATGCGAAAAACTCGAGTTGACCCTGATTAATTCAAAATCATACCTTCACTGCATCTCCATGCCCTTTCAGAACCGATTCATACAATTCTTCATACAGAGGTAGAACTTTTGATAGATCGAATTTTTTTGCTTGAGCCAATGCGTTTTTACGGAAAATCTGATGAGTTTCCTTATTCTCTAAAATGCGAATTGCATCAATTGCCATAGCCTCAACATCTCCCACATTGGATGTGAATCCGGAATAAGCATCAATATTCACCTCCGGAATTCCACCCGTGTTCGATGAAACCACCGGAACTCCTTCTGCCATAGCTTCCAAAGCTGCCAAACCAAAACTTTCTGTTTCAGATGGTAAAAGGAACAAATCGCTCAATTCCAGGATTGGTGCTGTCTCACGAACTTTACCAATGAAGATAATGTTTTGACAAATTCCCAAATCGCGCGCTAAACGCTCAACAATTGCCCGATCAGGACCGTCACCTGCCAATAACAATTTAGCAGGAAGTTTCTCCTGTACTTTTTGGAAAATACGAACCACGTCTGTAATGCGTTTTACTGGACGGAAATTCGAAATGTGACACAAGATCAACTCATCATCTTTCGCATAATGTCTGCGCTTTTCCATATTGATCACAGGCAATTCTGCTTTCGGTTGAATGAAATTCGGAATTACGTGGATCTTACGCGTTGTTTCAAAGTGCGCGTAAGTATCTTTCATTAAGCTCTCAGAAACTGCTGTAACGGCATCAGATGCGTTAATACAGAACGAAATAACGGGTTCGAATGACGGATCTTTTCCAACCAAAGTAATATCCGTTCCGTGAAGTGTTGTGATAAATGGAATATTGATTCCCTGGGCTTTTAGAATCTGCTGTGCCATAAATGCTGCAGAAGCATGTGGAATAGCGTAATGTACGTGTAATAGATCTAACCCTTCATATTTCACTACATCTACAACTTTACTAGCCAATTCTGTTTCGTATGGCTGGTATTCAAAAAGCGGGTAATCTGAAAGCTGTACTTCGTGATAAAAAATGTTTTCACGAAAACTGCCCAAACGAACGGGCTGCGAATACGTGATAAAATGGACTAAGTGTCCCTTTTGAGCTAAGGCTTTGCCCAATTCTGTGGCTACTACACCACTCCCGCCAAATGTGGGATAAAGTACGATTCCGATTTTCATGTTTGTCTGTCTGTGTGTTTAAAAAGCAGTTTCTATTATTATTCTAAAACTGCACTAACGTTTGTTTTTTATCGATCAGCCGCTGCTGATCTCTTCTGGCGTGCTTCAAAAAGTGCTTCGTAGATTACTCGCTGAATCTCCGTTCGCACGCTCATCTTTGTTATTTTCCAATTGTCTGCATCCGGATAAACCCGGTTCGATAAGAACACGAAATTCACCTTGTTTTCCGGATCTGCCCATGTGATAGTTCCTGTAAATCCGGAATGACCGAATGTTGAAGGGGAAACAAGATCACAAGTCGGACCGTTTTTAATACTTACGGTTGGTTTATCAAAACCAATTCCTCTTCTGTTTCCGGGACAAAATTGGCACGCTGTAAACTGATCTACAATTTCTTTTTTGATGATCGATTGGTCTCCTATTTGTCCTTTATTCAATAAAAACTCCATCAATGCCGCCAAATCTGTTGCATTGGAGAATAATCCAGCGTGACCCGCAACTCCACCCATCATCGCTGCTCCGGGATCATGCACGTATCCGTGAATCAATTGCTTGCGGAATTCTTTGTCATATTCTGTTGGTACAATTCGTTTCTTGTTGAATTTCTTTAGGGGTAAATAGGTCATAGTTTGTAATCCCAAAGGCTGATAAATCTCTTTATCTACAAACTCATTCTGCCCCATTCCACTGGTAAGCTCAATGTATTTGTTGAAAAAGTAATAGCTCAAATCGGAATACTCGTAGGATTTCTTTCCTGTCAAAGGCGTTTCCACTATGATCTTCAGCATGGTTTTCCAATAATCCTCTTTGATGAAAATATTGTCGGCCACAGCCCTGTTGTAAACCCCTTTATCCACTTTGCTGTAAATATCCGGATCCAATTCTCCGTTTTCCATTGTGCGCTTATAAAAAGCAATCCAAGGAGTTAGACCCGCCTGATGTGTTAATAAGTCAATCGCTTTCAGATCTGCATAGGGAGTTTCTTTTACCAATTCAGGAACCAGTTGATTCAGGTTCATCTTTTCATCAAATTGGTTCAATGTTTTCAAACGCATTAAAGCTGCTGTAGACGAAGCGATTTTAGTGATCGAAGCAATATCGTAAATGTGATCATTGGTAACACTGTCTCCATTTTCATAGATCGTAGTTCCATATGATTTTTGAATGACAATTTTCCCGTCAATTGCTACCACAATCTGGCAGCCTGGAAAAGCTTTTGCTTCAATTGCTTTTGCTACAATATCATCCACTTCCTTCAGTTTTTCCGGATTTAATCCCAATTCCTCAGGCTGTGAATACTTCAATCTTCCGTTGTTTTTTACCTGAATTCCAAATCCGGATTTCCATTGACTAGTGATGTCAGTTGCCAATTTCCCATTGATATCAAAAGCCCCCATGATTGCTTGTGCAGTTCGTTCTTGAGCCGCTGCCGTGTTCTCATATCCGCAAAGAATTGATTTCACCGCTTTAGGGAATTCAGTTTCGTTTTGAAGAGTTAAAGGATTTCCAAACAAAACCACCGTTGCTTTCGCATTTTCCGGAATCAGATCTAGAACTTGTTTCCAAGCCCCAAAGCCGTAATTATTACGTGCTCGCTGACCATCAGAATGAAAATCTACAATGTAAGTCGCTTCTGAATTCAATTTGATTTCTTTCAATCTACGAACTGCTTCTTCCGGGGTAAAGTATTTATAATGAGTTATTTTACCATAATCATTTAAACGATCTCTGAAAGCAGAAGTATGTGTTCCAATGGCGATGCGAATGATCTCTTTGTCTAATTTATCAATTGGCAAATGATCTTCTTCATTTTTGACGCACAACAAGGCTTTTTCATAAATTTGGTTGATTATCAACTTGCGCTCAGGAGCCGGATCTTTGCGTTTAATCATTGGCTTATGAACGATTGCCTGATATTTTGCTCTCAAAACTCTTTTGCAATGCTCATTTACAGTTTCTTTACTCAATTCACCACTTTCTACTTTGCTGTAAATCAATTTGATTGCGTCTGAAACATTTTCGGGAAATAACAGAATGTCACAACCTGCCAAATATGCTTTAGCTACCACTTCAGATTTACCGTATTTCTCTGAAACCGCTTTCATGTTCAGGGCATCCGAGATTACTAATCCTTTGAATCCAAGCTTTTTGCGTAAATAAGTTTCGATAACCACTTTTGACAAACTGCTTGGTGTTCCGCTTGGATCCAGTGAAGGAACATTCAAATGAGCAACCATAACTGAGCGGGTACCTGCTTCTATTCCGCTTTTGAAGGGAAGAAAATCTTTCGATTCAAATTCGTTTATACTGTGGGAAACAGTAGGAAGTTCTTTGTGGGAATCTTTGTCTGTATCGCCATGTCCGGGAAAATGCTTTACGCAGGAAATAGCACCCGCATCTTCAATTCCTTTTACCATAGCTGCCGTTTGCTTGGCTACTTGTTGTGAATTGGAACCGAAAGCTCTAAAACCAATTACCGGATTCTGTGGATTCAGATTTACGTCTGCCACCGGAGAAAAGTTCATGTGAATTCCGAGCATGTCACATTCAACTCCCATCTGATATCCGATACGTTCTGTCAGTTTTAAATCATTTGCTGCACCTATCGTTTGTTGGTATGGAAAACGTGGTTCCCCGGAAAGGCGCATAGCCGTCCCCCATTCTGCATCCATTCCGATTAACAAAGGAATTTCCGCGTTTGCCTGCATTTGTTGAATCGCCTCCTGCAGATTGTCGCGCTCACCTTGAAAAAAGATCAATCCGCCAATTTTTTGTTCGTTAACCAAAGCTTCTGTTTCTGCTAAATGTTCCTTGCCTTTGTTAGACCAGCAAGCCACCATGAAAGATTGAGCAATACGTTCCTGCATCGATAATTTAGCCAATTCAGCCGCAATCCATTGATCTTCATCTTTGTCAGTTGCGAGACTTACTTGGTGTTTTTTCACTGATCGATGAGCCGGAGTCTTTAAAAGCGCGGAAGTGATCAATCCTGATCCAATAATAAGGATAAGAATGAAAGGAGCTTTGCGGAATGTCTTTCTGTTCATAGAACAAAATTACGTAAATTTTATACCGCAAATGCGCAGAGAGAGCTAAGTTTATCCTCAAAATCTTTGCGTTCTTTCATTCTTTGCGGTTAAACATAAAATAGTCTTACGGATCTGAAGTTTCAGCCCTCTTCAATTCGTTACCTGGTTGTAAGTCAGTTTAAGATTGAAGTAGACTAACGGCATAGATAAGTCAATTTTAAACCGATGATAAAGCATGAATGTCCCGATGATACCCCATGGATATCCCAATGAATGTACATATTTTAAACAAAGCTGACTAATTATGAACAGCTTCAGACAGCCTCTCTTAATTCGGAATTAGTCATTCGGAATTCGGAATTAACCTGACAGCCTGTCAGATGGAAAAAAGTGGAACGAGAATTGTTAAAAAGACACCATTAGAACTAAGAGATTATCTTATTTTTGCTAATATAAATTGAACTCGTTCATGTCAGATATTATTCGTTTACTTCCGGATCACGTAGCTAATCAAATTGCAGCAGGTGAAGTTGTTCAAAGACCGGCTTCTGTGGTAAAGGAATTGGTAGAGAATAGTATTGATGCGGGAGCAACGAAAATTGAATTGCACATCAAAGATGCAGGCCGCACCTTGATTCAGATTGTGGACAACGGAAAAGGAATGTCGCCGCTTGATGCACGCATGTGTTTCGAACGACACGCAACAAGTAAAATTGCAAGTGCCGCTGACCTTTTCGCATTAAAAACAAAAGGATTCCGGGGTGAAGCTTTGGCTTCTATTGCTGCAATTGCACATGTAACGCTTCAAACAAAACGCGCGGCAGACGAATTGGGAACCAAAATCCTGATTGAAGGAACGGAAGTCATTAATCAAGAGCCGACACAATGCGCCGTTGGCTGTAATTTCGAAATCAAGAACTTGTTTTTTAACGTTCCTGCCCGACGTAACTTCCTGAAATCAGATAATGTGGAGTTCAAGCATATCATTGATGAATTTGAACGCGTGGTTCTTCCTCATCACGACATCGCTTTTCGCTTGGTTCATAATGATCAGGAGATTTACAACTTGGCTCCGGGACAGCTTAGAAAGCGTATTGTAGATGTTTTCGGAAAGAAATTCAATGACAACCTGGTTCCAGTTACGGAGCAAACAGATATTGTAGGATTGGATGGTTTTGTCGGAAAACCGGAAGTTGCTAAGAAATCGCGTGGAGAACAATTTTTGTTTGTCAACAATCGATTTTTTAAGGATACGTATTTCAACCATGCTATTTCGGCAGCTTTTGAACATTTACTTCCTTCCAAATTATTTCCAAGCTACTTTTTGTTTTTGGAGGTTGATCCCAAACAAATTGATGTAAATGTGCATCCAACCAAAACGGAGATCAAATTCGAAGAAGATAAAGCAATCTATAGCATCATCAGAAGTGCTGTTCGTTTAGGTTTAGGAAAATTCAATATTACTCCAACTCTGGATTTCGAGCGTGAAACTGAATTTGATATTCCGGTATCAATGTTGAGTCAAACTCCTGTTGCACCGGAAATTCGAGTAGATAAGACATACAATCCTTTTCACATACAAAATACGCGTGAAGGACAATTTTCCGGAGGGAATTCAAATTCAGGATCTTCAACTACAAAAGACAAAGCCTTTTCCAGTGCGTTGAATAAAGCAGGTTTCGGTTCGCAATTTCAATCTGCAAGCCTAGATGAAATGTGGAATTCGGAAGCTGTAAACGAGGAAATCGAAGAAAAGCCCGTTCAGGTAGAACTGGATGTGGAAACATTGAAATCGATCGGCCCGTTCATCCTGAAAGGATCTTTTATTATTGGTTCTGTTCCGGAAGGCTTATTGGTGATTCAATACCGCAGAGCCTACGAGCGTATGTTGTATGACGACTTAATGCGTGGTTTCTTTGTGAATCCATTGGCCTCACAGCAGTTGATCTTTCCCATGGAGAAAGTGATGTCCAAACAGGAACAATTGGCCTGGAATGAACATGAGAAAACACTCTCCCGAATTGGTTTCAATTGGTCGTGGGTAGAACAAGAATTACACATTGATGGAATTCCACAGATTCTGGATGAATCGACGGTTCTGTCTTGCGTAGACAAAATTTTAGAGCAATTGCAAATGGGAACTCTGGATAAAGGAGAGATTGCACATACTGTACTAGCTCAAATTGCGTTTGGTGGAAGTATGTCTTTTAAGCTTCAGAACAACCAGGAGGCCGTTTCTGACTTTGTATCGCGTTTGTTTGAAGCAGATGAACACACGTTTTCTCCTTCGGGCAAGCGAATTATAGCACAAATTACAAATGAACAATTAATACAACTGTTTTAAGATGTTTGGAAATATACAGCCTGTAACCAAGAATTTATTATTGCTCAATGTAGCGATGTTTTTATTGACACTCTTTTTTGAGTATCAGGGAAATGGTATCGATTTAGGAAGCTTGTTGGGTGCACATTATTTTGGCACTCCCCTTTTTGAGCCATACCAATTAGTAAGTCACTTTTTCATGCATGGAGGCTTCTTTCACATCTTCATGAACATGTATGTTTTGGTCATGTTTGGAAGCTTTTTGGAGCGTCTTTGGGGACCGAAACGTTATTTTATTCTGTATGTTGCTGCTGCCTTAGGAGCTGTCATTCTTTATAATGGTGTCGGCTTCTTTCAGATTATGGAATTAAAGAATACCATTCACAATTCCAATGCTATTGCGGCATTGAATGGTTTGTTAAGAGACACTCATGGACATATCACCGATCAAAATTTAATGGAAATTGCGCAGCGATATGGAATTACTACACAGGTACAATACAATGCACTGGGTGATTATGCTGTGAAATCCATAGTTCCCATGGTTGGTGCTTCCGGAGCTATTTTTGGTTTGTTAGCAGCATTTGCCATCCTATTCCCGAACACGGAATTAATGTTATTATTCCCTCCGATTCCAATCAAAGCTAAATGGCTGATCGGAGGATATTTTGTTTTAGAAGTATACAGCAGTTTTCAAAATAACGTTGGAGATAATGTAGCGCATTTAGCGCATGTTGGCGGAGCAATTGTTGGAGCAATACTGGTTCTGATTTGGCGCAGAACAGGTACTAAATTTTATTAATATGCAAGATAGAAGTTTATCAGAAGAACTGAAATTCCAATTCAAATTCGGAGGAATGCATATCAAGTTGATTTTTGTCAACTCGCTGGTATTCCTTGCAATGCTTTTTTTAGGACTGGCTTCTCAGGCTTCAAATAGTGAATGGATTGATTGGGTAAGGATCAACATCTTTACACTTCAAACGGATCCGCATAAATTTATGTACGCTCCATTGGGATTGATTACCAGTATTTTCACCCATTTCGAATTCTTCCATTTTTTATTCAATATGATCTTCCTCTATTTTGCAGGAAGTTTATTTAAGCAATTCTTTTCTGATAGAAGAATGCTTCATGTGTACATCGTTGGAGGAATTGTTGGTGGAATTTGCGAATTAATAGCTAATCAATTTCTGGGTAAAGGAGCGGTCGTGCTCGGTGCTTCCGGTTCAATCATGGCATTATTTATTGCTATTTCAGTATATCGACCAAATATTACAATAAGTCTCTTTGGGGTTTTTCCAGTCAAAATTTATGTATTGGCACTTATTTACATAGTAAGTGATTTGGCACAAACGATTAATAATGATGGAGTAGCGCATTTTGCACATCTGGGCGGAGCATTGATTGGTTTTCTTTCGGTGCGGAATATGCATTCTTCTTCCAACATTATTAACTGGACAGAATCAATACATCAACGAGTTTTAAATTTTTTCGCCGGTAGAAAGAATAAAAGCTCTAGAATGAAAGCTCAAAAAGGCGGAAGAGTTGGGAAAACAGACGAACAATACAACATGGATGCGAAAGCGAAACAAGAGCGTATTGACAAAATTTTGGATAAAATTTCTAAATCAGGTTACGAATCTTTGACCAAAGCCGAAAAAGACTTCCTATTTTCACAAAGTAATAAATGATTTGAGTTGGTTTAAAAAGATAGCGCGATTTTCAACGGTGATTAAGATTCTTTCTGTCACGGCAATCTGCTGTCTGCTATTAGCCTACTTAGCTCCTTACGTTCATCCGGCAACGATTCGCATTTTACCGTTTTTCGGATTGATGTATCCCATTTTCATTTGCCTAGCTCTGATTCTAATGATTTATTGGGCCTTTGCCCGATCCCGCTGGTTCTTTTATATCCTAATTGCCATCCTTTTTGGAGGAAATCTGCACTTTAGAACACTTTCCATCAAATTTTCAGATCCAAAACCGGAGAAGGAAGTTTCCTCATGGAATGTTATGAGTTACAATGTGCGCTTATTCGATGTGTACAATTCATCATTAGAAGGAAGAAATAAATCGCGCGACAGCATTCTGGGGTACATTCAACGCGTGAATCCCGATGTAGTTTGTTTCCAGGAATTCTTTCACCAGGATAAACCTTCTGCTTTTTCGACCAGGGATACCTTGATAGATTTGATGGATTATAAATTCTATCACGAACGCTATTCTCACCGTATTCGAAACAGACAGAATTTTGGAATCTGTATGCTTTCCAAGTATCCCATCATTGCTAAAGGTGATGTGATGTTTGAGAATTTCAAAACAACGGATAATTACTGTATTTATGCAGATATTGTAAAAGGATCCGACACCATTCGTTTTTATGACATTCACTTGCAATCCATCAAATTGCAGCAAGAAGACTATGAATTGTTTGGAGAAAAGAACAAACAAGCCGGCGGAAAGAAATCCACTATTCGCTTGTTGATCGATAAACTTCGGATTGCTTATCCTGCACGCGCAGAGCAAGCTGATCGTGTGGTAGAACACATGAAGACTTCTCCCTATCCGGTAGTGGTTTGCGGAGATTTTAACGATACGCCGATGTCTTATGTTTACAATCAATTCAATACGGATTTGGTGGATTCTTACCGCGAGTCCAGTACTGGAATTGGTGTGACTTATGTGGGGCGTGTTCCGGCAGGAAGAATCGATTATATTTTTCATTCCGGAGATCTGGGAGCCTATGACTTTGGTATTCAATCTGTCGCATTTTCAGATCATAGAGCTGTTCATTGCAAAATTTACAGAAAGTCACTTTAAAGTTTCGTTTAATTCTGATTGTTTGAATTATTCGATTATATTTAATGCATGAAGCGATCAACAGTTAATCTTTTATCATTTTTCATACTACTACTTTTTGCATCTTGTTCAACAGGCAATCAAGAAGTTGAAAATACCAAGGAGCAAAAAAAGATTTCTATCATTGGTAGATGGGTTTTAATCAAGTCAGAAGATTCTTCCAGAAAAAAGAATCATCAGAATCAACCCTCCGACGTAGTATTGAACATTCAAAAAAACGGGTTCTTCATTGTCTATGACACATTCGTGGATCCGAAATGGCGCAAAAAAGGACTTCCGTTAATTCAGGAAAGAACTTCCGGACAATGGAAAATAGAAGATTCCCTCTTTACAATGATCCATGAAGATAAAGATACTTCCTACAGTGAAGAATTTAAGATCGTGCGTTGCGATGGCACTGAATTGGTCACAGAACGTTCTAATAAGAAAACACTCGTTTATAGAACTTACGGAAAGAAGTAAGAAATCACACCCATTATTAATGTAAGCTGAGTTTAGTAATGATGAAATGCTAAACTAAAAACAAGTCTTCGCTGCATTTAAGTATATTATAATAAAGCATACTGATTTTATTCGATTAAAATCACTACTCGTATTGATGATTATCAGTTATGAGTGCTTATCACTATTGCATGCTCATGAAATCTCTATCTTACTGTGAAAGTTTTCGTTCTTTACTAGGATTTGACATTTGAAAACAAAGGTCTTCCGGTTCGGTTACCAATTCCTGAAAGTGTTTATCATTTGGGATCCTGATCCCTTCTTTCAGTGAATAGGTCCGAAGCGAAAGACTGCTTGAGGGATGCAATTGTTACAAAGGCATTTTTGCTTACTTTTTTTGCCTTAAAAAAGTAAGCGAGAAAAGGTTGGGTTTTAACCGTAGAACATTTTTTGCTGAAAAAGAAAATAAACCCATACAGCGTCAGTCATTTAAGACTGAAAATTCTGAACGCCTCAGAAAGCACGATTTGGTTCGCTGTTTTTCTTTGTAATCTGCCGTTTACGTCATGTAAAACCTAAAAGGTTGCAGCCCGCCATTAAAAAACTAAGTCTCCCCGTCCGTATAAAAATGTTAGACGTCAACAATCTCACTGCATGGGTTTGCCTCTCGCCTAAACGAAAGACTGTTATTTACACTCCGCCTCTGCGGACGAATAACATTTTAAAGTTACAAAATCTGCTTTCAGTTTTCAAGAATTATATTCAGATTAGTTGAATTTTAACAAGTAGTAGAAAGATTGCCTGAACTCCGCTCGGTCATTTTGTTTAAAAAATAGTATTTTTGATCTTAAATTGTTAAAAATGGAAAAGATCGGGATTATTGGATGTGGAAATTTAGGATTGTCATTATTGAAAGGATTTCGCAAGCAATACCCCAATGCTCAATTGTTTGGTACCAGGAGAAACATTGAAGGATTAACGGGTCTGGAAGATAATCAAACACACTTCACTTCGAATAACCGAGAAGTGATTGAACAATGTGATTTCTTAATTGTTGCATTAAAACCCTACACCATTCTATCCTTCTTCGAAGAAAACAAGGATTCTTTTGATCCAAAAAGACACACGATTATTAGTGTTGCTACCGGAATTACTTTGGCTGAAATCAAAAAAGCTTTAAAAATCAATGAGATTTCTTTATACCGTGGAATGCCCAATACTGCAGCCGATGTTCAGGAAAGCATGACTGCTTTAAGTGGTTCAGTTGATCCATTAAACAGAAAGAATGAAGTAAGCGAATTATTCAAAGCAATTGGTGACATCGTTTGGATCGATGAACAATTGATGGAGTCTGCTACGATTCTTGGTGCTTGCGGAATTGCTTATGTTTTGCGTTTTATCCGGGCAATGATCCAAGGAGGAATTGAAGTGGGATTTGATGCTAAAACTGCAAATAAGATTGTGAGTCAAACGGTAAAAGGCGCGGCACAACTCTTGATTCAGAATGGGTTACATCCGGAAGAAGAGATTGATAAAGTGACCACTCCAAAAGGATGTACAATAGTTGGTCTGAATGAAATGGAGCACAGTGGATTTAGTTCTGCTTTGATTAAAGGAATTGTGACAAGTTATCAGAAAATCGAGCGATAAACCAGCCTACGACATGCAATTTCAGGGCGGTTCGCAATATTGCGAATTGGCGAATTGGCAATTTCGCAAATTTGCAAAAAATGATAAGAGGTGGCTTAAAACCCTTACCTTTGCCTTATGAATACTCCACAATCCGATTTCTCTCTTGAAAAACTAGGTATTACGTCTTTGAATGAGATGCAACAAGAAATGCTGCAATCTTCTGAGACAAATAAAGAACTTATTTTACACGCACCAACTGGTTCTGGTAAAACAGTAGCGTTTCTATTAACCGCATTGGGAAAGCTGGATAAAGAACAATCTTCCGTTCAGTTATTGATCATTTCACCAACGCGTGAACTTTCGATTCAAATCGAGGATGTTTTTAAGAAATTGAGTACCGGATTTAAAGTAAACACTTGCTATGGAGGACATTCCATGCGCGTAGAAGAAAATAATCTGTCTGTTCCCCCTGCTGTTTTGATTGGAACTCCGGGACGTTTGGCAGATCATGTCAGAAGAAAGAATATCGATCTGTCTGAGGTTCACACGTTGGTCTTGGATGAATTTGATAAGTCTCTGGAAATGGGATTTGAATCCGATATGACGGAAATCATTCAGGAATTAAACTCACTTCAGAACAAATACTTGGTTTCGGCAACGAAATTGGAGACAATACCCGCATTCACTCAAATTAAAAGCCCTGTCACCATTGATTTTCTGGTTGAAAAAAGCCATCAGATCAATTACTTCGGAGTGCAAATGAAGGAAGAAGACAAATTGGGACTCTTATTGGAATTGTTGTGTAATCTTCCGGAAGGGAAAACTATTATATTCTGCAATCATCGGGAGCCTGTAGTAGAGATTACTGATTTCTTAAAAGAGAATGGGATTATTGCAGTTGCTTATCACGGTGGTATGGAACAAGACGATCGTGAACGTGCATTGATTCGTTTCCGCAATGGAAGTGCAGATTTCCTGGTTTCTACCGATTTAGCTGCAAGAGGTTTGGATATCCCTGCAGTAGAACATGTGATTCATTACCAATTACCTTTGAAAGAGCCTGAATTTATTCATAGAAGTGGTAGAACCGGCCGACAAGATGCTGACGGAGCGGTATTCATGTTTCTGGACTCCAAGAAAAATGTTCCCGATTTCATTCCGGAGCATCATGATTATGAAGTTATTCCAAACGAACCGCTTCCGGAACGTCCGAAATGGAAAACCATTTATATCAGTGCCGGAAAGAAAGACAAGGTAAATAAAATAGACATTGTTGGATTCTTGCACAAAATGGGTGGGTTGAAGCAAGATGAAATTGGATTAATTACGGTAATGGATTACAGTTCCTTTGCTGCAATCAGCAGTGATGTGGCTGAAGACGTGGTTCCTGAACTGAGAGACCAAAAGATCAAAGGGAAAAAACAAAAGATTGGCTTCGCGAGATAATTCCTAATTCCTAATTACGAATTGATTTCTGGAAATCGCTTCATCGTATCTATAATCATTTCCGGTGTCGGATTCGCTAATTTGCGTTTCTCCGTATCAATCCAAGCTCCGTCAATGGTAATCGTTGCACACAACTCCCCTCTTTGGTTTCTCAATACGTGTTGCATGGTCCAGCGCGATCCATCTTCCGCAATCGATTTAATGAACAAACTGATTGTCACCTCGTCCTGCATATGAATTTCTTTTCGGAAAACACATTCTTCACGGAATAAGATCGGACCAAATTGATTTTCCTGCATCACTTTTAATGAAAGCCCCAGATTATTCAACACTTCTACACGCTGCTGTGCTCCCCAATCATAGTAAGCACTGTGTCTGACATGATAGTTTGGATCAAGATCCGACCAACGAATGGATACAACTTTGCTAAACGATTCCATGCTTATTTTTTTTGCAAAGATATGAAATATTTATGCGTGCAGAGTATTTACTGTTTCTAACACTGAATTCTTAATGAATAATATCAAAGGTTCTTGCTTCCTGTGATTAATGAATTAATTTTGTTCCTTGTCAAAATGAAATAGCATTTTTGACGTTACTAAAACAGATTAAATTGCGCGAATGAAAAAAGTCTTAGGGATTTCTGCCTTCTATCATGATTCGGCTGCTGCCTTGGTTATTGGAGGTCGAATTATTGCCGCAGCACAGGAAGAACGATTTACGCGCGATAAACATACTCCGGACTTTCCGGTTGAAGCAGTGAAATACTGCTTGGAAGAAGCGGGACTGGAATTGGACGACTTGGATGCAATCGTTTTTTATGATAAACCACTTCTGAAATTCGAACGCTTACTTCAAACTTATTATTCGTTTTCTCCCAAAGGATTACTCTCTTTTCTAAAAGCAATTCCTGTTTGGATCAATGAGAAAATGTTCCTAAAAAAAATGATTCACGAAGGTTTAAAGGAAGTTGGTTCTTACGATAAAAAGAAAGTGAATTTACTTTTCCCGGAACACCACTTATCTCATGCTGCAAGTGCCTTCTACCCTTCTTCATTCCCGGAATCAGCGATTCTGACCATTGATGGTGTTGGAGAATGGTGTACTGCTTCAATTGGACTAGGAAAAGGTGAAAAGATCGAATTATTGCGTGAAATGGAATTCCCTCATTCAGTTGGATTACTTTACAGCGCATTTACATACTATTTGGGATTCACCGTTAACTCCGGAGAATATAAATTGATGGGTCTTGCTCCCTATGGAAATGAACACGCAGATCAAACCAAAGAATTTATTCGAAAAATAAAAACGGAACTTATTGATATAAAAGAAGATGGATCTATTTGGTTAAACCAAAAGTACTTCAACTATGCAACCGGACTTCGCATGGTTCACGACAATAAATGGAAGGAATTATTTGGTGTTGCCCGCAGAGAAGGAGAAACTGAATTGGAACAGATTCATTGTAATTTGGCAATCGCTATTCAGAAAGTCACCGAAGAAGTGGTAATTCTGATGGCAAAAGAAGCTAAACGACTGACTAACTCCGAATACTTATGCATGGCCGGTGGAGTTGCACTTAATTGCGTGGCAAACGGAAAACTATTAGAAGAAAACATCTTCAAAGAAATCTATATTCAAGCTGCTTCTGGTGATGCCGGAGGAGCTTTGGGCGCTGCATTGGCAGTTTCTCATATGTATTTTGAAGAAGAACGAATCATTGATTATACCTACGATCAGATGAACGGAACTTATTTGGGTCCGGATTATTCTGAAAAGGAAATTCAATCAATGAATAAACACAACAATGCACATTACAAGAAATATGATAATTTCAACGAACTGACTTCTTTTGTTGCTTCGAAATTGGCTGACGGAAATGTTGTTGGATGGTTTCAGGGGAGAATGGAATTTGGTCCGCGTGCTTTAGGAAACAGAAGCATTCTGGGAGATGCACGAAATCCTGAAATGCAGAAGAAATTAAACCTGAAGATCAAGTACCGGGAAGGGTTCAGGCCTTTTGCTCCTTCCGTTCTAGCTGAAGATGCGCGTGAATACTTCGATTTAAAAGCAGATTCCCCTTACATGTTGGTGGTTGCTCCAGTAAAGGAAAACAGAAGATTGAAGTTACCGGATAATTACAACGATCTACCTCTTTGGGAGCGTTTGTATCATCAACGAAGTGATTTGCAATCCATTACCCATTTGGATTTCTCAGCACGCGTTCAATCCGTTTATAAAGAAACGAATCCGAGATATCATGCACTGATTCAAGAGTTTAAAAACCAAACTTCTTATGGATTAGTCGTGAATACCAGCTTCAATGTACGAGGTGAACCAATCGTATGCACTCCTTTTGATGCTTTCAGATGTTTTATGAGTACGGAAATGGATTACTTAGTGATCGGAGATTTTGTTTATACCAAAACCGAACAGGAAGATTGGGAAAACAAAGAGAAATGGATGGTCAAATTTAAAATGGATTAAGCAGCATGATGACTAAATTCAAATCTTTCGTCAAAGCGAATAAACGAACATTCATAGTTCTGATTTTGGCGGTGATTAGCTTGTTTTGTTACAATGTGACAAAAAACGGAATCGGTGACGAGATCTTTGGCTGGTTAAGATTCTGGAAATATGCTTCACTATTAGTAATCCTTACAACATTCTATCTTTTATTCCTGAAAGGAAAACGCGTGATTCTGGCAAATTTAACCCTGATTGCACTGCTCCTCTTTCTGGTAGAAACGATTTTGTTCTTCGTTTTAGGCATGCCATCCGCATTTAAAAAAGATTTCAGTATTCCGGATCTACCGGAGAATCACATTGCTCGTCAGGTTGGAATGACTTACTATCCTGACAGCGTTTACCATGATGTGAAGGTAATTGGTAACAACGACACCGTTTTTGATGTTCAGTATTCAATTGATCACATGAACAAGCGCATTACTCCGGATTTCGATTCCAGTAAAACGAATTACGCGTTGTTTTTTGGTTGCTCGATTGGCTTTGGATTCGGTTTGGAAGACAATCAAACACTGGCTTACCAGGTTCAGGAGCAAGCTCCTAGTACCAATTCATACAACTTTTGTATTTCAGCTACGGGAACAAATCACATGCTGGCTCAATTCCAATACCGGGATTTATCTAAGCAAGTAGCGGAAAAAGATGGTTGCGGCTATTACATTTTCTTCTGGGATCACATTTACAGAGCAATCGGAACCATGCACCGCTACACTGAATGGCTTCATCTGGCTCCGTATTACGAAATGAAAGATGGGAAGTTGGTTCGGAACAAGTTGTTTAAAGACGGTCGACCTTTTGTTTCCAGCTGGTATGAGCGTTTATATCAAACCAATATTGTCAAGTATTTTGAAGCGGACTTACCTTTAAAATTGAATGAAACTCATTTTGATTTGGTAACAGAGATGGTGCTTGAAACCAAGAAAACCTATGAAAAGCAATTCGGGAACGACAAGTTCTATTTGGTTTTCTATCCGAATTATGTTGCTTACACTCCGGAAGAAATGCGCATTTTTAAATCGTATTTGACAAAGAAGAAGATTAAGTTTATAGATTTGTCGCATACAATTAAGTATTACGGGAAGTATACGCTGGATGGTGACTCGCATCCGAATGCGGAAACAAACAAATTAATGGCAAAATACCTTCTTCAGAAAACGAAGAAACAACACTTGAACTAAATGGAATTTTTACGCGACTTATGGCGCTTTATGAAAGAGCGAAAGAAATTTTGGTTAGCACCGGTAATCATCATTCTTCTGTTGATTGGAGTTTTAATCGTTTTTGGAGGTTCCAGTGCACTTGCACCATTCATCTATTCCTTGTTCTAAGTTCGTGTAACCATGAGTGCTCCAAAACAAAAAGCTTCCAATCCTGCTAAAACGGTTCTGACAATCGTTGTTGGTTTTGTATTGATCTACCTGATCACGAAATGGAAATGGAGCTTGTCTGTTGCTTTTTTCGTTGGTTTAGCGGGTGTTCTATCCAATTTCATTGCCAAGTGGATAGATTTCGTTTGGATGAAGCTAACAGTCGTTTTAAGCTACATTGTACCGAACATCGTTTTGAGTCTCATTTTCTACTTATTCCTCTTCCCCATTGCCATGCTTACAAAGCTTTTCGGTAAGAAAGACCCAATGCATTTAAAAAACACCGCTTCCAGCTTGTTTAAAAGCAATAATACCGTTTTTGATAAAGCTTACTTTGAAAAGCATTGGTAAAAAACTTTTATAGCTTATTTTAGACTCAGATAATAATCCAAGAAAATAAATAAAGCTACAAACATGAAAGCCGCTATTAGAAGAAGATATGGTTCGCCACAGGTAATTCAGATTGAAGAAATTGAAACGCCGGTACCCAAAGACGACGAGATCTTAATTCAAGTTCACGCAACCACTATAAACAGAACAGATTGTGCGAATCTGACTGCCAAACCATTTATTATGCGCTTCTTTCTTGGTCTCTTTAAGCCAAGGAAAATCATTTTGGGTAATGACTTTGCAGGGATAGTAGTTGCAATTGGTAAAGATATTCAGGCATTCAAAGTAAATGATAGGGTGTTTGGGTTTACGGATCTGGGATTACAATCGCAGGCTGAGTACATGGTAATAAAACCAAAAGGAAATGTATTGACAATCCCTGATAATGTAGATTTCAAGTCTGCTGCCGCGAGCATGGAAGGTGCGCATTATTCCTATTCGTTTATTGATAAATCAGGAATAAAATCCGGACAGCGTATTCTGATCAATGGTGCAACCGGTGCAATTGGATCAGCAGTATTGCAATTTATCAATCAGTTGGATGTACAAATAACCGCTACCTGTAACACGAAGAACATCGATTTAATTCGATCTCTTGGAGCTCACAAAATCATTGATTACACCAAAGAAGACTTTACAAAGACTGATGAAAAATATGATTTCATATTTGATGCTGTTGGGAAAAGTACTTTCGGAAAATGCAAGCCTTTATTGAAAGATAGAGGTATTTACATTTCGTCAGAATTAGGTCCATATGTACAAAACCCTTTTTTAGCACTATTCACATCTTTCGGAAGTAAAAAGAAAGTAATCTTCCCGATACCATTCAACATTAAAAAAACACTGCCACTCATTCAAGATCTCCTGAAACAGGAAAAATTCAAACCGGTAATTGACCGGGAATATCCCTTAGATGAAATAGCAAAAGCCTTTGAATATGTACTAACCGGAGAGAAAACCGGAAATGTGATTATCACGATTAAATGATTTAACCAACAAGCATCATGTTCACAGTAAGTTATCGTTTCAACATTCATCCGCATACAAACGAGGCCTTTGAAGAAGCCTGGAAAGAAGTCACACAGTTAATCTATCAGCATTGCAACAGCCTTGGATCGCGATTATACAAAGCAAGCGAAGATTCCTATATCGGAATTGCCCAATGGCCGGATAAACAAACATGGGACGAATCGGATGTTAGTAGCTTCGATACAAACGGCTGGCGTTCCAAATTGAGAGCTTGTTGTGAATCAGTAGAAAAGCTGGACGAATTGGAGTTGATCCATGATTTGTGGGCAGAGAAAGCTTTTAACTAGGCGCTACCCAAGATTGATTAGCAGACTTTTGTATTTCACGCTTTTGAGAAAATCTCCCTGATAACTTCAGTCAACCATTACTGACTCAGTCACCTTTGTTTTTTTAATGAAAATTGAATAAAAACTGCTCGAAATCCAGTAAAATCCCCTGTTAAATCCTTAACCTTTTCATACAGTATCCATGCTCTATCCATACAGTATCTATACTTGATCTATACTTGATCTATGCTTAACCTATTTAAGTGTAATAAAACGAGATGAGAATGGATGATTTTTCACTATTCGGGGCGATTTAGAGATACTATGTTAATTCACACTTTTGAGAATTTAAACAAAAATCCTGATCCGCCTAAACAAACCAGGATTACTCAATATATCGAAATCACTCGTTCATCCGTCTACTCAAAACGGTCATAATTTCATCCAAAGAAACTTCCTTTGCTCTAAGCAAAATCAGGAAATGAAACAACAAATCAGCCGCTTCTTCCTTAAACAATTGAGGTTCGTTTCGCATGGCTTCAATGACTATTTCCACTCCTTCCTCTCCTACTTTTTGAGCTATTTTGGGTAATCCTTTTTCAATGAGTGATTGAATGTAAGATCCTTCTTGGGGATTAGTAAATCGATCATCTATGGTTTCCATTAGTTTGCTTAATGTACCGAAAGGAGTAGATTTTTCTTCACCGAAGCAAGAAGTTGTTCCTGTATGACAAGTTGGTCCTTTAGCTTTCGCCTGAATGAGCAGGGTATCTTCATCACAATCCAGCGACCAGTCAACTAATTCCAGATAATTGCCGGAAGTTGCTCCTTTTACCCAGAGTTCATTTCTGGATCTGGAAAAGAAGGTTACTAATTGGGTCTCCACCGTTTGATTAAACGATATTTCATTCATGTAGCCCAGCATTAAGACCTCTTTGGTTCTTGAATCCTGAATAATTGTGGGAATTAATCCGTTTTTGTCGTATTTCATGATTTGATCAGTTTCTAATTCGTGTTGTTTTACTTAATTCTTTTTTCAATTCCGGAATCGGAATTTCTCCGAAATGGAAGATGCTTGCTGCTAATCCTCCGGTGATATTGGTTTGGGTGAACAGTTCTTCAAAATGAGCAATTGTTCCTGCCCCACCGGAAGCAATGATTGGAACAGAAACGAGTTGCTGTGCTTTTTTGTAAAAATCCAATGCAAAACCATTCTTCGTGCCATCACCATCCATGGAAGTGATCAGCAATTCACCGGCTCCCAGAGAAACGACTTGTTGAATCCATTCTAACCCATTCATTCCGGTGTCATTCTTTCCTCCATGCGTATGGACGGTCCATCCCTCTTCTACTTTTCGGATATCGATTGCAACAACCACGCATTGTTTTCCGAATTCTTCTGCTAATTCGGTAATTAATTCGGGACGTTTAACGGCTGATGAATTCACTGAAATTTTATCTGCTCCGCTTCTCAGAAGTGCTCGTGCACTTTCTACCGATGAAATTCCTCCTCCAACAGTAAAAGGGATGTTTACTTGAGCAGCAACAGCTTCTACGATCGGAATAAAGGTCGATCGCTCTTCATTAGTTGCTGAAATATCCAGAAAAACCAATTCGTCTGCCCCTTGATCTGCGTAAAATCTAGCTAATTGAACCGGGTCTCCGGCATCACGTATCGATTCGAAGTTGATTCCCTTTACTGTTCTTCCATTTTGAACATCCAAACAGGGGATAATTCGCTTATAAACGGGCATCGTTAAATTTTTTTAGTTCGTTTAAAGTAATTTTCCCATCAAGAATTGCTTTGCCAATCACACAGCCATAGCAGCCCACTTCCCGAAGTCTTTCCAAATCTGACAGGGATTCTACTCCACCACTTGCGATCCAGCGTTGATTCGGAAATTTCCCGATGAGTTCCTTGTATAAATCAATACTTGGTCCGAATCCTGTACCGTCCCTACGAATATCGGTTGTCAGAATTGTCAATCCATTGAATGGACTGAAGTATTGCATTGTCTCTTCCAGTGTCTTTCCGGAAGAATCTTGCCAACCGTTGATCTTTAGATTCTCCCCGTCCGTATCCAGTGCAAGAATAAACCTTTCTATTCCAAATCTCCTGATCCACGATGCCACTGATTCCGGTTCCTTCACACACAAACTTCCAATTACTACCTGGTTCGCTCCAAGTTGCAGCAATTGTTCAATATCTTCTTCCGTTTTTATCCCTCCTCCGAAATCCACTTTCAGATTCGCTTGGGAAACGATTTCAGATAGGATTTCCTGGTGAACCAATCGCCCGGATTTCGCACCGGAGAGATCCACCAAATGCAAGTATTCCAAGCCACTCGCTGAAATATCAGTTGCATAATCAATGGGATTTAGCGAATACGCCGTTTGTTGCTGATAGTCGCCCTGAAATAAGCGGACTACTCGATTGTCTATTAAATCGATTGCTGGTATTGCGATCATACTGCTAAGAATTGAGTTAATAAATCTTCTCCCGCTTTCCCACTTTTTTCGGGGTGGAATTGAACCCCATAGAAATTGTCTTTCTTCAAAGCTGCGGAAAATGGATCCGGATAGGATGCGATTCCCCAGGTATCTTTGCATATTTCAGCGGCATAGCTGTGAACAAAGTAAAACACTTCCGATTTTCCATTGATCTGAACGTCATTCCAACCCATGTGAGGAATGGGATAATGGATTTTTTTCTCCCGGAATCCCTTGTTATTACTAGCGGTTCGCAATTTGGCGAATTTGCGAATTTGCGAATTTGCGAATTGAGATTCGATTGATCGAATTTGAGTTTGAAAAATTCCCAAACCTGCTAAATCCCCTTCTTCATTCCACCCACACATCAATTGCATTCCCAAGCAAATTCCCAATACAGGCTGTGTCAAAGTCGGAATAACGTCATCCAATCCTTTTTCCTGCAATTGAGTCATAGCGCTTTTAGCATGTCCTACTCCCGGGAAAATGACGTGTGTAGCCGAACGGATTTCCTGCTCGTTATCCGTGAGTATTACCTCACTACCTAATCTTTTAAAGGCTTGTTGAACGGAAAATAGATTCCCTGCGCCATAATCAATCACTGCTATTTTCATTACAATTCATTTTTAGTTGTTGGAAGAATATCCAGGTTCCCGGATCTACGTTTAGCCATCAAAATAGCTTTTGCAAATGCCTTGAAGATGGATTCTACTTTGTGATGTTCGTTTTCACCTATTGCTTTAAGGTATATATTGCAACGTGCTGTAAAACAGAATGATTTAAAAAAATGTTGAACCATTTCTGTTGGTAGTTTTCCAACAAACTCACGCTTCAGTTCCACATCCCAAATGAGTTCCGGTCGACCTCCGAAATCAATCGCACAAGTTGCGTAACAATCATCCATTGGCAAACAAAAGCCGTAGCGTTCAATTCCTCTTTTGGAACCCAATGCCTGATCGATTGCCTGACCAAGAGTCAGCGCTGTATCTTCAATGGTGTGGTGCTCATCGATTTGCAAATCTCCTTGCATGGACAATTCCAAATCCAGTTGTCCGTGCCGTGCGAGTTGATCCAGCATGTGGTCGAAAAAGTCGATTCCGGTAGTGATTTTAGAAACTCCTGTCCCGTCCAGATCCAGTATAACGGAGCAGTCCGTTTCGGCAGTAGTTCTGCGAACAGTTACTTTGCGGACTCCTAAACGAAGATCAGTAATCAGATCGGGCCAGTTTGTCACTTGGCGTTGAATAACGGTTTCCAATTCCAGCTCGGAAAACTGCAATTCTCTTCCTACTTCGATCAGTTGGGTTTGAATCAAAAACGCCTTGCAACCCAGATTCTTTGCCAATTCGACATCCGTCCAGCGATCTCCGATCACGAAGGAGTTTTCCAAATCGTATTCATCAGATAAATATTTTGTCAGCATTCCAATGCGTGGCTTCCGATTGGGTGAATTGTCCTCCGGAAAAGAGCGGTCAATGTATTCCTCCGAAAAAACAATCCCTTCGCTTTCCAGGATATTCAGCATTAGTTGGTGCGGCCCGATGAAATCTTCAAAAGGAAATGCTTCTGTCCCTAACCCATCCTGATTTGTCACCAATACCAATTCATATTCATTCCAGGAGACAATGGTTTTTAAAGCCGAAATGACTCCTTCTAAAAATTGGAGTTTGGAGTATGAATCAATCTGATAACCGACTGGTTCTTTGATAATTGTTCCGTCGCGATCAATAAAAATTACTTTCTTTTTCATAGTGTTTGCATTATTTGAATGAATTCATCGTTTTCCTCTCTTGCTCCGATGCTTACACGCAAAGTGTCTGAACAATTGAATTGGTTGCTTCTATCCCGAACTACAACTCCATTTTGAAGAAGTTTGGTGTAGATACCCGAAGCATTCGGAATTCGGAAAAGAATGAAATTGGTTCCGGATGGAAAGACTTCGGTGACAGATGGATGAGCTTTCAGAAAATCAACTAAACGTTCCCGTTCCCGAATAATTTCAGCTTTCAGATCCTCCCATGGAACCGTTTTCAATTGGTTTATTGCTGTTTCCTGAACTAAAGAACTTAGATTATAGGGTGGTTTTATTTGATTTAAAGCTGCAATCCACTCCGGTGAAGCAATGGCCATCCCAATTCGTAAACCTGCCATTCCATAAGCTTTTGAAAGCGTCTGAACCACTATTAAATTGGAGTAATTATTCACTTCGTCTGCCATAGAATAAGCGGGACAAAAATCAATGTAAGCTTCATCAATGACAACTACCCCATCGAATTCCCGAACGATTTCAAGCAAACGGTCTTTCGGAATCACATTTCCTGTCGGATTATTCGGATTGCAAAGAACCAATAATCGCGAACCTGCTGCTTGAGCAAGAATTTCAGAATCTGCAATTTGAAAGTTCCTGTCCAGGTCAATTGTTTTCGTTCTTAATCCATTGATCTTGGCAAGTACCGAATACATGCCATAAGAAGGATTTAAGTAAGTCACGGAGTCTAAAAACGGGGTTGTTATCAAACGAAAGATCAAATCCAATACTTCATCTGATCCATTCCCCAGAAAAATAGTTTCAGTTGGAATATTCTTCACCTCTGAAATAGCAGCTTTCAGTTCCTGTTGCAAAGGATCCGGATAGCGATTGTAAGCGGCCACCATTCCATTCTCATTCGCGTCAAGGAATACTTCACCGTTTCCTTCAAATTCATCGCGTGCGGAGCTGTAAGGCTTTAAATCGCGTAGATCTTTCCGTATAAAACCTTCAACACTCATTCTTGATAAAATGGATCCTTTTCCGGTCAGTTCGTGTCCTTGCAGTGTATCGGAAGGAGTATCCGGAAAGATTGAGTCTAAGCGCACTTTTACCGCTTTCGCATGTCCCTGTAATTCTTCTGCTTCTGCCATAGTGATCACTGTTTGTCCCAGATTCCGTAACCCTTCATCCGTAATTTTCTGATAAGTGATTTTCTTTACAAAAGAATCCAGAGAGACGCCGCTGTAGGCGCGTGCAAATCCCGAAGTCGGCAAGGTGTGATTTGTTCCGGAAGCGTAATCACCAAAACTTTCAGCGGTATTTTTCCCGATGAAGACACTTCCGGCATTGGTGACTTGTTTCACGATCCGTTCTTCGTATTTCCCCATAATAATCAAGTGTTCAGGAGCATAGAAATTGATCAGATCGCCCCATTTTTCAGCTTCGACAACGATTACCGTACTTGAATCCAATGCTTCAGTGGCAATTTCGGCTCTTGGGAGTATTTCCAACTGTCTTTCCACTTCCTTTAGAACTTCCAGCGCATAGGATTCATCATTCGTAAGAAAAATAACCTGTGAATCGCTTCCGTGTTCCGCTTGAGCCAATAAATCTGCAGCTACAAAAGAAATGGGAATGGAATCGTCGGCCGCTACAAGCACTTCCGAGGGGCCCGCTGGAATATCAATGGCAATTCCCGAACGCTGAGCATAAACCTTGGCAGCTGTTACATATTGATTCCCGGGACCAAAGATCTTATCTGCTTTCGGGATGGTTTCCGTTCCCAGACTCATTGCTGCAATGGCTTGAGCACCACCAATCTTATAAACAGTATCAATCCCAGCAGTTTTAGCTGCAAACAAAATTGCCGGATGGATCTTCCCTTGTTTATCAGGCGGTGTGCATACATACCGGATTGGGTTCTCCGCAATTTTGGCAGGAACTCCAAGCATTAAAACAGTGGAAAATAATGGAGCTGTTCCTCCGGGAATATAGAGTGCTACAGTTTGAATCGGAACAGATTTTCTCCAGCAGATCACCCCGGGAGTTGTTTCCACTTCCGGTTCATTGTTTTTTTGTGACCGATGAAAGCGTTCAATGTTCCGGGACGCAATTTGAATGGATGCTTTCAATTCATCCGAAATCAATCGTTCTGCTTCTATAAATTCTTCATCTGAAACCAATAAAGAAGAAATGGCTACCTGATCAAATTGTAGCGTAAATGTTTTTAATGCCTGATCCTGATTCTTTTCAACTTCGGAGAATACTCCTGCAATCAATGAATCTAAATTGACGGACTCCAATTTTGGACGAGCTAATGCTTCAACCAACTCCTTTTGTGATGGATTTATCAGTGTTTTCATATCTAAGAAACCATTTTTTCGATAGGACAAACCAGAATTCCTTCTGCTCCCACCGATTTTAATTGTTGAACAATCTGCCATACCTCTTTTTGCTTGACAACCGAATGAATACTTACCCAACCTTCTATGGCAAGGGGTAAAATGGTAGGACTTTTCATTCCGGGAAGGATGCTGCAAATAGTTTCTAATTGATCTTTCGGTGCATTGAGTAGAATGTATTTGTTTTCATTTGCTGCCAAAACAGATTGAATTCGAAAGACCAATTGATCCAGCAACCCTTGTTTTGCTATGTCGAAATTCAGTCCTTTGATCAAAACTGCTTCGGAATACAGAAAGGGGAAAACTTCGCGTAGGTTATTCTGAAACAAGGTGTTACCAGTAGAAACGATATCCGCAACAGCATCAGCCAGGTTCAATGAAGGAGCAATTTCTACGGAACCAGAAATGGTGTGAATATCTGCATTGACTCCTTCTTTTTGCAGGTATTTCCGAACCGAATTCGGATAAGAAGTGGCAATTCGTGTGCCCTGTAAATCCTGTGGAGATTGAATGGCAGAATTTTTTGGAACAGCAAAAGAGAGCCTGCATTTTGAGAAATTGAGCGCTTGAATGATTTCTACCGGAGTTTCGTCTTCTTCCAGCAGATTGGAACCTACAATTCCCAGATCTACCACTCCATCTGCTACATATTGCGGAATATCGCTGTTGCGCAGAAATAAAAGTTCAGCCGGATAATCTGAGGTGATCACTTTAAGCTGACCATCGCGGTAATCGACTTTTAAACCGCATTCTTTCAGGAGTTCCAAAGAACCTTCCTGGAGTCGACCTGATTTTTGTAAAGCAATAATTAAACGTTTCATGTTTTAAATTAGAGCTTGACCTTCAAAAGAGTGTTGGAATAAAAAGACAACAAAAAACCCGCTTGAAAGCCAAGCGGGTTAAAGAGTTATATGGATACAATCATCTCACCAAAGCGCCTAGCTGAGCAAACAATGATGATGTTGATGTAACGTTGTCATTTTCATGGTACAAATGTAGAGCAATAATTTAAAAAACAACCGGTTTGATTAAATTTCTATTCCGGAACCCGTTTTTTTTTCAATAAAAAAATCCTGATTCGCTTAAACAAACCAGGATTCCATATCAATTAGTTTAAAAATTACTCAATAGTAATACAACCGTTTTTTATCACGATTTTCGCTCCATCTTTAACTTTTACCCATCCGCACTCAGTTTTGATCTCTACTTCTGAAGCACTTGTCTGAACAGAAGCTGAACTTGTTGTAGAGCTGCTGAACTCGATTTTCTGAGTAGATCCGTTTGATCTTACTTCCATCGTGTACTTTTCAGAATCCTTGTTGTAATAACGGATTGTAAACGCGCCTGCGATATTTGCTAAAAGCAAAAATGCAACCGATAAAAAAGCCATTTTTAATTTCATGTTTTATAAGTTTTAGTTAATGAGTGGAGTAAATGTAGGGAATTTTAATATTCATTGTTTGAATTTTTAATTAACAAAATATCATCCTTCCTGACGATTAATCATGGTTCAACTCTATCCTGTGGCTGATACCATTTGTTTCCCACGAATATACGAATGAAAAGCTAAGTTGAATTAAAGACGAATACCCGCCGTCGCGGGATCACTTATAAGAGGGATTCGTGAGTGTAAACAATGTTTGCACCATTCGTTCGAAATTACACACAGTACTTCATTAGTTCATTCGTGGTAAAACATACCAACCCTGAATTGTTCTATCAGTCACTGATTTAGAGTATAGTCTTAATCAGTGACAATTAATTTGTCTACCTTTAAAACATGTCGATTCAGAAAATAGTTTTTTCAGTTCTCTCTGCCTTTCTCCTATCCTCTTGCAATCAAGGAAAGCCATTAGTAATCCCAAAAATCAATACAAATTTGATAGAGAGCCATCAAATCGATTTAAGTGGAGCTGTTTTCTTCATCGGTCCGGAAATAGATCCGAAACAACAGGAAATTATAGCTGAGTGTGATTGCTGTGCCAGTGATCTGGCTTTTTTGGATGATTCTTCTTTTATCTACGTAGAACGCTGTTTGGGTGGGGATACATATGTGAAAGGTTCTTATTTGGCGTTTAATGACCATGTTTTCCTTCATATTGACGGAAATACTGTTTCATCTGAAGAAGATATGATGAACGAAAAAACCACCTATACAGCTATTAAACAAGAAGAGTCGTTTGTTACTTATGAAATTCTCAATGCTACAGGAAAGATGCTGCTTCGATACAAAGATGGTGAATACAGCGAGTTCGGATTAAAATCCAAACGCATCACTCTGGATGGTTTTCTGGATGAATTCCGAAGTGAAAAAACCTTGAGAGCATTCATGAAGGGGGCATAAATTCAATAAAGCTTTACGGTTATGCTATCAGACAAGACACGCCCATCAGAAAGAGTTCCTGAAACATAAAAAGTCTGGTGTCCGCCTTCATTCGGAGTGATTTTCAATGCTAAATAATTACTTGAAATCCAGGAAGAAGGAACGGTTTCACCTACACCTATAGCTGGTTTGTCACCTGAGAAAATTGAACCGTAATAATCCGTAAGTTCGTAATCAGAATAACGTTCTTTAATTTTAAATAAATGATTCAACGACAGATTCGGGGCTATTCCATTAAATGTATCCGAAGAAGTAATTGAAAAGGAAGTCACATGGTCTTCATTCCTGAAATCACTTTCGTAAGAATCTGCACCTTCATGTTCTCTGGGTTCCATGGTAAGATTGAGCTGGATTACATAGGCATTCTTTGGAACAGAATCTCCGGCTTCAGTGGGAATTTCTCCATTATTATATGCGTTCGACAAAGTCATTGAAACGGTTTCATAGAAATAGGGCGGATCATAATCCGTACATCCTGAAAAAAGAAGGCAAAGTACCGGGAATAAGATGAAAGAAGATAGTCTCATGATTGGTTCGAGTTAATTATCGTTTTATACGCACTTCAGATTTCAATTTCCGCAATTTTACCACACGAAATCGCTTATAAGGTTTCTTCCGAATGATCCAGATGAGATTAAAAACAATAACGATTAGCCAAAGAATAATCATCTTTTAGTCCTCCAATTTTAATTGAGATTATCCTTTCATGATTTTCGCAGCATCTGGCGCGAAGTATGTCAAAATTCCATCTGCTCCTGCTCTGCGAATACTCAATAGCATTTCCATCACAGCTCTGTCGTAATCCAGCCAGCCGTTTTTCGCAGCTGCGTAGACCATCGCGCATTCTCCGCTCACATTATAAGCCGTGATCGGTGTTGCAAAGTTTTCTTTCAATAAATGAATGATATCCAAATAACACAAAGCCGGCTTCACCATAATGAAATCAGCACCTTCTGCAATATCCAATTCCGCCTCAATTAGAGCCTCACGCTTGTTGGCAGGATTCATCTGGTATGTTTTCTTGTCTCCGCTCTTTGGCGCAGAATTCAAGGCGTCTCTGAACGGGCCGTAGAAAGCGCTGGCATATTTGGCCGTGTATGACATGATCGATACATCCTGAAAGCCTGCAGCATCCAATTCGTCACGGATAAACCCTACTCTTCCGTCCATCATATCAGACGGACCAATAATGTCAATTCCGGCCTGAGCTTGCGCAACAGACATTCTACCCAAAATATCCAGAGTCGGATCATTTACAATCTTTCCGTCAATCACCAATCCGTCGTGACCATCTGAAGAATACGGATCTAAAGCCACGTCCGACATTAAAACTGCTTCCGGGAACTTTTCCTTTAGTGTGCGAATAATATGTAGGTAGAAGTTTTCATCAGCATAACTGTAACTTCCAATCTGATCTTTCAAATGTTCATCGACTGCCGGAAATAAATCGAAAGTCATAATCCCGAGATTCATCCACTTTTCAAATTCGGGAAGCAGTTTATCGATACTCCAGCGGTAATTCCCGGGTAAAGAAGAAACTTCTTCACAAATGTTCTTTCCATCCTTTAAAAACAGTGGATAAATCAGGTGTTGAGGGCCTAATTGTGTTTCTTCAACCATTGCTCTGATGGCTGCACTCTTGCGATTTCTTCGTGGACGAATATTCATGAAACAGTTTTTTACAAATTTAATTAGATTCCAGAACTATTCGATCAAATCGACGTTTTAAACAATTCTAATTCAGAATTATCAACAAGGAAGTTCCGTTAACATTTTTTTGTATATTTTCGTCAGTACGTTAACGAAGAAACAATGCGACTTATGAATAAGCTATTAACTACTTTCACATTAAGTACCGGGATTGTACTTATGATTAGCTCCTGTGGTTCGGAGGAAGAAAAGAAGCCTGAAATAAGCAAAGAAGTTATTGACCCCAATAGTTCTTTAAATGCGAAGTTTGATGATAAGATCTTCAGCATCCCTTCTCCCATGCAGATGGCGATGTTATTAGAAGAGTCAAAATCACCTTATAACGAGTTTTTATTAAACGACCTGGATAAGGTTGGGGATTACACATCTGAGTATAAAAAAGCAATGAACTTAGGGATTTATGGAACCGATTTGGGATACGTTTCGATCTATAAACAAAACAGTATTGCTTTAAAGTATCTTTCTACGATTGAGAAATTGACAAGCAAGTTGGGCTTAGAAGGAGCTTTTGACAAAGATTTCATGACTCGTTTCGAGAAAAACTCTACGAATAAAGATTCCATGATGGTGATTGTTTCTGATGCATTTAAAAAATCAGATAATTTCCTGAAATCAAACAACCGCAAAAGTGTTTCTGCACTTATTTTAGTTGGTGGATGGATCGAATCGATGTATTTGGCATGCAACATCAATAAGGAACACGCTAATCAGAAAATCTTAGATCGTATTGCAGAACAAACCGAAACGCTCAATACCATCATTGCATTACTTTCAGACTACAATAAAAAAGGAGAATGGGATGAATTGATTGCTGATATGAAAGACCTGAAGTTTTATTTCGATCAAATCACGATCAATTACGAGTACATGGCGCCTGTTACAAATGCCAAAAAGAAAATCACTACTTTGAGACATAAAACAGTAGTAACTGTTGACTCCAGCACCTTGAATTTTATTAATCAGAAAATCGAATCAATTCGAGGAAAAGTAATCGAATAACACTAGTCATATGAA
This sequence comes from Flavobacteriales bacterium UBA7666, assembly GCA_002483265.1. Classification (GTDB taxonomy): domain Bacteria; phylum Bacteroidota; class Bacteroidia; order Flavobacteriales_D; family Crocinitomicaceae; genus Fluviicola. The sequence goes on along the minus strand of DLHO01000026.1, from coordinate 509,515 downwards.
AAAGTTAGCACTATATAGCATTTTTACTTTATTCGTTGGATTTGGAGTAAAAGCACAGGATTGCGAAACCTTAGTAAAGGATTGTGAAAAGCTCCTGAAAGGAAAAGAAAAGAATTTTGTCTCTGACGGACAGGTTTACACTGCTTTTTTAGACCGCGAAAAGGCTGAATTTAAGACCACCTTCTTTGGAGGAACTACTTATAGAATCGCTGCTACTGCGGGAACAGATGATGAATATGTAATTTTCACGGTGAAAGACCTACAGGGAACAGTACTTTTCTCCAACAGAAAATATAAAAACTCCAACTATTGGGATTTCAAAGTACCAAGAACAATTCCTGTTGTCATTGAAACAGAATTGGACATGGACAAAAAAATCACCGGTTGTGCCGTAATGATGATCGGATTCAAGAGGTAATAAATTAGTTAAACAAATATATAGAAAAGCATGAGTGAACGCATACTCCGCGCTCTAATGCAGTTGTTCGCGATTATCGCGAAGGTTGATGAAGTAACAGACCCCACAGATGAAGCCATTGAAAGTTCCAATGGTCGGCGAATTGTAGAAGCATTTTTAAGAACAGAATTGAATGATGAATTACTGCAAAAGTATATTCAGTTGTTCGATGAATTTTTGTTAGTTCACCATTCAGGATCCAGTAAGAAGGATGGTCAGCGCAAAAGAACATCAGTAAACTCCGTAAAAGTTTTAAGAATTTGTGCTCAGATCAATGAAGAGCTGACTCAGCGACAAAAAATGATCGTGTTGCTGCGTATTTTTGACTTTATTCATGCAAATGATCAGGTTCACGAACAAGAGCAGGAATTCGTTCATACGGTTTCCGAATCATTTAATATTCCGGACTTTGAGTACCAGCAATTAAAATCATTTGTTGAAGCAAACAATGACACTGTTTTAGATGATGAACATTTTATGTACATCACTGAGAAAGACCTTAATTTGTCTCATGCAAAACTGATCAAACTCGATGGATTCGACGGGTCAATCTCGGTAATCCGAATAGAAAGTGTCAACATCCTGTTTTTTAAATACTTTGGACACGATGAGTTGATCCTGAACGGACAGATTGTTTCCAATGAACGAAGACATATTTTAAACCAGGGTTCTACTCTGCGTACAAACAAGTCTGCGCCGATTTATTACAGTGATGTTATTTCCAGATTCCTCAACGATGCGAATCGAGAGAAAATAACCTTTAAAGTAGATCACCTGCAATTCCATTTCAACAGCGGGAAAATTGGTTTGCATGAAATTAATTTCATCGAACAATCCGGAAAGTTATTGGGTGTAATGGGTGGCTCAGGAGCTGGAAAATCTACTTTCCTGAACGTCTTGAACGGAAACTATGCTCCTTCTCATGGTGCTGTAACGATCAATGGAGTTGATCTTCATCGCGAAAAATCAAAACTGGAAGGAGTTATCGGATTCGTTTCACAAGATGATTTGCTGATTGAAGAATTGACTGTTTTCCAAAACTTATACTTTAATGCCAAGTTGTGTTTCAATGACTTATCCGAATCGGCGTTGAAGAAAAAAGTATTGGACTTGCTTTCAGACATTGGCTTGGGAGATGCGAAACATTTGAAAGTTGGAAGCCCATTAGAAAAAACAATTTCCGGTGGACAACGCAAACGTCTGAATATTGCATTGGAATTAATTCGCGAACCGGCAGTGATGTTCGTAGATGAACCTACTTCCGGACTTTCTTCACGCGATTCTGAAAATATCATGGACATGCTAAAAGAACTTTCTTTAAAAGGAAAGTTAATCTTTGTGGTAATCCATCAGCCGTCATCAGAGATCTTCAAAATGTTTGACAAATTGATGATTTTGGATCAGGGAGGATACCCGATCTTTGACGGAAACCCGATTGATGCAGTTGTTTATTTTAAAACGCACGTTCATCATGTAAATGCAAACGAGCGCGAATGCCCGATTTGTGGTAACGTGAACCCGGAACAGATCTTCAACATCATTGAGTCAAAAGTGGTGGATGAATACGGAAATCAGACCAAGGTTCGGAAAGTAACTCCAAGAGAATGGAACGAACGTTATTTGACCAATTACAAGACTCCGGATATTGAAGAAATTGTAGAGCCTATTAAAGGAACGTCGCGAATTGCAAATAAGATCAAGCAGTTTAAGGTTTTCTTCCTGAGGGATGTTTTGAGTAAGCTTGCAAACAAGCAGTATATGTTTATCAATATGCTTGAAGCCCCTGTTTTGGCTGCAATTCTATCGTTTTTTGTTAAGTTCTTTAATACGGATGGAAAAGGCCACGAAGATTATGTATTCTACGAAAACGAAAATATTCCGCAATACTTATTCATTTCAGTAGTAGTAGCTCTTTTCCTTGGATTAACGGTTGCAGCTGAAGAGATTATCAAAGACAAAAAGATTCTGAAGCGTGAAAGTTTCCTGAATTTATCATTGGGTTCTTATTTGTGGTCGAAGATTCTGATCATGTTTATGGTTTCTGCCATTCAAACAGCATTTTTTGTATTGATCGGAAACCTGATTCTTGAAATTCATGGTTTGTGGTGGGAATATTGGGTAATCCTGTTCTCTACTTCCTGCATGGCCAATGTACTTGGATTGAACATTTCCAGTGCGTTTAATTCTGCGAAAGTAATCTATATCATTGTTCCTTTACTAATCATTCCTCAGCTGATCTTTTCAGGAGTAATTGTGAAATTTGATAAGCTCCACCCTATTTTCTCTTCTAATAACGAAGTTCCCTGGGTTGGAAATGCTATGGCGTCACGTTGGGCATATGAAGCATTAGCTGTTGTTCAAGCCGTTGATAACAAGCATGAAAGTCAACAGTTTGAATTACACCAAAAACAAAGTAATGCAAGTTGGAAGCGGGATTATTGGATTCCGGAGATGAAAAATCAGTTAACGATCTTAGCAGACAAAAAATCTTCTTCCGTTGATTTCGAAAAAGCAAAACGCATTTTATCAAACGAGGTTGAAAAAGAAATATCAAACTGGGATAATCTGGAGTGCAAAGATTGTGTAGCTGGATTAAGTAAATTACAAAAAGGGAAATCCTCCGTTCAGGAAGTTCAATTCAATATTGGCGCTTTCCTTGAAATGATGAAGAAGCAATACAATTTGACTTACAATGAGACAACCGAAAGATTGGATCAGTTAGTATTGAAAATGGGAGAGAAAAATTACGAGGCTTCTCAGGCTCAAAATGTCAATGAAAGCTTACAGGATTTGGTGACCAATCGCACTGAAGTTCAGAAAATCATCATAACAGATGACGAATTGATCCAGAAAGACGATCCGCTTTACATGGATCCGAAGAATACGCGATTATTGGATGCTCCATTCTATTCTTACAAGAAATACTGGTTTGGAATTCCAATGAGCACCTTCCTTGCAAATGTTTTGGTTCTGTGGGGAATGACAGTTCTTATGATCGTTGCTCTTTATTACGACATTCTTCGAAAGCTTCTTGGAATTTTCTCCAGGGTTAAATCGAATAACGCATAAGGAAAAAGGATACAAACAAGAAGGGGCGCGATTAATCGCGCCCCTTCTTGTTTTAAATATGATTTGAATTACATCAGCATTCCTCCACACACGTGAATGGTTTGTCCCGTAATATAAGCTGACATATCAGAAGCTAAGAAAACCACTGCGTTTGCAACGTCAATAGGTTGTCCTCCTCTTTTCAATGGAATGGAATTTCTCCACTCTTCCACTACTTTTTGATCTAATGCGCCTGTCATTTCAGTTTCAATAAATCCGGGAGCAATTGCATTACAGCGAATGTTTCTTGATCCCAACTCTTGTCCTACAGACTTTGTAAATCCAATCAAACCTGCTTTAGAAGCAGCATAGTTTGCCTGACCAGCATTTCCGCTAACCCCCACAACAGATGACATGTTGATGATGGATCCAGATCGCGCTTTCAACATTGGACGTTGAACAGCTTTTGTCAAATTGAATGCTGATTTCAAATTTGTATTGATTACTTCGTCCCACTGCTCCTCTGTCATTCTCATCAGAAGCGTATCGCGCGTAATCCCGGCGTTATTTACAAGAACATCAATTGTTCCGAATTTCTCAACTACATCGTCGACCAATTTTTGTGCTTGGTCAAAATTTGCAGCATCTGATTTAAAACCAATAGCTACTCCTCCGTTTGCTGTTAATTCTGCCTCCAAAGCACGTGCCTTCTCTTCTGAAGATAAATAGGTAAAAGCAACTTTTGCACCTTGCTTTACACATTCCTCTGCAATTGATTTGCCTATTCCTCTGGATGCTCCGGTAATTAATACAACTTTATTATCTAATAATCCCATGTATGTTTTTTTGGTCTTCAAATATAGGAAAGGTTTCTTGGATAAAATCGAAATTGGAGATGAACTTATCCTCAATAAAAAGTTCAAATGTTCACTTCGACTCCCCGGACGCTTCGGTCAGGGTTCTCAACGCTCAGTGTCCTTTGATTCTAGATATTAGAAAAGAGAAATTGGAAAAAGGTGGTTTCGACTCCGCTCAACCACCAAAGGGTTTAATTGAAAAAGTCCCACGAAACTCCGAAACGGAACTGAAGTGGTGTAACCGGATAACCCTGTCCTTCGAAATTGGTTGGCTTTACAAATGTTTGTTCAATATTCTCTACACGAATAAACCATCTGAAATAACCTAAATCGAATTGAGTGAAGAAATGCAGTTTCATCATATCATTGAATTGTTTGACGGTGGTTAATTTGGTTAATAAGGTATAAGTATTGATCTGAGGAACAAAGTCAATCAATTGATAATGGCTGATGTATCCGACTTCAATACCGGTTACTGTTTTGAGTTTTTTAGCTTTGAATAATCCTCCGTTATATGCTATTCGACCAGAAATAAGCCAATTCGGCAATAAATCTCCCGTGCTTTCGCGATAACTTGCTCTTCCCTGAATCAATAATTTTTTGAATGAATATTCAAATCCGGCCTGAACTCCCAAGGCATTCAAAGAAGTCAAGGTATCCTGCCGCCATCTATTTTTAATGAAGACCGGCATTTTGGAATTATTCTCCATGAATGCCTGAACGAAGAAAGGGACAAAACGATTCTTGTTGGTCCAGTTTAAATTTAATGAAGTTCGGGTACTTAAAACTTTATCTGTCCAACTGTAAAGCAAGGTATTTCCGTAATACGATCGCTGATAATTTTCAGCGTATTTCCGAATAAAAGCCCCACTTGCAGAAAAGACATTTGTTCTGAATACTTTCTTTGCATCTGCAATAATTTGGGTTTCTCCGCTTGCTCCAACGAACGTATAGTTTGCGGTGGCATTGAGTGAATAACCTTTTATATTCATGTCTAACGCAGCGAACCCGAAAGCTTCCGTTGTATCCTGATGAACGAGCAAGTTGTCATAATCCCAGTAACGTGTTCCGAGTCCGGCTTCAATATTGAATCCGCGATTTTTATAAAACACTCCTCCATTCAACTTTAGGGAAGATAATTCCCAGTAGTCTTTGGTGCTTGCCGTGTCGTAATTGTAAAAGCCATAGATTCCGGGAAGTGTATCCTGCTCAAGGTAACGTTGGTTCTTGATATCTAATCTTGGCTGCAGGATGACTCCAATCTTTTGCAAGGAATCCTTTGAGAAGGAAATATAGTTTTTCCAATCAATGTGAAGTTCCTTCGTTTTGTTTTCGGCATTTTGCTTATCCACTTCCTGAAATAAGAGCGCGAAACCTTCCCGGATAGAATCTCCGAGTAAACCATTACTTAAGCGATTGTTATTTCCGTAGAATGAAACATCTAAGATTGTTCCATAATACCTAGAGCGATGCATGAATCCTAACTGGGCAATATTCCGTTCAAAACTAGAATTTCGTAAATTACCAAGTGTCGTGTTTCGGATGTAATCGAACTGGATAAATGTGTTTGAATCAATTGCCTGGGTGTAAGTGATCTTTCCGAATTGAGCAGATTTTGAACCCATCGAGTACTCAAAAGCAATGTGAGGAATCGAGGAAAACCTTCTCGCCTGAGGTTTCAACCAAGAAGTATTCAGATCTGAAAAAGAAAAGTTAAACTGGAATGGATTAAAATCTCCCGGGAGCGTGTGTTGATAACTTGCAAGATTCACATCAACTGAATCAAGCTTACCTGAAATACGATGTCCTGGCTTTAAAGTGTCCTGAAAGTAATTCCCAAAGGGGGATTGTGCCGAGCTAAAGAACTGGCAGAAGGACGTGACAAGTAGAAACAAAGCCCATTTCTTCATGAAACTTTATTAAAACACAAAAAGGTCTTATCGCTCATTGGCAGACAAGACCTTCTAATTTCTTAATGAATATTCTTATAATTTATTCACTGCAAGAGTCAAACCTGATTTCAAGTTTGCAGCCTTGTTTTTGTGAATGATATTACGTTTCGCCAATTTATCCAACATAGATGCTACAGCTGGTAATAAGTCACTCGCTTCTTTCTTGTCTTTCAAAGAACGAAGTTTACGTACTGCATTACGAGTTGTTTTGTGTTGGTACTTGTTACGCAAACGCTTAACATCGTTAGAACGGATTCTCTTTTGTGCTGACTTATGATTTGCCATTTTTTTCTTTTATTACAAACTAAAATTTGCAGCCCATAGGAGAATCGAACTCCTGTTACCAGGATGAAAACCTGGCGTCCTAACCACTAGACGAATGGGCCGTCTCTTTCTTTTTTTTTGGTAGCCCATAGGAGAATCGAACTCCTATTTTACGGATGAAAACCGCATGTCCTAACCGTTAGACGAATGGGCCGTTTTTTATTTTCGGAGTGCAAATATAGCTAGAATTTTCCTATTTGCAAGCTTCAACAAGCTTTTTTCTCTCTTTTTTCTAAAAAATATCGCCATCTTCTGCTTCAAATTTGAAACCCAGTCTTTTACCGGTTGACATTTGACTGTTGGCTTCTATCTCATGCATTTGAAATACGGTCACTTTTGATACGATTTCATATGGTGGGGTAAGTAAATCGAACTCCAAAGCATATGCAAATGAAACATGAATAATGTTCGTTAGTATCGGATCCGTAAGCACCGACTTGGTTAAATCACGGAACAAAAAGCCCAATTGCCCCTTTCCTTCTACCATGAAATGCTCATCCTTATTAATGAAGACTCGTCCAATCAAATACCCCAAATCATTGCTTCGATTCTTCAAGTAGGATTCTGCCAAAAAATTGTAGATGTTAATGATTCCGAAATAACCACGGGATTTATCTTCCTTCAGATAATCTGTCTGCCACAAAGGATGTTCATCCGGAAGCTTAAATACATTTGTATGCATCTGGAAAACCAGCACATCACTTCCAATGTACACTTGAACCTGGAACTCACCTTTGTATTCTACATGCAACCGAATTCGACTATCCTCAATAGAAGCACGAAGCGCTCCAATCTCTTCCAGTAAATGCGTTTTAAAGCGCTCAAAATGATTCTTCGTGTCCTGAAAAATATCCTGCTTCAATCCTGCTTTCTGGACTAAAATATCCTGTATGATTTTTCGTGATTGTTCCATAATTCATTAATTGACAAATTGACAATGGAGAATTGAAAAAGGGAGACTTCCTCAAATGCTGACAATCCCCCTTTTCAATTTTAAATGCTACATTTTCAATTCTTGTTAATATGCTTTCGCAAAAACTACGCGTCCTTTTGATGGAGCTCCCGTAACCATACATTTCCCCGGTTCTGAAGCGATTTCAATAGGAATACAGCGAATCGTTGCTTTTGTTTCTTCTTTGATCTTAGCTTCCGTTTCTTTGGTTCCGTCCCAATGTGCCAGATAGAATCCGCCAACTTTCTCTAATTGGATTTTAAAGTCCTCGTAAGTATCTACTTCATGCATGTTGTCCACTCTGAACCGTTGTGCTCTTTTAAGCAGATTGTCCTGAATTTCATCCAATAAACTCACAATTGAATTTCCAATATTCTCAATATTCATGGCATATTTCTCTTTCGTGTCACGACGAGCGATCTCCACTACTCCATTTGCCAAATCTCTTGGACCGATTGCTATACGAACAGGAACTCCTTTTGCTTCGTATTCAGCAAACTTCCATCCCGGACGTTTTTGATCATCCGCATCGTATTTTACTTTGACTTTCAATTCTTTCAATTCAGAAGAAATCTTAGCAACTGCTTCGTTTATCAATTGAAGCTCTTCTTCTGTTCTGTAAATCGGAACAATAACCACCTGAATTGGTGCCAACAATGGCGGAACAACCAGACCTTCATCATCAGAATGTGTCATAATCAATGCTCCCATCAATCGAGTGGAAACTCCCCAGGAAGTAGCCCAAACGTATTCCAGTTTACCTTGAGCATCACTGAATTTAACTTCAAAAGCCTTCGCGAAATTCTGACCTAAAAAGTGAGAAGTTCCTGCTTGAAGTGCTTTCCCGTCTTGCATCATGGCTTCAATACAATACGTATCATCTGCCCCGGCAAAACGCTCGCTTTCAGTCTTGTGACCTTTGATCACCGGCATAGCCATGTATTTCTCAGCAAATTCAGCATAAACATCCAGCATTTGCTCTGTTTCCTGAATAGCTTCTTCTTTCGTTGCATGTGCAGTATGACCTTCTTGCCATAAAAACTCAGAAGTACGCAAAAACAAACGTGTTTTCATTTCCCAACGAACTACATTTGCCCATTGATTAATTAGTATTGGTAGATCACGGTAAGATTGGATCCATTTTTTATACGAATTCCAGATAATTGTTTCGGATGTTGGACGAACGATTAATTCTTCTTCCAATTTCGCATCCGGATCAACAATTACACCTCCTCCATTCGGATCGTTTTTCAAACGGTAATGCGTTACAACAGCACACTCTTTTGCGAAACCATCTACATGAGAAGCTTCTTTACTCAAATAACTTTTCGGGATCAATAAAGGGAAGTACGCATTTTGGTGACCTGTTTCTTTGAATTTTGCATCCAATATGTCGCGCATGTTTTCCCAAATAGCATAACCATAGGGTTTGATGACCATCATTCCTTTAACATCTGAGTGTTCTGCAAGATCAGCTCTAGAAATTAAATCGTTATACCACTTTGAATAATCCTCGGCGCGAGTAGCGTACTTCTGTGACATTTTTGAGTATGTTAAATTTTAAGAATAAAACCGTAAAATTAGAAATAAATCAGCTATCTTTAGTCAACCTTTTAATCTTTATCGTTATGTATAACTTATTAAAATTCGGAGCTTGTTTTGGAGTAGTGGCATCCCTTGTTGGATGTAGTGCTTCCGAGCATTTCATGCAGGATGATGTTTACAATACGCGCACACCGATCATGCCTCCCGGAACAGATTTGAATGATGTTACTGATTACGCAACGTTCGTAGCTAAAAAGGAACAAACCGAAATTCCACAGGAACGCACAACTTACGTTTCACCAAGACAATACAACGATTATTTTTATTATTCTCAATATACAAATTACGGTTATTCCCCCTATGCACCTGTTACAGGATTAAGTTATTACGGTTACGGAAATTACTACCATCCAATATATGGAAATGGAAATGGTTTCGGAATGTACTTTGGCAATCCATATCATTACGGTTATAGCAGTGCATATTCTGGTTACGGATACAATCAACCTTACTATGGTGGGAATATCTGGGGAGGAAATAATTTAGGATATTCACCTATAAATAAACCAAACACGGGTGGTGGAAACTTGTCTAATGCTCATGCAGGAACTTCTGCAGGAAGAATGGGGTCAACAAACAATGGAATTATAGGCTATCAGAATAAGATGATTGCTAAACCAAATACACAGAGCTTCTCAGGAGTTGGTAGAAATACACTAGTAAATTCTTCTCCGGTTGTTAATTCAGGTGGTGGAAGAAATGCAAATCTGAATACTCGCGCAGCGGCTAGACCTGCAAATACGGGAAGATCTTCAGTTGCAACTGAAAGAACAGGTACTTACAATAGAACGGCAACTGAATCAAATTCGAATTCAAATTCCGGAGGAAGTAACAGAACCTTAAATAGTAATTCTAATACGCGAACAAGCTCTCCAACTATCAGAAGTGGCGGCAGCTCAGGAGGAAGTGTTAGCTCACCTAGTTCAGGAGGAGGATCAAGAAGTGGTGGTAGACGATAAATTAAATAAATGAGATCTAAAATAGTTTTGGCTTCAGTTTTTATTGGAGCCTTTTTTGCGTTCGGGCAGAATGAGGTAGATGTATACCGATTATCGAATACTTATGTACAAGGCTCTGCGCGGTTTGATGCAATGGGCGGGTCTTTTGGCGCGCTTGGCGCTGAAAGCGGTTGTATTGGAATTAATCCTGCCGGATTCGGGAGATCTTCCGTAAGCTCCTTTTCTTTTGGTGCTATTGGAACAAGTGTTAAGACGACTTCTCATTTCAGAGGGAATGGTGAAGCAGTTTCAACAGGTAATTCATCTATGGATGCCTTTAAAGTAAGGATTCCTAATTTGGCTGGCACTGTTGTAAGCGATGTTTCCAGTTCAAACTCAGGATTAATCTACACACAAATTTCATTTGGAATGAATCGATTGGCAAACTTTAATAATTCATTCAATTATAGTGGGCAACAATTCGAATCATTATTAGATGTTTTTGCTTCTCAGGCAGCAGGTATTGATCCGACTTTCCTCTATGATGATATGCCATACACCTCTTCTTTGGCTTATCAAACCTATGCTATCGATCCGGATGCAAACAACAATTATTATCCCAGATTGAATTCCGGAGATGTGATCCACAACCGTACAGTCTTGAACAAAGGAGGGATTAATGAGTTTTACTTTGGGATAAGCGCTAATTATTTGGATAAGATCTATTTCGGAGCTTCAGTTTCATACAATACAATCAATTTCTCAGAATCAGTAGTCCATAAAGAAACGTTGACAGATACAAGCGGGGTTTCTTTGAGATCATTTGTTTACCAATACGACTATACTACAAAAGGTGGTGGAATGAATGTTAAATTAGGAGCCATCTTCTTACCCACAGATTTTTTACGTTTGGGAATTACTTTACATACTCCGACTTTTTATCAATTGACGGATGAATCTACAGCAACCATGGAGGCGCTTCACAACGACGGTATGAGAACAGTTGATCCGACTTTTATTCCAACTGATAAATACAAATACAGAATCTGGACTCCTGCCAAAGTAGTAGGATCATTGGGATTGGTGTTTGGAGACAATGGCTGTATCAATGTGGATTTGGAATACCTGAATTATGGCTGGGGAAGATTGAAAACGACCAACGATGAAGCTTATGTTGCTTACGATTACAAAGCCGAGAATAAAGTGATCAAAGATCAGATGGTTGATGCTTTAAACATTCGTATTGGTGGCGAATGGGCAATTAACAATACTTTTTTCATCCGTGGCGGTTATGGTTATTATCCAAAAGGATATACTCTAGCCAGAACTTATGGCAAGAACTACAGCCAAACAATCAGCGGAGGTCTAGGATTCAGAATTAACCGGGTTTATTTGGATTTATCTGTCCGTTATTTAACATCGAGCTCAGTATACAAAGCCTTTTATGAAAGCAGAACAGACTTGGATATTGTCAACACGACATTTAATATAGGGATGCAGTATAAGTTTGATTATAAATGATTGTAATCTTTTATAGCTTTCGAAAAGTCCACTTTATCCAATTTTGAATCGATCCATGCCGGAAGATGGAAATAATCAAGAATCACGCGTTCTTGTTGATCCTTCATTAATTCAGCTACTTCGACCTTCATTTTGGAAAGAATTTCATTACGCTGTGTAATATTCATGCTCTTTGCTAGTTTTCGCAAATGTTTGATTACCACATTTTCAATCTCATAATCGCGATCATGCTTGCTTAAATAACGATTCGTTGATTTAATGACGTATTCCAGGAAATCGTAGTTTTCCAGTTCCAAATGAATAATCAGATTGAAAATCCGTGCAAAGCTATAGATGTCCTGTCTCAAACGTTGCTCATTGTCATTTAAAACCTCGTTGAGTGTGGAGAGCGCCTTTTTATAATCCCCTATCCCAAAATAAGTGTACGCCTGATTGTAACTGAATAGAATATTCTGTTCCTTTGAAACTTTATCATCCAGGTCGCGCAATCTTCCACGAACTTCGTCAGCTAGTTTTGCAGAAGCTTCGAAATTTCCGGTAGCATGATTTAACGCAAATTCCGCATTGTAAGAGATCGTAAAAATACGAAGGGATAAATCCATGGAATTAAACCCTTTCCCTCCTTCGAGTGCACGGATCTCGTGAATGACATTGCTTGCTTCTTTGAACTGCTTGTTATCAATATAACATCTCAACAAATGAGAAAGTGTCAGGATATAACGTTGACCTAAGTCTTCTTTTATCAATGGATTATTATCCAGAATATCTTTTGTGCGATTAAAGAATTGAAAACTGTCTTCGTAATTTCTATTTGCAGCAGCACACAATCCTTTAATATAATAGCACATGGAAGATGCCCGAGTGGAAAGCGCTGTATTTTTGCCTTTAATCAGATGGTAATCAGATATTTCCTCAACAACCCTGCGTTCTTCTTCGTTTCTGGTAAAGCCTCCTGAACGAAAGATTAGGTTGATCTTAGAGTAAATCACCTGGTATTCTGCCTGATTTCTCAATTTTGCAATTACCAGCTCCTCTTCTTCTATGATATCATCCAGATTCCTTGAAAACTCACCGTCCTCATATGCTGCCTCCAATAACTTTTTCTCCCAGGAAATCAATTCATACCAATAGTAAAATTCTTCATGTTCAATGGCTAAGCTTTTCGCTCGTTGCACAAACTTTTCACACTCTTTGTAAAGCGCTTTGTTGTAAAGAATTTCTACGTTTTTCAACTCCTGTTTTAGAATGCTTGAAGCGGATTGCTCTGAATAATAAACACGGAGACTTTTTAATATTAAGCGATATAAATGATTTTTTTCTGAAGGTAAATGCTTTACAAAAGTCTCATTCTGAAAGAATTCCTTCAAATCTTCCTCTCTATAAGCCCCTTGTTTTTCAATAAAATCAAAAATTTTCAGGTAGTTCTTCTCGCCGGATTGCAAAGCAGATGAAAGCTTAAAAAAACGCTTCTCAGATTTAGTCAACGACTTGATTAACTTATACAGTTCGTTTGAGGGTTTCATAACACAGGAGTTTCTCAAATTTAACAAAATCTTTTAATCCTAGTATTTTTTTTAAAACATTTTGGACAGCATGAAGTACTGAATTAAAGACGATTCTGTTTTTAGCCATTGAAATCCTAAACTTCGACTTCGCTCAGTTACCTTATTATTTCAACAGATCAATATATCTTGGTGAAGGGGATTGAGCGAAGTCGAAGTGACCTTTCTAAAACAAAAAAAGGTTGCATAACGCAACCTTTCACAAACAACAACAATAAACTTCAACGTAGATAACTAACGAAGAAGGATCTTTTGTCCTTTTTGGACAGTAACTTTTTCAGATGTGTATCCGTTCATCTTTACCAATTTCTTTAATTTGATTCCCTCGGCTTGAGAGATTTCAATCAATGTAATATCTTTAGCAGCAACAAAAGTAGCCCCTTTACTGCGGGATCTGTTTCTTTTTGGTTCGATATAAACAATATCACCAGCCTCCAACATATCTTTCTTATCTACGAAATTATTGTATTTATACATTTGCCACATTGCCAACTCAAACTCCTTTGCAATTTTATAATATGTATCTCCTTTTCGGGCAATGATGAATTTTACATCATTCTTATTTTCTTTTGCAATGTGATTTTGGTACTTCAAACACGATTCATCGATTTTCATGGAAGAAACAGATTTATTTGCAGCCGTTTCTTTTGACTTTGGTTTCGTGCTTTCTTTTACATTGTTTGCTAATAATTCTGTCCCCTTATTTTCAGGAGCAGTTTTATCATCGTATTCATACAACTTCAAGCGTTCAATCAGATCAATCAACTTTTCAGCATATTCGGGATGTGTTGCGTAACCTGCTTTTTTCAACCCTTTAGCCCATGATTTGTAATCGTCTACAGGGAATTGAAACAAACCTGCATAACGCGGTTTCTTAGTAAGGAATAGACTGTGATCATTGTATGATTCCGTTGCAGTTGGGTATTTTCTAAAACACTCCCCTTTAGCATCGTCATCAAAATACATCTTCTCGCCAGTCCAATCGCTGCACTTAATTCCAAAATGATTATTTGCTTCTGTTGCAAGTGGTGAATTTCCATTACCACTTTCAAGCAATCCCTGTGCAAGAGTAATACTTGCTGGAATTCGATAAGTAAGCATGTGTTCAACAGCTACATTCGACCACATGGACACGTAATCTGTTTGGCTCATTTTTGCCGGGGATTCTCCTCCAAAGGAGAAAAAAGAAATCCCAAATCCTACAATTGCTAAGCTTTTCATCATGTTAAAAGGCATTGAATTCTATCCAGAATACGCAAAAGTACGAACTTGGTTACAAAAATTGTTGAAAACTTTGAAGTTGATTGTTAATAACTCAGGAAAAGGCATCTATTATTACATACCACATAGAACCACAGGGCACATAGTTTGAATTTATATCTTCACTCTTTAAGGATTAGCTATGTCAAATCATCATAATAGTCTTCAAGAAAATATGATTCGTTCAAAATTGTCTATGTAACCTATTGTGGTTCATAAAAGTCAGGCTATAATGAGTTCAACCACGCACAGGTATCCACTCCATCTGCAAAATCTGTAATATCCGGAGCCTGAGCTTTTCCAAAGGGAATAAAATCGTGTCCGACAACCGCCTGAAGTTCGTCTTTCATGCCTGTAATCTTATGAAGAAGCAATCCCTCTTCTTTATAATACTCGTAGTAAATAACAGACAGTGGCGCATGAATTCCTTCGTCTTCCTTCAGCATAAATACATTGTTATCTAAGAACGGAATTTGGTTCATCAAGAAAATCGTTCGGTTGTAATCGTAATTATTCCCGTATTTGTGATGTTGGATCAAATGAGCCTGATCCAGGAAATTCTCAAAAATGCGATTCAAGTTAAATCCTTCCGGTAAGTACAATTTTGAAATATTACGACAACCCATCCCGAAAAAATCAAAACAATCTGATCCCAACTTACTTAACTCTTCGTCAGTTTCCGAACCATCCAACACAGCTATTGAAGATCTGTTCTTTCTGAATAAATGTGGAACATGCCCGAAATAGGTTTCAAACTGCGCAATGGAATTGTTACTTCCCGTTGCAATAACTGCATCATACTTTTTAATTGGTCCCGGAGAGATCAAAATGTATTCCTTCAAATCCGGATTCCATTCAATCATCCACTCAATTAATCGTGTAGGAATTCTGGAATCAGAGCTACTTAACTTACACAAAGCTTTGTTTCCTGTGATCAAAACGCAAAGCAGGTCATGAAAACCTACAAATGGAAGATTCCCTGCCATAATTAAGGCAATGACCTTAGGTTTTGAAGTAAATTGATAACTATCCGAAAATTTCTCAAGCGATTCTTTTTCAGTTAAATGAATGATTCCATTTAAAGCTTTTGTACAATTTCCTTTTGTAAACCACGGATTGAGCTGCACTTCCTTATTGATCAATCCCTGAAAGCTTTGAAACTCATTTTCAGTTAATCCACATTCGTAACCGGGCCATTGTTCATTCAGAGTGAAAGCACTTAATGCTTTTCTAAGTTGACCAAAAACTTCTATGATTGCTTTTTTTTCCACGGTGCAAAATTAATTCGTCTGTGGGGAAAACCATTATTTTTTGAAATATTTCACTGTTTAAATGTGAGTCCTCCGTATATTTGCACAAAAAAAGTCTCTTTATGGCAATCATGATTACAGACGAATGCATCAATTGTGGTGCATGCGAACCGGAATGTCCAAACAACGCAATCTATGAAGGTGGTGCTGAGTGGACGTATGCGGATGGCACGTCATTAAAAGGATTGATTACGACATTGAATGGTGAAAATGTTCAGGCAGATGATAATTTCGAGCCGAAGGACATGGATGTTTATTACATTGTTACAGATAAATGTACGGAGTGTGTAGGTTTTCATGATGAACCACAATGTGCTGCTGTTTGTCCGGTTGATTGTTGTGTGGACGATCCGGAATACCGTGAGAGCGAAGATGAGTTACTTGCGAAAAAGGACTTCATGCACTTGTAATCCAGTAACTTTATCCTTAAATTGTAACACATTTACTTTTTTAGCGTTTTAGTGTTATGAAAGTTTCATTCAGTTTAATACTTATATTTCTTATCAGCCTCCAATCCTGGAGTCAATTCGATCTCTATTCCAGAGAAAACGAATTAGCTGTGCTTTTGGATTCCATGCGTGGTTCCAGAAATAATGCAGGTAAGGAGAACTGGAATAAACAATTCAAAAAGTTAATTGATCAGACACTTCACGAACCTACTGTTTTCGATATCACATTTACCAAACTAAGAACACTTGGAGTTATTGATAGTCCGGATAAATTGGTTCGAATCGTTAACTGGAATGTGGAGCAAGATGATGGAAGTCAAAAGTATTTCGCATATGTCCTCCATAGAAACTCATTAAAAGACACGAAGCCTAAAGTGATCGAGTTGATCGATAAATCTTTTCTATTGACTGCTAAACCGGAGGAAACACTGGAGGCTGACATGTGGTACGGAGCTTTGTACTACCAGATTATTCCAGTAGAAAAGGCAAGTAAGACTTATTACACGGTACTCGGTTGGGACGGCGGAACCCGAATGAGTAATACCAAATTAATTGATGTCATTTCATTTTCCGGGAACAGCTTGAAATTAGGTTACCCCTTGTTTAAATCAGGAGGCACAACCATGAAACGTGTGTTTTACGAACATTCCGAACGTTCTGTGATGTCTTTACGCTACGAACCGGAATACAAACGCATCATTTTTGATCACTTAATGCCTGAAACACCAACAATGGTTGGGTTTTATGAGTTTTATGTTCCGGACATGTCTTATGATGCATTTATTCTGGATAATAACCGCTGGGTATTGAAGGAAGATGTGATTGGTATCAACAAAAAAGACGTTACCGTTTCAGTAGCTTCTGTTGATGATAGAAACGGAGAAGTAACAACTTCTTCAACACCCGGAAAATGGGTTGATCCAACGGGTGAAGGAAAAGGATCTGCAAACGATGTACACGTCGCTGTTCTACCGGATTCTGATGCTTTAAACACAACTGAAGAAAGCAAGAAGCCGGTTAAAGTGGATAAAAAGAACATGACTGCACTTCAGATTTATGAAGCTAAAAAGAAGCATAAAAAAGAGAAGGAACCTTCATCTACTCTCAATTCAGGAAAGAAAAGAAAACCTAAAAAGTAAATTTCTCTCTCAAAATCTTGTATTTCAATAAATAAAAACGAATATTTGTTTTGCTGCAACCCTTAATAAACTATGCAAAACGAACTCGATTACGACTCTCAAAGAGAGGTATTCACTAAAATTGTGAAAGCCGGAAAACGCACTTATTTTCTCGATATAAAAGCAACAAAAGGCCTGGATCACTACATTACCGTTACGGAAAGTAAGAAGGTAAACTTGAACGGAAAAGAAGTTTTTCAAAAGCACAAAATTTTTCTCTACAAGGAAGATTTTGAGAAGTTCTCGGAAACTTTGTTAGAGGTCATGAGTAAAGCAACCGAACTGAATATAGGAGAAAGCTCCAATTCTTCTTATGCTGGTGATGTTCACTTCGAGGATTTATAATAAACTTTCAAACAATCTTTCAACATCTTATTCGTTGAAAAAATAGCAGAAATAAATGCCGTTTAGGTCATTTCAATAACGTATCTTTATCCTCAAATTTACAGTACTCTTATGGGTAAAATAATCGCAATAGCGAATCAAAAAGGTGGTGTTGGCAAAACAACTACAGCAATTAATTTGGGTGGATGTTTTGGTGTTTTGGAGTACAAGACATTATTGGTCGATGCTGATCCACAGGCAAATGCCACGTCCGGAGTTGGTTTAGATCCAAAAAACTCACGTAATATTTACGATTGTTTGATCAATGATGTACATCCATCGGAATTAATCATTCCAACAAGCAATCCGAATCTGGATATCATTCCTTCTCACATTGACTTGGTTGGTGCAGAATTGGAAATGATTAATATGCCCAATCGGGAGCATATGCTAAAGCAGGCTTTAGATAAGATCAAGGATCAATACGATTTCATTATCATCGATTGTTCGCCTTCCTTAGGTTTGATTACTGTAAATGCATTAACAGCTGCAGACTCAGTAATGGTTCCGGTTCAATGCGAATATTTTGCATTGGAGGGTTTAGGAAAATTATTGAATACGATCAAAATCATTCAAGGGCGATTGAATCCGGATTTGGAAATTGAAGGGATTGTTTTAACAATGTATGATACACGTTTGCGTTTGGCAAATCAAGTAGTAGAAGAGGTTAAAACACATTTTCAGGATTTGGTTTTCGATACGGTTATTCATAGAAACACCAAATTGGGAGAAGCTCCTAGTTTCGGAGAAACAATCGTCATGCACGAAGCTACAAGTAAAGGAGCTATCAATTATTTGAATTTCGCACGTGAAATTCTACAACGAAACGATTTGACAAAAATCGGTAATAACGACAAACAATTTCAAGTAGGAAATGACATCTAATCCGAAAAAACGTTCAGCTTTAGGAAAAGGATTGGGAGCTTTATTGGAAAGTTCTTCATCAGATATTACAACCACTGCAACTGCAGCTCCAACTGCCAGTACAGGCGGTGTGGCATTGATTCCAATTGGTTCAATTGAAGCAAATCCATTCAACCCGCGTACTAATTTCGAGAAGGATGCATTGAATGAGTTAAAAGATTCCATTGCAATTCACGGAATCATCCAGCCCTTAACGGTTCGTAAACTTGGGAAAGACAAATACCAGTTAATTTCGGGAGAAAGACGTTTCAGAGCTTCTCAGTTAGCCGGATTGGAAGAAGTTCCTGCATATATTCGTGTAGCCAATGATCAGGCGATGCTTGAGATGGCTTTGGTGGAGAATATTCAAAGAGAAGACCTGAATGCAATTGAGGTTGCCCTCTCCTACCAGCGATTAATCGATGAAATTGGATTGACTCAAGATCAATTATCACAAAAAATATCCAAAGGAAGAACAACGATAACAAACCATTTGCGTTTGTTAAAGCTTCCTGCTGAGATCCAATTGGGTGTTCGTGACAATCTTATTTCAATGGGTCATGCACGTGCATTGGTCTCTGCCGGAGATGAGAACCGCCAATTGGACTTGTACAGACAAATTATTGACTTCCAGCTTTCTGTTCGTGAGATCGAAGAGTTGATTCGCACAAACACTTCCCGTACGAGTGAAGAAACGCCGAGTGCTCCAAAAACAGCAAATACTCCGGAGTTATCATCTATTCAAGAGGTTTTTAAGAATCATTTGAGTGATCGTATTTCTTCGAAAGTGGAAATTAAAAAGACGCATTCAGGAAGTGGTAAGATCTTAATCAACTTCTCATCCGAAGTAGATTTGAATCGAATCATTGAATTACTGAATAAAACGAAGTAATGCTCAAATTCCTAGGCGCTTTCATCTTAGTTTGGTTTTCACTTCAAGTAAACGCCCAGGATTCGCTTAGTGTTGCTCCTGTCGATACGGTTAAAACACACTCGTGGAAAAGAGCATGTCTTTTCTCTGCAGTAGTTCCCGGTTCCGGACAAATTTACAATCACATTGCCATGCCAAAAGGTAAAAAGAAAGCCTATTGGAAGGTTCCGTTGATTTATGCAGGTTTGGGTGTCACAACTTATTTCGCTGTGAAAAACAATATGCTTAAGAACGATTATCGTGCGGAGTATGAATCACGGAAAATTGGGAATGCACCGGGTAATTTTTTGGAATACGACGATCAAAGTTTGCTTTCATTATACGCACAGCATCGCAACCGGCGCGATTTTGCAATCTTAGGAATGGGGCTCGTTTATCTCTTGAATGTTGTAGATGCCGGAGTTGAAGCTCATTTTGTGAATTTTGACATCAGTGAAGATTTAACACTTTCCATTCATCCAACAACTTATTTCCCGAATGCTTACGGAGTTTCTTTTCAATTTAAATTTCGTTAAAAGTTAAAATAGGAAGCTGAAAACAGTATTTTTGCGCTACATGAAAATCGGACTAATCGGATATGGGAAAATGGGGAAAGCGATCGAGCGGATTGCTTTAGAACGCGGACATACTATTGTTTACAAGATAGATTCCAAAACCACCATTGATCAGGTCGATTTAGCTACTGCAGATGTTGCCATTGAATTCACTCAACCGGGATTAGTCATTAATCACATTGAAAAATGTCTGGAACAAAAAACTCCGGTTGTAGTTGGAACAACAGCCTGGCAGGAACAACTGCCATATGTTGCAACTTTAGTAACTGAGAAAGGCGGTTCTTTACTGCACGCATCGAATTTCAGTGTAGGTGTAAATATCCTCTTTAATATCAATGAAAAACTGGCAGCTTTAATGTTTCCGCATCCTGAATACAAAGCGCAGATCGAAGAAATTCACCATATTCAGAAATTGGATGCACCAAGCGGTACGGCAGTTTCTTTAGCCCAGGGGATCATTCAGAACAATCACACATACACTTCCTGGAAAGCAGAAACGGGTTCATGGCCTGAAGTTTCCGCACATGAACTTCCGATTCAAGCCGTGAGAGAGCCAGACGTTCCCGGAACACATACGATTTCTTATATTTCAAAAATAGATACTTTAACCTTGAGTCACGAAGCACATTCCAGAGATGGTTTTGCTTTAGGCTCTGTCATTGCTGCAGAATTCCTTCACGGAAAGAAAGGAATTTACACCATGCGTGACGTATTAGCATTTTAATTCAGCCCTATGAACGTACTTTATTATTTCTTGTTCCTACTTCTTGTTCATCCGATCATTTCACTTTGGTTTAAAACTTTTGAACGCATCGGAGCTAAATCGTGGCAGGCATTTGTTCCCGTTTACAATTATTACATCGTATTTAAGTTCGGATCAGGAAAACCTTGGTGGTCTTTATTGATGTTCATTCCGGGAATTCATGTTGTTATGTGGATGGTAGCCAATGTTTCTTACATCAGACGATTTGGATTCTTTTCTGTTGCTGATACGCTTCAGGGAATTTTCTTTCCGTATTTGATCTTGTGGAAGATTGCGAACGCGAACGATTCAACATTACCCGTTTTAAACGCTACAAACTGGGCAAGCCCGGTGGAAGTTGCAAGAAGAACAAACAGTGATCACGTGGCTTTGTTTTTGGCTCTGCCGATCGTGGGACATGCCGTAGCTTATATTTTGTCATTTCGCTCAAAAAGAATTGGAAAAAAATCAGCGATTAAAGAATGGGGAGATTCAATCATCTTTGCGTTGGTTGCAGCAAGCATCATTCGTACATACGTTTTTGAACCATTCCAAATTCCAACGGGTTCCATGGAAAAAACCTTATTGGTAGGAGATTTTCTTTTTGTAAACAAATTGGCTTACGGTCCGAAAGTTCCCGTTACTCCCCTATCTTTCCCATTGGTTCACAACACCATTCCATGGATCAATGTGAAATCATATTTAGGAATTGAAACTTCCAATTACTACCGTTTACCCGGATTTGGAAAAGTGAATCGAAATGATGTGATGGTTTTCAATTATCCTTCAGGAGATACCGCAATCTATGATCCACGTGTTCCGAATGGTTTGATGGGACATGATTATCATCAAGTGGTAAACAGTGAAGCTGTGTGGTATTGGTTCCAGAGTGTGCAGCAAAAATACCCGGAAGCTATTCAAATACTTCAACAGCGGTCAGTTGCTACGAATTCAAACTTAGACAACTTGGTACTAGACAGTCTCGGTGGAGATTTTATTCAGAATATTGGAATGTGGCAACAAAAAGCGCGCGCTGGAATTGCAAGCGGTGTAACCTACTCCCGTGGTGGAATGCCGGAAAAAGGACTGAATTACATTGAGCATTACGGAATCATTTTCAGACCGGTGGACAAACGTGAGAATTATATCAAGCGTTGTGTAGCAATACCAGGTGATGTTATTGAGATCAAAGAGTCTGTTTTATACGTCAACGGGAAACCTGCAAATGTTTATCCTAATCAAAACATGGCTTATGAGATTTCCGATAAGGGAGAACCGTTATTAGAAAGATACCTGACATCTCTTGGGTTATCTCAAGATGAAGGTGATTATGTTACTAGCTCAAACGGTATTGAAGTAGTTTATTTAACTAGTTCCAGATTATCGGAACTACAGAAAATGTCGCCAAAAACTATTTTCATATTGAGTTTAGCTCCACAATATTCAGATATCAAAGGATACAAGCCAACAAACTCTGAATTAATCAGAAACTTAGATAATTTCCCGAAAGATTTCTATATCAACAACACGGTAAGTGATTTTACTAAATTCAGAATCCCTAAAAAAGGTGCTGTTGTACCGTTGACGAAGGAAAATATTGCTTGGTACAGAAGAGCGATCACAGCTTACGAAGGCCATAAATTGCAGGAGAAGAATGATGGTATCTACATTGATGGGAAGAAAGTCAGTTCTTACAAATTCGCTATGAACTACTATTGGTTAATGGGAGATAATCGCTACAACTCTGCAGATTCAAGAGTTTGGGGCTATGTTCCGGAAGATCACGTGGTTGGAAAAGCTTCTATTGTTTGGTTCTCGAAAAGCGCGTTTACAGGTATTCGATGGGATCGCGTGTTTACAAAGATCAAGTAATTTAATGTCTGCTGTTTTCCCGATTGCCTATTTTGGAAGTGTTCGCTATTTCCAGGATTTAGCAAAGTTTGAACAGGTTCTTTTTGAAACTTCGGATCATTTACCGAAGCAGACTTTTCGGAATAGAATGACAATTCTTGGTTCGCAAGGATCTCAGATTCTTACGATGCCTTTGGAGAAACCTTCGGGATCAAAAACGGAGACGAAAGATGTATTGGTTTCATACCAGCAGAATTGGCCTTTGATCCATTGGAAAGCACTGAAGACTTCGTATGCTTCTGCCCCCTATTTCGAACATTACGCTTCGGATATTGAGAAATTGCTCTTTAAGAAACATCGCTTTTTAGTGGACTTTGATTTGGAGATTACTCAATTCTTTTTGGATACTTATCAATTGGATTTGAACTTTTCTTTTCCGGAAGAATATGAAGCCTCTTATCCCGAAGATTATCGAGCTTTTGACTATGAAAATCTGGAAATGAAGGGGGAATACAATCAGGTATTATTCAATAAAAAACACTTCAATTCAGCCGTTTCTATCCTTGATTTATTATTCTGCGAAGGGCCGATTGGACGAAGAGTAATCATTTAAATGCATTTATCAAAATATTAAATCACTGATTATCAATTAATTAATATTGTCAGTGATTTTTAAACTGTTTTTTTTTACTTGACCAGTTGCATTTCAAATTTCTTATTGTATATTTGTTATGATTTAGGTGGTTAGGTTAGGTTGATTAGTGAATGGAGTTAGGACGCCCGTCTTAGCTCCATTTACGCTTTTAGGGCTTAGCTAACTCCACCAAGGTTCCTTTATTAGTCTTTTGAGACTGATATTCAAAAGGTAATCTTTCCCGATATAAATACTTTTTCTGAGTGGATTCAAAAGGACGGTAGATATAATACACGCTATTTCCTTTGATCTGAATGTTTTCAGGATACTTGAAATGTAATTCAACAGGGAGACTCAATTTCCCAGTATTTGTATCAAAATGTCTCAATTGTGCTTTTCCTGCATTTTCATAATGAATATAGATCTCCCCCGTCTCATAATCCTGGATCAAATGCTTTTTCCAGCCATTTTCTTTCGGCTGCAAATGATAGTAAATTGGAATACTGTCAAGCACATCGCCTAAATAGGAATATTTGAAAAGCAGATTCTTATAATGATCAAACAGGAAGATCGAATCATTACGTTCAAAAATAGGAGCGTATAGTTCTTTGTAATAGATAGAGCTAGTGAAATAGTACATTCCTACCCAAACCTCTTTATCAACACCTGTTTCGTTCTCTTTTTCTTTTGCCCATAATTTGGTTCTTACATCTACCCACTTGAATTCCGAACGATACAATTCCATCATCAAATCATCCTGAACCTTGGCAATTTTTCGATAACTTGAGTCTACAATGTCGAATGTGAAATAATCGAAGGCCGGATAATTCGGATTAAAATTCGAAAAATAGTACTTGGTAAATGCGGTATCCACGATCGGAGCAATATAGGTCATATAATAGTCCTTTTCGATTTGTGCTATTTGAATTTGTCGATTTTTCTGACTGATTCCGTATACATTTTTATCCGTTAGCACATGAGGATTTCCTCTGTAATCGTGAATCAGCTCTTGTCCTTGTTCCGGCAAAGGGATTTCTCCCAACAAATTAAATCCGTCGTAAAGAACCAATTCAGTTCCCTTTTTTAAGTTTTTCGGGTAAGTCAATAAAAGCAGGTTGTTATCCGGCAAAAACTCAAAATCAGTTACTGAGACACGTGCTGATTCAAAAATCGTATCAGGAACGCCAATGGGCTTAATAACCACTCCATCTATCAACCGCTCTTTTGAATAATGCATTCTCACGTGAATGGTTAGTGTATCAGAGGGTTTTCCAGAAAACACTTTAGCTGGTATTTTTTCAAGCGGATTGAAAGCAATGTGTTCCAGTTCAAAAGTCGTTTTTTCCTTTGTTGAAACATGGAAATAAGCAGTGCCTTTTAGAGATGTGTACTGAGAACTCATTAATGAATCACCTTGGTATTGACGAATGTAAACTCTGGAAACAGGATCTCCGTTACTTCTATCCTTGGCAATAATTCGAACGGTAGTTTGCCCAAGTGCACTTGATGAAAGCAAGATCAGAAGAGCAAGGTGTAAAATCGGCTTCATGACTGTGAATTTCTTTAAAGATGCAGAGGTTTCTAATTTTCCATAAAATAAATAGTGGGTATGCGATTAATCACATACCCACATAATTTGGTTTTCTTACAAAAAGCAAGATTATAATTTCAAAAGCCAGCCGAAGTTATCTTCTATTTTTCCTGATTTTAATTCATCCAAATAAGTATGAACTTTCAATGAGAACGTGCGTGTCTCGATCGGAGGAAGAATCAAATCTTCATCTCTGTATCCGATTTTAGCAATATGTGCAATTGTAGCTGCTGTTCCTGCTCCAAAGGCCTCCGTTAAACGACCTTCTTTATGCGCCTGAACAACTTCCGCAACAGAAACTTTACGCTCCTCTACAGGCATTCCCCAAAGATTTGCAATTTCTACCACAGAGCGCTTCGTAATACCTCTTAAAATAGTATCGCTTTCTTCAGAAGGAGTAATCAATTTTCCATCAATTACAAACATCACGTTCATTGTACCTGATTCTTCAATGTACTCATGTGTTTTCCCATCTGTCCAAACTAACTGATGATAGCCTTTTTGCTGTCCCAATTTTGCCGGATACAAGGCTGCGGCGTAATTACCTGCAGTTTTTGCACGACCTACTCCACCAACTGATGCTCTTGTGTAGAATTCTTCAATTTTCACATTCACCGGCTCATTGTAGTAAGCTCCAACGGGGCATGCGAAAATCACAAAACGATACGTATCAGAAGGCTTTATTCCAATGTACTCATCAGTCCCGAATAAAAACGGTCTTAAATACAATGAATAACCTTCTTTATTTGGAATCCAGTTACTTTCAATTTCAACGAATTTGCGAGTCAATTCTACAAATACATTTTCAGGAATGACCGGCATACACATACGCTCACACGACTCTTCGAATCGTTTTGCGTTCATATCCGGTCTGAAGATTGCTACTTCTCCACCCTCCATTCTGTAAGCTTTCAACCCCTCAAAGATTGATTGCCCGTAATGGATTGCAGAAGTAGCCGGATGCATAGAAATTGGCCCAAAAGGCATAATCTCAGGATCTTGCCATGCACCATCTTTATAATCCATAATCAGCATGTGATCTGAAAACACTTTACCAAACGGTAAATTATCCCAGTCAACAGCACTTAGTTTAGACTCTTTGATAAGAGTAACTTTAATGTTGTCTTGTAATATCATAACGACTAATAGTTACGCGAATATACCTAAATTAGTTGACGATTCCATGAAGATATCGGAAGTAATTCCAATATTTGTAACAACACGTACCTTTAATGTAACCAAACAAATGCTAAGACTTCGAACCCTTTCATTGAAAAGCTTTTCGGGAAGAATCAGGCTTCTTTCACTTTTTCTTTTGCTTTTCGGTTTCAATCAAATCAAGGGGCAAACCCATTCCTTTAGTGGCACCATAGGGAAATATCCGATCTATCTTCAGATAACACTGGAAGGCAATAAAGTAGAAGGATACTACTTCTATAAAAACAAATTAATCGATATTTCCTTTTCCGGAACTTATAAGGCAGGATTAATCACAGTCAACACATTGGATGGTTTAGGCGAAACGCCTGAAAACCCGGAGGCTTTTAAGTTTAAATGGCCGAATAAATCCCCTGTCGGAACATGGACTAGTAAAGGAAAGTCACTTGAATTAAAATTACTTCCATTAACAGCAAAGGAAACAGGAAGCCCTAAATGCTCGAACCCTTACTTTATAAAGGAAAGTGCTGTTAACGACATGACAAAAGTAAAGGTTGGTCTTTTCAAATTAAAAGAGGCGAGCAAACCGGAAATTATCAATGGTGTCAAAATCCGTTATTTTACAGAGATAAACACTGGGATCGACTTCTTCCGAATAGATTCGGGATTAGTTACTGAAAAACAGAAGGACGCGAACTTTTACCTGGAAAATTTCCATATTTCGGAATACCTTGAAGCTTTGAGTTGTGCTTCCTACTCTGTATACGGTTTCAATTTTGAGTCTGATTACAATTTAGGCGCATCCGTTAGAAGTGTATCGAATGACTTGATGTGTTTTTCTGTTTTTTCGACATTTTATTGCGGTGGAGCACATCCGGATGAAAGTAATTATGGCGTGAACTTCAACTTAAACAATCATAAAACGATTACCACGGAAGATTATCTCCTTGCTGGCAAAGATGAATTGTTTCAGGAACGTATTATAGCCTATTTATCGAAAACCAAGCCTGAATATTTTGACCCGGAAGCAGAAGCCAACCCAGATGATTTTGGATATGATTGCGATTACTACAATATGGAATTATGGACCACAGATTGCAGTTTTACATTTACGAATGAAGGATTGAAATTGCACCCTTCATTTGCTCATTACAAGGCGCCTTGTCTGGATCCTGAATGGTCTGTAGTCCCCTATTCTGAACTGAAGGATTTAATAAAACCTGAGTTTTACAGCAAATTAACGAAGCTGAAGCCTTAAATTTGCAAACTTATGTCAAAAAAGAGCGAAGAAATTCTTTCCAACTATTGGGGCTATTCTCAATTTCGACCCTTACAGGAAGAGATTATTGATGCGGCTATTTATGGGAAAGACGTAATCGCACTTTTACCAACCGGTGGAGGGAAATCCATTTGCTTTCAGGTTCCCGGAATTGCTCGTGAAGGAATTACCATCGTGGTTTCGCCATTAATTGCTTTGATGGAAGATCAGGTAAACCAATTACAGAAAAGAGGAATTCGCGCAAAAGCATTGACTAGCGGACTTTCTTTCCGGGAAATCGATATTCTTCTGGACAATGCCAAGTTTGGAGGACTGGATTTCTTATATATTTCTCCGGAACGGATTCAAACACGTTTATTTCAGGAACGGGTTAAACAAATGGAAATTGGTTTGTTCGTGGTGGATGAAGCACATTGTATCTCAGAATGGGGACACGACTTCAGGCCAGCTTATGTAGAAGTGGCTAAACTGAGAGAATTCCATCCGGAAGTTCCAATCATGGCTGTAACTGCAACAGCTACGCCGAAAGTAAAAGAGGATATTGCAACTCATTTGAATCTGAAGAATCCGGAGTTATTTGAAGCTCCTTTTGAGCGAACAAATGTAAGCTATGAGGTTTACCATGTTTCCAATAAATTAGATGCTATCACCAAATGGATTCATAAAAACCCCAATGATGTTGGAATCATTTATTGTCAGACCCGCAAGAGCGTGAAGGATGTGATGATTTACCTGCAGACAAGAAAGATCAAAGCAAACATGTATCATGGCGGTATGAATGCAAAAGAACGGAGTCTTGCTTTGTCTAACTGGCTTTCAGAAAAAACACCGATTATGGTAGCGACCAATGCTTTTGGTATGGGAATCGACAAACCGAATGTGCGTTTTGTAGCTCATTACGAGGTCCCGAACAATCCGGAATCTTATTTTCAGGAAGCAGGAAGAGCCGGACGTGACGGAAATGAATCAAGGACTTTTGCCTTTGTAGAGCCAGTTGATATCAATGAAATTGCGGAACGCGTATTAGCTCAATTTCCAAGCACGGATAAAATCAAATTGATCTACAGAGCCTTATGTAATTACTTGAAAATTGCGATTGGCTCAGGCGAACATGAATCCTATGTTTTACCCTTCAATGATTTCGTGAAGAAATTCAATCTCAATATGATGGAGGTTTATCCCGCTTTCAAATTGCTTGAAATGAACGGCAGCATTCTCTTTTCAGAACAAGGCTTGAAGGGTTCTCGGATTAAAATCAGTATCGACAATACACATCTATATGGTTTTCAATTGAAGAATCCGGTTTTGGATCCTTTGATCACCTGGGTTTGCAGAAATCACAGCGATGTTTTTGATTCGTTCTGCGAATTGGACGAGTCGGAAGCTTGTCAAAGACTTAAAATTTCAAGTCAGGAACTGGAACGTCAATTGAAGTATCTGGAAGAACATGGGATCATCGATATTACCTGGCGAACAGATTTACCAATGGTTACTTTTCTTCACGAACGCTTTCCGGATGATTATGTAGAATTAAAACCAGAGGTTTATCATTTCAGAAAAGAGCGCGCTTTGGAACGAATGAACGTAATGAAGCGATTCGTTGAGGAAAAACACTGCCGTCCTCAGTTTATCATCTCTTACTTCGGGCAGAAAAGCAATCCTTGTGGGAAATGCGACTATTGTCTGGAGCAAAATCTACTGGAAAAACACCCAAGACTCGAATTGGAACTCATCGCACTGCTAGAAAAAAATGCAATGACTTTAGCTGAAATTATTGCGTTATTTGATACTTCGTTTTCTGCAAAGATCAAAACAACCTTGAGGGAGTTGATCAATGAAGAACGGATTATCTTTAATGAGCAACGTTTTTCGCTGCCCCGGTAACAGTTCGTTTCAAATCAATAATCTCTCGCTGTAAATCCTGAATACTTCTCGTAAGTGTAGAATCATCTATGCGCATTTCAGGCAGACTTGGAGAAATATAATTAACGAATTTCCACATTTCTACAATCTCGTTTACATTCACATAATAAGGCAAGTACAACGGATTCGTTGAGCATAATTCAAATGATTGCTGAGATTCAATGAAGTTGTTTACAATCTTAAAAACAATTCCATCATCTTTTGTCACAACAATACAAGGAGTTCCATTACGAACACTTCCCCAATTTTGAATGTATTCCGCAACAACAAAAGAACCTTCTTCTACTGGAGGCATGGAATCCCCAATAATTGGAAACGAACGGTATTTTCGATCCTTAGACAAGAATGGCAAGCTAAAGGTTGGGAGAACCTTTAAGTAATCAGGGTCTGCATAACCAGTCGTATACCCTGCTCTTGCTTGTTGAGGAATCAATTCAATCATCTCATTGTCTGCCGCATCCACTACTGAAGTTAAAACACGTAAGTTTTTTCCATTGATATCTGCGTATAAACCAGAACTGATCGTTGTCCAGTCACTTTCTGTAAACGCAGAGAAATCTTTGGTCAGTAAGGCATCTATTGGAACAGCATAATAATTACTTAAAGCAATTAATGTGTCAATTCCCGGTTCTGCAATTTCATTTTCATAACCGGAATAACTACTGCGTGTTAAACCCAAATCAGTAGCAACTTCTTCTTGCGACTTTTTCTTGCTTTTGCGAACGAGTTTTAGATTGTTCCCTAATTTCATGATGATCAAATTTTAATCAAATATATGATTACTTTTTAATCTTGTTGCTTTTTTTTAAAAAAAATAATGTTAACATATCAAACTCCATGGTTTAAATTGAAAATTATCAGGAATGAGAAAATACCCGTGATACCTGAACAATCAACGCTGCAACAAAGAAAAACCACCCTGCTTTTTTACTAAACGCTGCAAATTTTTCATACTTATGTTCATTATCCCGCTTATCATAATGATCAATGAAAAAAGAAAGCAAATTAGCCGCAGTTGCAATAAAAGCCAACAGCATTACCCAAGTTGAGTATCCATGCAAATGAAGAATGCCTCGTTTTCCGGGCATCATGAAATCGTCATAATAGACGC
The DNA here is from genome assembly GCA_002483265.1 of Flavobacteriales bacterium UBA7666. Lineage (GTDB taxonomy): Bacteria > Bacteroidota > Bacteroidia > Flavobacteriales_D > Crocinitomicaceae > Fluviicola. Next base: position 479,041 of record DLHO01000026.1, on the reverse strand, counting down.
CAATTATTGCATATACCAAGAGAATGATTGAAAGTACTAAGAAAGCAAGACGTTGATTAAATGGATAGAAGTTTGCTTTATGATTCCTTCTTTTTCTATCTGCTTTATTTTTGTTCATATTCATTCTTGTCAAACCATCTTTAAATTCACCCCTTCCTCCTTTGCTGCATGTTCTGCAACAATTTATGCACTTCAAAGATGATTGGTTTCCCGATTAACTCGGAATAGACTTTAATAAATTTTGCTCCAAGAAAAATGATCTGGGAAGTATAATACATCCAAGCCAGAAAGATCAATAAGGTTCCGGCAATTCCCATTTGGCTGCCAAAAAAGAAATTGGTCAGATAGTATTTCAAACCAATTTGTCCGATATGCAACAAGCAAGCGGTTAATAAACCTCCCGAAAAAGCCAGCTTCCAAACAACCCTTCCATCGTGAAGGAATTTATAAACCAAAGCAAATAGCACGGTATTGATTCCAATAGAAACCAGGTGCTCAACACCACCCATAATCCATTTCTGCTGCAGATGTAATGAAGTATACAATTCACCGCTGACAGACATAAAAATAGTTTCTGCTGTATAGAGCAATACGATGGCAACACCAAATACCCCCAACATAAAAACAGCTCCCAGTTTACTGAAAACAGTGAAGAAGATCTTTGTTTTTCGATCTTCAATTTTTACATTAATATCATAGAATTCATTGATGCTCATTCTCAAAGAAGAGATCAATGCAGAACTTGAAAACATCAATGCAACGATCCCTACAATATTCAGAACCACATTGCTCTTTTCAAATTGAACGTCTGATAAAAAATCTAAAATCCCAGAACTATCTTGCAGTCCAACTTGCTCTTCTAATAACACTTTAATCATACGCAGGATTCCTTCCTGACCCATGATCATACCAAAACTAATTACAGCAAGATAAATGATTGGAATAATGGCAAAAACAGCGTAGTATGCCAGAGCAGCTCCGTGAAAGAAAGAATCTTCCTGAAAGAACTCCAGAAAAGTTCTTTTGAAAAGCTTGGCAACTTCAGGCCAGCTAAGCTTTGGTATTTTTACTCTTGAGTTCAATGCGTTTTACTTTTTTAAGCGATTTATTTGCGTGCAGTATAATCGTTTGTTTATTTGTTGTTTTGAAAAAGCTTTTCCAATAAGCGCCAAAGAAAACCGAATCTATAAATTCAACTTCGAAACCATCCTTTTTGACGATCTTATATTCACAAGGTCGAAATAAAATTTTAGTTCTCCCTTCTTTCAGTTCATTTAATTCTCCAAAATAAGCTCCTTCATTGAAATTAGAAGGATTAAAGTAAAAACCTTCAGGCGTATCTATGCGGGTGAATTTCCCTTTATTTAAAAATGCAATTTCCCCACACCATTGCATTACCTCGTCTCCTTCATGTGAAACTAGAATGCACAGCGTATTTCTGACTTCAACCAATTGCTTGATATACGCTCCGATCTTTAATCTTAAATGTGCATCCAGATGTGAAAACGGCTCGTCCAAAAGTAACACTTCCGATTCCAGAGCCAAAGCCCGTGCAATAGATAAGCGTTGTTGTTCTCCGCCGGATAAATAACGTGCTTGTTGGGATGCAACTTCATTCAATTCAACTAAATCAAGTAATTCATTGCAAAAGCGAATGCGGTCAATTTCAGGTAAATGTAGAATCTTCACCAGAATATTTTCTTTTACCGTGTGAAATAGATCCAGATTGAAATCCTGATTCACCAATTGAATTTCAGGATGTCCCGGGATTAAGCGTTCACTCGGACCTAAAACCCGTTCTTCATTCCAGTGCACAGTTCCTTTGGAAGCATCCAGCAATCCGGAAACTATTTTTAGAAGTGTCGATTTTCCACCACCACTTGCTCCAACAATCCCAAAGATTTCACCGGGTTTCAGATCAATAGAGATCCCTTGTAAAACTTCCTTTTGTTCGTTGTATGAAAAATGAATTTGCCTGATTGAAAGCATTAATTTCGTAATTCCTTTGGAAAAGCACTTAATACGATATAAACTCCGGGCACCGGATTTTCCACCACTTCATCATCGTTTAAATAAACTCTCAATTTTTGATGATCGTGATCAATACTGTATTCATCCAGACATTTCTCCGAGAAAACAACTGCCGAAGATCCGTTTTCTCCATGAAAAACAAATTGAATCACATCGTGGATTTCATAATGAAAAGCCTTGCCCTCTCCCATTTCTCCTGCTAAAATAAAAGGCTGATCGCGCACTATTTCCAATACATCAGAAGAATCCGTTAAGCGAAACTCATCTTCCCATTCGTAACGGATGTTCTCAGGAGAATCTTTTCCTTCATGCTTTTCCTGAGCATATTCTTCTGAGAAAGAACTATTTTTTAGAAACACTTGAATTGAGTAAGACATTTTTCTTTTTATGAGATAGGTTACAAAGATAAGAAAAAGCTACGCTTTTGAAGACTGAATTACAACAAACGTTAGTGCGGCAGTAATGAGGGATAATTGAAAAGGTTTTGATTATAGCTCTTTCATTTTCAATTCCCCATTTCAAATTTACTTTCTCACTTTTGAATTCTGCATTTTGAATTTTGAATTCTAAAAGGTGGGCTTACCGAGCTCAAACAAACTTTCAATTCGTAATTAATAAACTATCTTTGCACAAAATTTCGTGATATGTACTCCAGTGTTCAATTACTCCCCCACAAAACGCAATCTATGGAAAGAAGACATCCGTGGATTTTTTCCGGTGCTTTAAAAGAAATGCCGCTTACAATTGAGGATGGTGAGGTAGTAACTGTTTTGGATTCACGAAACAATGAAATTGCGAAAGGACACTTCCAGCATGGCTCTATTGCCGTTCGGATCCTGACTTTCAGCAAGGAGCAAATTGATCAGGATTTTTTCAATAAACGCATTTCAGACGCAGTCGATTTACGTAAGAAATTACATCTTTTCAGAGAAGACAATTCGATCTGTAGATTAGTGCATGGTGAGGGCGATGAATTACCCGGACTTGTAATCGATTATTATGGCGGAGTTGCGGTGATTCAATGTCACAGTTTGGGAATGTACCTTCAAATTGACTTGATCAAAAACGCATTAGTTCACGCGATAGGAAGCGATTTAAAAGCTGTTTACAACAAATCCAAGGAAACACTTCCCGGACGGATCCCGGTTGAAGACGGTTACTTATATGGGGCTTGTGAAACTCCACATATTGCTTTGGAAAATGGTGTAAAATATCAGTTAGACTGGATCACAGGTCAAAAAACCGGATTCTTTATTGATCAGCGCGAAAACAGAGCTTTATTGGCTAAATATGCCGCGGGAGCAAAGATTCTAAATACATTTTGCTATTCCGGAGGATTTAGTTTGGCTGCTTTGAAAGAAGGAGCGAAAGAAGTTCACTCATTGGACAGCTCTAAAAAAGCAATTGAACTCACAGATGCAAATATTGAATTGAATGGTTTTGAAAATCACCAATCCATTGTTGCGGATGCTATGAACTTTATCCGTGAAACAGGAGAAGAATATGACATTATTATTTTAGATCCGCCTGCATTTGCGAAACACCGCGATAAAAGACATCAAGCTGTTCAAGGATATAAACGTCTGAATGCAATGGCTATTCAGCACATCCGACCTGGAGGTTTATTGATGACTTACAGCTGTTCACAGGTTGTGGATAAACAATTGTTTACAAATACGATTATTGCTGCAGCAATTGAATCCGGAAGAACGGTTAAGATTTTGGAGCAGTTACATCAACCGGCAGATCATCCAATTAATGCCTTTCACCCGGAAGGAGAATATTTAAAAGGACTGCTTTTACAGATTATCTAATGCTTGATATTCGATACAAGAGCATTCTTAAAGTTGCTCTCCCAATGATGCTCAGCGGATTCATTCAATCCGTTATTTCCATTACTGACGCCGCCTTCTTAAGTAGATTCAGTAAACTGGCTTACGATGCTTCCGGAAGTGCGGGTCTTTGGTATATTACCATGTACATGGTTTTCATAGGATTGGGAGATGGCGCTCAAATTGCCATGGCTCAAAAAGTGGGAGAAAAGAATACAAGAGGATTTGCAGCTGTTTTTCAGTCTAACTTCATCATTCTTGTTATAGCAGCCATTGTATTGACTGTCTTAGTTCAGTTTTGCATGCCTTCATTGATGGGATATTTGGTTACAAACAATGAATTGGCCAAAGCAGAACAATCTTTTCTGGAGATCAGAGGTTATTCCTTCTGGGCAGCTACAATCACAATCAGTATTCAGGCATCTTATTTAGCGGTTGGGAAAACATCACTTGTATTGATAGCTTCTTTAATTACCGCCGTTTCAAACATTATTATGGATTACTTCCTCGTATTTGGAATTGGTCCTTTTCCGCGGTTAGGACTGGAAGGAGCTGCAATTGCTTCTACCTGTGCTGAATTCTTAGCGATGCTGTTCTTATTGTCTACATTAATCGGAGGCAGACTGAAAAAGCAATATCCGGTTTGGAAAGAGAATTTCATTACCAAATTTCAACTCAAAGAAAACCTAAAGATTGGAGTCCCGCTTCTATTTCAGGGAATCGTAGCACTTTCTATCTGGACGATCTTCTTTATTTGGATTGAACAAATGGGCGGAAACAATCTGACCCTTTCATTAAATATCCGATACATTTATTTCTTAGCCTTCATTCCAATCTGGGGATTTGCGGCGGCTACCAAAACGTACATTGCTCAATACTTCGGTGCAAAACAATTTAGTCAAATCCCAATCATTCAACGGAGAATGCAGCTCTTAACTGTTTGCTTTTTAATCTTGACATTTCATGGATCCCTATTTTATCCGGAGGCATTGATCCGCTTGGTTTCAGATCACCCGGAACACGTTGCAAAAAGCGCACAAATTCTTCGTGTAGTAAGCGGATCTATTCTTATTTACGGTATGGGAAGTGTGTATTTCCAAACCATCAGCGGAATTGGTAAAACACGGATCACCTTTTTGGTAGAATGTTTAGCGACAACTTTGTATATCATTTCTGCTTATCTTTTCATTAAAATATGGAACTGGCCTATTCAATGGGTTTGGTTAGTTGAATATGTTTATTTCATTACGATGGGATTGACTTCCTTTACGTATTTGAAATGGATCAATCGAATAAAGGAAAAGGTAGTTTATGAATAGTTTGCGCATTGTTTTTATGGGGACGCCCCATTTTTCAGTTGGAATTTTGGAGGCCATCAAATCAGCTGGAATGAATTTAGTTGGTATCGTCACTGTTGCGGATAAACCGGCAGGTAGAGGTCAAATGATGCATGAAAGCCCAGTAAAACAATTTGCTCTGGAAAATCAAATTCCGGTTCTGCAGCCATTAAAATTGAAAGATCCCGGTTTTTTAATAGAATTGGAAGCATTGAAAGCAGACGTTTTTGTAGTTGTGGCATTCAGAATGCTTCCAACTGAGGTTTGGAAAATGCCCAAACACGGAACATTCAATCTCCACGCCTCTCTTCTACCCGATTACCGCGGAGCTGCTCCTATCAATTGGTCCATTATAAACGGAGACAAAAAAACAGGAGTCAGTACCTTCTTTATAGATGAAGCGATTGATACAGGAAATGTAATTGGTCAAATAGAAATGCCGATCTCGGAAAATGAAAGCGCCGGAGAACTGCATGACCACATGATTCACATCGGTGGTGATTTGGCGGTAGAAACGCTAAACCGTATTGCAAACAAGGAAGTAAATCCGATTCCGCAATCAGAATTGGGTACTTCGATGAGACCCGCTCCGAAATTGTTTAAAGAGAATACACAAATTGACTGGAATGCGAAACCGGAAACGATTCATAATTTGATCCGTGGATTGAATCCGTATCCAGCTGCATGGACAACTTGGAAGAACGCGAAAGGAGAATTAAAAAATGTGAAGGTTTTTAAAACAATCATAACGGATCAAAAAGGTTCCGGATCCATTAATTTATCTTCTTCCAAGACTCAATTATTTGTTGACACCAACGAAAAACAACTCGAAATTGTCGAGTTTCAGGTGGAGGGAAAGAAAAAAATGACCGCAAAAGAGTGGTTGGTGGGGAATAATTCGTCCGATTGGAACATTATTTTGAACTAAATTTTATCGAACAAATCGATAAATTGGTCGGAAAACCCCTAAAAACAGGGAGGCTTATCAACAAATGCGTTTATTTATCAACAAAATTGGCGCTTTTTAGTGTTTGGCCTTGGTAGAGAAGCATATTCATATATTTTTGTTGTGTTAATTATTAGAAATCATTCAAAAAAAACCAAACTATGAACAAAGCAGAATTAATTGATGCGATTGCTTCTGAAGCAGGATTATCTAAAGCTGATGCAAAAAAAGCATTGGATGCATTTGTAGGTGCTACAGCTGGAGCATTGAAAAAAGGAGACCGTATTTCTTTAGTAGGATTCGGTTCTTTCTCAGTTTCTAAGCGTGAAGCTAGAACTGGTCGTAACCCACAAACTGGAAAAGAAATCAAAATCGCAGCTAAGAACGTAGTACGTTTCAAAGCTGGTGCTGAGTTATCTGGAGCAGTTAACTAAGAACGATATTCTTTAGAGAAAAGATCCTTTCGTCAACCGACGGAGGGATTTTTTTTTGTTTTAGGTTATCGAAAGTGAACCACATAAGATATTAAATGAACCACATAGGAACAAAGGTCATTTAGCAATAGATAGCTAAATCTTAGATTAAATGGGCAGAATTATTTTAAATTTTCATTAAATCCATCTATGTTCTCTATGTACCTATGTGGTTAAATCCCAATCCACCACCTTTAATTCATTGATTTCTACACTTTAGGAAATAGCACTTCCATTCTGATTACCACTCGTTCATTTTTCAATACATTGGCAGTCAAATAGCTGCAGCAATGACAAACGTCGACAATCCTTCTCTCTACAACAACGGTCAAATGATCCTGCGCGTCGGTGATGATGGAAATGTCTTCAATCTATCTTCATTAAAGGATTTTGAACGGTCGTTAGTTTCACATTGCTTTGCTATCAAGTTTGTGCGTGAAGGAATTGAGCGATACACCATAAACGATCAATCATATACGGTTACTTCCGGTTCCTACCTTTTAATGAATGGAGAAAAGGAAGGTAAGGTTGTAATCGACAGCAATAATTATGTGAAAGGAATGTGTCTGAATGTTTCCAATGAACTAATCGCAGATGTTGTTGCAACCTTGCAAGCTCCTAACACACCAGTTTCAGATTTGGATCTTTCTGATTTCTTCTATACCAAACACTTTTTAGAGAATCAATATCAGGCACCTCATACACATCTGGGAAGAAAACTTCAGGAAATAAGTAGTTGCGTAAATAACAACTCTTTTTCCAATGATCAGGTCAATCAGGAATTATTTTATCAATTGGCCGAATGTTTGGTAAGTGATCAGATTCAGGTTTTCAAACAACTTCAATCCATCACAACCGTAAAAGCTGAAACTCAAAGAGATTTATGCCGACGCGTTTTAAGAGGAAAGGAATTTATCGATTCGAACTATCCGGAAACATTGACGATCGAACAAATAGCGCGAATGGCAGGAATGTCCGAATATCATTTCTTTCGACTTTTCAAACAAATGATCGGTAAAACACCTTATCAATACATTCTTTCCATAAGATTACAGCATGCTTCACTCCTATTGAAATCTGATTACTCGGTTTCCGATGTGGCAATCACAATGGGCTTTTCCGATATTTATTCTTTTAGTAAGGCTTTCAAAAAACATTTCGGCCTTTCACCAACAGGCTATGTTGCTGCTAAGATCTAAACCGTCCAACACGGAAATAAACAGATTTACATAAATTAGCAGTTTTTTACAAGCAACTTTTGGCGAAATAGAACATCTTTGTCGGACAGTTCTATTTCAAAACCCAATGACCAGCAAACGATTCAACTACAGTATTCTATTTTTTTCCTTTTTCAGTATTCTATCTTCTCAGCTCACGTTTGCTCAAAACACGACAATTACGGGAAAAGTATCAGGGATAGATCCTGCCTCACCCCCTATTGTAAGACTTTGTCATTCAGCAGATTCGTCACTTGTAAAAGCCGCTATCTGTGATTCTTTGGGGAATTATGAAATCGAGTTTACTAAAACAGGAACTTTTTTGATCGTTATTGATCAGTTGGATTATCAGAAATTTATTGGTGCACCCTTTGAAATAGACTCCACTTCTTCGAAAATTGACATCCCGGAAATTTCAGTGAACGCTCCTGCCAAAGAATTGGATGATGTGGTCATCACCGTTAAAAAACCCTTTATAGAACGAAAAATTGACCGTGTAGTTGTAAATCCGGAGGCGTTGACCGGAAGCACCGGAACAACTGTCCTTGAATTATTGGAAAAAGCGCCCGGTGTCACTGTGGATTTCAATGGAAATATCTCCTTAAAAGGAAAATCAGGAGTTCAGATTTTTATTGATAACAGACCAACTTACATGTCACAGGAAGATCTTGCAGGCTATTTACGTTCACTGCCTTCTAACTCAGTTGCTTCTATTGAAATAATGACCAATCCACCGGCGAGATATGATGCTTCCGGAAATGCAGGAGTCATTAACATCATTCTGAAAAAATTGAAAGAAAGAGGATTTAACGGCGGAATCACACTCAGTTATGGTCAGGGAAGGTACATGCGGTCCAATAACAGCTTTACCTTCAATTACCGGGTGAATAAGATCAATCTCTTTTCAACATTGGGCTGGAGTCAGAATAATTCCTATCAGGATTTGACCATTAATCGGTATTACTTCACTCCTGATGGCCAACCCAGTTCAGCCTTTCTGCAACAATCTTACATCAAAAGAGAACATGGCGGAAGAACAGGGAAAATAGGAATGGATTGGTACGTCAGTAAAAAGTCGACTATTGGAGTAGTGTTTTCAGGTTTCTACAATCCTTCGAATACCAGTCATGATAGTCAGGCGAGTATTTTAGCCGCGGACAATTCAGTTGCAGCTTTAGTTTCTGCTTACACAACAGCGAAAAGCAATTGGTCTAACGGAAGTGCAAACATCAATTACACGTTGAAAATAGATAGCTTAGGAAAAGAACTTTCAGTCAATGCAGATTATATTCGCTATACATCAAGTCAGGATCAAACCCTGGACAATAAAGTTCGTGCAACAGATGGAACACCTGTCAGCGCTTTAAACTTATCTTCTTCTCTCCCTGCTGACATTGATATCAAAACAGCCAAAATGGATTACATAAATCCTTTGAAAAACAATAACAGATTGGAATTTGGAATAAAAACAGCTTTTGTAAGCACCGATAATACTGCTGATTTCTTCGATGTCGTCAATGATACAAAAGTTCCCAATTACACTTTTTCAAACCGTTTTCTTTACAAGGAAAACAACAATGCAGCTTACGCCAATTATGCACAGGAATGGGGTAAATTTGCAATTCAGTTGGGCTTGCGATTTGAAAGTATTCAAATGAAGGGACATCAGCTTGGAAACGCATTAGTAAGCGACTCTAGTTTTAACCGCATGTACAACAGTCTATTCCCAACAGCATACTTTTCTTACACGCTTGACAGTTTGAAAGAACATCAACTGGGCTTCTCATTTGGGAGGAGAATTGATTACCCGAATTACCAGGATATGAATCCATTCACTTACCCAATGGACGCGTACACCTATTATGCGGGTAATCCGTATTTAAAACCAACATTCTCTTATAATTTCGAGCTGACTTACTCCTATAAAAACGCGTTTTCTGTTACTGTCGATTACAGCTTGGTGCACAACCTGATTAACGAAACCAATGAACAGGTAAACAATATTTACTACAGCAGACCCGGAAATTATGGCAATCAAACCGCTTATGGAATCAGTGCCAGTGGGGAATTCAACCTTGCAAAATGGTGGAGTGTTCAATACTATTCCGAATTGAAGAACATTGGTTACAATACATCCATTTACAATCAGCCCTTGGTTGAAGATCGCTGGTATTGGTATATTGGCCCGGCATTTAAATTTACGATTACTCCGAAACTAACCGCTGAGCTTGCAGGATCGTACCAAACACGCATTTTATCCGGCCAATTTCTCACTATTCCTGTTGGAAGTGTCAGAGCAGGTTTTGCTTACAAAATCCTGAAAGAAAAAGGATCGATCAAATTGAATGTTTCGGATCTTTTTTACACCAATCAACCCGGCGGAGATATTCGGAACATTGCCAATTCGAAAGCAAACTGGCTGAGTAAACTGGATACACGAGTGGTTACAATCAGTTTATCATATCGTTTCAGCAAAGGAAAAGCATTGAATGCACGCCAATCCGGAGCTTCCGACTCGGAGAAACAACGTGTGAACGCACATTGATTTTAATTCCCAATTCCTAATGCCGAATTACGAATTGGGACATCAGCAAACAACCAGTAACTATGAGTTTAATGATCTTGTAAATTCAGATTTATAGATCCTGCAGCCAGTTAAAAGCTTCATTCGTAATTCGTATCCCGATAGCTATCAGGATTAAATTGTCAATTATAAATTAGCAGTTTTCGACAAATAGATCCGCACTAGCCGTAGTAGCTTTAATTCATAAATTTTAAAACACAATTTATGAAAGTACACTACATGTTTGGATTAGTCATTCCCCTGCTATTCCATTCAAATTCAACCCGGGCTCAAATATCAACCGCCCTGGATACTGAGTTGCAAAACACACTAGATAGTATGCGCACCGTTCTCGGAGCAAAATCACTGAGTGCTGCGATACAGGTTTCAGATGGTTCTGTTTGGGCGCACGCAGACGGAACTTCTTCTATTTTTACCAACGTAACACCAAATGATGCTTACCTCATTGGAAGTGTCACCAAAACAATCACTTCTGCCTGTATTCTTCAATTGGCAGATGAAGGAACATTGAATCTGGACGACAGCCTTCACGAATGGCTTCCAACTATGCCCTATATTGATACAAATACTACGATCCGGCAGTTATTGAATCACACCAGCGGAATTTATGATGTACTGAACAATCCGCACCACCAGGATTCTTTAATGGCGGATATTTCCCGGATTTGGACACCTGAAGAGTTGATCGACCGGTTTATTTCTCCTCCGTTGTTTCAACCCGGCACTTCCTGGTCCTATTCCAATACCAATTATTTCCTCTTAGCCATGATCATTCGCGAAGCAACCGGGAATCCTTTCTATACCGAGTTGCGTAATCGTTTCTTCGATCCCTTAGGATTAAGCACTTTCGCCATTCCTTCATTTGAAATAGTGAATTCTCCGGTAGCGCATTTGTGGCTCGATATTACAGGAGACGGAGTCCTGGATGATGCAGACAGTTTCTACATGAGTTACATGGCACTTAATTCTACTGCTGGAGCTGCCGGTGGTTATTTTTCCACTCCAACGGATTGTACGAAATGGATGAGAACGTATATGCGGGGTGATTTGCTCTCACCTGCAATCATGGCTGAAGCAAAAACTACCGTAAATGCTCCCGGTTCTCAGGGTGGGAAATACGGACTTGGGCTAATGAAGAATACAACCAATTTCCTGGGATATGAAGCATACGGACATGGCGGCGATTTAGCTTACCATGCTTCTTCCTGGTATTTCCCCGCATTGGATCAAAGCATTACCGTTTTCACCAATGACAATAACAAAAACTCCTGGACACTGATTCCGGTAGTTCGTGAATTATTGAGAACGATTATTGAGAATCAGACAGCTTCATTGAAAGAAGAATTAATCAACAGTATTCAGGTAAGCCCAATTCCCTTTACGGATCAGATCAGTGTGTCATGGAACAATACTACTCCGGACGAAATCACCCTAACATTGGAAGATGCATCCGGGCGAACAATTGCCGTTCAAAAAGAACAAACCCAAAACAACACACTCCAGGAAACTCAGATCACCAATTTAGAGTCGCTTCCGGGTGGAGTTTATTTTGTTCAGATCACTGGAAACTCAGGTTGGACAAAAACATTGAAAGTATTCAAGTAACTGATTATGGAAAAGTGTTCTGACAAGTGGATTACAGCTTATTTTACAGTTGCGCAGATAGTGAGACTCGAGCCCTTTTGGCTTTGTGGCGGTTGAGTTCGAAAAAAAGAATTGAAAAATAACCCGTAATAAACAACAAGAACTTACTTGATTTACGAAGAAAGCGCCCTGTATTCTGAAAAGAGTCAGGGTGTTTTTTTCTCCTACTGACGAGCAAAGAGGATCACGGAAGTATCCAATTACATAAAACAATGTAAAAAATAAAGTTTTCATCTGTGTTCTTCCGTGCACTTCCGTGGGAAATAAAATCGCTAATTTTGCCCCATGAAAAACGAATTGCTTCAAGCATTTTATGAATTGATCCCCGAAGTAAAAGGTCAACTTTTTGACGAAGTTGCTTCAAAACGGACACGTCATCTGACTGTTTTGTTGGAAGAAATCTTTCAGGAACACAATGCAAGTGCTGTTATCAGAAGCTGCGACTGTTTTGGAATTCAGGAATTGCATGTGGTGGAGAGTAAAAACAAATACAAAGTACAACGTGATATTGCACGTGGTGCCGGAAGATGGGTCGACCTGTTCAATTACAACGAAGGCGCTGCTCCATTATTAGATGCCGTTTCGAAGTTAAAATCGCAAGGATATAAAATTGCAGCTCTAACTCCGGATGCAGAGCACTCTATCTTCGATCTGCCTCTTGATCAACCAGTTGCACTTTCCTTCGGAACGGAATGGGAAGGAATATCAGATGAAATTCGTGAAATAGCAGATTATAAAGTTTCCATTCCAATGGTTGGATTTACAGAAAGCTTCAATGTTTCTGTTTCGGTGGCACTTACACTGCAGGCATTGAGACAACGATTGATCGAATCGGATATTGACTGGAAGTTAAACGACGAAGAGCAAACGGACATTAAATTAAAATGGTGTCAGCGCTATATGCGCAACGGCGATGTAGTAAGAAGAGAATTGGAAAAAAGACTTGAGAGTTCAAATAGTTGAAACAGTTCAAAGAACTCAATAAAAAGTTCCGGATTCAACCCTTAAACTTTTTGAACATTTTTGAACCTTTTGAATATTTTATGCTGTCTAACTCAAAGAGAACGTTATATTTGTATGACTTTTCGAACTCAAAAAAAACAGAAAAACTATTATGGGAAAAGGTGATATCAAGACTGCAAAAGGAAAACGTACAAACGGATCCTATGGTAATACTCGCAAAAGAAAAACAACTGTGACGGTTAAACCTGCAGCTGTTAAGAAAGTATCTGCCGCGGCAGATGAGAAAAAGGTAGCAGCTAAGAAACCGGCTGTTAAAAAAGAAACAGTAGCGAAACCTGCAGCCGAGAAAAAACCTGCAGCTAAAAAGCCAGCTGCAAAACCAGCGAAAAAAACGGAAGAATAATCGAATGAATAATGCTTCAACATATTAAAAGCTCTGCCACTTGGCGGGGCTTTTTTTGTGAAATATTTTAATCAAATAGCTTCTCTTTTAGTTCAAAAATCTCGAAATTTGTGTGCTTCCAAGTAGAGAGCAAAAATCAATACCCGACGATGAATGTTGGGATCAAAAACGGACAAATGAAAAAACACAACTTTGGCGCAGGACCATGTATTCTTCCGCAAGACGTATTTAAAAAAGCTTCAGATGCTGTATTGGATTTCAATGGATTATCCATTCTTGAAGTATCACACAGAAGTAAAGATTATGAAGCTGTAATGCACGATGCCCGTGAATTAGTGAAAAAGGCATTGAATATCTCAGATGATTACGAAGTGCTTTATTTACAAGGCGGAGCTACCCTTGGGTTTACTATTGCAGCTTTGAATATGATGCGTTCAACAAAGAAAGCAGGATATATCAACACAGGAACCTGGGCTTCTGGAGCAATTAAAGAAGCTAAGAAAGTAGGAGTTGATGTGAATGTGTTTGCTTCTTCGGAGGATAAAAACTTTAACTACATTCCTAAAAACCTGCAAATTCCTACGGATGTTGATTACATTCATTTCACTTCAAACAATACCATCTTCGGAACACAATTCAAGGATTTCCCTAAAACAGATTTGCCTTTAGTTTGTGATATGTCTTCCGATATTTTCTCAAAAGAAGTAAACGTTTCTGATTTTGATTTGATTTATGCCGGAGCTCAAAAGAACTTGGGCCCTGCAGGAGCTACTTTATATATTGTTAAGAAAGACGTTCTTGGAAAGTCGACTTCTCCGTTCATGCCAAGCTATTTGGATTTGAAAGTACACGCAGAAAAAGATTCCATGTACAATACGCCTCCTGTATTCTCTGTTTATGTTGCCATGTTGAATCTACAGGATTTAATGGCAAACGGCGGAGTTTCTAAAATGGCTCTGAAAAATCAGGCGAAAGCAAAATTGATTTATTCTGAAATTGATTCCAATCCTTTATTTCAGGGAACTGCAGCAGTAGAAGATCGTTCTGAAATGAATGTCAACTTCTTATTGACTAATGAGGCATTAAAAGACGAATTCGATGCGGCATGGAAAGCAGCTGGAATTATCGGTCTGAACGGACACCGAAGTGTGGGCGGATACCGTGCTTCTATGTACAATGCACTTGAATTGGAAAGCGTTCAGGTTTTGGTTGACGTAATGAACGATTTCTCTAAAAAACACGGATAAGAGCCAGCGATAGCTGGCGAAGACTGAGGTATCTCATCTCACAAGATGAGAAAGCCGAAGGATGGCGATAGCTGACGAAGACCGATAGCTCCGTCCACAGACGGAAAAGTCGAGGGATATAGAATTATTGAATAAATCTTCGGATTTAAGACAAAATGAAAGAAAGCATATGAAAATATTAGCAAACGACGGAATTTCCAACGAAGGAAAAGTTGCACTTGAAAAAGCTGGTTATACCGTTATTACAGATAAAGTAAATCAAGAGGATCTGATCAATTATGTCAATGCGAACAACGTAGAGATCATTTTGGTTAGAAGCGCAACAACAATCAGACAAGTAGTTATTGATGCTTGTCCGGGATTGAAATTGTTAGGTCGTGGTGGTGTTGGAATGGACAATATTGATGTGGCTTATGCCCGCGAAAAAGGATTGACTGTGATCAATACGCCTGCTTCTTCTTCTCAATCCGTTGCGGAATTGGTAATGGGGCATTTGTTTGCCGGAGCACGTTCATTGCATGATTCATTCAAACAAATGGAAACCGGTGATTTTTCTGCATTGAAAAAGAAATACGGGAAAGGAATCGAATTGCGCGGGAAAACCATCGCAATAGTTGGTTTCGGACGCATCGGACAATCATTGGCAACTTATGCTTTAGGTTGTGGCATGAAAGTAATCGCTGTCAATAATCACGAAATCACTACTGAAATCCCTTTAGAAATTCAAGGTTTGGGAGAAATCAAGGTTCCTGTTCGATCCACAAACGATTTAACCGTTGCTTTGAAAGAAGCTGATTTCATTTCACTACATATTCCGAAACAAGCAGACGGTTCTGCTGTAATCGGGAAAGCAGAATTCGACATCATGAAGAAAGGAGTCGTATTAGTGAATGCGGCACGTGGTGGAGTTGTAAATGAATCAGATTTACTGGCAGCAATTGCAGAAGGCAAAGTCGCTTATGCAGGATTAGATGTCTTCGAAAACGAACCAAATCCAAGAGCGGATTTATTGAACAACGAAAAAATTGGAACTACTCCGCACATCGGAGCGGCAACAAATGAAGCACAAGATCGCATTGGTTTGGAATTGGCAGATCTGATTGTTAAACAGTTTGGAGTTCAAGTTCCTGCTTAAGTCATTCAAAATAAATGTCTGTAATTCACCCCTTTAAGGCAATTCGTCCAACAAGAGATAAAGCCCAGTTGGTTTCAACAAGACCACTGGCTGCTTATCGCAAGCATATTCTGCGGGCAAAGCTGGACGAAAATCCTTATACATTCCTGCACATCATTCACCCGGAAGGCGACAAAGAACACCAATCGAAAGCGAATTCCGTAGAGCGTTTTGAAGCAGTTAAAGTACGCTATGATTCTTTTATCGATCAGGGAATATTGATTCAGGATCCAGAAGAGTCTTTTTACATTTACAGACAAACAAAAGGAACCCATCAGTTTACCGGAGTGATCGCAGGAGTCAGTGTCGAAGAATACAAAAACGATCTGATTAAAAAACACGAAGCAACCATTACTTCCCGTGAATCCATGTTTACCAATTATTTGAATATTACCGGTTTTAATGCAGAACCCGTTTTATTGGCACATAAGCATTTACCTGAATTGGATAAATACCTGGATAAAGTAACGAAAGTCAGACCTGAATACGAATTTTCAACAACTGATAAGATCAAACATGAATTGTGGGTTATTAATGCCAAAAAGGATTCTAAATTGATCTCAATTTATGCTGGGCTAAACCAATTATACATTGCAGATGGCCATCATCGTTCAGCATCCTCTGCCCGATTGAAAGATACCATCATCAAGAATAAACAACCTTTTTTTTCAAATCACGATTACTTTTTAGCATATCTGATCGATGAACAAAAGTTGGAAATTTTGGAATTTCAGCGTTTGGTGAAAACTTTAAACGGACTTTCTAATAGTGATTTCCTCAAGGCCTGTGAAGCCCACTTTAATATTGAAGAATTGAAGAAAGCACGCAGACCGCTTCAAAGGCATGAAATTGTGTGCTTACTTGGAAGAGAATCATACTCCTTCAAAGCAAAAGA
Organism: Flavobacteriales bacterium UBA7666; assembly: GCA_002483265.1. Taxonomy (GTDB): domain Bacteria; phylum Bacteroidota; class Bacteroidia; order Flavobacteriales_D; family Crocinitomicaceae; genus Fluviicola. The sequence goes on along the minus strand of DLHO01000026.1, from coordinate 462,295 downwards.
ACATATCACATCAGTAAAAGATGTAGTCAAACAATTGGACGCACAAATTCTGACCGATTACATTTTGAATCCAATTTTGGGAATTGAAGACTTGAAAACCAGTAAGGAAATCGATTTCATTCCGGGAACAAGAGAATTGAAAAAAGTAGTCGATCTGGTAAAAAAAGAAGACTTCAAAGTTGGGTTCCTCTTGTATCCAGCATCCATTAACGAAGTGAAAGAAGTTGCAGATCAGGGAGGAATCATGCCTCCGAAATCTACTTGGGTTGAACCCAAAATGCGCAGCGGATTGACAATCTACAATATCAACGAATAAACATGTCTCTAGCAGATCGAATCCATACATTAAAAGAAGAATTGCCACAAGAAGTGGTTTTAGTAGCTGTTTCAAAAACAAAACCGGCTTCTCTTGTGCAGGAAGCATACGATGCTGGTCAACGCGTTTTTGGCGAAAACAAAGTACAGGAACTGGTTGATAAATGGGAAATTCTACCAAAAGATATTGAATGGCATTTAATCGGTCATTTGCAAAGCAATAAAGTAAAATACATTGCCCCGTTTGTTTCACTGATCCATTCTGTTGACAGTTTCAAATTACTTCAGGAAATCAATAGACAAGGAGAAAAGAATAACCGTGTGATTCCCTGTTTACTTCAATTTCACATTGCACAGGAAGAAACCAAGTTCGGGCTTTCATTTGAAGAAGCGGAAGAAATTCTACAAAACAGAGAATTTATTGAAATGAATCACATTTCCATTGTTGGATTAATGGGAATGGCAAGTTTCGTAGAAAACGAAGAACAAGTACGAGACGAATTCCGAAACCTACACAACTATTTTGCCATTCTGAAAAGCAATTATTTCAAATACAATCCGGATTTCAAAGTGATTTCTATGGGAATGAGTGGCGATTACAAACTCGCAATTGAAGAAGGAAGTACGATGATTCGTGTTGGAAGTTCATTATTCGGAGACAGATGAGAACAATTCTAACCCTTTTCGTACTTGTCATTTCTGTTGGAACATCATTCGCGCAGAATAATTATTCAGACAGTCTTACACATGAACGCGAACAACACGAAAAAGAATTCCTGTCAAAAGTATTAAACGAAGAAGAACGTAAGATTCACCCGGAAATTTGTTTCTTTCCAATCAATTCATCCTTCATCATTGAAGCCGATTTCATCAAAGAAGTTGGTCCCGCATTTGTGATGCCCATGTCGAAAGAACGAACGGTTTATTACCGAAAAGTAGGAACTCTTTCTTTTAAAGTGAATGATACTGTCTGCAAATTGAATGTTTATCAAAACCTGGATTTGGCAGGAAAGAAAGAATACAAGAACTATTATTTCGTACCGTTTAAAGATGCCACAACCGGCAGTTCTACTTATGGTGCCGGAAAATACCTGGACTGTTATTTCAACAAAAAGACTAAAAAAGTGAAGATTGATTTCAATACCTCACACCATCCGTATTGTGCTTATTCAGATCGCTACTCCTGCCCAATTGTTCCCGCTGAAAACAGAGTTCCTGTAGCAATTACAGCCGGAGAATGTTATGTCTCCCACGATTAAGATTCGAAAATAGAGAATTGAAAAAGTGGGATCAGCCTAAAGTAAGCAGATCCCAATAAACTATTTCTTTATAATTCGTTGCATTTGATTTGAATCTTTAAATCGAATAAAATAAGTTCCACTCTCCAAATTCTCAAGAGATAATTCCGCCTTCAGTTGAACTTTAAACTCACTAATTATTCTCCCACCAATATCTGATAATTCAATAATCCGTAAGTCCGAAGTATTTGTTTGAATTGTAGCAATTCCATTTGTAGGATTCGGATAAACTAAGAAATAAAACGTCGTGTTTTCCTCTAATCCAACTGTCACTCCCTGATTTGCGCTACCATCACATCCAAAATTGTCAGTCACACGAACTTCATACAGCCCACCACCGTATGACTGTGTATCAATCGTTGTGAAAGTCTCTCCTGATAATTCATTCCCATTTAGAAACCAGGAAATAGTCAACGAAGTGGATGGAATACTTAAAACTGATCCGTTTTGAGTAATCACAGGATTGGATGGCAAAGTATACAAACAGGAAAATAATGATTGAATACGTGTATCTGTATCACGCTGAGTTGTAAACAACGGCCAACTCGGACAATCCTTCATCAAGTAAAATTTCAAATATGGATCCAGGGCATCAAATGTGATATCATGCTGAACCGGTCGTGTAATCGTAATATTTCCACCTGATGCTGATTCTCCAAAATCACAAGTGGTGCTTGAATTGGCAAAATAGCAATGCGCACCACCTGTAATAGAAATGTAATGTTTGCATACATTCGAAACACTGTCATACATGGGTTTATGATTGGTCGTTGGATCAGTAACTGCATCTTCCGATCCGGAGAAAACAAGTGTCGGAATGGAAATATCCGAACTGACATTAATTGCGGAAGGAGTCGTTTCTGCAGGAGCAAATCCAACTAGAATATCAAAATTTGCCGTGTTTTGAGCTGCTGCAAGAAAAGAAGATCCACCGCCCATTGAATGTCCCATCACTGCTTTTCTTCCGTTCCAAGCTTGATAGAAAAAAGAAGAATTATCCATGTTTAGTGCCTCCATCTTTGTTCCTGTAATTAGCAGATCAAGTGCAAACTCCTGATGAACAGGAGAAAACCCACCTTCTGTTCGTGGAAAAACCATCACATAACCAAGTGGAACGTAATGATCTATGAAATTCTGGTACGAATCCCAGGTCATCACAAATCCATGCCCAAAGACCATAAAAGGAAATTGTCCTGAAGAGATCGCAACATCATTTCCTGCTGTCGTTGAAGGATAATAAACTTCGCATTGAATTTGTCGACCAGCTCCGCCCCCTGAACCAAATCCTCCCGTTCGCGAAGGATCATTAAATGTAATTGTTCGATGTCCAATCTGATAAGGTTGTGAAAAGCCAATTCCGCATATAAATAGCGAAAGTAGTAGTAAAGTAGTTTTCATTTGTTTTATTTTAAACATCAAATGTTTGTATTTTATCATTTAGTGATATAAATATTATGATGAGCGAATTATTTTACATTTAAGTGGTAATTCTGTTTTCTATTCAGCTCAACAATCCATATCTCAAATAATTTGGCTATCTTCAAACAGATAACCGAACAATATGAAAATACAGAATATGATTGCTTTTTCTTCACTTTTGGCGCTTTCTGCGGCTTGTGGAAGCAATGAAGAATCAACTGAAGAAACTACAGGACCAATGGAAACCAGCGTTGAACGATTTGCAGATGTCCAAATCCTTCGTTTCGAAGTTCCGAGTTGGAATAAACTTACCTTAAAGCAAAAAGAGTTGGTTTACTACCTTTCTCAGGCTGGATTGGCAGGAAGAGATATCAATTACGATCAGAACAACCGCTTCAATCTGGAAATCAGAAGAGCATTAGAAGCGATTCATGAAAAATATACCGGCGATAAAAACACTGCCGAGTGGAAGAAATTCGATGAATGGAGTAAACAAGTATTCTTTTCAAATGGAATTCACCACCACTACAGCATGGATAAGATCAAACCGAAATTTAGCTCTGCTTATCTGAATAAATTGATGGCTGCAGTGGAACACAATTTAAGTCCTGAAGCTTTGGATGCGATCTTTGATCCGAAACTAGAGAGCAAGCGAAAAGTGAAAAATCCGGATGTGGATATGATTGTAGCATCAGCCAACAATTTTTATGGTGACAGTGTTACTCAGAAAATGGTCAATGAATACTATTCCCAAAAGCAGGATCTGAATGATCCGGAACCAATTGAATGGGGATTAAATTCCACACTGATTCTGAAAAACGGAAAACTTCATGAAGACGTCTGGAAAAGCAAAGGAAAATATGGTTTAGCGATCGATCAGATTATTTTCTGGTTGAGAAAAGCAGTGAAAGTTGCAGAAAATGACCAGCAAGCCAGAGCATTGAAAGTCCTGATCGATTATTACAAAACAGGTGATTTGAAAAAATGGGATGAATACAATGTGATTTGGTCCACTGCAACAAAAGGTGATATCGACTACATCAACGGATTCATTGAAACCTATGGAGATGCCTTAGGAAAACGTGCAAACTACGAGTCCATTGTTCAAATCAACGATTTTGAAGCATCAAAAAGAATGGCTGTTGTTGCCAAAAACGCACAGTGGTTTGAAGACAATTCGCCACTAATGCCAGAACACAAGAAAAAGAAAGTAGTTGGTGTTTCCTATAAAGTAGTAGAAGTTGCCAGCGAATCCGGTGATGCAGCTCCTTCTACTCCAATTGGTGTAAACCTTCCGAATAACAACTGGATCCGTGAGATTCATGGTTCTAAGTCTGTTTCTCTTGGAAATATCATTGAAGCTTACAATAAAGCCGGCGGACCTGCTCTGGTTGAAGAATTCGCAAATGACAAAGAAGAAATCGAACGTGCAAACAAATACGGAGCAATTGCAGGGAAAATGCATACGGCTCTGCATGAAGTTGTTGGACATGCCAGTGGACAAATCAATAAAGGTGTTGGGCAACCATCAGAAACGCTAGAGAATTACGCGTCTACATTAGAAGAAGCACGTGCCGATTTAGTTGGTCTGTATTTCATCATGGATCAGAAAATGGTCGACTTAAAATTGATCGAAACACTGGAAGTTGGAAAAGCAGAATACGACGGCTATATCCGCAATGGGATGATGACTCAGTTGCAACGTTTGGAGATGGGTCAGAATGTAGAAGAAGAACACATGCAGAATCGTCAATTAGTAAGTGCCTGGGTTTTCGAAAAAGGTCAGAAAGACAAAGTGATCGAGAAAATTATCCGTAATGGAAAAACCTATTACGACATCAAGGACTACAAAAAACTGCGTGTTCTTTTTGGTGAATTGTTGAGAGAAATCCAACGCATCAAATCGGAAGGTGATTACAACGCCGGAAAAGCTTTGGTTGAAACGTATGGAGTGAAAGTCGACAAGAAAATTCACGCAGAAGTTTTGAGACGTGTGAAACCATTAAACATTGCGCCTTACAACGGATTTGTTTATCCTGTTTTTGTTCCAATCATGAATCACGAAGGAAAAATCGAGGACATCAAATTGGAGAACAAACAAGGATTCATTGAGCAGATGTTGTATTACGGAAAGAATCATAGTTTTTTGTATTAAATAGTCAAAGGGAAGTCAAGTACTTCCCTTTTTCGTTAAAACTGAAATGAGTCTTATATTTGCAGGAAAACAACCTCCTTTACAATGAATAAATTAAAAAAATACACCTTTCTTTCAATCCTAGCAATCGGGCTCTTATCTTTCAAACTTGCAGATTTGGAATTGATAGAGTTTAGTTATCCTAAACGAGAAAATACTACCATTTCAATAAATATTGAGGAATTCAAATTATTCACAAAAGAATGGCGGGGAAGTGATTATTACTATTCGGCTGGAAGTAAGAATGGCATTGTTTGTTCCGTTCTTTATTACAAGCTTACAGATGAAGAACGATCCACTTTAGTTGACATTCCAAGAGGAATTATCGACGGGCCAGAATTAAGTCCTGCTTATCCCTTTGTTTATTTTTCAAAAAATTCTAATTTGAATGAGTATGAGAAAAACGAATCCAACTGGGGAAGTCCGACGGATGATTTTATGTTCCGGCAAAATGATGTTCCAGAATTTAATGGTGTGAAAATTAAACAAAAACACATGTATGGTTATCTCATGCCGGATAAAGATCTTTTTGTAACTGTTCATTTATCCAAAGCAGATTATACCCCGGAAGATTCTACGGCTATGAGACAGATCCTAAGTTCATTGAAAAGAAAGAAAGTATAAACAAAATCAATCGATGTTTTGAGTTCTCTGAACACATGGAGGTTAAAATTGAAACAATTATTAAACAAGCACTAAAACCAGAGTAACTATGAAAAGCTTTATCACAATTGGATTACTATTAAACTGCTTCCTGACACTAAATGCCCAGGTACTGGAAACCTTTCAGGAAAATGGGAAATATGGTTTTAGAGACAGATCGAATAAAACGGTTGTAATCAAGCCAAGTTATGACTATGCGGATAACTTTGAAGAAGGTTATGCGCGAGTTCAGAAGAATGGAAAAGTGGGATATATCGATATCTTGGACAATGTAGTGATTGATTTAAAATATACTCGTGGAAGTAGTTTTTCTGAGGGTCTAGCCTCGGTGGAGCTGAACGGAAAAAGTGGTTTTATTAATGCAAAAGGAGAAGTAATTATTCCGTTTAAGTATGAGAGTACCGAATCCTTCAATGAAGGTCTTGCAGAAGTGAAAAACAACGGAAAACATGGTTTTATTGATCCAAAAGGAAAAGAAGTCGTCCCATTAATCTATGACGATGCCAGTAGTTTCAACGGAATATTAACCGTTAAATTAAATGAAAAATGGGGTTGTATTGACAAGACAGGAACGGTCATTATCCCAATAAAATATCCGCAAATGATCCTCTTCGGAGAAGATGAAAATACGACAAGAGTAGAATTGAACGGAAAAGTCGGTGTTATTGACAAAACCGGAAAAGAAACCATTCCGATTAAGTATGAAGATGTGCAAGGCTACGGAGATGGCAACAAATACGTACAATTGAAAGGAAAGTGGGGCATTGTGAATGCATCCGGTGAAATTCTTGTCCCTATTACCTATAAAACCTTAAGAGAGGTATATGATTTGGAGTATTGAATTTGTTTTGTAAACCAATGAACTTAAGAAAAGCAACTCTTTCAGAAATACCGGCAATCTGGAAAATCCTTCAGCAAGCCATTGAACGGAGAAAACAAGACGGCAGTGCACAATGGCAGGATGGTTATCCGAATGAACAAAGCATTCACAATGATTTGGCAAGCGAATCTGCATATGTATTGACAGATAATGATCAGATTATAGCTTATGCAGCAATCATTTTTGATGTTGAACCCGCTTACACGGAAATTGAAGGGAAATGGCTGACGAATGAGGAGTATGTGGTTGTTCACCGCGTTGCAACATCCAATGAAGTTTTAGGAAAAGGCATAGCAACACAGTTATTTAAGTTAATTGAAGATTTAGCTCTGGACTCAAAAGTCTACAGTATTAAAGTCGATACCAATTTTGACAATATTCCAATGCTGAAAATTTTAGCTAAATTGGGTTATACGTATTGCGGAGAAGTGTTTTTCAGAGGGTCTGCCCGAAAAGCCTTTGAAAAAGTATTGCGGAGAGAATCCCTAACTTAAACCGAGATATAATTTTATAATATGACCAATAAAATCATTTTAATTGCAGGTTTTTTGTTTTTTGCACTAAACTCCTATGGCCAAACGATATTCCTCAACGATTATGCTATTGATCAGTTTGAAAAAAATCAGATTGATTCCGCTTTTGCACTATTAGATAAAGCCCAAAAAGAAGATAGTACTTACTTTGTAACTTATTATAATCGGGCTGTGTTTTACAGAGAGCTCGGTAAAACTGATTTGGCAATCAATCAATTTTCCAAGGCCATTCATTTTAATCCTATGGATACTGATTCATACATGAACCGGGGAATTCTGTTCGCTGATAAAAATCAAACCAACAAAGCCCTTGAAGATTTTACAGCCGTCATAAAAAATGAACCCAATCGAAAAGAAGCACATTTCAACATCGGGCTCATTTATTTTAACTCAGGGAATCTGAAAGATGCCGAAAATAAATCATTGCAGTGCATTCAATTAGATTCTAATTATGCTTCCGCTTATTTTCTTCTGGCAAAGATCAATTTTCAGAATGAAAAGTTTAGTGTGGCTTATGACTATCTGAATAAATGCATTTCCATCAATAATAAAAACTATGAATACTTCGAAATGAGAGGTGTCATGAATTTGATGAAAGGAGATAAAATCCATGCATGTGAAGATCTGGAACAGGCTATTAAATTTGGATCTAAAGACCCTATTATCATTGATGCTCGTTCGAAAGAATGTAAATAGATTCAACAAGAAGTAATTTGATTATGAATTTCTCCATCCAACCCGTCTTAGAAAATGAACAGCTTGTCCTCTACCCGCTTCAGGAAAGTGATTTTGAGGATTTGTATCTAGTTGCATCGGATCCCAAAATTTGGGAACAGCATCCGAATAAGGATCGTTGGCAGAAAGAGGTATTCCGGAACTTTTTTAACGGAGCAATCCAAAGTCAAGGCGCTTTCAAGATCGTAGATAAAAGCAGTGGAAAGATCATCGGAAGTACGCGTTATTACGATTACAATGAAGAAGGAAACTACATTCTAATTGGTTATACGTTTTATGATACTTCTTGCTGGGGAAAAGGATTCAATCCGATGGTGAAGAAACTCATGCTGGATTATATCTTTCAATTCGTAGCCAAAGTTCAGTTTCATGTTGGAGCGGGTAATCTGCGTTCTCAAATAGCAATTACGCGTATTGGAGCTGAAAAGATCGGCGAAGAAGAAATTGCTTATTTTGGTGAACCTTCCAAATTGAATTTCATTTACGAAATCACTAAATAAAAGGGACTATGAGAAAAAACGCCCTGATTATCTACCTATTTGTTTTGGCTATACTTACCTGTGTAATTGGTCTAACTTTGGCAAACCACCCCGGAATTGGCGCCGGTGTAACAGCAGGAATAGGTTTCGTAAGTGTAATCACATCTCTGGCACCTTTTTTCGTTTCCAGGTACCTATTTAAAAAAGCGGAACCGTATACGCATTACCGGCGAAAATATAAAACAGCTGCAATCATTGTCTACTTCTTCTGTTTTCCAGTTAAGATCTGGTCAATTGTTGTGATGATTTACTTCCTGATCCATGGAGAAATCAGATGGGCTTTCGGGTAACCAATGAGGTCTATTAGGAACCTCAATTCCAAAGAGAATCTAAAATAATCATATGAAAAATGAACTTAAAAGGCTTAATCTAAAACGACTGACGGCATTATTAATCGTCTCCATGCTATTATTCACATCTTGTACTCCTTCTTCTCCTCCGGAAAATGAAAAGGCTGTTAAAAAGGAAAAGTTATACATTCATAATAAAACACCTCAAAGAAAGATAAAATGGTCATTTAGTATTCATGGAAAACATACTTATCCTTTACCTAAGAATAAAGAAATGCTATTGAACATTGATCTTATGGGAGAATTTGCGCAATTAAAGAAGAAAACCTCCATATCTGTAACTCCAGTGGATAGTAATTGTATTGTAACCAAGATTAACGATCAAAAATTCAAGGTACTTGTTAGTGATAATTTCAGTTCAAATATTCTTAGACTAACAATAGAGGCATCTCCGAACAAAAATGTAACAGTAAGAGATACGCAATACCACATTACATATAACTTTCAGGATAAATTTTATCTTTCTCAACTCAACAATGAAGTAGCCGATAAATGAGAACACAATCCCCGTTTGTATTGAAATAATCTTACTTTTAAATCAATGAATTACCTCGGACACATTTACTTTTCCAATAACGATCCACAACTGGCTGTGGCTAACTTATTCGGTGACTTTACCAAAGGAAAAAAGTATCTGGAATATCCTGAACACATTCAAAAAGGAGTTTTATTGCATCGCAAGATTGATCATTTTATTGATCATCATCACGAAGTCATTCACCTCATTCACACCATTCGTGGAGAGCTGCCAAAAGTGGCTCCAATTGCTATTGACATTTACTTTGATCACCTGCTGGCGCGAAATTGGGATCAATACCATCCAACCAAATTCCCGGACTTTCTAGCCGATTTTTATTCGAAAATTGATTTAAGTAATGAACCTTATCCGGCAGATTTCAAGCATTTTGTGAATTTACTCGTCGAACGCAACTGGATCAGTTATTATCCTACCGAAGAAGGCTTGTTTAGAATGTGTCAGGGAGTGAGTAGTAAGCTTTCGTTTGAGAACGCGCTAACGAAAGGACACACAGTGTTTCAGCGCTTTGAGAACGAAATTACTAGTTGCTTTCATGAATATATGCGTGATGCAAATGAATATTTAATGGGGCGGATTTAGTCTTTTTTGTCGTTATTTGTTCGTAAGTTTGATTATTATGCCGCAAACCAAAACGGGAATTTCTTGTCTTTTCTTTCTAATCGGATGCCTGATGATGGCTTCCTGTTCGTCGGAAAAAATAGATTCGAGAAAGAAACCTTTGGATGCACATGACTTTGATCTTCCCGGTATTTACAAACGCGGAAGCCTGGTCGTTCTGGCAGAAAACAGCTCCACATCTTTCTTTATTTACAAGGGCAAAAAGATGGGATTCGAATACGAGATCCTGAAAGAATTTGCGGAAGAATTGGGTGTAAGCCTTGAAGTAAAGATCGTCAATAACCTTGATGAAATCAACGACATTCTAAATCGTGGTGAAGGTGATATTGTAGCTTGCAATTACACGGTTACACGCGAAAGAAGATCCGAAATCAACTTCTCTACTCCTTTCCTTCAAACCAATCAGGTATTGATTCAGCGGAAATTAACTCCCGAAACAAAAGATCAAAAAGTGACTTTCATTACCGATCCGATTCAATTGGGAAATAAAAAGGTCGTTGTTTGGGAACGTTCCAGCTATTACACCCGATTGATCCATTTACAGGATGAAATCGGTGATACCATCATGATTCGTCCTACTCAGGCACAAGAAGGTGTGGAAGAGTTGATCGAACAAGTTTCAAACGGAGTAATCGATTACACGGTTGCTGAAAGAAATGTTGCTGAAATTAATGAGCGCTTTTACGACAATCTGGATGTCAGCCTTCCAATCTCATTCAAACAAAACATTGCATTCGGACTAAACAAAAAATCGCCCATTCTTCAAAAACGACTGAATATCTGGCTATCCAAATTCATGAACAAAGAAGCTTTTTCGTATATCAAACGTAAATACTTCGAACAAATCAACAGTTCACTAGGCGGAGGAAGCAACTTCAAATCAAGAAGAGGAAGTATTTCACCGTTTGACGCTATTTTGAAAGCAGAAGGAATCAAATATAACATTGACTGGCGTTTGGTTGCCGCATTGATCTTCCATGAAAGTAAATTCAATCCGAATGCACGCGCATTTGGTGGAGCATATGGTCTGATGCAGTTTATGCCCGGAACAGGTCCGAAATTCGGAGTCTATCCTACTTCTCCACCCGAAGTTCAAATTCAGGGAGGATACAAATACTTAAGTCGCATCACCAAAATGTGGATGGGAATCAAAGACGAAGAAGAACGTAATAAATTCATTCTGGCAAGTTACAATGCCGGTGCTGGCCATATTTTGGATGCTCAGCGATTGGCTGAAAAGAAAGGATTGAATCCGCATATTTGGGATGACAATGTTGAAACAATGGTCACGAATTTGGGTAAACACGCGTATTACACAGACGATGTCGTTAAAAGTGGTGCCTTCCGAGGAAATATCTGCATTCGTTACGTGCGTGGAATTACTTCCCGTTACGAAACCTACAAAACATTAGTTAAGCGCTGATTTCACGGAGAAACCGTACCTTTGCATATGCAACAATTGATTGTCATTGAAGGACCAACTGCTAGCGGAAAAACCTCACTTGCCGTAGCTTTAGCAAAAGCACTAAATACCGTTATTCTTTCAGCAGACTCCAGACAATTCTACAAAGAATTATCAATCGGTACGGCGAAACCCAATTTGGAGGAAATGGAAGGGATTCCTCACTACTTCATTGATTCGCATACTATTTCAACTCCGGTAAGCGCCTCTCAATTTGAGCAAGAAGCAATGGAATTGATTCAGGGAGAACTCGCTCATCATGCAAAACTTATTTTGGTCGGAGGTTCCGGAATGTTCATTGATGCTTTATGTGTAGGTCTTGATTCCATTCCAACAGATTCAGCTATTCAGGATTCCCTGAGAAAAGAATTGGAAGAAAAGGGAATCGAACCACTATTGCAAGAATTGAAGGAAACAGATCCGGAGTTCTTTGAACAAGTAGACAAACAAAATCCGATGCGTATTCTCCGGGCGTTAGAAGTAATCCGTTTAACGAAGATTCCTTTTAGTAATTGGCGAAAAAACGAACTTCCCAAACGACCTTTCGAAGTCGTTCGCTTTGTGATCAATCATCCAAGAGAAGTGTTGTACGAACGAATCAATCAACGGGTTGATTTCATGATCGAATCAGGTTTGATTGATGAAGTTAAAAGTGTTTCCGAATACAGGAATTTGACCGCATTGCAAACAGTTGGATATAAAGAAGTCTTTGATTATTTGGATGGATCAACCGATTTAGAAACCTGTATTTCAAAGATCAAGCAGCATACGCGGAATTACGCTAAAAGACAGTTGACCTGGTTTAAAAAACATCCGGAAGCTATTTGGCTAGATGCAAAACCAACAAATGAATTGTGCGAAGAGATTCTGCAAATCGTTCAAAAGTAAAAAAAGGCGATAGCTTTTGAAGACTGTATCACGACACTTACGAAGTATGCACCGCAGGTAAAAGTTAGTGCGAAAGTGAGGAAGGAAATAAACAAGATTCTTTTAAGAAGGGAAAATATTTATTTTCAAAAAAGTCAAAAGAAAGAATATTGGAATGATATTTGAAAATGAATTGAAAACTTACGAAGATGAACATTCAATTTAATCAGGTTATGCCCTTTCCGCTTGCCTCCATTTCTCACGGGATGGATAGTATTTGGGGGAACACCGCAAAGCTTGAGTCCGGCAATAAGATTCTTCTGAATGCATCTTCCGGAAAAGGAAAATCTACTTTTTCCATGACTGTATTCGGAATCCGAAAAGATTACGACGGTACCATTCTTTACGATGGGCGCGATATAAAAACATTCTCTGTAGATGAATGGGTGGAAATTCGTCAGCGAAAAATCTCCACCGTATTTCAGGACTTGCAGCTTTTTCATAAGCTAACGGTTGCAGAAAACTTACAACTCAAAAATCAATTAACGAATTTCAAAACAGAATCCGAAATCAAAGCCATGCTTGCCGAATTGGAAATCGACCACAAATGGAATGATCCCTGCGGTTTGCTATCCATGGGGCAGCAGCAGCGGGTAGCAATTGTTCGTTCACTTTGTCAACCATTCGATTGGTTGGTTCTGGACGAACCCTTTTCCCACCTGGATGAGCGCAACAGTTTGCGTTGTCTTTCCATGATTGATGCGGAATGCAACCGACAAAAGGCCGGATTTGTTCTCACCTCTTTGGATGACGACAACCGTTTCTCTTATGATTACGAATTAAAGCTCTGAGTTATGTTACGTAAACTATTATTTCAACATCAAGACAAACGTCAGTTGATTATTGCCGTTGTCGGAGCTTTTTTAGGAATGACATTCCTGATTACTTCTATTCACTACCTGATTAAAGTCAACGATTTTGGAAAAGGCGCAGAAATATTGGGTCCAAATACGGTAATTGTTCAAAAGAAAGTTTCAAGTTTTAATACATTGAACATTGCAAAAACTGATTTTTCTTTGAGTGAAATCGAAGAAATCAAGAAGAAACCCTTCATTTTAGATGTACAGCCCGTTGAATCGAACAACTTCAATGTGACTATTGAGACAGCAGATCCATCCGTTCCAAGATTCAGAGGAGATATCTTCATTCAAACAGTAGATCCGGATTTTTTGGATATTAAATCAGATAAATGGCATTGGAAAAAGGGAGACACTTTGGTTCCGATCCTTATGCCCCGTGATTTATTAGTGATGATGAACATGTTCATGAGTTCTAAAGGAATGCCTCAAATCAGTGATGAATTGGCAATGGATATCAAGTTTAAGTTTGCCCTGAAGAATGACACGATGAAAGAATACATTTCATGCCAGATTATTGGCTTCACAAATGAAGTTCCATCCGTACTCGTTCCTCAAAGTTTCATGAACTGGGCAAATAACCGTTTCGCTCCCGATGCGGAACAAAAGATCACTCAGATCATGATTTCCGGAAAAGAAAATGAATTTGGATTGGTAGAGCAAATGCTGAAAGAGAAACATTTGGAATCGAAAGATGCACAGGTAGTTGTTGGCCGATTGAAAAGTATGGTCGGAACCTTGATTCTGGTTGTGTTGGGAATTTCGATCATTGCCGTATTCCTTTCCGGTTTGGTTTTAATTCAATACTTACAATTGTTATTAAGTAAGAATCTGTACGAAGTTCGAACATTGATGCGGCTTGGCCATCACCCTAACACACTGGTAAACAATTTCTTTGTGTATTTCTCTAAAGTTTTTGGAATAATTGGCATCCTAAGTTTGGCAGCTTTCATCGGATTTAAGCTAATTTTAGACTCCGTATTTGAGTCGGGAGGTTTGTATATCGATACCGGTTTAAGTGTTCTGAGCATTCTTGCGTTGGTCTTCGCTTATTCCCTATTCGCGCTAGCTTCTTACTTGAGTGCACGCAAAGGAATTTACGAACAGAACAATGGTTAATTTTCTGTTAAACCAATGACTTTATTAAATTTGCTACGTCATGATTATAAATAAAAACTCAAACATGAAACAACTTCTAGTAATAGCTCTGCTACTCGTATCAACTTTTGGATTTGGTCAAAAATTGCGCTTCAAAGTAGAAGGAGCAAAAGACACTACGGTTTTCCTGACAAAATACTACGGTTCCAAGCTATTTTATGCAGACACAGCAGAAATGAAAGGCGGAATAGTTGAATTTACGGCTAAACCTGATTTAAAACCAGGAATCATTGCGTTATTGATGCCCGGACAAAAGTATTTCGAGGTTATTTACAACAAGGAAGAAATCAATATTGAGACGAAAGGCCCTGATTTTGTTTCTAACATGAAGGTAAAGAAATCAGAAGAAAACAAAGTGTTTGTTGCTTATATCAATTACTTACAGGAACAACGAAAAGTAGCTACCGGATTTTCAGAAGCACGTAAACCATTAAAAGAAGGTGATCCTCAATACAAACGTTTAGGCGAAAAAATGGATTCAGTCTCTAAATTGGTGGCCACATACCAAACTGAATTACAGAAAAACAATCCAACGAAACTGGTTTCCAAAATCATTAAAATGTCAATGGATGTCTTTGTTCCTGAAGCTCCGAAAGATGCAAACGGAAAAGTGATCGATGAAAATTACAGATATCATTATTACCGCAGTCATTATTGGGACAACATTGATCTAAAAGACGATCGTTTAGTAAATACGCCAGTTTTTGGTTCGAAAATGGAATATTTCTTTGGTAAAAGCATGTTGGTTCAACATCCTGATACGATTTTAGCAGTGGCATTTCCGTTCTGTGATCAGTTGGATAAAAAATCAGAGCTATTCAAATACTCAGTAGATTATGTTACAAACACCTTTGCGAAGTCAAAAATCATGGGATTGGACAAAGTCTATGTTTACATGGTTAACCGTTACTACTGCCAAAATGATGCTGACGGAAACTCCATCGCATTTTGGATGAAGGACAAAGAGAAACTAAAAGAATTGTGCGAGGAAAACAAAGTTAAAATGAACCTGGTTCAAGGTGTTCGTCCTCCAAATATCATTTTGCGCGATACTACAGACGTTAAATGGAGAGATTTCTACAGCCTGAAAAGCGAATACACGATCCTTTACTTCTGGGATCCGGAATGTGGACACTGTAAGAAAACAACTCCGAAATTGCAGACTTTGTACGAAAAGAAATTCAAAGACCGCAACGTAGAGATCTTCTCTGTAGGAAAAGCAACTGGTGAGGATTTCGAAAAGTGGAAGAAATTCATTCGTGATAATAAATTGACATTTATCAATGTAGGTTTGACCAAGAAATTGTTTGAAGATGCTACTGCTGATCCGCGTCTATTCATACCAAAGTATACCACATTGGAATCTTTGAATTATCATGATACGTACGATATCTATGCTACACCCAGAATCTTTGTATTGGATAAAGACAAAAAAATAGTTGCGAAACAATTAACGATTTCTCAATTGGAAGACTTCATTGACCGCATGCAGAATATTAAGAACCCGGAAAAGATCTTCCCTCCTGATCCGGAAGAAGAAGCGAATTAAGAATTGAAAGACTGGTAGAAATACCGGTCTTTTTTATTTCAGCTCTTTTTGTCAGTTCGAGTATTCTACCCATATTCTCGATAAGTCAGCTAAGGCTGACACTCGAATTGACATGGGCAGAATGTATCGAGAATTGACATTCATTAATTATCTCAATAAATTCACGTGTCCGTGGATTATTTGGCGTTCGCTGCTCCACAACGATTTAAACTCAATTCTCCAGGTATAAACTCCTTCGGGGCCTAATTCATTGT
Organism: Flavobacteriales bacterium UBA7666; assembly: GCA_002483265.1. Taxonomy (GTDB): domain Bacteria; phylum Bacteroidota; class Bacteroidia; order Flavobacteriales_D; family Crocinitomicaceae; genus Fluviicola. The sequence goes on along the minus strand of DLHO01000026.1, from coordinate 446,006 downwards.
GATAGCTTCCATCCCAGCCTATTTCCGCATTCTTTGATTCGAAAATAACTTCTCCCCAGCGATTAAACAGTTGAAAATTAAAATCCGTTGGGTCAAAACCAGAAGTGAAAACCGGACGGAAAATCTGGTTGAATTCATTTCCATCGGGTGTAAACGAATTGGGAACATAATAAACAACACCACCTTCCATGTAAACCATTCCATAAGCAATATCACTGCAACCGTCTTGATTAGTAACAGTCAAACTGATATTATACGATTCAAAAACATTGTAAGAATAACTGTGTGCCGGTTCAAAAAGATTGGAAAATCCGGTCCCATCTCCAAAGTCCCATTCGTAATTGCTTCCACCAACAGAATTATTGATCATTGTGCTTGTTTGGTTTTCGCTGTTTAAAATAATAGGTGATGGAGTAAATGAAGCTGTTGGAGAAGCTGAAACACAAATAATGGAATCAAAATCAGTCGATGCGGTGCATCCTTCATTCGAAGTGACTTCCAATGTGAGATTATAGCAACCGGGATTTTCAAACACCAGTAATTGATCTTCACAGCCTGAACGTGTTGTTCCATCCGAAAAAGTCCAAGCAGCATTCGTACAGTTGGTTGATTGATTGTCGAATGTAACTGTTAGTGGGGCACAACCGGAAGTTGCAGAAGGAATAACGGAAATAAGCGGAAAAGGATTTACAGTAACGGTAACAGTGTCTGTAGCTGTACATGTTCCGTCAGAACTCGTTGCTGTGACCACATAATCAGAAGTGGTTTGTGGTGAAAAAGGCAGATCATTAACCACTCCGTTATTCCAACTCAAACTGGTATTACTACTTGTTGTGGAAGCGTGTAACACCACATTTTCTCCTATACAGATTGTTTGATCAGGTCCTGCATCGACATTCAAATTATTCAAATTGACAGAAATAGTATCTCTTGCTGAACAACTCGTTGGTCCGTAAACTACGGAAAGCCAATAGTCTCCGGAAGCTGTAACAGTAATATAAGGTGTTGTTTCACCGGTAGACCACAAATAAGAAGCCGCAATGATATTCGTTGTGATTGTAACGCTTGTTTCACACACTTCGATATCCGAACCAATATTAATGGTGCTAAAAGGTGATGTACTTTCAGGAAAATCGACGTTAAAAGAATAAATCGGTCCCCATTGACCGGCAGCAGCTCCATACGGTTGCTGTGCACAATTGGAATTATTTGACAGGTTAATTCCCGGATCTCCCTGTACAAAGGAAGTGGTTACATTTGCAGCGGGAAGAACACTTCCTGAGATTTGGATTGCCCCTGTTCCTCCTCCACCTCCGGGACCAAAACAGGATGGATAAGTTGTTTGTATGTTTCCACCGTCGCCACCATCCACTCGTAAGATTACCTGGCCACCAAATGAATTCACATCTAATGCAATTGCACCACCTGCTCCCCCACCACCTGCTCCATCTCCCATGCTGTTGGGAACTGCTACTACGCTTGCACCACACGATTCGATAACAGAGTTGTTGTTGGACTGGATTGTCGCTGCACGAATAATAATGATTCCTCCTCCATTTGCTCCGGAACTTCCTACTCCATCATTAAAATCCGGAGAGCCACCACCGCCACCCATGAAAAGTCTACCGTTGCTATAATCCATTGCCAATCCACCTTCTCCACCGACTGGCTGTTGTCCGCAAAAAAGAGCCTGATCTCCACCGCGTCCGCCTTTACTTCCATTGGAACCACCGCCACCGCCGGTATTGTGTTTATTTCCGCCGCCGCCGCCATTTCCTAATGCTCCACGACCTCCATTCATATTCAAACCAACTTCAGCTATTCCTTCTCCCTTTTTTGCACCATAACCAGATGTAACCGGATAAAAGTAATCAGGGAAATTGCCACAGCCTCCATCCGGATTCAAGGATGAAAACGACCCCATGAACCCTTTTCCATTGAGGGAAATAGACGCATTTAAGGTCAGTGTTCCGGAAACTTCCATCACAAGAACACCTCCCGTACTTCCATTCCAATTCTGAGCGGTCAAGGCACCCGTAACTGTAACATTGGTGTATTGAGGAACACGGATTAACTGAACATAACCCGTTACTTCATAAGCATGGAGCAATTGGTATTGAAATGAAACCGAATTTCCTGAGATAGATGAGACAGTAGCAAATTCGTAGCGTCCGCAATTGTGGTAGTCTGTAATTGTACCAAAAGCAGCTGAATTAGAAGTGTTGATATCAGCCCCCTTCATTTGAATAATTAATACACGATCTCCAACTGAAAGAAAGGAAGCGTCCAATACTTCAATTTGATTACATGAAATACTTGTTACCGGTGTATATTGGTTAATCACTCCTGATATTTGCCCATGTAGTTTGTTGAGTAAGCAACTCATGACAATCATTAGGGAAAGGAGGTAAAACTTCATAAAAAGGTATGCGTGTTTAAAGGAAGAACGCAGTTTTACTAAAAAAAGTTTATATGAATTGAAATATCTTTTGATTTTGTTGTCTAATCTTGTGATCTATTTGTATTTCCATTTAATCTGCTTTATTGCAATGTTAAAATAGAATGATCAATTGGTAAATTCAGTATTTTTAGAGGAACGCTACAATTCCTTATGAAAACTACTCTTGCGATCCTATTATCGGTTCTTTTTTGTCCGCTTTTTTTAACAGCTCAGTGTCCTACCTGTGGAAACGGTGTTGTTGATGCTGGAGAAACGAGTACAAACTGTCCTTCAGATGTACCTCATAATCCAGGCTGCATTAGTCCATGTACCCAACCGGGTTCTTTTGAATCTGCTGCCGGAACCCGACAAGCATTTGATTTTACAGGAACAACAACCTGGTCAGCAACAGGATTACCTACAGGCTGGACTTTCGCTGGTGCTCCTACTGCTACAACTGCCGGAGCTGTTCCGGCTGCTGATGCTTATGGCGCAAAAGCCGGTTTGATTCAGCCCAATTGCAGCGGTAGCTGTACTGCTACCAATGGGTTTTGTATCGGGAACCTGGCGAATAGCGTTGCTGTTGGTTCGGGTGGTGCGAGCGGTAAATTGGGGGCTAACTTCGACGGAAGAGCTAATATCAATCAAAATTTAAGTTATGCTGTTCTTCGCGGACAAAGTAATCCAACACTGGTTTCGCCCACATTCAATATGACGGGAGTTGAGGGGTTTAAAGTTCAGTTCTGGCTGTTTCCTTCCGAAACTTCCTGTGGACAGAGTAATTCCTGGGGTTCATGCGTAGGGAATGTTGCTTACCTGGATTTCTCTGCAAATGGCGGGACGAACTGGACACAGATCATGCAGATGGATATCAGTTCGAGTAACACTGATATGTGTATCAATAATTCCAACAATACGAAATGGTTGACAGAAAGTGCATGGTCACGGGTTTGTCTGACGGTTTTTAAATCGGCTGCTGCTCCGGGGAATTATTACACAGCCGCAACAGGAACAACTGCCGCTTCCGGAATTATGGTGAGCAGTTCCTATTTTACCGCAAGTTTTAAATTCCGAATTCGCTATTCGCAAACTGCAAGCTGTACTTCAGGAGTAACAACCACCAATCCTGGACGTTATTTAGCCATTGATTATCCGGTAATTACATCCGGAAACGAGATGATTCCCTGTGGAATTTCTTTTGCAAATATGTGCGGCTATGGTACAGATGATAATGACGACGGAGTTGGTTCCAGCAGCTCAACAACACAAACTACTGCTTTTTCAACGGTTAAACGAAGCGTAAACCAGGCTGAAAGAGGCGTTGAACTATTGACTTCTCAGAATTCAGCATTCGGAAGTCAGAATTTATCGGGATCTGCTTTTGCATCGAATTATGACCTTTGTAATGCGGAAGGTGGCGACCAGCAATGCATTGACTGGCAAAGTAATAACAACTTCTATTCAGCTGTCTATGAATGTATTACCGATTGGGAAGCTCCGACATCAGGTATTAATGTCAATTATTACAAAGGAACAACTCCGCAGTCTTTTGGACTTTCCAAAGTCACAGCAGTAGGAAAAACCGCTGCCATTGGCTGGAGATACAGCGGATCGCGTATTGTAAGTTGTGGGAGCACAAGTGATCTGAATTCAGGATGTAACGGTTATTTATTCTTATCGAATTCGTTACCGACACAGTTTAGTCGTGGCTTCTATGGCTTAGCCACCAATAATCTGGGGCAATCCTGGACTTATTTCGGGGCTACCAGCTGCAGTCATTATTTCAATGGTCCAACTTTCGCTCCGATCGCAATTCCAACAGCTTTGCCAACTGCAACCAATTACACTATTTGTAATGGAAGTGATCTGGTTTTCACAGCGGATGTCAATTATTGTTCTTCTAGCAGCTTTACCGGTTCAACTACTATTTCTATTACTGGTCCGGGAGGATTTTCAGAAACAATTAATGGTGGTTCAACGGGTTCTACTCCTATTCTGCTTGCAGGGGAATATTTTCTCACAGGCCACACTCCTTCCAGTCCGGCTCAGTGTTTGGATTGCGGAAGAACGGTGTGCGTAACTGTTTCTCAATTGGAAATCGATAATTGTTTGACTGCATTGCCTGTTGGGCTGACTAATTTCAGAGTTCAAAACTCGGATCATACTTCTCTCCTGCAATGGGAAACAGAAAGTGAGGAAAATAGCGAATCTTTCACCATTGAACGATCTGAACAAGGTGCAGATTTCGGTTCCATTGGAACTCTTCCCGCAAAAGGAAACAGCGACCAAAAACAATTTTACCTATTTACCGATTTCAGTCCATTGGTTGGCACTTCTTATTACCGACTGAAGATGGTTGACAAGGACGGAAGTATTCGTTATTCTTCGCTCATTTCAAGTAACAGAGGCATTCCGGTTCAGATTATTCCAAACCCAAATAACGGAAGTTTTCAGCTCGTGGGATTGAGTGGAATGAATACACTTGAATTATCGGATCTTCAGGGGAAATTGATTTTAACAAAAGAAACGGATGAGGAAGTTGTGTTGTTTGATTTAAAAGAAAAGCCGGGAGTTTATGTGCTTCGGATTGTGAATTCAAAGTCAGCTGAAACGATTCGGGTTCTGGTGAGATAATGATAATGATTCTCATTTTTTTCTCCCGCAAATAGCGCAGATTTTTTTTGTAAAATCCATATCTCCACCTTCGGTGCAACTCTTGTTCTTTTCCCGCACACCAGGCAGACAGATTTACGCAGATAACACATTTTACATTTGTGAGAAAGCATACAGACTATTTATATTTCCCACAGAAGAACGCAGAAATTGATTTGCGCGCTATTGAATACGTCCTGAAACCCAGTAAAAACGTAAGTTAAATTCATAACGTTTTCATACTCTATCCATACAGTATCCATACTCTATCTATACCGTATCTGCGGGTGAATTATTCAGAAGGGTAAAAGCCGGCTGAAAGACTGTTATACAACCATGATTTCAGGTTACATTTTTGTGAAGCACAATGTGGCTTCGACTCCGCTCAGTCACCTTGGAGAAACTCAATGATTCTTAGCTCAAAAGAATACTCTAATTGGTTATCTATTAAACTCTTTACTTAAAATTAGCTAATTCAGAAAAATGCAGGTGACTGAGCGGAGTCGAAGCCACCTAATCGTAGACTCCTTCTAAGTCACTTCGTTCATTTTTAGGAATTCTAAAGAGCATTAATAAACCGACGATAAAGAAGAATGCCACAGAAACAACGGAATAGCGAATGGATTCAAAACCAATTTCCATCAGACCAAAGAACAAGGTTCCGGTAACGATCCCGATTTTTTCAGTTGCATCGTAAAAGGAAAAATAACTTGCGTGATCTTCTGTTTCAGGCAAGTATTTCGAATAGGTTGAACGAGCCAAGGCCTGAACACCTCCCATTACAATACCTACCGCACAAGCTAATCCGTAGAATTGAACCGGTGTTTCGATAACAAACGCGGCCGCACAAACGCCCAGCCAAATGACGATAGAAATTCCCAATGTTTTGATGTTTCCTATTTTTCCGGATAAGCGTGACATAATGAATGCACCGGCAGCTCCTAATAATTGGATCAACAAGATTGCAATGATCAATCCGCTGTCGTCTACTTTTCCATCTTTAACGGGCCAGGAAATTTCCTTTTTAGCGAAGAAAGTTGCCATCAGCATCACGGTTTGAACTCCGGTATTGAAGAAGAAGAAGGAAGTTAAATAGCGTTTTAAACGTTTTGTTTGACGGAATTCTGAAAAGACATTTCTCAATTCTTTGAACCCTTTCCAGATATACCCTTTCTCTTTGACACGGGTAGAAGTTATATTTGGCAATACACGATAGGTAAATTGCGAGAAACCGACCCACCATAATCCAACTAAAATAAAACAGTAAGATACCGGCATTGCTTCTTTTACATCCAACGTAGCCGGATCATCGAAAAAATCAAAAATAGGAACCTGAATTAAGATCAAACAAATAATCAACAAGACCATGGATCCGATATATCCCATTGAAAATCCACGGGCAGAAATCTTATCCATATCTTTTTTCGGAGCAATTTCAGGCAAATAGGAATTATAGAATACCAAACTATTCCAAAAACCGATACTGGCAAAGAATAAGGACAACATCGCAACTTCCAATAATCCATCACGCATCAAGTCTGTGAAGAAATAAAGCGACATACACGAAGCAGCACCCAAATAGCAGAAGAACTGCAGGAATCGTTTTTTGTTTCCACGATAATCGGCAATACCTGACAAGAATGGAGATGAAAAAGAAACCAATAAGAAGGATGCTGAAAGTACGAAACTCATTAAAGCCGAATTTGGAATATGCATTCCAAAAAAATCGACCATTACTTCTTCTCCTTTTGGCAAGGTAACTTTGTCTGCATTTTCCCAAGTTACCCCCTTCGATTGTACTTTGTACATTTTCGTTGTAACCGTATCGTAGAAAATGGGGAAAATAGCTGATGAGATTACTAAGTTGTATACTGAGTTTGCCCAGTCATACATTACCCATCCTTTGATTACTTTCTTGTCGCCTTTCTGTATCGCCATAGCCGGATTTTAAGCTGTAACCTGATTTACATACTCATTGAGGTATGCAAAGTAAGAAGTCAGATTTCCGTTCAGGTCTGTTTCCGAACCTCTTCCGATAATGTTATCCGGATCGTCGCCAAACAAATGAGGGAAAACTGATTTGATCAATTCGTTTCCGAAATCTTCCGAAGCATCTTTGGGTAATTCGCACGGTAAATTATCTACCGCCATTACCATTACTGCTCCCGGTTGATTCCATTCACATTCCTGTCCAGTTTTCGGATCATACCCATAAAACGGAGCTGCAATTTTCGAAGCCCGAAGCGTTGAAGCAATTGGTCCCTGAATATCGCAAGAAACGTCTGCTATGACCTGAATCTTGTTTTTATCTGATTTCAAATTCTCAGCCGTTAAAATAAACGGTGATTTATTGCTCCAGAAATGACAAGCTACATACACATCAGCTGCTTCTGAATACTGACCGAAGCTGGATTCATAAATCTCAGGTGTTGAATAGAATTCCGGTTTGCTGAATGGTTTTCCGTCTTTTCTTCTGTAATAATCTTCGATTTCCAGGTGTGTAAAAACGGGAGTATCGAATTTCTTTGTTAAAAATTCTTCCGGACTTACTTCTGTAAAAGGCAATAAGTCCATGATTTCGCGTGCTCCGTAACCCACTCTTCCGAAACCAGTCAATACCAATTTCATGTTTTCAGGGAAAGTGACTTTGTGCAATTCATCTTCCATTTCCTTTCTTCCGGCACATTCATGAGCAGGTTTTAAATGGAAGGCATTTGTTTTTTCTCCGTAAGCGCGAATTCCATTGTAAGCGCCCACAATTCCTGCGTAACGACCAAAACCAATGATGCGCTTATTTTCTTTGGATTTCAGGACTTCGTAATCAATTAATTGAATTTTCTTATCTAAAATCGCGCGGAGTAAATTCCTGTTATAAGGCTGTTTTTTAATGGTATGCGAAAAGAATAAAAATTTCTTTCCCGGAATGAGGTCTTCTATATTCACCTCTTTCACGCCCATAATGATGTCACAATCTGACAAATCCTTCACCACTTCAATTCCCTCAGCCACATACTCCTCGTCTTTAAACGCGCGAACTTCGCTTGTTTGAACAAGCACCTTCACCTGTGGAAATTTCATCTCAACCAACTTACATTGTTTTGGAGTGAGTGGAACCCGCTTATCAGGTGGTACCTTACCTTCCCTGATGATGCCTAATTTCACTTGATTCATGTTGTTGTTTAATATTCTTTTATTGGTTCTGACAGGAGAAAGTTATCTATAAATTCTCTCACTACTCCTGCACCCCCATTTTTTGTTAATACAATATCTACTTCTTTCTTGACTTCCTGAACGGCATCTTTTGGACACGCTCTCAAACCAACTTCACGCATAATGGATAAATCATTGATATCGTCGCCAATAATTGCTACTTCATTCAAAGAAATGGATAATTCCTCACACCATTGTCTTAGAATCGTAATTTTTGGATCGCGACCAACATACACATGCTTTATCTTCAAAGTTTCCGCTCTGTTTTTGACCATTTTATCTATAAATCCTGAAGAAATGATTCCACAAATAAGGCCTTTTTCCTGAGCTTTCATTATACCCATTCCGTCTTTGGCATTATACTTCTTCATCTGATCTCCGGATTCTGTGTAATACATTCCAGCGTCCGTCATTACACCGTCTATGTCCAAAATCAGTAATTTGATTTTTTCAATTTTGGATTTCAAATGATCAAAGACGAATAAAGGTTTGAATAATAAGGAATAGAAATCCACTTCATATTCTTCTGCGATGGCCTCCAAATCCAGAATGGATAATTCGGTTACTACGTCCACATCAAAATCTTTCAGCATCTCATAAAAATCGACACCGAACTTTGCGCAAAGGCCTTTTATATTTTGTTCTAAAAACAAGATTAAACGAGTTTATATCCAACGCTTGAAGCAATCGGATTCAATGTTTGTAACAATTGTTTGAATTCTTCGTGATTCAACTGCTGAGAGGCATCCGACTTGGCAACTTTTGGATTGGGGTGAACTTCAACCAATAATCCGTCAACTCCCAAAGCAATACAAGCTCGTGATAATCCTGCAACACCATAGGCGTAGCCCATTGCGTGACTTGGATCGAGAATCACCGGAAGATTGGTGTAATGTTTCAACCATTCTACTCCGCATAGATCTAAGGTAAAGCGAGTTCCTGTTTCGAAGGTGCGAATTCCTCTTTCACATAAAAGCACATTCTCATTTCCACCGGAAAGAACAAACTCTGCAGCCTGAACAAACTCTTGTAAGGTTGTTCCGAAACCACGTTTGATCAAAACGGTTTTCTGAGTTTTTGCACAAGCGCGCAAAATTCCCTGATCGTACATTGCTTTTGCTCCGACCTGGATTACATCTGCATGCTCAATAATTTCGTCAATATGTGTTGCATCGCGCGCTTCAGTGACTACTGTGAATCCATATTCCTCGCGCATTTTAGCAAGTAATTTCAATCCTTCCAGTCCAAGCCCCTGAAAACTATACGGGCTTGTTCTTGGTTTGTAACATCCTCCACGAAGAGAAGTCAGTCCCAAAGATTTCAACAATTCAGAAGATTCTCTGATCTGTTCTTCTGATTCCACGGAACAAGGTCCGGAGATTAGAATGGTATTTCCTGTTTTACCACCAACGGTAACATTTCCAACTTTCACTTCTCTTGTTTCAGAGCGGTAATTTCTGGAAGCCAGCTGCATGTCATTTGGAAACACCCAATGCTCTTCTGTAACTGCTTCCAAAGCTGCAGGAACTTCTTTTACGCCGGATCCTGTCACTAATACATTTACACCTTGAGAGATCAAGTGAAATGCTTTGTTTTCTGCAGCCAATTTAGCTGCATCAGCAGAACTTACTGATTTTTTTAAATGAATGATCATATTTCCCCTTTAATCAGGTTTACGAATGTTAAGATCCCTTTTGCTTTATTATTTGCATCCACAACGGGTAAATAAAGAATCGGAAACGTATATTTTTTAATTTGTTGTAGTAAGTCGTTTACAGTTGCTGTTTCTTGAATAACCAAGGGTTTGGAATTCATGATTTCAGCGATTGATTCATTGTTCAGGTTTCCATTTGAACGAATCAAACTCTTACGGATATCTGCATTGGAAATCAATCCTCTTAAATTGGATGTTTCGTCCACAATCAGAGTAAAGCCCAATTTTCCGTCTTCAATTGCATTCAAAACCTCAGAAACCGAAGCATTTTCTCCAATCGCAGGAGATTCAGTAAGCGGAATCATGAAGTCCTTAACCAAAAACTGAGAATCTACATTGCGTTTGGTTAAATCCATCAAGGCATGTCCAACACTTGGCGCATTGAATAAATAAGAGCCCGAAACCGAAGTATGAACCCCCATGTTTCTTAAGATAAAGGAAACCTCTCCGTTTACCCCACCATCTACATGAACAGATTTGGACGGGTATTTCTTTTGAAAATCACGAATCTTTTTAAAATTAACTGCATCAAAAACGCCACCGCTTTGACCCGGAATCGTTGCCATGATCAAAATGAAATCGAAATTGCTGTATTTATCGAATGCTTCAATTGGAGTCGGAGTAATGATGGCTAAGCCTTTTTTTCCTTTGATATCTGAAGGAATAAGCAATTCTTCTTCCAAATCTTCCACTTGAAAAGTAACGTACTCTACAGGAACGGCACGAAGCAAGTCAAAATAACTGGATGGGTTTTTCGTTATGATGTGTAAGTCAATTGGAATAGTACACCAAGTTCTGACCTTGCTGATATCCTCAAAAACCGAAGGATCGTCATTGCAATCAACATGTAGTAAATCTACATTGTGCGCAGCCAGATCTTTAATTGTTTCCGACAGTTCACGTTTCTTATCCGAATAAATCGAAGCAGATATTCTCATACCACAAAAATAAGGAAAGTATTCCCTTTACGACTTCTATTTTTAGAATGATATTAACAAGAGTTTACACAAAAGCGAACTAGATTTTAACATCTGGTTTTATTTATTACTTCCTGATAGAAAGTGAAGATTAAATTGCTTTTTGAGACAAGAACCGGACAGCCTGCGCCGGAGTTGGAAGTGCACAAAAACTGGGCGCCAATCGCATTCTCCGCTTAGCGATCATGCTGTAAACTCCATCCCGGATGAATCGGGGACAAACCCAACCGACCTTTCCCAAAGTGAATGGAAAACGCAAATAATTCAAAACCTTCAGTGCCGCGGTGGAGCGTTTATTCAATTTCTTTCCGTCCCAAAAGTAAAATGTTGACAGATCTATTTCATTTATTCCCAAGTCTTTGAAAAATGCTTTTGCAAAATCACTTTGAAGTGCGCAAAAATGGATTTCAGCGTTTTTCTCCTTATTCAGGACAAACTGAACCGTTTTATTGCAAAACCCGCAATCGCCGTCGTAAAATATTATTGGCTTGTCCATAGAAACAAAGGTACGAAATAGCAGGAGAATCGTATTTTTGATAAAAAAAGAAATCACATGAATTTTGGAATTTTACTTTCCGGATCCGGAGTATATGATGGTGCAGAAATTCAGGAAGCTGTATTGAGCATGCTGGCTGTATCCGAATCCGGAGATACCTATACTTGCATTGGGGTAAATGCAGATCAGTTCCATGTAATCAATCATGTTACTGGAGAACCAATGAATGAATCACGAAATATGTTTGTGGAAGCTGCGCGAATTGCCCGCGGTAATATTGTTCCGATTCAGGACATCCAACCTGCAGATTTAGACGGATTGATTATTCCGGGTGGATTTGGCAGCGCAAAAAACTTTACAAATTGGGCATTTGAAGGTCCGGAAGGAACTATTTTGCCGGAAGTAAAATTACTACTTGTGAACCTGATCAATGTTGGTAAACCAATTGCAGCATTGTGCGTAAGTCCGGTGGTTTTAGCAAAAGCATTGGAAGGATCAGCTATTCATCCGTCTCTTACTTTGGGAACAACGGCAGAATCTTCTCCATATGACATTGAAGCATTTTCTCAAGGTTTGGAAAAGACAGGCGCTACAACAGCTTATAAGTCGGTAAAAGAAATTCATATTGATCCGATAAACAAAATTATCACCGCACCTTGTTATATGATGGACGCAAACATCAGTGAAGTTTGGAAAAACATTCAGCAAGCCGTTAGCGAATTAAAAAAAATGGCAGCACTATGATTCCTGATTATTCTGAACGTGCGAAATCCTACAAAGATTCTGTCAATCAAATAAATAAAAGACTTCAGTTAATTGGTTGGTCGAGATTGGTTGCATTATTGATTTCGGGAACTTGTTTTTACTTTTCGCGGGAAGAAAACGGACTTCCATTTTTGATTGGTGGTATCATTTCTGTGGTGCTATTTGCTTTCCTAGTAAGCTATCATTTTAGAGTAAAACGAAAACTTCAGGTTGCTTCCACTTATCACTGGTTGAATGAATCGGAGGAGTTATTCCTAAAAGAATCGAAGCCCTACTATGAAGATGGAAACCAATTTTTGGACACTAAACATCCCTACTCCTTCGATATTGATTTGTTTGGCCCCTATTCTTTATTTCAGCATTTAAACAGAACTTCAACTGTTATCGGAAGCGAAAAATTGGCTATTTCCCTGCTTCAAATTCAAAGCAAAGAATCGCTTCAAAATTCTCAGGAAGCCATTGCTGAAGTTGCAGAAAATTTGGAATGGAGACAAGCTTTTCAGGTTTATGCAAAATTGGGTAAAGACAGCAAGGAAATCCGAGATTACATTGAACACTGGCAAGATTCCAAGCAATCACTTTCTATTGTTTCAAGCATTCTGGCATTCATTTTCCCTGCACTGGGATTAACGAGTATGATCTTATTGTGGCAAACCGGTCAAGTTTACTGGTTCAATGTCGGAGTAATCCTTTTCGTGGTGAATATGCTCTTGTTTGGAGCCGTGATTGGAAAGATCAGAAATGAAATTGGTAAAACCGAACGAATCGGCGAGGCATTGTTAGCCTACAGTGAAATGCTTCAATTGGTTGAAAGCAGAGAATGGAAATCGTCCAAACTGAAGGAAATCCATACAAAAGTCCATTCTAAAAATCAGGCTGCAAGTGCTTTATTGAAAGAAGCTTCCCGAATTTATGGGAATATGGATAGCATCAACAACGGAATGGCTGTTTTCATGCTTAACGGGACGATCCAATTCCATGTTCATATTTTCAGACAATTGGTTAAATGGAAAAAGAATCACCGCGAATCGATCAGTCAATGGATTGAACAGATTGCGGAAGTTGAAAGCATTCTTTCCTTCAGTAATTTTAAGGTCAATAATCCGGAATATTGTTTTCCTAATCTGGATCAAGAACTTATTTCATTTGAAGATTTGGGACATCCCCTCATTTCAAAAACCAAACGCGTTTGCAATTCCATTTCGTTTGATCAGGAGCGTTTTGTAATTCTTACCGGCTCAAATATGTCGGGGAAAAGTACGTTCCTTAGAACACTGGGAATAGCGGTAATCTTATCCAATGCGGGTTCTGTTATTCCAGCTAAAAGTGCACAGTTCTACCCTATTTCATTGTTAGTTTCCATGCGTTTGAGCGATTCACTGGAAGAAAGTACCTCTTATTTCTTCTCAGAAGTAAAACGATTGAAACTAATCATTGACAACTTGAATAATGGACCAGCTTTTGTTTTATTGGACGAAATCCTGCGTGGAACCAATTCAGACGACAAACAGAACGGAACCATCGGAATTGTGGAACAAATGGTTCGCTTGAATGCGATCGGAATGATCGCAACTCACGATTTAGAAGTTTGCGAAACCACTTCTTCACATCCGTCGTATTTAAGTAACAAATGCTTTGAAGTAGAGATCATTGACAACGACCTGTTCTTTGATTACAAACTTCGGGGCGGAATTTGTCAGAATAAAAGTGCAACATTCATCATGAAAAAATACCAGGTAATTTGAAAACAACATTCACCCTCGCGCTATCATTGATAGCTCCACTAGCTTTATTTTCTCAGCTAACAGACATTTCAAGCAAATTGGTTGATAACAAGGGAAACCTGAATGCATACATCCATGAACCCATTCAGAAATCCATCCGAAAACGACCGTTGGTTTTGGTACTTCATGGCTGCAATCAGGATGCAGCTGAAATTTCAAGCGGTTCAGGGTGGAATCAATTAGCAGATTCATTGGGCTTTTATGTACTTTATCCGGAGCAAAAGGGAGCCAATAATATGTTCAAATGCTTTAATTGGTTTTTGAAAGACGATCAAGAGAAAGACAAGGGTGAAATTGCCAGTATTCATGAAATGGTAACCTATGCTGTTTCTCATTATTCTATTGATACTTCTAAGATTTTTATTTACGGAGCCAGTGCCGGAGCTGCAATGAGTGTAAACTACATGGCTTGTTATCCGGGCAGTATTAAATCCGGAGCAATTTTGGCAGGGACAGCTTACAAACAAGTAGACACACCAATGAAATCTTTTTCGGAAATGAAAAAGCCGACCGTATTCAACGACACGATCCTGCGTCAGCGTTTGTATTCTCAAGATTCCTTATATACCGGAGAATTCCCGCAACTCATTGTAATACACGGAACAGATGACAAAGTAGTGAATTACGGAAATGGAGAAGTATTGATCAAACAATGGAAAACGGTGTTTAAAATCGCCTCTGAAACCATGAAGCAGGTAGTTGCCGGAGCAAATACACCCACCATTATGCGCACAGATTATAAAGATGCAAAGGGGCGTTCGGTGATTATTTTGTATAAAGCCAATAAATGGGGACATTACCTGATGATCGATCCCGGTCCGGGTCCAAAACAAGGCGGTGAAGTTTCTAAACATGCACTTGACGGTGATTTTTTTAGTACGTATCAAATTGCACGAGATTGGAATTTAGCAAAGTAATGCTATTCAGCTAACAAAATATAGATCTCTATTGGCTAATTAAATCTTACCTTCTTTTCTATGACTTTCCTACTTTTTTCAGAGGCAAAAAAAGTAACAAAAATGCCTTTTTATCCCATTACGGCCTTCAAGCAGCTTCCCAGTTCGGACCAATTCACAGAAAAAAGGGATCAGGATCCAAAATGCCAAACCACAGCTGTTTTGCAAACGCTGTAGTTTGCAGCACTTTCCGGAATTGGGAACCGAACCGGAAAGCTTTTACTCCTGCGGGTTGATTGGAAGAACGGCCGATGATTTTTAGTTTTATATTATGATCTCACTTCCGTGTAATGGGATTGGGATCCGTCTAAAATCAGTCAAACAGGCAACAATTTGTATTGCGAAAGACAAACTTCATTTTAGAACTGAGGAAGGTTTATTTTCCGGGTATATCGATTATAACTTAATAAGTTATCAACCCTGTAATGCTCGCAATAAACTAGAAACAAAGGCGTTAACAGCATTGAGTCAAAGAATTTGTTCTTATTCTGTTAATATTTATCCCGTAAAAAGGCTGGTTTTTTGACTAAGACATGTACTTTTGCACCAAAATAAGTTAGCCGCAACGCTTATGCAGTAGCTATAGCGAGGGCACAACGGCAAAACAAAAAGACATTTTATGAATGAATTTGGTAAACGAGGAAAAAACGCCGATTTGAAAGCAACTATCGGATTAGAAAATCTCGGTAACGTATTTTGGAATTTAACGCCAGCAGAACTAGTAGAAGACACAATTATCGGTGGTCAGGGTGTTCTAACAGACACCGGAGCTATTGCTATTGAAACAGGTGAATTCACTGGTAGATCTCCAAAAGATCGTTTTGTTGTTCGCGACGCAAAAACGCAAGACAGTGTTTGGTGGGGCGATGTGAACATTCCTGTTTCTACGGAACAATTTGATGCGTTATACAACCGCATGAAGTCTTATTTGATTGACAAGGATGTATACGTTCGCGATGCATATGCTTGTGCTGACGACAAATTCAGAATGAACATTCGTGTAACAACTGAATTTCCTTGGTCAAACATGTTTGCTTACAATATGTTCTTGCGTCCAACAGATGCTGAGATTGAAGATTTTAATGCTGAGTGGAACATCGTTTGTGCTCCCGGATTCAAAGCAGATCCTGCGATCGACGGAACACGCCAATCCAATTTTGCGATTCTGAACTTCACACGTAAAATGATTATTATCGGTGGTACAGGATATACAGGTGAGATCAAAAAAGGTATTTTCTCTGTATTGAACTACGTATTACCGCATGAGAAGAATGTACTTTCCATGCACTGTTCTGCAAACGTTGGAGAGAATGGCGACACTGCAATTTTCTTCGGTTTATCCGGAACAGGAAAAACAACTTTGTCTTCAGATCCAAACCGTCGTTTGATCGGTGATGATGAGCACGGTTGGTCAGATAATTCTGTATTCAACTTCGAAGGGGGTTGTTATGCAAAAACAA
The DNA here is from genome assembly GCA_002483265.1 of Flavobacteriales bacterium UBA7666. GTDB lineage: Bacteria > Bacteroidota > Bacteroidia > Flavobacteriales_D > Crocinitomicaceae > Fluviicola. The sequence continues at coordinate 429,552 of DLHO01000026.1, read as the reverse complement.
TCGATCTTTCAAAAGAAAAAGAGCCGCAAATTTATGATGCGATCAAGTTTGGTGCAATCTTAGAGAACATTGGATTCTACGAAGGGACTTCAACTCCGGATTACACAGACGGATCCATTACAGAAAACACGCGTGTTTCTTATCCAATTGATTTCATTGACAATATCATGACTCCGTCTATCGGATCGGGTCCAAAAAATATTTTCTTCCTTACAGCTGATGCATTCGGTGTGTTACCTCCAATCTCTCGTTTAACGAATGAGCAGGCAATGTATCACTTCATGTCAGGATATACTGCAAAAGTAGCCGGAACTGAGGTTGGTATTACAGAACCGACAACAACTTTCTCTGCTTGTTTTGGAAAAGCATTCTTACCGCTTCACCCTGCGAAATACGCAAAATTATTGGGTGAAAAATTACAAGGAACTGACATTAAAGTTTGGTTGATCAACACAGGTTGGTCAGGTGGATCATACGGTGTTGGAAGCAGAATGAAATTGTCTTACACACGTGCGATGATCACTGCAGCATTGACTGGGAAACTGGATAACGCTGTTTTTGAAACATTGCCTGTATTCGAATTATCATTCCCTACTTCTTGTCCTGAGGTTCCTAGCGAGATCTTAAATCCACGCGAAACTTGGGCAGATAAATCAGCATATGACAAAACTGCCAACCATTTGGCTGATCAGTTCGTTAAGAACTTTGAACAGTATGCAGCTGAAACGTCTGCGGACATTTTAGCAGCAGCGCCGAAAGTGACTGTTTAATCTAGTTTTATTATTTAGTTAAAGGCTTCCGATCAACCGGGGGCCTTTTTCTTTTCAAGGAACTTCGACTCTCCTGACACTATGGTCAGAATTTTCAACGCTCAGTTTCCTTCAGATTTGTTTCCTAAAAAATCCTAATTCCTAAACTGATCCCAAAGTTTACTTTAATTTTCTCTCTTCAAATTTTAAAACCTAAATGAATAAAACTTCAACTAACCTAATTATCAACGAGGGAAAAACTTTAACCTACGTCATTCCCATTGTTTTTTGTGCACTCGCAGCTATCATCAGTTTTGTGCTATTCTGGCCACTCGGAATTATTCTGGCGCTTGTTTGCATTTTACTTGGGCTGATCGAAACCGGATTGGAATTCAACCGCGAAACAATGGAGTACCGAAAATTTAAATCACTTTTTGGTTCTGCCATGGGAAACTGGATGAAGGTTAAAGATCCAGATAGTTTCCATTTGCGTTTATCCGTAGAAAGTGTCTCTTATCAAAGAGTTATTCAAGGTACAGGCCCATCGTTTTACGGAGGTTTATCTGCTTCGTCCAAATCAATCACTTATGACATTCTATATTTAACACAAACTGATTCCTGGATTACCGTTTATGAGTTTTCAAGTTACAAATCAGCACTAAAATTCGCTAAGTATCTTCGAGAGTTGGAAACCATAGAAATGATTGATCATATTGCCCTAAAACTGGAAGAAAACCAGCGAAAAAGGATGAATAGAATGAGATAAATGTGTAAGTTTATATCCATGAGAGCACTTCTTTTTTCACTGGCTTGTTTCTTATCGTTTGGTACAAACGCTCAACTCGATTTTACAAAAATATCGGACAGTTCGGTTGTTTTTACCACTTATCAGGTCTACAAAGATGTGCGTTATTCCTCGCATGGATTATTGAAAATCACTTCCGGTGGTGTTGTTATGATCGATACTCCGTGGGATACTACTCAGTTTCAGCCTTTATTGGATTCGATTGACCGCATGTTCCATAAAAAAGTACTGATGGTCCTTTCTACGCATTGGCACGAAGACCGAACGGCAGGATTGGATTATTACAAAAACAAAGGAATCAAGACTTATAGCACTTACACGACTAAAAACCTTTGCAAGGAGAATCATTTTCCGCAAGCAGAATATACTTTTGAAGGTGACACCACATTCACTATTTACAATACCGTTTTTGAAACTTTTTATCCCGGCGCCGGACATACATCTGACAATATTGTGGTGTATTTCCCCAAAGACAAGATCTTAGTAGGCGGTTGCTTTATCAAATCCGTTGAAGCGGAAGATTTAGGAAACCTTTCGGATGCCAATATAGGGATGTGGCCGATTGCAGTTAAAACCTTGATAAAAAAGTATCCCAAAGTAAAGATTGTAATTCCCGGTCATCAGAAAATCGATGGAAAAAGCGCGTTAAAACATACCTTAAAGCTTGCAAAAAAGCACTATAAAGGAAGAAAACAGGATAAGAAAAAGGCGAAACATTAGTTCCATGTCACAAATCTTCAAGCAACATCTTGAAAAGTTCATCTCCGTTTCCGACGAAGAGTTTGGAGCAATTCTGAGTTACTTCAAAGTCGTTCGTATTTCGAAAAAAGAAATACTTCAACAGGAAGGAAAAATGTGTCGTTACCAATACTTTGTACTCACCGGCTGTCTTCGAAAATTCCTGATTAATGAAAAAGGAGTTGAAGTAACCACCGAATTTGCTCTCGAAACCTGGTGGTTATCCGATAACCGGGCTTTCGAATCCCAAACAGAAGCCCTGTTCAGTATCCAGGCGGTTGAAGATTCAGAAATCCTGACGATTGATTTTCAATCGATGGAGAAACTATACCGGGAATTTCCGATCATGGAACGCTATTTCCGCTTTGTTTATCAGCGTGCTTTTGCAGCCTACCAAATGCGAATCAAGTACTTATATACCATGTCTAAGGAAGACTACTTCTTTCATTTTTACGATTCGTATCCGGCATTTGTTCAGCGTGTTCCGCAGTATCTATTGGCTTCTTTCCTCGGTCTTACTCCTGAGTATTTAAGTGAATTGCGCAAAAAGAAGAGAAAGTGAAACTTTCGATAATATTACGCCGCAGCGGAATAGCACCGGCAAATTCAATAGGCTTATAAGTTTATTAAACCAGTTTAAGATTTTTTGGTAGTTCAATCCTGACCTTTGTTCTGTAAACAAAAATCCCTGACGTTCGCCACGGCGGATCAGGATCTAAAGAACAAACAAAAATGGAAAAGAGAATCAACATCTTAGAAACAGAACCAGGAGCAACAAAAGCAATGTATGGTATGGGTGGTTACATCGAAAAAAGCGCCTTGACCAAAACGCACCAAGAATTAATCAAATTACGTGCTTCTCAAATCAACGGTTGTGCATTTTGTATTGATATGCACACAACAGATGCCCTGAAACATGGCGAAACAACCCAACGAATTGTCTTATTGAACGCCTGGAGAGAAGTGAATGATTTGTATACCAAAGAAGAACGAATCGTTTTGGCATTGACAGAAGCAGTTACACTTATTTCTCATGGAGGAATTCCTTCAGATCTTTACAAAGAAGCAAGCGAAACATTTGATGCGAATTATTTGTCACAGATCATTATGGCAATTGTGACGATCAATTCCTGGAATCGCATTGCGATCAGCGGGTTGTTTCAGCCGGAGAAATAAATAAGTGATAAACCGGGTTAAACAACCCGGTTTCATATTCAGTATTTAAGGTCTATTCAAATTAAGAAATATGACCTTGTTTTATCTTGCACGTGGAGAGGTCTGACTATACATTTCAGATAGTTGTAATTTCGCTGAAAAGTTTCATCTGTTTGTAGTTAATTTATTTATATTACTTTTGAATTTCAAATCAACAGGTCATTTTTAAGGATGGAATCTAACACCCCGAATCTCTTTCGATTTTTTTTAAGTATACTGCTTGTACAATTTGCGTTTACTACAGAGCTGAAAGCGCAGACCTGCGGTCTGGACACTTCCCTATGTTATAGTTCAGAAGTTTTTCCCTCTATAACATTTGGCATTCAAGAAAGCTACCAAACGCAGGCCAATACGGTGGTTTTCCAAACTCCTTTAGTCATAGATATTAATCAAGACTGTAAACCTGAACTTATTTTTTGCGGTACAATAGGATATACTTCTACACCCCGTCAAACAAGTGGAATAACGATTGCCAACTCTTCAAATGGAACGACTATTTCGAGTTTCCCAACCTATTTGTATTCATGGACCAATTCTCTGGCTTATGCGGCCGGAGATCTTTACAATGACGGGGTTCCTGAATTAATTATTGCAGTGACCAACCATTCATCAAATCCTGCCAGTGTGCGCGGTAGACTTGTATGTTATGATTTCTCAGGAAATGTATTATGGATTTCCGATCAACAGTTCGGATTAAACACAGCTGATCACTACGACGGTACTCCTGCCCTTGCAGATTTCAATGGGGATGGGATTCCGGAAGTTTATTTGCACAATCAGATATTTAATGCACAGACAGGAGTTCTTCTGACCAATGGCAACAATGGAAATGGAATTGGCGTGAATACGTATTATCCCAATGCTTATGAAGCATCGCTTGTGATTGCAGGCGACCTGGATAACAATCCTGCTGATCTGGAGCTGGCAGCCGGTTTTACAGTTTATGATGTGACGATTACAAACACGAGCGGAACAGGAGGCAACAATATGATCCCACATAGTATTACCGTGGATGGTGAATTAAGAGACGGATATACCTCTTTGGCGGATATTAACCTAGACGGTAAGCTGGATGTCATTGTTTCTTCTCCCGGTACTGAAACAAGTTCCCGTTTGTATGCTTATTACCTTGATGCTTCATTAAATCCAGTTTTGATTGCACGAACCCCAATGCCCAGGGCAACAGCTGCATTAGGAAGTACTTATTCCGGCCCGCCTTATATCGGTGACATTGATGGAAACGGAACTCCATCGATTTGCGTCACCAGAAACTATTACATGCTTGCCTATCAATACAATGGATCCACAAACTTTCAGCAAAAGTGGATTTTGAACACTGTTGATCAGTCGGGCTGCACAGGAATTACTTCGTTTGACTTTGATCAGGACGGAATTCAGGAAATCGTTTTCAGAGATGAGAATAATTTGCAGATCATTCATGGAAATGGAAACACAGCGACTTCTTTAAGTTCCATCAATTGCGCCTCACTGACATTTAATGATATGCCTATTGTGGCAGATGTGGACAATTCAGGTCAGGCACGTATCTGTGTTACCTGCGGTGTTCAAAATAGTGCAAAAGTAATTGTGTACGGATCAAATACCACGCAAGGGTGGGCTCCGGCTCGCGGTATCTGGAATCAGTTTTCTTATCATGTGAACAATGTAGAGGATGACGGATCAATTCCTGTAACTCAGCAAAACGGCACCGCATCTGCCTTGATGAATAACTTCTTCGTTCAGTCTACTTTTGTTGATGAAACAGGAAATTATTTGATCCCGGCAGCCGATGTGGGTATATCCATTGATTGTATCACCAGTAATAAGGTTACAGGTTTACTAACAATTGCCTATACAGTGACTAATGATCTGCAAAGTTCAAAAGATCTACTTTCAGGCTATCACATCTCTGCTTTTGGAGCCGATCCTCTTACAGGCGCACTTCCTTTGATAACAACGACCGTTAATTCAACGGTTTCTTCGGGTCAAAGCAACTCCGGAACAATGACAATTCCATCTTCGCAAGTAAGCGGTCCGGGAATTTTTCTGCTTGTGAACCATAGCGGAGGAGCAATTTCCGGAACGTATGATTCGGCAGACTTTGAGCAGATAGAGTGTGATTATACCAATAACACTGATTATTTTGAAATTGTAGACGGAGATGCCGGAATAGATTTGGAAAGCTGCACCATAGAAAGTGTTCAATTGAACCCGTCAGTTGCAGTATCTTATACGGGAAGCTGGCAGGTAATTACAGGAACGGGAACTTTCTCGAACCCTAACAACCCGACGTCTTTTTTTACACCTTCTGCTTCAGGAAATCATGTTCTGGAATGGAGACAATCATCAGGCAACTGCATTGTATCAATCGACCAAATGACTATTGTTACAGGAGTTCAACCATTTGCATCTTTACCAGACATGGTTCTGTGCATGGGTGATACTTTGCATTTTGGATTTACAGATCCGGACTTTAATTACGAATGGACTCCTCAACCATGGATAATGAATCCCTCCATCGGAATGCCTTTTTTCTTTCCGGAAGTTTCAGTGGCTGCAGAAGTGACAGCCACCAATCCGATTACCGGTTGTATTTTTAAGGATACTTTCCAGATTGATGTGGCGGATTTTCCTCAAGTTACTGCTCCGCCGGATATGGAATTCTGTGCCGGGCAAACCATGGTACTGACAGGACAAAGTAATGTCAATGCAACTTTAACCTGGGATAATGGAGCGGCAAACCCGTTAATTTCAGTACCTGATTCTGGCCCGAATTGGTTTGTACTTCAAGCAATTTCAATAGAAGGTTGTATTTCTTACGATAGCACTTATGTATTTGTTTATCCCTCACCATCAGCTTCGTTTACTTATACGCCGCAGACCCTTTTGGATGAACAACTGATCGCTACAGTCAACCATTCTGAAAATGCAGTTAGTTATTCCTGGAGTGTAAATGCTACTTACATCACTGACATGTTCAATATGCTATATACAACAGACGACGAGAATGAAACCGGATATGAAATTCTGCTTGTAGTGTCCAATGAATTTGGATGTGTTGATACAGCAAAGGCTTATATTAAAAGAATTAGGGAAAACTACCTCTTCGTTCCCAATACATTTACCCCGGACGGAAATGAACGCAACAATGTTTTCTTTCCCGTATTCATGGACCAGGATGTACAAGGTTATAAGTTAGAGATTTTTGACCGTTGGGGAGAATTGATCTTTCAATCAACTGACGCGAAAATAGGATGGGATGGGACTTATTCCGGAAAGATTGTTAAAGAAGGGCTTTACAACTGGAAGCTAGTGTATTATGACCAATACCTCATGGAAAAACGATCGCATTTAGGTCATGTTAATTTGCTGAGATAACAAACTTTTTAGTTGACAACCTGTGAAACAGGTGATTATTTCTGATAATGTGAGACAATAAATCACTGACTGAAGTAAAATTTAGTATTCAATAATTCTATTAAAAAATTGTCAAGATCAACGCCCAAAGTCCCTGGATTCAGGGGCTTTTTTTTGTTTTGCGGGATAATAGTACACTTATCCTTCTTTTACCTGGGTAAGTAACTTGACTATTCTTCGCAGAGAAATATCTTCCAGTTGGAAACATGCCCACTCTTCACCTCTATTTCCATTGGTTTAAACTTCTTGGCGGAATCATAATCTACTTCCAAGCGATATATTCCAGGCTGAATGTGTCTGAAATCACAACCCAATTTATCCGTAATTCGATTATAGGTTCTTTCCTTATTCGACAATCTTATATGCACATCTGTCAAATAATCACTACAAAGACAATAGAAGTCTACATGAACGATTGATGTAACGGTATCCATAATTGCTTCTGTCTCATTCTGCTCCAGTTTGGAAATGCATGGGGCGATCGTAGTTGATTTGGTATTCGGATTATCTCCGGCTTCCGAATGTATTGGAGTTGAATCAGCGCTCGTAAGTATAACTTTCTCTTCTTTCGCCGTTTCCTTCTCGGGAACTTGAGTGCAGCCAGTAAAGGGGAATAGGAATATTCCTAGGAAGATTACGCAGAGTGGATTGAGTGTTTGCATGATGGAAATATACTGGAAATTCAGGTATCAATTCAAACAAAAAATCCCTCACCATTACTGGCAAGGGATTCCCTATTTTATTTGTGGTAGCAAATAATCAATCGAGATCAGTAACTAACTGGTGTTTCTCAATCAATTTCCTTAAATTAATCAACGCATAACGCATTCTACCCAAAGCTGTATTGATGGAGATATTTTCCATCTCAGCAATGTCTTTGAAAGATAAATCCTGAAAAATGCGTTTTTCAATAATCTCCTTTTGGCTTTCCGGCAAATGCTGGATCAATTGGATCATTTGTGTTTCCAATTCTGTTTTAGAAATGCTTTGTTCTACATTCAATTCGTCCATCTTTAAAATGGAAAAAATATTGAAGTCTTCGCTCTTTGCATTACGCTCACTGATCATCTTCATTCTTCCGTGCTTACGGAAATAATCGATCACTAAGTTTTGTGCAATCCGCATAGCCCAAGGCAAGAACTTCCCTTCTTCATTGTAATTACCCACTTTTAATGTTTGGATAATCTTCACGAATGTTTCCTGGAAAATATCTTCAGCGATTTCACGCTCACGAATTTTATGATAAATGGAACGGAATATTTTGTCTTTATGACGCATCAACAAAACTTCAAAAGCTTGTTCGTTTCCTTCTAAATAATTGTGTATAAGGACTTGATCGTCTAGAAATTTCATAGCCATAATTCTACTCTTATAGGTTTAACCCAGTTGTTTATTAACAGTTTAAAGTAGAATTCTTTCTATAGGCTCTATGAATTATTTTTTGGAAAGATAGAACATTTAATAATAAAATCAAAAAAAACCTTAAAAAATTGCGAATTGCGAATCCCCAATTACGAATTTTCAGATTCATTTTCAACAATACCACTCATTTATCAGCTATTAATACTCAGGAATTCAAATCAATTCAACTAACCCTAATTTAATTCGCAATTCGTAATTCGGCATTCGCAATTATTTGCGAAATTTGTACTATGTCTGAGAGATACATTCACATCAAAGGTGCACGCGTCAATAATTTAAAAAATCTGGAGGTTAAAATCGAACATGGAAAGTTTACTGTGATTACAGGACTGTCCGGTTCCGGGAAATCTTCTTTAGCATTTGATACACTTTACGCAGAAGGACAAAGACGATACATCGAAAGTTTATCTTCGTATGCACGTCAGTTCTTAGGGAAATTAGACAAGCCAGAAACGGATTTCATCAAAGGAATTGCTCCTGCGATCGCGATCCAGCAAAAGGTGATTACCAATAATCCACGATCAACGGTTGGTACAACCACCGAAATCTACGATTACCTCAAAATATTATTCGCACGAATCGGTAAAACCTTCTCTCCTATTTCGGGAAATGAGGTTAAGAAAGATTCGGTCACTGATGTGATCAATTACATCACAAACTTAGAACACGATATTCGCTTACTAATTGCAGCACCTTTTCCTTCACTTGAAAAATACGGTATTGAAAAAACCTTAAAATTACTGAAAGAACAAGGCTATGTGCGTATTATGCATAATCACGAGCTGAAGCAATTGGAAGACCTGAAAACAAAAGACATCTCACTTTCCGATTCAATCATGATCGTTGTAGATCGTATTGTAACTCAGGAAATGGATACAGATTTTTCCGGTCGACTGGGAGATTCCATTCAACTGGCATTTATGGAAGGACACGGAGATTGTTCTATTATTCAAATGGGAAGCATGGAAGAGCGCACGTTCTCTAACCGGTTTGAATTGGACAATATGACCTTTGTGGAACCTTCTCCTCACCTCTTCACCTTTAATAATCCGTTTGGAGCTTGCAAAACCTGCGAAGGTTACGGTTCTATTATTGGAGTCGATCCGAATCTGGTGATTCCTGACTCGAGTTTGAGCGTTTTTGAAGGAGCTGTTGTTCCCTGGAAAGGCGAAGTCATGGGGGAATACCTTCAGGAGTTGGTTCGAAATGCCCGGAAATTCGATTTCCCGATTCATCGTCCGGTAGACGAATTGACAGAAGAGCAACTAGATGTGCTTTGGAATGGAAACAGTCATTTCGCCGGAATCAATGGGTTCTTCAAATTTGTAGAAAGTCAATCCTATAAAATTCAATACCGCGTTTTGTTATCTCGCTACAGAGGAAAAACCGGTTGCCCGGAATGTCACGGAACACGCTTAAGAGAAGATGCCAATTACGTGAAAGTTGGTGGAATCAGCATCAAAGAATTGGTTTTAATGCCGATTGAAAACGCATTGGCCTTTTTCCAAACATTGGAAGTTGATCCATTGGAATTAAAAATTACCAACCGCATTCTTCCGGAAATTACGCAGCGCCTTTCGTTCCTCTGTGAAGTTGGATTGGGTTATTTAACCTTGAACCGAGCTGCAAATACGCTTTCCGGAGGAGAATCTCAGCGCATCAATCTCGCAACTTCATTGGGAAGTAGCTTGGTCGGTTCCATGTATATTCTCGATGAACCAAGTATTGGTTTGCATCCACGAGATACGGAACGATTGATTGGAGTTTTGAAAAAACTACGTGATATTGGAAATACGGTAATCGTTGTAGAGCACGAAGAAGACATGATGATTCATGCAGATGAGATCATTGATATTGGCCCTGCTGCCGGTAAATTCGGTGGTGAAGTGGTTTTTCAAGGAAAATTCGATGCCTTAACGAAGAACGAAACGAGTCTTACAACACAATATTTAACCGGAGTTCGCAAAATTCCTGTTCCAACCAAACGCAGAGGCGGAAAGAATAAGATTTCGGTTGTTGGAGCGAAAGAACATAACCTAAAAAATGTTTCCGTAGACTTTCCTTTGAATCGAATTGTTGCTGTTACAGGAGTAAGTGGTTCGGGTAAATCTACTTTGGTAAAAGAAATCTTGTATCCCGGAATTCGCAAGTACTTAGGTCAATACGGAGATCATCAGGGAAATGTAAAACGCATTGACGGAGATCTTGCTACGATTTCGGAAATTGAATTAATTGATCAAAATCCGATAGGGAAATCTTCCCGAAGTAATCCGGTAACCTACGTAAAGGCATTTGATGATATCCGCGAATTATTTTCGCGCCAAAATGCATCAAAACACAACGGATACAAACCCGGATTCTTTTCATTCAATGTCGAAGGTGGTCGCTGTGAAATGTGTGAAGGCGAAGGAGTTGTGACGGTAAGTATGCAGTTCATGGCTGATGTTCATTTACTTTGCGAATCTTGTGGAGGAAGCCGATACCGACAAGAAGCTCTCGAAGTTCATTACCGCGACAAAAATATTTCAGACATCTTGAATATGGATATTTCTTCTGCTTTGGCATTCTTTAAAGAAAGTAAAGACAAACTGGAAGAAAAGATCATTCAAAAGATTCAACCACTGGAAGATGTTGGTTTGGGTTACCTGCAAATGGGACAATCCAGCAGTTCATTAAGTGGTGGAGAAGCACAACGTGTGAAGTTGGCCTCTTTCTTAATTAAAGGTGCGCAGAAAAGTAATAAAACGCTCTTCATTTTTGATGAACCTACAACCGGTCTTCACTTCTATGATATTGAAAAATTGCTTATTGCATTTAATCGTTTGGTAGACGACGGGCATTCCATCATTGTCATCGAACACAACATGGATGTAATCAAAGCTGCAGACTGGATTATTGACATCGGTCCGGAAGGAGGAATACATGGCGGAAACATACAGTTTACGGGCACTCCGGAGGATTTGGTTAAAGAAAAGAATAACTATACCGGTATGCACTTAAAGAATAAGTTGAAGTAGGTTTAAAGCATCTCTTTAAGTGAGTTTCATCAATCGACGAAACCAGCATTTTATTCGACGAAATCAGCAAAAAATACAATGCATCTTGGGTAAGAAAGTGGAATAGCCTAAATTCGATCTATGATTATGAGGTTAACCATATATTGCTTCACGCTATTCATTATTAATGGGTTACAATCCTGTTCAACTGAATCAGAAATGCAAGACCAGACTGTTTCTTCGCTTTCCTCTAAGGACTATATCGCCGAAGAAGAAACAAGTGGTCAAACAGCTTCGGCTGAAGATTTAAAAATGCAGTTCCACGGTTGTAAAGCGCATCAATAGAACCTTAACCAAACGCTTATGCTTCAGCGTAGGCACAAAAAAATTGAAACGACGGATAATTCGGTTTTATTCGTCGTTTTTTGCGACTACTAATTCCCCTTCACTTCTTGCAATCACTGCTGAAGCCAGACAATTACCCAATACATTTACAGAAGTTCGCGCCATATCCATCAAGGCATCAATTCCCAAAATAATTCCCGCTTTTTCTACACTGATCCCTAAATGCTTATAATCCATTAAAGTTGTGGTCAGAATCACAAAAGAAGCTCCTCTTACTCCTGCAACACCTTTACTGGTCAACATCAGTGTTAAACAAATAGCAATCTGCTGACCGATTGACAGATCCACTCCACTCATTTGGGCTACGAAAACGGTTGCCATGGAAAGATAAAGTGTGGTTCCGTCGAGATTAAACGAATAGCCGGTCGGGATCACAAATCCCACTATTTTCTTAGGAACCCCAAACTGCTCCATATTCTCCAAAGCTTTTGGCAAAGCAGCTTCACTACTTGCAGTTGCAAATGCAATGGAAATTGGTTCCGTTACCGCTTTCATGAACTTCCGGATAGGAACTTTTGACAACAAAGCTATTGGAAGAAGTACTACCAGTACAAATATGATGAGAGTCACATAAAGAGTACCTACTAATTTCATTAAATTCCCTAAAACCTCTGTTCCGGAGTTTGCAACCGTATATGCTATAGAGCCGAAAACTGCCAGCGGAGCCACATACATTACCAGATCCGTAAATTTGAACATGACCTCCGAAAGACTTTCCATCCAATTGAGCATGGTTTCTTTGTGTTTTAGATTTTGCACCAAACTCAAGGCAATCGCGAAGATCAATGAGAAAATAACGATTTGAAGCACCTGATTCTCTACGATTGATTTGGCAAAGTTCTCCGGAAAAATGTCCACCAAATGATCCTTTGGTTTTTCCAGCTGCGCCAATAAATCTGCAGATTTCTCCTTCATCTTTTCAGTTACCTCAACTTGCTGCACTCCCTTCCCTGCTTGGGAAATATTAATCGCAGCCAAGCCCAGAAAGAGTGCGAAAGTTGTTACGATCTCAAAATAAATGATACTTTTCAACCCGATCCGACCAACCTGTTTCAGGTTTCCGTGTCCCGCAATACCAACAACCAGCGTTGAAAACAACAAAGGAGCAACCAATGTTTTGATCAAACGCAGGAAAATATCTCCGAAACGTTTCAATTCCAGTGAGAATTCCGGGAAATCCAAACCGATTTCCACACCGATAATCATCGATGAAAAGATCCATAACGAAAGTTTCTTGCTGTGCATTGCATAGGCTATCAACATTCCCATCAATAGGAATTTGATGATGTGTCCGGTCACAAAAAGACCTTGTCCTCCCAAACGTTCAACATAGAACAATAACGCAACGGCCAAATAAAGTCCAATATAATACAAGAGATTTTTACGTCCTTTAAATAGATACCATCCTCCGACACAACCTGCTACAATTGTCCCGGGAGCTATTAAAGCCATTGGATCAATCTTCGGCCAACTCAGTTTAATTGCTGCAAGAACAGCATAAAATAGAATGATCAGGATACGGATAATGAGTGTTTTATTGTTTTTCATAAGGGAATTTTGAACCGTTTTTTGCCTTGAGCACAAATTTAACAGGATAATGGTGAAAACAAAACGGTTTTTTTTTCGAAAAAAAGTGAATCGATAGTGCTGATCTAAGGAATATTTGTAATATTGCAAGATCGTTATTAAAATCACATTGCTTTTCGCAAGTATTCATTCGAATACAAACAACTAGTCCAAAATTTTATATGAATAATAAAGACTTAGACGGTAAGTTATTACCAGAATTAAGGGAAATTGCTAAATCTCTTGGAGTTAAGAAAGTTGAATCATTCAAGAAAAATGAATTGATCGAACAGATTCAAGCAAATTCAGCGAGTCCTACAACTACTGAAACCGAAAAAGCTCCGGCTAAACCAAAAGCAAAAAAGGCTACTGAACCTAAGGCAGATAGCACGTCGTCAACAGCTTCAGCGATTGCACAATCTCCTGCAACTGATTTGTTTTCTACTGAAACACCAAAATCGGAAGAAAATGCAGGGGCTCCATCTGTAAAAGATGAAAAGCCGAAGGTAAAAGAAGCTACAAATTCTCCGAAAGAAAAGCGCAAACGCATTTCACCGGAGGAGTCTCCAGCTGAAATCAAGGCGGAAGCTCCGGCTCCTGCTCCAACTGAATCCGCTGTGGCAGAAAAAGCTGAGGAAACGGTTCAGGAAGAGAAGCCAAAACCAAAACCTTTTGAGCGCTTATTAAATAAAAAACCTCAGAACCCGAATAATCCAAATCAGAATCAAAATAAACAACGATTCAATAATAATCCGGGCGAGAACCAAAATACACCAACTCCAAACGCTGCTCCTCAAGGACAGAATACTCCGCAAAATCAAAACGCTCCTCAAAACAACAATCAAAATCAGGAGCGTCAAAACAATAACCAACAACGCAATCAAAATAACCCGAATAATCAAGGGAATCAGGAGCGTCAGAATACCAACCAACAACGCAATCAAAACAACCCGAATCAAGGGAATCAAAATAATCAGGGAAATCAAAGCAATCGTCCGCAACATCAAAACACTCAAGCTCAGCAAGAGGAAAAAGTGGATGAAGAAGCTTACAACTTAGTTGGAATTGTTACCGCTGAAGGTGTTTTGGAAGTAATTCAGGATGGTTACGGATTTTTACGTTCTTCTGATTACAATTACTTACCATCTCCGGATGATGTATACGTTTCTCAAAGCCAGATCAAATTGTTCGGTTTAAAAACCGGAGATACAGTTAGAGGAACCATTCGTCCGCCAAGAGAAGGTGAGAAATTCTTCCCACTTGTAAAAGTTGACTCCATTAATGGAAGAGATCCAAGCTATATTCGTGATCGCGTTCCTTTTGAATACTTGACTCCATTGTTTCCGGATGAAAAATTCAAATTGACAGGTCACAAAGACGAATCCATGTCGACACGTGTAATGGATTTATTTGCTCCAATTGGAAAAGGACAACGTGGAATGATCGTAGCGCAGCCTAAGACTGGTAAAACCATGTTATTGAAGGATGTTGCCAATGCAATTGCAGCGAATCATCCGGAAGTTTACTTGATCGTATTGTTGATTGATGAGCGACCTGAAGAGGTAACGGATATGGCACGCAGTGTAAAAGCAGAAGTAGTTGCTTCTACATTTGATGAGCCGGCTGATCGTCACGTAAAAGTTGCGAACATCGTATTAGAAAAAGCAAAACGCATGGTTGAATGTGGACATGATGTGGTTATCCTATTGGATTCCATCACACGTTTGGCTCGTGCATACAATACCGTTTCACCAGCTTCAGGAAAAGTACTTTCCGGTGGTGTGGATGCAAACGCACTACACAAACCGAAACGTTTCTTCGGAGCTGCCCGTAAAATTGAAAACGGAGGTTCTCTTTCTATTCTTGCAACTGCATTAACAGAAACAGGTTCTAAAATGGACGAGGTGATCTTCGAAGAATTTAAAGGAACAGGTAACATGGAACTTCAGTTGGATCGCAAGATCTCGAACAGAAGAATTTACCCGGCTATCGATATTACTGCTTCCGGAACAAGACGCGAAGATCTATTGGTTGGAAAAGATATTCTTCAAAGAATCTGGTTACTTCGCAAATTTATTGCCGATATGAACCCTGTAGAAGCGATGGAGTTTGTAAAAGGACACATGGAGAATACACGTTCCAACGAAGAGTTTTTAGTATCAATGAATTCATAAATTTCAAATCCTCTTGGTTCAGCCGAGAGGATTTTTTTCTTTTATCACATGAGAATTTCTTTAAAAATTGCAATCCTATTTGTCGGTATCTGGTTTACCGGTAAAATGGTTTTCTTTAAAACTCAAATTTTACAAGATGAAGCTGGAGTTAAATACCAGGTTATGTGGAATATCCTTTGCTTGTTGTTAGCAATGTCAATTGGAACAATTGCAGAAAAAAGAAAAGAAAACAGACAGGAAAGCAGCGCATTGGGAGATATCAAAAACACGCTGGGCGGAGGAATGCTTTACACTGTCCTTGTAGCTGGATTGATCTATTTGTATTATGCTAAAATTGATCCTTCATACAATGCCTCGCAACTAGCCAAAGCTGAAATGATGGTAAATAAAATGTTGGATGATCCGAAAGCGATGAAAAAACTAAGGGATACTCCTGAAAGTGAGGTGATGACAAGAGATGAAATTTATAAAAGTCAGATGGATAATTATAGGGCAATATTCTCACCAACTGCGACAATGACTATATCTCTTTTAGGAATGTTGTTATTATCAACCATTAATGCGATTGTTCTTACAGTAATCTTCCGACGAGTTCTATTTAAACAGCGTACACTTTAGAATTAAGTCGCAACAAAAATTCTTCGTGCTCCTCGTGTACTTTTTGGTAAGATAAAGCAAGCGAAGCTGACAATTATTATCCGATCAACTCCTCGCCCAGTTTTTCGTAATCAATTCCGTCGAAATTCCCTGAAGACATCATCAGTAGAACGGAATTATTCCAATTCTTCGCTTTGATGAACTCCAGGACTTCTTCTGTCTTGTTGACTACTTTGACTTTGCCTCCAAAAGCATTCTGGACCTGCTCCAATGTCAATGGATCCAACTTTTTATGTGCCACAACTGCCGGACTAAAATAAACCAGCGCTTCGTCTGCAGCATCCATTGCCCCATCATAAAGCGGTAAAAACTCTTTTCTCAAGGAAGAGAACGTATGTAATTCCATGCAAGCAATCACATTTCGATTGGGATATTGCTCTTTTACTGCAGAAGTCGTAGCCTTTAATTTAGAAGGTGAATGTGCGAAATCTTTAAACAAGGTAAAAGAATCTTTTTCCGCAACTTTCTGAAGCCTCTTCCCCGCTCCTTTAAACGTTCTGATGGCATTTAAAAAGTCGTGATTGGAAATCTTCATGGATTCAGCTAAACGCATTGCTCCTATAAGGTTTTGCAGATTATGAGCCCCAAAGATCTGTAATTCGTATTCGTTACCATCATAAGACATGATCGTTCCTGTGTCACTAATTCTATAAGAAGGCGTTTGATAAGGTATCGTTTCCAATTTCCTTTCAAACTCTTCTCCCAAAGCCTTTAACGTTGGATCTTCCACATTATAGATCAATTTCCCTCCCGGTTCAATTACTTCACAGAATTTTCTGAATTGCTCCACATAGTTTTCCCATGTTGGAAAGACATTGATATGATCCCAAGCAATACCGCTGATTAAGGCTGTATTTGGTTTATAAAGATGAAACTTTGGTCTTCTGTCAATCGGTGAGCTCAAATACTCATCCCCTTCTAAAATCATAAATTCAGCTTCTTCGGAAAGCTTTACCATGCAGTCATAACCTTCTAACTGAGCACCCACCATGTAATCTACATTCAAGCGCAATTCATTCACTACGTGAAGCAGCATAGACGTTATCGTTGTCTTACCATGACTTCCACCAATTACAATCCGGTATTTATTTTTGCTTTGTTCGTATAGGTATTCTGGATAGGAATAAATCGGGATATTCAATTCTTTTGCTTTCAAAAGCTCCGGATTATCTTCACGTGCGTGCATTCCCAGAATAACAGCATCCAAATCATTGGTTATTTTTTCAGCAAACCAACCAATTGAATCAGGCAAAATGCCTTGTTTCTCTAATCTTGTTCTTGAAGGTTCAAATATTTCATCGTCGGAACCGGTTACTTTCGTTCCTTTTCGGGACAACGCAATTGCTAAATTATGCATTGCACTTCCACCAATTGCAATAAAATGAACATTCATAAAACAGAAATTAAATTTGAAATCGAAATTAGTGTAATTGAACCACAATAAAACACGTAGGGGCGGAAAATTTTCCGCCCCTACGTGTTTATAATTAAAAAGAATCTTTTAATAATTGCGTTTCAACTTCGCGTCTTGTGTTTCTTTTTGCCAGATCAATTCTGTACAAGGCTGTCCGTTTTTAGAATAGGTCACCATGTTCATCGTCTGTGTTCTGAGATAAATATTGGCTTTTCCATCTGTTACTACCACTCTTCTTGTAACGATTGCAGAAACCAAACCATCTGATCCCATTTGATCAAACTGTTCTTGATTGACACCTTCTTTATATTTTGTCAAATCTACCTCGTAAGCTCCAGTTGTTGTCTTTACAGGCTGTCTTGATTCAATCTCATCAATAGATTTTTTTGCAGCCACCGTTCTTTCTTCGCTTTTATCTGACTGAATTTGGCTGGTTGTGCCCAATTCCTTCACAGAGTTCTTGATCAATTCAGAATTCTCTGTTGAATGATTACTCTGACCTTTATTATCCTGAATCTGTGTTTGAGCATTTGTGATTTTACTTTTATTCTCTACAATTTTGCTGTCATTCGCTTTTTGCTGATCCAATTGGGATTGGTTACTTACATCCTGTATTTCAATAAAGTTCTTTTTATTCTCTGCAGCGGCAATTGATGGCAGATCTGCTCTTTTCTCATTTTCTATTACCTTTTCATTCAAGATTTTCTTGTTCTCAATATTCTTTACATATGCTTTATTGTAATCCGCACGCTCCAATTCTGTTTTCCGGTCTCTCTTGTTTTCAAGAATATCCACATTTCCACTATGCGCTTCGATTCTACTGGAAACAGCCTCTGCAACTACTTTTGCTGTCTCACTGTTTTTATCGGTAAATCGTTGTACGTTTTCAGTATGTGCTTTATCTTTATCAATGTTGTATTCATACTGAACCTTTTCAATCGCTTTCATCTTCTCATCATTGTTTTTAGAAAGCTCTTTATCATTAGTCGTTTTAATCGTGATATTATTTTCAACATCCTTTAAGATTTCTTTCGTTTCAACTGTTCTTACAGCGGCTTGATCAGCATTCTTCGCCATCAGATCAGATTGAACAATTGAAGCGTCTTTTACTTTTTTCTCTTCCGACAGACGTTCTTCAAAATCATCAATCGAATTTTTCTCCTGAACAATTCGAATATTGGAAAATGAAACATCGTTCTTCACAATATCAGAATACGATTCATTAGTCATCTCAATTCCGGAATTACTTAAACCGGAATTTGTTCTTTTAATCACTTCATTATTCTCAACAGCAGCTCCATCCAAGGCACTATTTGTAACAATCACAGCTTGTGTAGCGGCCTCCAATTGTTCCTTCTGATTTACGATATTCAATTGATTGATTGTACTATTCTCTTCCTCACTTTTGACCATTGCCTTAGCCTTTTCGTCCATAATATCTACATTATTCTGAACTTTTGCAGCGGCAGCAGCATTTCGGGCAGCATTATCAATTCGAATCTCTCCGAAAGTACTGTCAACGGATAAAGCCTGGTCATTTTGTCTTTTACTTAATTCTTCTGTCTTATCTGTGGTACCACGAAGTGTCTCAATCATTTTATTAGAACGTCTTCCTTTGCGGATTTCTTTGGTTTTTTGAAGTCTTCCAGCTCCATCAACCAACGAGTTATCTGTTTCTTCACCAAGGCTCTGTAATTCTACTTTATTTGACTTTGGCTCAGTTATCGTTTTACTTGCCACAGGTTGACTTGTAATGTTTTGAATTTCTTTCAAACGTTGTTTCGGATATGGATCTGCTGGTCTTTGAGCAACGGCACGCTCATAAAGCTCTTTTGCTTTTGCGTAATTCTTATTTTCAAATTTGTCGTCAGCACCGCTAAGGATATTTCTATAAATACGATCCTTCTCTGCTTCATCCGATTCTCTCAACTTAATCTCACATTTCTTTGACTGCTCGTATGCATATGCATTGGAAGGAAATTTCGTCAGAATGTTATCGTAAGCTGATTTAGCAGCAGACCATTTGCTGTCGTTAAATTCTTGATCAGCAGCGGCCACTAATGCCTGAAGCTCTTTATTTGCTGCATTCTCTTTTGCAAGATCATCCAGAATCTGGCGCATTTCGGCAATTTTATTCACTGCAGTCTGATCCTTTGCTTTATGTCTCAAGGCTTCTTCATACTGAGAAATTGCTCCGTTGTAATCTTTACTGAATGCCGCATTATTTCCTCGCGACATCGCAGCATCATATAATTTTTGCTCCTCTACAGCAGGATCAACTTTATTTGCAATTAAAGCTTCCAATTCCGCAATTTTTTGATCCGGAACAATATCATCGGGTTTGATTGTTTTCGCAGATTTATATGCACTGATCGCCTCTTGTAACTTATTCGACTTTGCCAATACATCAGCTTCAGCCATTTTCTTTATGAATAAGTTTTGTTGATCCTGAGCTAATTTCTCTTCTTTTTCAAGATCAGCAATTTTTTGTAATACTTGCTTTGGATATTGATCCGCCGGTCTAAAATTCACCGCACGATTAAACATCTCTTTTGCCTTCACATAATTCTTTTCTTCAAAAGCTTTATTCCCTACATCAATGATTTTTTGATATGCCTGATCACCATCACTGGTTTCCTGCTCGGAAAGTTTCTTCGCGTTTTCAGCTTTCTCTACAGGAAGCTTTTCGTAAGGTTTCAAAACCAAAGCAGCATTGTATGACTGAATTGCTTCCGGATATTTTTTTGCTAAAACCAAGTCGTCACCTTTCTTAAGTGCAGCAAGGTAATCTTGTTCTACTTTCTGTTGCTCCGCATTCTGAGATTTCAAGGCATTAATCGCATCGATACGATTTCTTGGCTCCTGCTCATTTTTAACCATCAAAGCTTCATTGTATTTAGTAATGGCTTCGTCGTATTTTTTAGCAGTCTCCAATTCTTTCGCCTCGGCTAAAACAGCATTGTATTTCTTGTTCAGTTCAGCATCTTTTAATTCTTCTGCAATTTTCTTATCACACCAAATGATCGCTTTCTCTACTTCATCATCTGATTTAATTGCTTTTGCTTCTAAATATTTCTGTTTTGCTTCTGCATATTTGTTTTGGGTCTGCAAGGCAGTTGCTTCATTTCTTAATTTTTCAAAAGCCGCTTGTTTTTGCGATTCGCTTGCCTGATCGTTTTCCAATTTCAGGATTTCCGTCATTTTATCAGAAGCCGTCTTATTTGTTGGATCCAAAGCAAGAACTTGCTGGAATTTCCCTTTTGCACCACCCAAATCCTTTTTAGACATAGCTGCAGAACCATCCGCAAGCAATTGCGTGATTTGCTTTTCTTTATCTGCTTTCGCAATTAAGGTTTCAATTTCTTTAAGCTTTTCCTTTGGTTCTGACTGAGTCGGATCCATTACAGACGCTTCTTCAAATTTCTTTTTTGCTTCAACCAATTTGTTTTGGCCCAATAAATCATTCCCCGCTTTTACAGTTGCTTCATATTTATCCTTCTGAGCAGCAGCTTGAGCATTATCAGCCAATATCTTTTCAACTTCAGCCAATTTATCTTTTGCTTCCTTCTTCGTATTATCCAATGTTACAGCTGAAAGAAATTTCTCTTTCGCAGTAGTATAATCCTTCGAACTCAATGCCGTCAATCCCGCATTAAATGCTTCCTGGTATTTTTGGTTCTTATCTTTTTCAGCATTTGCCTGAGCTTCTTTTTTGCCCAGTTCGATCAATTTTTGTTTTGGAATAGTTGATGCCGCATCTAACAATTGTGCTTCTTCGTATTTCTTTTTAGCAACTTCAAAATTAGAAGTCGCTAATGCAGCGTCACCATCCAGAATTGCCTGATCGAATTTTGCTTTTTGTTCCGCTTTCTTTCCTTCTGCCGAAATCTTAGCTTCTACCGCATCAATTTTTGCCTGAACTGCTGCATCCGGAATCAAAGCAATCGATTGCTGATATTTATCTTTCGCATCTGCATATTTTGTCACTTTATCCAAAGCATCTCCTTCAGTAACCAATTGTTTTGCCTTAGCAATCTTTTCAGCGTTTGCTTTTTCAAATTCCAATTGTTTATTGATTTCTTCAATCTTTGCCTTCGCTTCTCCATTTTCTTTATCAAGTGTCAAGACTTGTTCGAATTTGGCTTTCGCTCCCGGATATTGTTTTGCAGTAAGTGCAGTATTTCCTTCAGTAAGTAATTTGGAAATTTGCTCTTTCAATGCATTCGCCTTCGCAATCTCATCCAATTTCACTTTCGCTTCCGCGATTTTTTCTTTTACATAAGCTGAAGACGGTTCGAATGTCAATGCTTCGTTGTATTTAGCTACTGCATCAGCCCATTTCTCTTCTCCCATCAATGCGTCACCGGCAGCAACGGCATCATTGTATTTTTGTTTTTTCTCTTGTTCTGATTTTTGTGCATTCAACTTTCCATCCAGATCAGCTAATTTAGCCGTCGCAGGAGCATCTCCCGGTTTGATTTTTAAAGCTTTTTTGTATTCATCGCGAGCTGACATCCAACTTTTTTGAGTATAGAATTGGTCACCTTGTTTCATTGCAGCATCATATTTCGCTGCGTTTTCAGCATCTTTTTTTGCAGTTTCAATTGCCAACTCACATTTTTCAATCTCGTCTTTCGGATATTGCTCTTGCTTTTTACCCAATGCTTCATTGTAGCGTGCAATCGCTTCCGTATATTTTTTCTGATCTCTTAATCCGTCTGCTGAAGCAATCAATGCTTTATATTCGCTATCCAATTGGGAATTCGTAAGATTAGCTGATTTAGCAGCTTTCAGAATACCGTCAATTTCAATGATCCGATCATTCGGATACTTTTCGGTTTCTTTTCCTTTGATTTTTGTAGCAGTTTCGTATTGAGCTAAAGCTTCTTCGTATTTCTTTGCCGTAAATAATGCATCGGCCTGCTTGATAACGGAGTTGTAATTGGCTTCTCCCTGTTTTTGAGCACCCTCCGCATCTTTTAAAATTTTATCGACCTTGACGATCATTTTATTAGCAAGCACTTCATCATAAACAATCTCATCAGATGAAACTCCCGGATCATAATAGAATTCAGTAGCAGGATTGTTAGTTACATAAGAATAATCAACACCGGGAACCTGATCAAACAATGACATATTGATACTTCCTGATGGAAGTTTTGATCCTTGAGTAAGTTCAGGATCTACATTTTTTAAATCCACATTGAAGTATCGGGTAACTTTCCCACCCTTCGAAACCTCAATTTTGTATTTTTTCTTCGGGTCAAGCTGAACAATAACAGAACCTGCTGCATCACTTGTAGATGTTTGTGTTACCGAACCACCTTCAAATACCTTCACAACAACACCAGGCTCCTTTTTGCCTGTAGATTTGTTTAGCGTACGAACTTCAAACGGTACTTTACCCTGTCCAAAAACCAGGTTGGTCAGAAAGAAAAAGGAAATTAAAATAAGGAGTTTCACTCTCATGTTTTTAGTTTATTCTAGTCGTAGTACAACCGAAATTAATTTTGGTTTAAATTAGTTCAACTTATTCATACAAATATCGGTAAAAAAGTTCATTTTCGCTGCTATGATTCAATTTAAACAACTCAGTTTTTGGGAAAAAGTTACGCTTTTAGAAGATATTGATTTTCTGATAGTTGGAAGTGGTATTGTTGGCTCTGCCTGTGCACTCGAACTTAGAAGACAAAATCCGGATGCGAAAATCGTGATTTTAGAGCGAAGCTACCTACCGCTTGGAGCAAGTACAAAAAACGCCGGATTCACTTGTTTCGGTAGTGTTACGGAACTTTTGGACGACTTGAAAAACACCTCTGAAGAACGTGTTTGGAATACCGTGAAATTGCGCTATGAAGGATTGGAACGTTTGCTTCAACGATTTTCACCATCCGATTTGAATTACGAAAATTGTGGTTCATATGACCTGATTACAGATGAAACAGATTTAGCAATTTACCACCCAAAACTAGAAGTTTTGAATCAACAGATTGAATCAATTACCGGAAAAAAAGAGTGTTATTCGTTTGAGAAAAATGTTCAAGGAAAATTTGGTTTTAGTTGTTTTGAGGGAGGTTATTTTAATCGCTTGGAAGGTGCAATTGATACCGGGAAATTGCTTTTGGCAACTCAGCGAGATCTTGCAAAGAACCAAATCATTGTTTTGAATGGAATTGAAGTGATTAACTTTCATTCAGACCAAAACCAGGTGATTATTGAAACCAATTATGGAGAAATCAAATCAAAGAAGTTAGGTATTACAATCAACGGATTTGCAAAGAAATTATTACCTGAATTAAGGGTGGATCCGGCGAGAGCACAAGTTTTAGTCACTTCCGAAATCAACGGATTAAAAGCAAAAGGAACTTTTCACTTGGACAAAGGATATTATTACTTCCGAAATATTGGAAACCGAATTTTGTTTGGAGGAGGCAGAAATCTGGACTTTAAAGCAGAAAACACCTTTGAATTGGATCAAACGGAATTGATCCAAAATGCTCTGGAAGAACTTTTGAAAGAAAAAATTATTCCCAATACCAATTTCTCCATCGATTACAGATGGTCTGGAACGATGGGAGTCGGAACTGAAAAAGGTCCGATTATAGAAAAAATCAATTCGAATACTGCAGTCGGTGTGAGACTTGGCGGAATGGGTGTAGCAATTGGCTCATTAGTAGGCGAAAGACTTGCTTGTCTTCTGAACGATTAAAAAATCCACGTAATCTGCAACTGCAAATTTTTATCGAAAGCTTTGCTTTCTTTTCTGAGCTATTAAGAAACCCGCTTAATCTGCAACGCAGATTTTTATCGTCTGCCGCGGCGGACTCTTATTTTATTCTTGTATTTTCGAGCCAAATTAAAGGAATTATGAACCCAGCACACTCGCACTTAATTATTAACCACTTCCCGATCATTGGATTGATTTTCGGAATTATCGTTCTTCTAATCGGAATCCTTGCAAAGTCTTCTGTAACAAGAAGAGTTGGTTTGTTACTCTTTGTAATATCCGGAATCACCGCACAAATTTCTGATGCCACCGGTGAAGGTGCAGAGCATTTTGTAGAAGAAGCCGTAGAACAACGAACCATTTCTCAAGACTGCCCTGATGCTATTCAGGAAACATTGGAAAATAGTGAGGAAACAGAAACATTGATTCATATTCACGAAGAACGTGCTGAAGAATTAATGCCAATTATGTGGGGAATCATGGCACTTTCTATCATTGCATTATTCCTTGAATTCAAGAAAAAGTCAATGGCAATGCCGGCTTCTGTAATTGTTCTGATTGTAGGAGTGATTGCAGCTTATTTTGCCAAAGAAGTTGGAAATTCAGGTGGAGAAATCTCTCATCCGGAAATACGAAAGGATTTTAAGTTGAAAGATGTGACCTATCAGGATGAAGACTAAACAGAATTGAGAGTTTAAAATGTAAAATTGAAAAGTTTCAGATATTTAGAACGAAAAAGATAGATTTTACAACTTAGAGTTATTCCTCCTTTTACATTCTCAATTATCCATTTTCAATTAATAGTTATGCTTGAAAATTTCAAAACAAATTACATTCCCGATGCAGACAATATTCCTGCATCAGAAGAAATCATTAACCAATACCAAGACAAGGTTCCGGAATCATTGATCGAAATCTGGAAAACAAGCGGATTTGGAAAATACAACGACGGATTAATTGAATTTATCAATCCTGCCGATTTTGAAGACAACCTTTGGACTTGGCTCGGAAGAGAAGCTCCCAATTATGTTCCCTTTGCAATCAGTGGATTCGGAGAATTATTCTATTATAGAAAATTGACCGAAGAAGACGAAGATGTTTGCTTGATTGATATCCAATACCGTAAAATTGAAACCTTAGTTTGGAGTATGGGAGATTTTCTGGATGATTTCATAACCAATATAGTTGAACGGAAGATGTGGCTTCGTGAAGATTTATTTAAAGAGGCTATTACTCAAAACGGAAAACTGGAAAAACACGAGGTATTTACCTTCACTCCTATCCTTGCCTTTGGCGGAGCGGAAGAAATTGAATACGTTCAAAAAGGAAATGCTATTGTTTACCAGGATTTGGTATTTCAAATGACAAGTTAACATTGCCTTTGACTCCGCTCTGTCACCGTTAAGAAAAAATGATTATAAATAAAGATGCACTGAGTATAAAAAGGTCACTGAATGCTTGCGCTGAAGCTACAGCATAGGTGCAGCGAAGTCGAAGTGCTTTTTATTTTTCCTGTGCCAGATCTTTGTTCTCTTCTACCGGTTGATCCAATATTGGAGTTACGTCCGAACTAGAAACTTGAGCGGGTGATGAAGGATTCGGTATTCCGAAAGGCTTAGAAAATTGAGTTGGAGTTTGAATGATCTGATCCATTTTTACCGATTCTTCTAAAAGCGGTTTTTCAATAATATCCGTTGTTTCACGAACCATTTTTTGCAGATCAAAATCCGTCTTCATATCTCCGGTAGATTTTTTGATCTCATTCTGAACATCCTGAGTAGCTTGTTTGATCTGATGCATCGTTTTACCCATTGTACGGGCAATTCCCGGAATGCTCTTTGAACCAAAAAACATCAATATAACAAGTAAGATCAAAACGATTTCTGAACCGCCGACATCACTTAGAAATAAAGGTAAAACTGTCATAATGACAACAAAAGTAATCGAATTAATTGAGCTATCCTAGCCTCTTGTCTTATGAAACGTTAATTTTTAATCACCTTTTAGATCATATTTTGGTTATATTTGCGCCCGAAAACAATAAAAAAGAAGCATGGCAACCACAGCAGATATTCGAAACGGATTGTGTATTAAATTCAATGACAAGATTAGTCAGATTATTGAATTCCAACACGTAAAACCTGGAAAAGGTCCAGCTTTCGTACGTACTAAAATGCGCATCATCGAAACAGGGAAAGTAATTGATAACACTTTTTCTGCAGGGCACAAAATTGAAATCATTCGCGTTGAAAACCGTGAATATCAATACTTATATAAAGAAGAGAACGATTTCATTTTCATGAACAACGAAACTTTTGAGCAAGTTAATATTCCTGCAAAAATGATTGAAAGACCGGCTTTCTTATTAGAAGGAATGGTTTGTAATATTTTGTACGATGCAAACGACGAAGTTCCTTTGGTAGTTGAATTGCCAATGTATTTAGTTTCTGAAGTAACCTATACAGAACCGGGAATTAAAGGTGATACTGCAACAAACTCAATGAAAGCTGCCACCATTGCAACTGGAGCTGAAGTAAAAGTTCCTTTGTTCATCGACATGGGTGAAATCATTAAAGTAGATACAAGAACAGGTGTTTACGTTGAGCGCGTAAAAAACTGATTCAACCAATATTATATGTTAGAAAACCATTGGTCGATCGGCTGATGGTTTTTCTTTTTCAACAAGTTTAAATGTTCAAAGAGTTCAAGACTCAGATTTAATTTGAACCTTTTAAACTATTGAACCATTGAACTTTCTCCATGGAAAAAATCATTCGCTTCAACTCAAAAGAGATCAATATCCAATGGATTAATCAGATAGCATTAACTGATTCCAAACCCGTTTTGGTGTTCCTTCATGAGGCACTGGGAAGTATTATTCAATGGAAAAGCTTTCCTTCAGAATTGTGTCATTCGTTGAACTTACCGGGAATTGTGATTGAACGAAGTGGTCATGGAAAGTCCAGTGGGTTATCCGGTGAACGAAATACCCATTACCTCCACAATTATGCAGATGAAACGCAAGAGGTTCTCCGGGAAGTATTGAACCCAAATCAGAAGATTATTTTGATCGGTCACAGCGATGGTGGAAGTATTGCATTGATTATGGCATCCCGAAACGTGAAAAATCTTAGCGCCATTGTGACCATGGCAGCTCACACTTTTGTAGAAGAAGAAACTTTAGCTGGAATTTATCCGGCTATTGAGGCATTTGAAGCCGGAAAGCTCGACGGTTTGTATAAAATTCACAAAGAAAAAACAAACCCCTTGTTTTATGCCTGGGCCAATACCTGGTTAGCTCCGGAGTTTAAAAACTGGGATATCCGCGATGAAATTCAATCATTCAAAATCCCCGTTTTAGCCATACAGGGAAAAGACGATCAATACGGAACGGAAGAACAAGTGAATTCAATTGTAGAAAACTACGAAAACCGAACGGGCAAGATCCTTCCTTCCTGTGGACATCATCCGCACCTTGAAAGAAAAGAGTTTGTCATTCGACAAATCGAAAACTGGTTAGGGGAATTCCGAATTCCGAATGCCTAATTCCGAATTAACAGAATCCTCTTTGCATTTGCATTTTTATATACTTCTGACTAACACTCTGTTTTTCCAGAAATTAAACTACTAATTCGGTCTTCTCAATTCATTCCGTCAACTGATATCCTCTATTAGGAATTCGGAACTCGTGATTCGTAATTATTATCTAATCATTATTTTTTCAATTAATCGGGTTCTAAACCATCTAAAACCAGTACCTTTGCGCTCGTTTTTATAATTTATACTGAATAGCTAATGAGTAATGCATTGGGGAACCATATTCTAGTGGAGTTTATGGGGTGCGATCCGCACATTATGAATGATGTATCTTCGATCGAGCGCGACATGGTAGACGCGGCGTTGAAAGCAGGTGCAACTGTGATTAATTCTACATTTCACCACTTTTCTCCCTATGGAGTTTCTGGTGTAGTGGTAATTCAAGAAAGCCATCTGGCAATTCATACATGGCCGGAATACGGCTATGCTGCTGTGGATTTATTCACTTGCGGAGAAATGGATGCCTGGATTTCATTTGATTATCTGAAAGAATGTTTTGGTGCCAAGAACTATTCTGCTTTAGAAATGAAGCGTGGAGCAGTTCAGTTATTAACAAGAAATGACTTCGATATTTCTTCGATGCGTCAAAAAGCAGGTGAATGGTCGAATCCGGAAATGTATACCCGCAATGTGTGGTTTACAGATAAGGACGATAACCAAGCTTTGTCTTTGCGTTATACAGGAGAAGTATTCTTTGATGTTCAGTCTCCGTTCCAGCGTGTGCGCATTTTGGAATCTCCGAAATACGGTAAGCTATTGACTTTGGACGATATGTTCATGACAACAGAGAAAGATGAATTCC
Organism: Flavobacteriales bacterium UBA7666; assembly: GCA_002483265.1. Classification (GTDB taxonomy): domain Bacteria; phylum Bacteroidota; class Bacteroidia; order Flavobacteriales_D; family Crocinitomicaceae; genus Fluviicola. The sequence goes on along the minus strand of DLHO01000026.1, from coordinate 400,868 downwards.
ATTATCATGAGATGATCTCTCACCCGGCAATGTTCACGCATGGAAATGCGAAAAATATTTTGGTGATCGGTGGTGGTGACGGAGGAACTGTTCGTGAGTTTTTACGCCATGATGGTGTGGAAAAAGTAACCATGGTTGAAATCGACGGGGAAGTAATTAAAGCATGTAAAGAACATTTACCTACGATCGCTGCTTCATTTGATCATCCGAAATTAAATCTGATTGTTGGTGACGGAATTGCTTTTGCAAAAGAAGCCGCAAACGAAGAATTTGATTTAGTAATAGTAGACGGATCCGATCCTGTTGGACCAGCAGAAGGACTTTTCTCCGTAGAATTCTACAGAAATTGCCACCGTATTTTGAAACCGGGAGGAATCCTGGTTGCACAAGGTGAATCTCCAAAATTCAACGAGCAATCGTTTACTGAATTGAATATTACACTTCAACATATTTTCGGGAAAGAAAACGCACCGGTATCTTTATTCTTCGTTCCAACATATCCAACAGGAATGTGGAGCTTCCAATACGGATTAAAAGGAAGTGCACAGCCGAAAACCATTTCAAAAGAAAATGAAATAGAGTCGTTTGTTACTGCAAAAGGATTGAAATACTACAATTCAGATATTCATACGGCAAGTTTTGCTTTACCTAATTTCGTGAAAACACTCATTAATGGATAATTCAAAGAAATTTGATCCAAACGGAGTAGGAATTGCTAACGGGAACATTTTTGGTTTTCCTGTAGCTGAGGAAAATGCAAACATCGTGATCATTCCGGTTCCCTGGGATGCAACAGCATCTTATGGAAAAGGAACCAGTGACGGACCAAAAGCAATTCTGGATGCAAGTACGCAATTAGACTTTTATCACCCACAATTACCGGAAGCATGGAATACGCAAGTTTTCATGACACCGATTTCTGACGATATGAAACAAATCAATGACCAAATGTGCATTGATACCGTTCAATACATTGGATTTTTGGAAGAAGGTGGTGAATTGGATGAAGCCAGTCCGTTTCAGGAAGTACTTGAACAAGTAAATGCGACTTCGGATTTGTTGAGAAGTAACCTGAAAGAACGTGCAACGAAATTACTTGCTGAAAACAAACTGGTAGCCGTTCTTGGTGGAGAGCACAGTACGCCTTTGGGTTTAATTGAAGCTTTAAATAATCAGGGACAACCCTTTGGAATTCTTCAGATTGATGCACATGCAGATTTGAGAGAAGCGTACGAAGGTTTTAAGCAATCACATGCAAGTATCATGTACAATGTGCTTCAGTCTTGCAACAATTTGGAAAAGTTGGTTCAAGTTGGAATTCGTGATATCGCACATTCAGAAGTCCTACTTTCTGATTCGGATCCAAGAGTGAAAACATTTTATGACTGGGATTTGAAAAAAGGTCAGTTTGAAGGTCAAACCTGGAAAGAACAAGTTGCCATGATCCTCAACGAATTGCCGGAACGCGTATATATTTCATTTGATATTGACGGATTGAGTCCTTCGCTTTGCCCGAATACCGGAACTCCCGTGGTGGGTGGATTTGAATTGGAGCAAATCAATTATTTGTTCTTCCAATTGGTGGAATCAGGAAGAAAAATCATTGGTTTTGACCTAAATGAAGTTTCTCCGGGAAATGACGGTGATTGGGATGCAAACGTTGGTGCAAGAGCCTTGTGGAATTTGGTTTGTGCAGCTGAAAAAAGCAGAAAGTTAAACTACTGATATTTCACTTCAAACAGTGAGGGAAACACCTGAAGAAAAATAGGCTTCAGGTGTTTTTTTATTTATATATTCGTAACGTATTACGAAAGAAATGTTGAGAAACAAAGGGCTACTTTTATTCATTCTGTTTACTGTTCAGTTTGCTGTGCTTTCCACTGCTCAGAACATTACGTTGCAAGGAAGAATTAACACCAAACATTTCTCAATCAATGAATATGGTAGCGCCGGCCAAATATGGACCGGATTGCAATCTGCCAATGGAAACGTTCTTTTCGGGAACAGACAAGATATTCTTTCTTTCAATGGAATAGAATGGTCCAAGATCAAAACCGATTCCGAAAAAACAAAAAAACCAATTCAGGAAAGTTGCACAGAAACCTATGTTTCTAAGTTATACTTAGCATCAGACGACCGGGTGTATGTTGGGCGCGATAACAACTTTGGTTACTTAGATTATTCAAGTAAAGGAGAATTGGTTTATTACCCTGTCTTTTATGGCGGATTAAAGAACAATATCGGGCAGGTTTGGAATATTTTTGAATTGGGAGACAATTCCATTCTTTTCGCTGCCGAAAAAGGGTTGTATGTTTTCAAAAACGGAAAAGCCACTCAATTGCAGCTTCCTGTAGCTTTTCAGGAATTGGAATGTAAAACATCGTGTCGTGTACTGAATGGAGTCTTACTTACTTTCCAGTCAAAAGCAGAGTTCAAATCGCGGAGAGAAAATTACCTGTACTACGATGTAGTGAATTCGAAATTGAAGGAAATTCAGCTTCCGCTTGCTGTTCACATTAAAAATATCCGTGGAAGTTTTCAGATCGACAATGTTTGGTATGTTGTGGATGCCAGAAGTAAAGTTTTCAGTGTCAGTAATTCAGTTGGAAATACACAGCGTTGGGATTCTGTTCCACGCGCGAAATTTCCCTGCCTGAGCAAATACTTTGTAAATACCGTTACGAAAGCTGGAAATTACCTTTTGGTAAGTACGGAAAATGATGGATTAGTTATTGGTGATCTTTCCGGAAAAATCATCCGGGAATACAATCTGGAAGATGATCTGGCAAATTTAACCATCAATCAATCCTTCTTTGATAACGATTTCAACTTGTGGCTTTGCCTTGGAAATGGAATTCAATTTATAGAAACCGGCTCTCCTCTCTCCTATTTTCATAAAAATGAAGGAGTCACTTCCCAGATCGAAACCATTGATTTCAATTCCGGAATTCCATTGATCGGAACACACAACGGAATTATATCGCCTCAGAAAACTGAATCTGGAACCAAGCTGCTTCCATTTGGATCATTGAATGAAATTATTTTCGATATTGAAACAATTAAGACCCGTTCCGGAAATAAATCCATGATCATTGGATACAACGGAGTTTTTGACTTGAATACAGCATCGTCAAAACACGTTTCTGCATCCTATCAATATGCTATTGCTTTTGAGAAAAACCCGAAAGATCCTAATTCTATTTACCTAACACTTGAAGGCGGTTTAGCGAAGTTAAAATTGCTTCCAAATGGAAAATGGGAGTACGAAGAGTTGGTTGGAGATGCCGGTGGAGAAACCGTTAGTTTGGCCTATTTGCACAACAAAGTATTCTTCAGTATTCGTTCAAAGGGAATCGGAATCTATGATTTAATCACTAAGAAATTTAAAACTGTAACAATTCCAAGTCTCAGCAAAGAAGATCAAAACAACAACTTTTATGTCGAAGAGTTCAAGGGTCGCGTCTTTGTAGGAACCGCAAACGGAATGTTTGTTTATAATGAAAAAACCGGGAAAATTGATCCGTTTGAACCTGCAAATGTTTTCAAGACCAAGAATTACAAGAACACCATCCACCGGATTATCAATGTAAACGACGAACAGCTTTGGGTAGTTGTTTATCAGGATAAAAAAGACGGGAAATTTGAAAACATTTTCGGATGGTTTGATAATTACGGTTCAGAAATGCGCGGTTCTTCGTGGAAATGGACAGCATGGCCTCTAACAGGTTTAAAAAATGCAGGATTGGTATTTGCCGTTGAAAAGAATCCATTGGCAAATGAGATTTGGATCGGAGCAAATGATGGGTTATTCATCCTGAATCTGGATGCAATCCGCAAAAATCGTAATCCATTCAAAGTACAAATCGATCGCTTGGAAGTAAACGGTAAAACTTTCCTTTACGATGTGTCGAAAAGCAAGAAGTTGGAAGGTTTGAGCTACTCTCAAAACTCCTTCAAACTCATCTTTCATGCCAATTCATTCTCTTGTTTAGGTCCAACCACATTCAGCTATAAATTGGAAGGATTTAGTGATCAATGGTCACAATGGTCTCCACTCAACTTTGCCAACTTTGAAAAAATTCCGGAAGGAACCTATACATTTAAGGTAAAAGCAAAATCTGCTTACGGTATTGAAAGTGAAGTTTTGACTTATGAAATAATTGTACATCCTCCATGGTATAGAACTGTTTGGGCATACATTTTCTATTTTATCCTACTCATTTTATTAATCTATTTGGTTGTTCAACTTTCTACTCAGCGTGTAAAAAGGCAAAATCAAAAGCTAGAAGAAACTGTTCAAGAACGTACCAAAGAAATCGCAGAACAAAATCATCAGTTGGAAATTCAAAAAGAGGAGATTACGGCCAAAACAGTGGATATTTTAGATAGTATTCATTACGCCAAACGCATTCAATCGACCATCCTTCCAACAACTTCCCGTTTGAATGAATTATTCAGGCAACACTTTGTATTCTATCGTCCGAAAGATATTGTTTCCGGAGATTTCTACTGGGCAAGAGAAGTTCAGGGGAAAGTTATTTTCTCTGCCGTTGATTGTACAGGTCATGGTGTACCGGGAGCTCTGGTAAGTATCGTTGGTAACAACGGATTACTTCGTGCGATCAATGAATTTAAATTGACAGAACCAAATGATATTTTGGATAAGCTGCGTGAAATTGTAATTGATGCATTCAGAGCTGAAGGTCAATCCGATGTAAAAGACGGAATGGACATTGCCCTTTGTTCTATTGATCAGAAAACAGGTGTTTTAAAATTCTCCGGTGCAAACAATGAATGTGTTATTATCCGCAACGGAGAAATTATCGAATTAAAACCAAATAAACAGCCGATTGGTCAATTCATTGATGCCAAACCATTTAATAAACAGGAATTCCAATTAGAACACGGAGATTGTGTCTATTTGTACACGGACGGATACGTGGATCAATTTGGTGGAGATCGCTTGAAAAAGTTTAAATCCAGACCTTTTAAAGTACTGCTTTCAACTATTTACCAATTGGATATGGATGAGCAATACACCGAAATACAACGAACGTTTGATGCCTGGAAGAATGATGTAGATCAAGTGGATGATGTCTGCGTATTTGCAGTAAAATATATAAATCCTTCACATGAGAGCTAAATGGCCCGCATTATTAGCATGGGTGTTTTTAGCACTTATGATCTTACTTTTTTTAGGATGGAGTGAATTCTCCTGGAGACTGACAAAAGTACTTCCCTTCTTCATCAGCTGCTTATTCTTGTTTTTTCAAGTTTTGACAGTTAGTAAGATCAGTTCCAAAACCTTTCGTTTGATTAACCTTTCGTTGCTTTTTGTTCAGGTTTTGTTTTTGACATCCTTTTTGTTATCTCTTGTAGAAATCGGGCAAATCTGGAAACTGAATATGTTGTTCCTTCTTGCAGCAACACACGTTTATTTACTCGATCTCAATAATCGTTTTATCCAAAAAAGAGTATTCTCTAAATGGCTCCTACTGCTCTTGCTTGTCATCAGTTTAATTGCATTTTTACTAATCGACAAATCGCCTTACTTAATGAATGTGGGTTTCATCAGCGCTATGATCTCGGGATTGATTGTGTTGATGAATATCTTTCTTTTTAATCCGAAAAGAGAAGAAAAGATATAAATGAATTAATTATCAAGGAGACTCCTGTTAATTTGACAAAATCACCTTGATAATTTCGCCATTTATAATTGATAATTAGAATTACTCTCCTTTCACATAAGTTCCGATTGCATAGAATCTTTTCAACCAATACTCGGAATCCTCGATGTTTGTAATGATAACTCCCTTGCTTGAACTTGCATGGATCATTGTCAATGGCTCTCCTTTCGCGGAAACGATAATTCCGACATGAGAAATTCCGGAACCGTTATTGAAAAATACTAAATCGCCTTTTTGAGCATTTTTCTGTTTTACTTTCGTGGATGAATTGTACTGATCTTCTGCCCTTCTGCTTAAAGTCACCTTGAATTCTTTCATAACATAACTTGTAAAGCCGCTGCAATCAAAACCGTTGCCATCTACTCCAGCCCATTTGTACGGAACGCCAATGTATTTCTTTGCGTATTTCACAATTTTCTCCCGCTCTTCAGAACTTGCTGCAGTTTCCTTGATTTCAGGTGCATCCACAATCGGGGGTTGAAGTTCTCCAGGAACATCCAAATCCGGAATCCGGTCAAATAAACCAAATAAGATTTGCTGAATCTCATCGTATTTGGCCTGTTTGCCTTCTGATTTATAGGCTAAAGCTTTTTGAACCAAGTCACGTTTTAATTGAGAAACATGATTCAAATGTGTATTAAAAACCTTGATTCCATCCGGAGAAGCAAGTACCTGACTGAATAATTCTCGTGCTTCCTGTAAAGCTTTCGGGTGAAATTCGGCCCACAATCCTTTATCTGCCAATTGAAACAGTGCCAAACTTTTATAGAACTCAGGTTTGAATGAATAATCGTAATCCGGTTGATCCAACAAACGATTTGCCTTGCGCAAAACTAGTTTATAATGCCCCTGATCATATAAGACTTCCAGCTTATCCAAAGCCTTTACCTGCCCAAAAGAAGGTGCTGAAATAAAAATCAGGGCGGTCAATAAAAAGAATCCTTTCAACTGTTTCATATCTGAACTATACGTTTTAAAATTACAAAAAGCACCTGTTCGAATAGCGAATAAAAGACCAACACCCAATTGTTGGTAACTACAGATTCAGAATGAGAAACAGAGGCAGAATAAAAGAAAAACAAATTCTCGCTCTCATTCTGTTTTCTGTTTTCTGATTTTTTAACACGAATCACCAACTTCGACTGTTTCTAACAAGTTGATTGAACGTTTTATCATTATATTAGTATTCTTAAGAAAATTGTATGAAATACCATAGCGTTTTGCTGGTACTTGGAGTAAGTATCTTCTCATTTGCATCTTCCGCTCAAAAGGTTCCGACCGAACCAAAATCACCTTCAAACGGTCAGCGCTTAGATGAAATTTTCACATACGTAGACAAATTATATGTTGATCCAGTAAACGATAAAGAGTTGATGGATGCCGCAATAATCGGTATGTTGGAGAAATTAGATCCGCACACAGTTTACATTCCCAAAGATGAAGTAGATGCCGCAAATGTTGCTATCGATGGGAGTTTTGTAGGCATCGGAGTTCGTTTCCAAATCTTGAAAGATACCTTGATGGTTGTAGAAACAATCGTTGGAGGTCCATCGGAAAAATTAGGAATTCGCGCTGGAGATAAAATTGTTGCGATTGATGGACAAAGTGTTGCCGGAATTGGATTGAAAAACAATCAGGTTCGTGAGAAACTATTGGGTGAAGCGGGAACAAAGGTTCGTGTAGATATTATGCGTAAAGCTCAGAAAAAACCAATCAATTATGTGATTACAAGAGATAAAGTTCCTGTAAACTCAGTTGATTGTGCTTACATGGTAAGTCCAAAAATCGGTTACTTAAAACTGACTTCTTTTTCACGTAGCTCGCACGATGAAATCAAAAAAGGATTAGACAAACTGAAGGCTCAAGGCATGGAAAGTTTGGTACTGGATTTACAAGGGAACGGCGGTGGATTGCTTTATGCAGCTCAATTGATTGCAGATGAATTTTTATCGGAGAATAAACTGATTGTTTATTCAGAAGGTCGTGCTCAGCCACGTCAGGACTTAAACGCGGGAAGAAGCGGTTCATGGGAAAAAGGGAAAGTCATTGTTTTAATCGATGACAACTCTGCTTCTGCTTCCGAAATTCTTTCCGGTGCAATTCAGGATTGGGATCGTGGTTTAATTGTAGGTCGAAGAAGTTATGGAAAAGGATTGGTACAAAGACCTATTGATCTTTCTGACGGTTCTCAAATGCGCTTAACCATTGCGCGTTACTTCACTCCTTCCGGACGTTTTATTCAACGATCTTATGAGAATATCGATGATTACAAAAACGAATACATGCGTCGCTTCATGCACGGTGAGTTTTCTCATCTTGACAGTATCAAACTTCCGGATTCGTTGAAATTTGAAACAAGAGTAACAAAAAGAGCCGTTTATGGCGGTGGTGGAATCATGCCTGATTTCTTTGTTCCGATTGACACTTCTGAAATCACGGATCTATACCGCAATACTGTTCAAAATGGCTCTTTCACCAGCTTCCCGTTGACTTATGTAGATAAGAACAGAGATGAGTTGAATAAAAAATATGAAACGGTGGATCAATTTATTACGGATTTTAAAGTCGATAAAAAATTGATGGATGAATTCTTTGCCTATGTAAAAAAGGAAAACAAAGATTTTGAATTCAAAGAAGATCAATACAAGATCAGTAAAAACATCATGGAATTGAGATTGAAAGCAACCATCGCAAACGATTTATATGGTATTGAAGGTTTCTATAAAATCTACAATCAAAAAAATGAAATTCTTCAAAAAGCAATTCAATTGCTGGAATCAAATGAATACGACAAACAAAAATTGGCATTAAACTAAAATGAAAAAAAGAAGTTTCTTTATCGGCCTTTTGATCTTAGGCGGAATAGCAAGTGCTTGTTCAAGCAATACAGAAAAATCGGAAGACGAAAAAAATCTGGTAATGGAAGTTGCAGATGATCCTGAGACAATCAAAGCAAATGAACAAGCTTTAAAGGAATTAAAAGAACAACAGCAAATCGAAGCTGCATCGACAACCTCTATGACAATAGACAAGGAGATTCACGATTTCGGGAAAGTAGTTGATGGAGTGGAAAATCACTGTACGTTCTTAGTAACAAATACAGGTGATAAACCGCTAGTTCTTTCAGATGTAAAAGCTAGCTGCGGGTGCACAACACCAAGTAAACCCGAAGGTCCGATCGCTCCGGGAAAATCCGACAAAATTGAAGTAGGGTTCAAACCCAATGGTAAAGGTGTCAGCGAAAAAACGATTACAATCACTGCAAATACAGATCCACGAATTACAGTGGTGAAGGTGAAAGCAGATGTACAATAATTGAAAATTTATAATGGAGAATTGAAAAGAGGGTTAACCTTTCTGCATTTTCAATTCTCCATTTTCAATTATAAAAGTCCTTTCAAAGAAGCAGATTTCTTAGCATACGACTCTAGTGCCGTTTTTGTTGATTCTTTCAATTTGCTGTAACCGGTGATTATTGTAGTTACATCTTCCTCGATATTCCCATCGTATTTCAACTGCTTGGGCGCATTTTCCTGAATCAATAAACGTAAAAAGCGGTATTCCACATTTCCATCATTCGATTTAATCTCCGATTCAAGAGCTTTCTTTCCGATGTTGAACAAACTCATCTTATCTTTTGCCGTTTTTTGGAATTGAGCCGCTTTCATTTGCAATGCACCTTTAAACGCTTTTACCTCAGAAGATTCCTTCATACTTTGGATTCCGTCCAATTGTTTTTGAACCACCTCCTTTGACTCACTTGCAAGCGCACCATAGATTGCTTTTCGATCCAATTGAGCATTTGTAGTAAAGTTGAAAACAGATAGCGCAAGGAATATTAGAAATTTCATTGTGTTTATTTTTGGTGCAAAGATACTTTATAATTGAGAATTGATAAGTGAGAAGTAAAGAAGAAGAAAACTCCATAAATTCCAAAAACACTTTTTCTCACTTTTAACTTTTGACTTTTTCCTTAGCAAACAGTGTTCCAAACCAGAGAAATGGGATTTTTGTAACTGCCATTCGCCGAATTTCACTAAATTTATATTAGCAAATCATTCAACATGTTCATAGAAATTAATCCCGACAATATTGACAATCGTCTCGTTCAACAAGTTGTTGATGAACTCAAAAAAGGACGGATTATTATCATTCCTACAGATGCGGTTTATGCTGTTGCTTGTGATGTTATGAACAAAAAAGGATTGGCTGAGCTTGCCAAATGGAAAGATGTAAAACTTTCAAAAGCTAACTTCTCCATTATTTGTTCAGATCTGAGCCAGGTATCGGAATATGTGAAGCAATTGGATCGAAACACATTTCGCTTATTGAAACACTATTTACCAGGTCCTTTTACTTTCATTTTAGACGCTACAAGTGAAGTCTCTAAACTATTTGATTCCAGTAAGAAGGAAATCGGGATTCGTATTCCGGATAATAAAATTGTTCAGTTAATTGTAGAACGTCTGGGGAATCCAATGGCTGTTACCTCACTTCACGATTCGGAAGATGAGCTCATGGATTACTTTGTTGATCCGGCTTCGATCTACGAACGCTACGACGATGAAGTGGCTATGATTATTGATGGCGGCCCCGGAAAACTGGACGCATCCACTATTGTAGATTGCACAAACGGAAATGCAGAAATTATTCGTCAGGGAGTTGGTCAAATAGATTTATGATTGTAATTATTGATTGCGGCAGTTCGAAAACTCCACTTATCGAGTCCATTATTTACGAATTCATGGACACGCGGGTTGTTCCTCTTTTTGAATTTCAAAGAGCAGCTCATTCCGACGCACTTGGTTTTGTGATTTCCGGAGCTCCAATCCTGATCACGGAAGTGGATATTGATCCCTATTTGAAGCAATTTGAATGGTTGAAAACAGAGACTTTGCCTGTTTTAGGAATCTACTTTGGTCATCAGATGCTTGGTCTGACTTTCGGAGCACTTTCAAACAGGCAACGGGAAGATCGTGACTGGCAGATTGTGGAAGTTATTGCAGATTGCCCACTTTTCAATAAGCTACCTGTTGAAATTGAATTAATGGAAGATCATTGCGAAGCCATCAGTATTCCAAAAGATTTCATTCATATAGCTGTTTCTGATGCCACTGTCAACGAAGGAATGATGCATCAAACGCTTCCACTTTATGGCGTTCAATTTCATCCGGAAGTATCTGGAAATCACGGTGTGGTTATTCTTGAAAACTTTGTTCATATTTGTGAAGCACACTCCAACTAATCAATCAATTAAATACCGATTTTTGATTCATGTTATTTAATCGAATTTGGATTGGCTTTTTCCTCATTGCCTTTGTGGTTGGGACAAGTAAGCTGATATTCTGGCAAGATCTGGACATCTATAAACGAATGATGGAAGCGCTCTTTGATTCGGCAAAATCAGGGTTCGAAATATCCTTAGGTCTTACCGGTGCCTTATGTTTCTGGCTTGGATTCATGCGGATCGGGGAAAAAGGCGGGGCTGTTCAATGGCTTTCCAGATTGATTTCCCCCTTGTTTGTTCGAATTTTTCCAGAAATTCCAAAAAATCATCCGGCGGCAGGCTCTATCATGATGAATTTCAGTGCAAACATGTTGGGACTGGACAATGCCGCTACTCCACTCGGATTAAAAGCAATGCAGGAAATGCAAGAATTGAACCCGGATAAGGAAACTGCTTCAAACGCACAAATCATGTTCCTGGCGTTGAATACAGCAGGTTTGACTATCATTCCGGTAAGTGTTCTTGCGATGCGATCCAAATATCTTTCAGAAAATACAACTGAGGTATTTCTTCCAATTTTAATCACTACTTTTTTATCTGCTCTATTTGCACTAATCATTGTAGCCATAAAACAGCGCATCAAACTAATAGATCCAGTAGTTATTGCTTATTTCATGGGAGGATTAGGGTTTATTTCTTCCCTGCTAATCTGCTCCTGGTATTTTCCGCAGTATACAGAAACTATTTCCAACATCATGGGGAATGGAATTTTGTTCGGAATTATTATTTTATTCCTCATACTGGCCATTCGCAAAAAAGTAGTGGTTTATGACGAATTCATTGAAGGTGCAAAAGAAGGTTTTCAGGTTGCAATTACGATTGTTCCTTACGTTATAGCCATTTTGTGTGCAATCGGGTTATTCAGAGCTTCCGGTGCATTGGATGCCGTTTTACTTGGCTTTGTCTGGTTCTTCAATGCCATAGGAATGGTACATACCGAATTTGTGGAAGCACTTCCAGTAGGATTGATCAAACCCTTCAGCGGATCCGGTGGACGTGCAATGCTTCAGAGCGTGATCGAATCCAATACCACTGCAACCATCAAAGGCGTGGATACTTTTGCAGCTAAAATCGCTGCTACTATGCAGGGAGGAACGGAAACTACGTTTTATATTCTGGCCGTTTATTTTGGTTCCGTAAAAATAAAAAACACCAGATACGCTGCCGGTGTTGGACTAATTGTTGATGTAATAGGGATAATTATTGCTATCTTAGTTTCTTACTTATTCTATCATGTTCCGGCTGTAAAATGAATTGGTTTAAACGCATATTTGGAAAAGAGCCTTTAACAGAAAAAAAGAAAGTGGAGGTGAAAAAAGCGAACATTGAGTTTGCTGAATTCAATTATCCCACAAAAATTATTCTTGCCTGGATCAAGGCTCTGGAAGGCCATAAAGACTTGGAGAAATTCCTTTACGACAATGGATATGAAGAAATTTTCTTTTTGAATCAGGCACTTCTTTTGAAACAAGAAGCCAGAGATTGGCTGCTGGCAAACGGTTACCCACATTTAATGGCTTTTGTGAATGCCGCTGAAGGAAATGAAAGCGCTCAACACTGGCTTCAGGTACATGGATTTGAGTTCTTATACAATGCTGCCATCGGGATCGATGATGAAGAATCCGGTTTCAAATGGCTGAACCTTCATACGGACGAGTTTGTTTTTGGATTGATCAAAACAATCAAGCACGTGAAGGACAAAATCGAATTCAACCACAACGACATGTATTCTTTTGGAAAAGACACCTGATATGATAAGCATTCGACTCGCTACCCTTGCCGATACTCCAACTATCCATACCATTGCAAAAAAAACGTGGCCCATAGCTTATGAAAATGTCATTTCGCCCGAACAGATCGATTATATGCTTGGGTTAATGTACAGCAAAGAAAAAATAGAAACTGCTATTTCGGATGTAAATCAGGCTTTTTGGCTTGCTGAAATAGATAAAGAAGTTGTGGGGTTTTGTGGCATAGAACATGGTTTCCCGCAAGCAGGCACAACCAGAATCCACAAATTGTATGTTCTCCCTTCAACACAAGGTTCAGGGATTGGAAAGATCTTGCTAGAGCATATTTCAAAAGAAGCATTTAAACAAGGGAATAACCTACTTCACTTAAATGTCAACAAACGCAACAACGCCGTAAAATTCTACGAAAAACTCGGATTTGAAATCGATCATGAAGAGGTTCTAGATATCGGAAATGGTTATGTAATGGATGATTTTATAATGATCAAAGAATTGCATTGATTTTTGTAACTTGACCAAAACGAAACAGATGAAATACACGACTTTAGGAATAATCGGAATACTTGTACTAGGAGCATGTGCCGGAAAGAATGTGATGAAAAAGAACCGCAATATGGATTTCAATTGCGAAAACGATTTCAAAGTCAGTTTTACAGAAAACCTCACTATCACAAATGGAGACAGCACAGAAAAGGTCACAGTTAAAGTCAATAGCCCGAAACTGAATAGGGAATTCGACATGAAACAGGTTCGTGCAGCAAGTGGTGTCAAATATGCTACTAAGGATGGAAAGTATATTTACTGGGAACACCAGGGAGAATTTAGTTTCGGAACGGAAGATTCTACTTATTGCTTATGCAAGTGAAAATGGTTCAATAGAAAACACTTTTAACTTTCAATTTTTCTTTCGAAACACCAACTTTAGTGTCAAAAAACTCATTACTGTTGATAATATAAACAACAGGTTAAAACTAAAGGGAAATCTTGGAATGAAAATATAGCTTGGCAACAAGGGGTTGTATTCCGAAGCATCTATTCCTGTTTGAAGAATCAATTCAAGTCCCGAAATAAAGAATCCTACAAAAAGTGCAATCGCAGAAAGAAATAACAACAAGTAACTCCCTTCTTTTTTGAAGCTTGGGATTTTCGCCCAAATGCGATAAGCAATTAAAGGGATTATTGAAATTGATAGGGCATTTATAATCAGATTGGTATTAATAAAATCAGGGTATTTATTTCTGAACTCGTAAAACTGACCTATCCATAAATGAATCACTTTTCCCCAAACTATATTCAAGAATAACAAAAACAATATAAGGGCAAAAGCAAGAATCTTTACCAAACCACTCTTTGGTTCTTCCGTTTTCAAAGAATCAAAATTATCAACGAGCTGTTGGCTCATAAACTACCAATTCGGGTGAAACTCAATAGCAGTAGCTCCTTTCCCGTATTCGTGGAAGTCTGCATCGTATACTTCAATTTGATCCTGCAGGGCTAAATAAGTTCGGATCTCGTTTTTGAGCACTCCTTCTCCTACTCCATGGATCACCACTAATTTGTGAATGGACTGATTTTTTGCTTTTTTGAACGTAGCCCGAAACTCAGCCATTTGTTTGAGTAAGATCTCGGTATTCGACATGCCTTGGGTAGATTCCAGAATTTCTTCGATATGCAAGTCTATTTCCCAAACGGTTCTGGGCTTCTTCACTCCCGTTCTTTCCTGGATAATGCGAAAGGTAGTTTCAGGCTCTAAATCTTCTTTGGAAATGGTTATTTCATCATCTGCATATTTTTCCGAGTGAATAAAAACCAATTCATTCAATGGAAACCAGCGGTCAAAACCCGAATCATCTGTAACATGAGCTCGGTTCGTCTCCAAACTCAAAATAATTCCGTCTCCCTTTTCGTATAAAAAAGAAACTTTCTGACCAACCTTAAACTGCATCGAATCCATTAAAAACCCCTTTACTCCACATTAAGTAAATGGGACCAAAAATAGCCAAAATCCAAGCGATAATCACGATTACTTTCATAAATCCATTGACATCCTGAGCCATTGGCGGAACGAGCATGTTTTTCACTTCGTTCGCTACTACCGTTTTGGTTTCTTCACCTTCCATGTTCTCCACAAAACGACGAAGACCCGGAGTGTTTTCCAGCACATGATTCTTCACGAAATGATAGGAACGATCCGAGAGATTGTCATAAGTAGAATTAAAGTTCACCTCGTCTTCTTTCAATCCTTTATGGATCAAATACCGGCGGTGTAGACTTCGTACCTGAAAGCCCATTAAAAAGCCAAATACTAAAATCACGTAAAACTCCAAGAAATAACCAATTGCAATCAATGCAAGCGAAGAAACAAACGAAAAAATGACTTGAAACAATTCAATCCGTTCGAAAAACAAAATACTGAGTATGCGGCCTCCGTCTAATGGAAGGATTGGCAATAAATTCAGAATATTTACTGCAAAAAGGATCATGGCTGATTCAACCATCCAATGAATTTCGTATTGAAAGCCCAGTAACCAAAGAGCAATGCCAATAATGATTCCGGGGAGCGGACCTGCAAGCACCACCATCAAACTTTCTCTCTGGCGGTAGGAATCTTTATGTCCATGAACAAAAGCGCCCATCAGAGGAAGGAATAGCATGCGGACATTCTCATATCCGTACAATTTCATAAACAAATAATGACCACTTTCATGAATGACCAAAACAGCAACCAATTCAATCAAAAAAGTAAATTGATTATCAAAAAACACCAGAAAGCTTAAAACGAAAAGCATCAAAGAAAATACCGTTACGGCAATATGGCCTTGCCTTATAGGTTCCTTTTCCAAAAATGGTTTTGGCGGATAGAGAGAATTAAAGTCGTTGTCCATAATGTTACTAATGTACAAAATAACTTTTTCAGAATCAATTATCTGACCAGGAAATAACCGGGTCTTTTTTCCAAATAATGATTTTTTTATCATCACCGTAACTTACGAAAGTGAGTTCATCAATGAAAACGATTCCATTTACCGAACGATTGTGTCCGCCCTGTTTGAATTCAATGCGCTGTTCTACTTTGGAAAAGTCTGCGTTCCAAATCTTGATGGTTTTATCCAAAGAGGCGGTAATAAATTGATTCCCAATCTGAATCAATCCGTAGATTGTTTGGTAGTGAGCAGGAATCCGCTTCACTACTTCGTAGTTTGAGTTGCTGATCACAATGTGTGCATCTCTTCCACCGGTAATGATTTCCTTTTTCGGGAGATCCACAAAAAGAACATTGCTCCCCAGTTCGTGTGGCTCCCAGGAAGCTATTTCGTTCCAATTCTCACAGGAGAAAACCAAAACACCGATCAATTGGGTACTTACAAAGCATAGATCTGCTGAGACGTTGATTGCTCTAATCTTTCCCGCTGCCAGCGGAAGGTGCAAAATTCGCTTTCCTGTCTGTAATTCCAGAACCAGTATATTACCTTCAGAATCACCAGCTATCAACCAACCCCGAACTGGGTCAATCAATAAAGAGAACCAAGCATTTCCAAAGAAATTATGTTCCCAGGCAATCTTTTTGGTTTGGGTATCGATTCCTAGTAAAGTACCATCTGTACATCCAATAAAACAGAATTGATTTCCAGCTTTCAGAGCATACGCAGCATGTTCCAATTTGACTGTAAAAGAAGAATCTTGCAATCCTTTTTCCAAATCCCAACGCGTAACATATTTATCGCCGGAAGAACTGTATAAAAAATCACCATCCCAGGAAGACGCGTAAATCGGTCCTGCATGTCCATTCAATACAACTTTGGCTTGAAACATTATGCCTCGTCTTCCTCTTCAGGATCGTCTGAATCTACTTGTTTTAATCGTTGTGCGTAATCTTCAGGAAGGAATTCAAAGAAAGTGTCTCCACGTAATCCTAAACGTAAGCATTCCAATGGAATAACTTCATTCGGTGCAATATTTCCAAGGTTTACATTTGCTCCAAATAACTTAATGAACCAAACTTGTTGATTCTTTTGTGGGGCTTCCCATAAAATATCTTCCGGTTTGACCTTTGCGATGATTTTATTGATCAACATGGTATGAGCAGTTCCATTTGGGCGAAAAACACCTACATTTCCTGCTTCACGTCCTTCTGCAATGACTTTCCATGATCCGGCTTCCAATTCGGAGCTCATCATTTTAATCCATCTTCCCGGACTGATCAATATTCCGGAATCCTTTGAACCAACTTCAGAGAGTACTGTTCTTGTTT
The DNA here is from genome assembly GCA_002483265.1 of Flavobacteriales bacterium UBA7666. GTDB lineage: Bacteria > Bacteroidota > Bacteroidia > Flavobacteriales_D > Crocinitomicaceae > Fluviicola. Next base: position 383,891 of record DLHO01000026.1, on the reverse strand, counting down.
TTGCTAAACGCTGAATCAATTCCAACTTTTCATTGTGATTGATAATAATTGAACCGTCAGAAATTTCTGCCAAATCCATGTCATACTTATCCAACAAACGCATGTAGTCTTCAAAACGACCACGTGCATGAAATGCTTCAAAAAGGGTTCCTCCGAAATAAACTCTTAAACCTGCCGAACGGTACAACTTGATCTTTTCTTCCAGGTTATTTGTAACAAATGCGGTTCCAAAACCAAACTTCACGATGTCTGTCAAATGGCCATTTGCTTGAATAAAGTTTTCTGCTTCATTCAAACCTAAACCTTTGTCCATCATCATTGTAATTCCGTTATTGCGCGGTTGTTTTGTACGTTCCGGAATATGTGGTAAACTAAAATTCATTTCTTTGATAAATTGGGTACTATCGACAAATGTCAAACTAAAGCTCTAAGAGCGTGTCAAATTTACTAATTCTTGAACATCTGCCAATTCCGGATAGCGAATAAAAACATCTTTTGTTTTCTCAGCGTCTTTATTGAAAGACTCAACTAGCACTAATTTAGCACCTTCCTTGTTTCCGGCAACCCAATTCAAATAAATAATCGGAAGAACAGAGAAAAACAACTGATGCTTGTTAACGTAATTTTCAACAAAGGTTCGAACCTCTCCTACCCGATGTTCCAATAAATAATCGACATAATCAAAAAAACAATCTTCATTTTCAGGATCTAAGGTCAAACAAGCTAAATACGCTTCTTCCGCTTCTACCAACATTTCTGCATTTTCCAGCGCTCCGGCATAAACGTGATAATATCCGTCCATATTCGGTTCTAATTCCAATGCTCTTTCAATGTAGTGAAGACTTTCCTTGGGATGACCTTGCAAGTCTTTCACAATCCCTAATCCTAACCAGGCTTCAGCCAGTGTTGGAGACATGGACAATGCCTTTTGATAAAAATCCCAAGCCACAGTTAAATTATTCATCTGCTCATTCGCTTCACCTAAATAACAATAGGTCAATGGATCATCTCCATCAATTTCAATGCATCGTTCAAAGGAATCAATGGATTCTTTGTATTGATCAATCGTCAATTGTGCATTTCCCATGTTAAAGTAAGCTGGCGAAAAACGATCATTAATTGCTACACAATACTCGTAAGCCGTAATTGCATCGCTGAAATTTTCTTCTTTCGAATACGTGTTTCCAAGGTTATACCAAGCTGTGAATGAATACGGATTGTCATCCAGAAAACGTCTGTAAGTTTGAATAGCACGGGCATTGTTACCCAATTGATCAAAACAGAATGCTAATTCGTATAATGCTCCTTCGTTCTTAGGGTTTGAACGCATGGCTTCTTCCAGAACCTCCACTGCAGACTTAAAGTCCTTCAGTTGCTCTAATTCTGTTGCCAAATCAAGGAAGATTTCATCCTTCTCTTCTCTGTCTGCCAATTCAAGTGCACGACGGAAAAAATTCACGGCTCTTTTACTATCTCTCAGCTGACTGAAAATAGTTGCCTTGGTCAAGTAAAGCTCCATGGATTCAGAATCAATTTGCTCGGCAGAATCAAGTAATTCCAATGCTTCCTTCAATTTCCCTAACCCAGACATTGCCTGTGCTCTGCGAATCTGAAATAAAGTATTGAACGGATATTGCTGAATTCCGATCTCTGCGGCTAATTCTCCCTTGGAGTAATTGCCATTCATTAAGTAATGATCTATGATTGCTTCTAAACGGTCACTATCGAAAAAACCAACAGAATTGTTCTCTATCTGCGATTCGAAACGTGCCAAATCATCGTTTAGATGGTTCTCAAAATTGTCATTATCGTCTTCCCAGTCAAACATACGCTATCGTTGTGTTTCTATAAAATTAGCGAAAAATGGAGGTGTCATGAAAAGTTTTAGCAAAGTTTATGAACAGGTTATTAAAAATTAAAAGTTCAAAGTTCAAAGTTCAAAATTCAAAATGCAAAAGTCGTCATTTAGCTATTATTATAACGTAAAAAAACTCCAGCTATTGCAGAATCAGGACCAAAATGGGTTTTCGAAAACCAAAAAATCCTCCACCATTGCTGGCAGAGGATTTCCTAATTATTTAAAGAATCTTAGTTCTTTACAAAACGGGTACTTGAAGTTTGTCCGTTATTGTTCAATCGAACCACATAAACTCCAGAAGTCAAACCGCTTACATCAATAGTAGTTGAACCATTGATTGTTGAAGTGTGAACTATATTTCCTAACATATCAACCAAAGTCAATTCAGCAACTGCATTTTTATCAGTTAACTCAATTGTAACGTTGCTGATTGCCGGATTCGGATAAAGCGCAGCTTCAACAGCTGTAACTTCGTCTAAACCAAGGAACGTATAAGCTAAAATTACTTTCCCTAAGATGTTGTTATCTACTGAATCGATGTTTTTCAATTCAACAGAAGCAACATTCGGTAAGTTGTAAGTATTGTTGATGTACAATGCTTCTACGTCCTGTGTGAACGGTTTCATTGTAGTCACAGAATACGGTGCCCATAAAGGAACAGATGAACTAGCTCCTGTTTTGTCGTCCAATACGATGAATTTACCCAATGCCTGATCGAATACATTTTTCTCAGTAGCAGTTGTTCCACCAATTACAGTTGAAGTAAATGCAGGTGTATTCACACCATAATGATCCGCAAAAACAATTGCTGTTCCTCCGTTGTTTGCACCTGCAATGAATACATTTCCTTTGATAGAAATTGAATCAGAATATGTGTTACCCTGAACTCCGTTCGTCATCAACTTGGTATTTGCCATGATTGAAGTAAACGAAGCTGCAGTTGCTGCAGGAGTAAATGTATTCGTTGTAACAGCTACATTTTTAGATGCCATACTCAACAAACCGATACGTGTATAGTTTGTCAGGTTGTTATCGATTACCGATACCGTACCTAATTCAATTGCACGAACATCAATCAATGCATACAAACTGTCTGCAGTCATAGGAGTTACCGCATCCACATCATTTGAAGTGAACAAGATATCCGTTCCAGCCAATGGAGCATTCAACATTGCAATACCACTCAGATCATTATTTGAGATGCTCAAATCTTTATTTGTTCTGATAGCCTGAATTGTATAGTACGCTTTAACTTCGTTGGTAACAATCGCCCCTCCAGGACCATCAGATGAACCGGAACCTAAGCTGATTCCACGACCGAAGATGTTATTTCCTGCTGGAGTTACTGTTCCGATTGTATTATCCGAGATCGTTACGTTAGTAGTTGTACTTGCAGGAGCATTCAAACGAATTGCAAATGCATCCCAAACCATTCCGTAAGGAATTACCGGAGATGTAGAAAGAATCTCGTTTTCAGAAAGGGTTAATTCGTCAAAGTTTCCGGTTGTAGAAACGATTCCGTATTTACCTGTTGTAGCTGTTAATCCCAATTCCAATCTCATTCCTAAAATAGAAGCTTCTGTTGCATCCAGATCAAAAACTGTTGTTTGATTTGTTGTGATTACCGGCTTGTTATTGAAATCCTGAGCTGTAATTGTTAATTGATCTACATTCACGTTCAATACACTTGTTTGAGCGTAAGTACCGTTAGCTACAAAAATTGAATCTGCTACTTCAGAAACTGAAATTGCGTGAGCGATTGTAGCACAAGGACTTCCTGGCAATGAACAATCATTTGAAAGATCCGCACCTGTTGTAGCAACATAACGGTTATCTCCAGTAGCTTTGATAATTACTTTACCTAAAGCAACATTTTCCAACTCGTCGTGGTTTTTACCTTCAATGGCAGTGAAATCAACTAAACCGTAGTTATTGTTGATTGCTAAAGCGTAAACATCCTGAGAGAAAGGAACCATTGTTGTTGCAGGATAAGGAGCCCATAACGGGAAAGCTGTACTTGCACCAGTCAATTCATCTAAAGCGATGAAAGAACCTAAATTTGTATCAAATGTATTTTTCTCTGCAGCTGTCGATCCACCAATTGTAATGTTTGCAAACGCTGGAGTGTTCGCTCCGAAATGATCTGCAAAAACGATCGCTGTTCCAACACCTGTTGTACCTGCGTTGAATTCATTTCCTTGGATTTCGATTTCATCAGAGTACGTATTTCCTTGTACACCGTTAGTCATCAATTTCGTATTTGCCATAAGCGAAACGAAAGCTGTAGCAGTAGTACTTGGATTGAATTCATTTCCTGCAACAACTACATTTTGAGACGCTTCACTTAATAAAGCAATACGTTTGTAGTTTGTAAACACATTGTTTTCAATCATTACAGATGCATTTTCAACTGAACGAAGTTCAACTAAAGCATACAAGCTGTCCATAGACATTGGTGTTAAACCATCGAAGTTATTATCGTGTGCATGAACATCTGACAATGGAGTATTTACCATCATAATTCCAGCAAGTGTATTATCATTAACTGACAATTCATTTTGTGATCTGATAGCTTGAACAGTATAGTAAGCCATGATATCGTTGTTTGCGATAACTCCACCAGGACCATCTAAAACAGCTGAACCTAAGCTAATACCACGACCAAAGATATTGTTTGCTCCTGCAACAGCAGAACCAATTACATTATCCTGAATATTTACGCTAGTACTTGCACCGATGTTTGCATTCAAACGAACTGCAAACGCATCCCAAACCATTCCGTAAGGAATTACAGGAGATGTAGAAACGATCTCATTTTTTGTCAGGCTCAAGCTATCAAAGGTATTTGATGTAGAAATGACCGCATATTTACCAGTTGAAGCTGTTAAACCTAATTCCAAACGCAATGCGTTGATAGAAACATCTTCTGCATTGATATCGATCAATGTTGCCTGATTTGTTGTAATTACCGGTTTGTTGTTCTCATTTTGAGCAGTGATTGTCAATCCGTTTTGGTTCACAGTCAAAATACTTGTTTGAGCGTAGTTACCCGGAGCAACCAAAATAGAATCATCAATAGCAGCAACCGAAAGTGCGTGTTCGATTGTCAAACAAGGGCTTCCAGGAAGTGTACATGTATTCAACACATCAGATCCTGTTGTAGCTACATAACGATTGTCTCCTGCTTGTGACAAGTTTACCGTTCCCAATACCAAGTTATTAAACTCTTGGTAATTCTTCCCGTTGATAGAAGCAAAATCCACTTGGTTGTAGTTGTTGTAAATAGCGTAAGCATCTACATCCTGACCAAAAGGAACCATTGTTGTTGAAGGATAAGTAGCCCATAAAGCGTATGAAGTACTTGACCCTGTTAACTCATCCAATGCGATGTAATTACCCAAAGCCGGATCAAATGTATTTTTCTCCAAAGTTGTTGCTCCACCAATTGTGATGTTTGCAAATGCCGGAGTATTTGCACCGTAATGATCTGCAAAAACGATTGCTTTTCCATCTCCTGCAGCAGCTGCATTGAATGTATTTCCTTTGATCGAAATTTCATCACTGAATGTATTACCCTGAACACCATTTGTCATTAATTTGGTGTTTGCCATCAATGAAATGAAGTTTGTTGCAGTTGCTAATGGAGTAAATGTATTTCCAAAGATCTCAACGTTCGTAGAAGCCATACTCAAGACACCGATACCTGTATAATTGGAGATTGTATTCCCGTTTAAGTATACAGAACCTTCTTCAATTGAACGAATATCTAAAATAGCATATAAATTATCCGCCAAAGCAGCAGTAACACCTGTAAAAGTGTTGTTACTCAAACTGATTTGAGTTCCTGCAAGCGGATAATTCAACATCGTAATTCCCATCAACGTATTGCTGGAAACATTCAGGTTTGCAGCGTTTCTAACTGCCTGTATTGCATAATAAGCAAGTACCGTGTTATTTGATATGGTTCCAAAAGGACCATCCGTAACACCTTTTCCTAATCCAAATCCTCTTCCGAAGATGTCGAATCCGGTTGGAGCAGCTGTAGCAACCATATTGTTATCCAATGTAACGCCATATAAACTACCCAAAGGAGCAGTTAAATCCATAGCGTAAGCACCAAATACCATTCCTGAAGAAACAGCTTTTGTAGAGATAAAATCGGTATGATGAACTTTCAATCCATCATAATCCACAGTTCCAACAATTCCTCTCAACCCCGTTGAGCCAGTTAACCCCATGTTCAGTTGCAAATGAGAAATAGTCACATTCGCAGCCCCAACAGAGATCACATCAGATGCAGTTGAAGTGATTACGGGTCTGTCCATCGGATCAAGAGCGGTAATCACAACTGGTTGCAATAAACTAAGAGTAGAAGTAAGATTGTAGTTTCCCGGAGCGATTTTAATCGTATCGTTTGGCAAAGCCTGCGAATACGCGTGATCAATTGTTCCACATGGACTTCCCGGAGTTTGGCAATCATTCGACACATTTGATCCTGTAGCGGATACATAACGTGTTTGAGAGAAGCTAATACCGGAAACCATCGTGACGGTGGCCACTACGAGCCATTGTAAAGGTGATTTCATATCGATTATTTAAAAATGTCCCGCAAAAATAGGCCTTCCCTGCAGGCTATGCAATTAATCAACACTAACTAAATTATTAATTAGCATATCAATTGTTGTTATTTAAAATATGGAAAATTTGATTTTCAGTGATTTAACTCAAAAATAAACAAAACAGTTAAAAAATGACAATTCGACGAACGCTATTTATAAGGAGACTAAATTAATGATTAATCACAAAACTCTTTAAATATAAGGCATTCGGGGCGATCTAAGGATAAGCGTATACTTATCCTTCCTTTACCCGGGTATATTTTTAGAAAGCGTATTGTTCGGAATCAATTATCCTTAATCGATTTCAATGCTACTTTTGCTATGGCACTATTTGAGATGGTTGTTTCCTGAGATTCAATGATTTCGGAAAGTAATTTTTTGGCTGTTTCCTTATCTCCTCTTTCACTAAAGATCATTGCTTTGTTTAAAAGCAAAATTCCTTTTGTTTCGCGATCCGGATTTCCCGCAAGTCCTTGTTCAATGGAATGAAGCTTTTCTTCGGGATCAGTTTGCAGGTAGGCAATTTCCTTCCATGCCGGAGCAAAAGTTGGAACATTGTCAACAATCTGCTTCGCGATATGGTACTTTTTTTCAGGTTCTTCAGTCCACTCTATCTGCATATAGAAGGTATACAATCCTTCCGGAAACAGACCTGCTTTCTCCCCTTCCAGGGTGTAGATCGCCGTTTTTGTAGTAAAAAAGCCATCCGGCTCTAAACTGTCTGTTTCCTGATAGTATTTCAATGCACTGTCAAAATCACCAACTAATAAATAAGTAAATGCGAGATCATAAACAGGATATGCCCATAAAGGTTCCATTTTCATGGCTTCTTGCAATTTTTCAATCGCCAATGGATAATTTCCGCCTTGTCCGGCTTCTCTCGCTTCTAAATGCAATAAGTTTGCTTGTTCATTAATTGGTCCAGTTTCCATTTAAAAAGTTGGTTTGATTTGAGGATATGAACTTAATCAATTCGTTTGAATTAATGAATGGGTTTTAGAGAAATTCCTTAGTCTTCTGTTTTCAACAAATTCCGGAAACGTTTCTTCAGTTGTGTTTGATTGCCAGATAGGGTGTCAAACGTTGGTTTCATGCAGTCAACCAGAAAGTAATCCCGCGATTCTGTTGTCAACGTATCATCTATTTCATGAAAAGATTGGTAATCATAAACGAACGATTGGAGCTGCTTATTCTTTGCTCTAAATAACCAGGAAATGCGAACACTTATCTCACCTGCATCTCCGTTTACGGATCCTAAGTAGAAATATTCATTCTGGAATTTATTTTTTTGCAGATCAAAAACCAGCAATACGATGGAAGTTGATTCATATTCTGAGGGAATTCGTGTAATTAGTCCTAAACGGGAAGAATCAATCTGAAATTGATAGCATGCATAAACTCCTGATAACTTTCCGAAGTAATTTTCGGTCAAGCCAATTGGTAACGTTCGCGCTTCTTTCAAGGTTAATTCCTTTCCTAAGAAACGTTTGTCATTCTCATCGTCAGCATATTCTACTTTCAATGTATCAAAAGAAATGGTTTTATATTTCCGAAGGATTGATTCAAAATCGTTTGTCTTTTTAATGGAAGAAGAATCGACCACCTGAAGAGCTTCTTCTTCCATGGTTTCTTTCTTTGGAGCGAGATCACTTCCACATGCCGTTAAAAATGCAGCCAGAAGGGACAACAAAATGAACTGGAATAGACTCTTCTTCATGGACACTGATTTTACGGAAAGCTAACTAATTTCCAAGAAACTTATCATTCTTCGGCTTTCAATATTTTTTTGAAGCGTTTCTTTAGATGTGATTGATTTTTTGAAAGTGTATCAAACTTGGGCGACATGCAATTGATCAAATAGTAATCTCTCCATTCCTCTAGCACATGATCAGCGGTATCGTCTACTTCATGATTATATGAACTGTAATTGTAAACAAATGAATGAACTTCGTTTTTCTTTGTTTTAATGAGCCAGGATACTCTGTGATAGTAATCTCCTGCATCACCAATATCCTGACCCAGTTCAAAATAATCAGTCAACAGCTTGTCCTTTTTTATATCAAACAAAAACAGTTTAATGGAAGATGATTCGTATTCTGAAGGAGTTCTTGCGATTAATCCCAACGTAGAAGAATCTATTTGAAATTGGTAACATGCATAAACTCCCGACAATTCACCCAAGTAATTCTCAGTTATTCCAAGTGGAAAAATCTTTGCTTCTTTCAGTGTTAACTCTTTTCCAGAAAAATGTTTGTCTTCATAGTTATAAAACACCTTCAATGTATCAAAAGAGATCGGTTTGAATTTTTTCAATAATTCGTCATACTTACTCGGTTCTCTTTTAATTTCTTTAGCTGTATTCTCACTAATTACAGAGTCTTTTTTTGCAGCCTCCGTATCCGGAACAGCTGTTGAATCCGAACTCCCGCAAGCTGCAAGAAATCCAACCAGCCATAAAATCCAGCCAAAATGAAGTGCCTGTTTATTCATTAAACAATCTTTTTTCAAGAAAACTAAGCAATTTTTCAGAATTCTAAGACAGATTGATTGCATTAAAAACTTCGGCCAAAATGCTGTAGGATTTTAGTCGTTTTTCATTATCGAAAATATTTCCTGTGATCATTAATTCATCCACACCATGTTCCTCAATAAAATGGCTGAATTTCTGAATCAGGGTATCCTTATCTCCAACGAAGGTACAAGCTGTCATTGGCAGCACTGCGTCTAATAATTCCTGCGGCCAGGTTTCCAATAAATTAGGAATAGGCGGTGACAATGGTTTTCTTGCATTGGTCAAAATCCCGGAAAACATCTGATAGAGGCTCATAGACAACAATTCTGCTTCTTCGTTTGTATCTGCTGCAATTCCATTTACACAAGCAAGTACGTAAGGTTTGTTCAGGTATTTAGAAGGCCGAAAATTGTTTCGATAAATTTGTACGGCAATTTTGAATTGTTTCGGTGCAAAATGGGATGCAAAAGCATAAGGCAATCCCATTTCTGCTGCCAAATATGCGCTATCTGTGCTTGAACCCAGGATCCAAATCGGAATGTCCAACCCTTCTCCGGGGAATGCCCTTACAGAAGCAGTTCTGTTCGTTTCACTAAAATAGGTTTGAAGTGCGGTGACATCATTTGGAAACTGATAAGCGGTATTCAAATCTCCTCTTCTCAAAGCCATTGCCGTTTGCTGATCTGTTCCGGGAGCTCTTCCCAAACCCAAATCGATGCGGGAAGGATACAAGGTTTCCAATGTTCCAAATTGTTCGGCGATTGCCAAAGGTGCATGATTGGGAAGCATAATTCCTCCGGAACCAACCCGGATACTTTTTGTTTGAGCTGCTACATGTCCGATCAATACGGAAGTTGCCGAACTGGCGATAAACTCCATATTGTGGTGTTCGGCCAGCCAAACGCGTTCGTATCCTAACTCTTCTGCTTTTTGTGCTAAATCTACGGTTCTTTTGATTGCTGTTGCTGCGTTGCCGTCCTTGGTAATCATGGATAAATCCAGAACGGAATAGTTGATTTTTTTCATGCATTAAAATTACGGATTGAAGGTCGAAGGACAAGCCGTAACACGTTAAAATTTGTAGTTGGTATCATGAAGGATACTACCAAGTCGCCGTTACGTGTAAGATGCTCGCACCAGCAAATAATAACGACTATTTATTTATAATCAATTTTTCACGCTGCAGACCGCAGATAACAAAATAGGTTCCGGAAGGCCAAGTTGAAACTTCAATAAGCTGAGTTCCGTTAATTCGGCCCTGATAGACTTCTTTTCCATCCATACCGTAGATTTCAAAGGAGACTGCCTGAATGCCACCTAATAATTCCAGCGTGATATAATCCGAATGAGGGCTTGAACGAACAATTAAAGAAGTTGGGGTACTGATTTCTTCCAAAGAAAGCGGAAGTGTATTTTGCGCAATGAGTGAATTGTTTTCCGCCACACACAAACACAAACTGAATACTAAAAGTCTGATCTTTTCCATCTCACCAATAATTAAAATTACGGCTTCAGTTTATGTAGCTTCTAAGATAAATCAAATCCGACTGATTTGTTACATTCAAATCCTTAAAAAAGCTTAACCAAAAAACATCTTACAAAACAGTCCTCTGTTCATCGACTTTAATCCAACCTTCTCCGGGATTCTTATCCGGATCAACTTCTTTAGTGATCATAAAACAGGGAGTCAAATAAGTTACTTCGACATACCGTCTATCAAATCCTCTTGCTCCAAGATCTTTCATTTGGAATTCAATGGTCCTGAATCCACAATAAGTATTCTCATATAAGATTGTTTGTGTTTGATAACTTTCAATTGAAAACAGATAGCCTAACAATCCCACTTGCGAAACTACCAGGTAAAAAAATGTCATCAATACCAAGGAAGAAGTGTAGAAGAGCAATTCCCATTTTCTGATTTTAAACACCATCAAATTGCAAACAAGAATTATAGGAGTTGAGAGAATTGTACCGACATGGATGATGGATTTGAAATATTCCCCTTTTGCTTCAAGTATTTGGAAAAGGTCAAGCAAAAAGAACAAAACCATTAATCCATAAAGTGCATTTACCGAAATAAAGATTCTTTTTTGACGTTTCATCACGATCCTGCAAACGGAGTTCCGAAGATCCCTACTGCAAGTTCCATCCAAGTCATAACTAAAACTCCCAAAACAACCAAACAAAGGAGGATCCTGTTTGCTCTTTTAGTCACATTCCGCAGAATGAATTCGCAAAGTAAGCCCGTCCCTGCCAACAATACTCCCATAATGAGAAAATCAGTACCATCCCACTTCACCTCATCCGTAAACTGCATGGCAACGAATGGGATCAGCAATAAAACTGCTGCTACCGATAGAATAATGATTAATCTTTTGTTTTTCATCTTGTCTTTTTTAAAATCTATTTAAAAGTACTTTGAAAAACAAAGTAAAAGATTAAATCTGGTTTATCCAATTATTTCATTAAAAATGTGATTATGGAAGGATTTCGGTATTGATCTCAATTGGATTGGTAAGGATTTTATGTACCGGGCAGGCATTCGCCACACTGAACAATCGTTCACGTTGCTTCTCATCCAATTCACCAAAGAGCTGCATCTTTCGATTGATAATCGTTTTATTCGTTTGTTCGTCCCGATCCAAATCAATTTCCAGTTTTACTTCCTGTAAGTCCCACCCTTTTTTATCGGCATACATTCTTAAAGTTGCACTGGTGCAAGAAGCTAGGGCGGCTATTAATAATTCCGTAGGAGAAAACCCCAGATCCTTCCCTCCGATTTCCAAGGGTTCGTCAGCTATCACCACATTCCCGGAAGGTGATTCGATTTCAACTCTATAAAGTTCTTTCTTGATGCTTGCTGTTACTGTTGCCATAGTGTTCTTTGAATGAAATGAAAGATACACATTCTTTTTGGGAAGCTTCTAAAAGTGGAAAAGTGTATCAAACTTTGTCTGACACACTCTTCACTCCCTACCACACTGGCACAAACAGTACAATCTGTGCCGCAACATCACCTAATTATTGGTTCCAGTTCACATCATTTATATGTTATTTACCATGGAGATGTTTTACTGTTTATGTATGCTTTTATTCTTCCTCAAATTCTGCAATAAGTAAAGGTGATGATGAATTGTGAAGGGAATGTTACGCAATTATTGAAAAGGATTACATAATTCACACACTGAGCGGATTGAAAGTGATTTAAGGATACAAATACGGTTCTTTACTGATAGTCATTTTACGGATATTCCCCAGCACTCTTTTCATGTAGATCTTCCAAAAAGTCTTGGTAAAAAGCCAATTCAAGGGATAAAGCAGTGCAACGTCAGAATGCAAAGTATAGGTATACTCAATTTCGATTTGGTTTGGTGCCAATTCGGTTGTCTTCCATTCTCCTGTAAATCGGGAAAAACCCAACATCCACGCTTGAAATTCGCTAACCTCAATTTTCCAATAGGCATTTTCTTCCCGTTCAATAACTTTATCCACAGAAGCCCATCCGCCTTTCTGCGTGAGCGATTTGGCAACAAAAACCTTTTTAGTAGAACCTGGTTTGCCCCAATTTTCATCTTCCGTACAATGAGTTACGCGTGGCATGACTCCAAAACCCTTATGAACTTTTGAAACATCACAGAGCATTGGAGTTTTGAAAGCACGCTCTAAAGAACAATTGTAAACGGTTATCACTTTAACTTTTGTCTGCATCCGGGAGTTCTAAAAATGAATATCGGATACCAAACTATCAATTTTTCACGACACGCTTATTCAATTTCCAGGATTTGGTTTCCAGTTCCAACAAGTAAACTCCATTTTCAAGGGATGTCAGATCAATCTCGAGTTCGTAATTCCCTGTTACTTGTTCTGAACTAAAATTCCACACCTGCTTTCCATTTAAGTCTGTAAGCGATAAGTGAACTTGTCCCGATTCAGAAATCCGGTAATTCAATTTCAGGAATTGATTTGAAGGATTGGGTGATGCAGAAAGTTCGATTGCCATGTGATCGTTTTCTGAAACAGACAATAAGGATATCGAATCAAATTCATATGCCCCCATATCGGCAGCAAGGTATTTAATTCTGTTTTCAGAAAGAATATCTGTTGCAGGTAATCCAGAATTGTTTCCGGCATCAATACAGGGGGAAGAACTTTGCAAGCGCAATCCATCATCTGTGGTCATCCATTCACCATCTAATCCGGCTCCTAAATTCACATTTACAAATAAGGGATTCATCTGAATATTCCCTGTTCCCGCGCCGGAAAGTATGTGCGGCGATGTTTGATTTGTTAAGTCGATATTCGAATAAGTTGGATTGAATGTTGCTCCACCCAATAAAAAGAATTGAGGCCCAATACCTGATGCGGTGTTTCCCCAAAAAATGCTATTCATCAATACCGGAGAACTAGTTCCTGAACTTCCGGTAGAAGTATTTAAGCGGTCTGCAACAACTCCGCCTCCATCAACAGCACTGTTATTTATAAAACAGGTATTTATCAAAACTGGACTTGCATTGCCGGTGTTTCCACCCCAACAGTACATTCCTCCTGCTCGTTGTGCAGCACTGTTGTTATAAACAACACAATTCGTAAGAATCGGACTTGCATTCCCATTTGAGATTCCAAAATTATCCAATCCACCTCCTCCGAGAGTTGCATGATTTTCTGTTATGGCACAATTGGTAATTTGTGGGGAAGCATTCCCTCCGCCAGAACCATTATTAAAGATTCCCGCCCCAAATCCTGCTTCATTGTCTCGAATCAAACAATTTCGAATGATTGGACTGCATGTACCGCTTCCTCCACTTCCTTCATTATAGAATCCACCACCTAACCCGACATTTGATCCCGGGATTCGATCATCATTTGCATGACTAACCACAAAACCGTCAATGATTGCTGTATTATTCAATCCGGAATTACTAAACACATGATAACTGTTATCTGAAATTCCGCTTATTCCAATTTCACCACTCAAAACACTTGTTAATCCTAAAGTCAGGTTTCTTTCAGATAAAGTGATTTCTGTTCCTGTAAAACTTCCATAGATGGTTACTCCGTTTTTCATACTGAATGAAATGGTTCGGTCTGTTCCACTTGTAGTAACATATGTTCCCTGTGCCACCCAAACTTCATCACCAGAACCAGAAGCATTAATAGCAGTTTGCAAGGATGTTCCCGGATAGGCGTTTCCCCAGCTTGAACCGTTGAATGATCCGCCTCCACTTGGAGTTACATAACGAATCGCTGCATTGGTTTGAAATGTCAGTGAAATTAAACCTAAAAGAATAAAAATCAATTGTTTCATAGTTGTAGTATTTGTTTGAAATGTACTACTAAAAGTTTTTATTCCCTAAAAAAACAGTTCGAAAATTCCCTCCTGTCATTCCATCACTTTTTAATAAAACTAGGAATCATGTAAGTTTTTTGAGAATTTCTGTAACAGAATCATTCCTACAATCAATCACCTTTGTTCCAGTTGTTTTAATTAAGAACACAATTCTAAAACACCTTAAAAAAAGATGATTATGAAAAAAGTAGTTGTAGCATTAGTAGTTTTGTCAGGTTTTACTCTGGCTTCTTGTAAGAAAGATTATACGTGTGAATGTAGAAAAATCCACACAGATGATGATGGAAGTTCAGTATCCACATCCGATGGAAGTTATACCTTCAAAGATTCAAAAGTACGTGCAGCAGACAAGTGTAATGATTTGGAAGAAAACGGAACAGATATTCTTGGAGATTACTCAAGAGAATGTGATATCTAATTGATTAACACATTTGAAAGCGCCGCAGGGATTTTGGTTTCTGTGGCGTTTTTTTTTTGTTATTATCTTGAGTTCAAATTCTAACAAATATAGGAATTATGTAAGTTTCCAATTTATTTATGTAACAGATTTATTTTAAAAATCATTCATATTTCGATCGTTGTTCCTTGCGAACACTTTATTCCGGAAACACCCTAAAAAGACGATTATGAAAAGCGTAATTGTAGCAGTAGTATTATTGTCAGGTTTCACACTGGCATCCTGCAAGAAAGATTATACCTGTGAATGTGCGAAGGTTCGAACCGATGATGATGGAAACAGAAATACTTCATCAGACGGCAATTATTCATTCAAAGATTCGCGCATTCGAGCAGAAAAAAAATGTGCTGATTTGGAAGAAACAGGAACAGACATCTTTGGAGATTACACCAGGGAATGTGACATCCGGTAATTCTTTACCAAAAGACCTTTAAGAACGCTGTAGAAATTCTGATCTGCAGCGTTCTTATTTTTGGGGAAGATGAAAAGCAATCTCAGCATAAATTACATTCTTTTACACTTTATCTGTTACTTCTGAATCAAAATTCATTTACCTTGTACCAACGAAATTCAATTTATGAAAGCAACTGCATTATTCATTCCCATATTCTTTTTCAGTTCCACCCTTTTTTCCCAAAACACGTATTCTAAAGCTACTCTTGAAAAAATCAAGGAGGTAGAGAATAACATTACCGGAAATGTGATTCTGAATAATGAAAAAACACGTACTATTGAAGAGCAGATGAAACTCTACAACGTAAAGGGAATGAGTATTGCTGTGATTAAGGATCATAAAATTGCATGGGCAAAAGCATACGGTTGGGCAGATGAAGCTGAAAAAAGACCGATGACAACCGAAACCCTGTTTGAACCTGGTTCCATCAGTAAGTCATTGAATGCCGTTGGAATTCTCAAACTGGCACAGGATAAAAAAGTTGATCTGTATACAGATGTCAATCAATATCTGACTTCCTGGAAATTTCCGTATGATTCGGTTTCTAAAGGGAAGAAAATCACACTGGCAGAGATTCTAAGTCACAATGCGGGTTTAACTGTTCACGGTTTTCCGGGACATAATCGAAATAGTGACATTCCAACCGTGATACAGGTTCTGGATGGAAAATCTCCGGCTGTGACTCCGGCAGTAAGAAGTGAATTTGAACCCGGTTTAAAGTTTCAGTATTCAGGTGGTGGAACTACCATCTCGCAACTACTACTTACAGACATCACTGGAAAAGCTTACGATCAATGGATGTATGAAAATGTGCTGAAACCAATTGGAATGACACACAGTTCGTATGCATTCCCGAATTCTAAAAGTGATCTTAGTAAGTACTCTTCTGCCTATTATCCGGATGGTTCGCCTGTACTGAACAAATTCCGTCTCTATCCGGAACAAGCCGCTGCAGGATTATGGATGACTCCAAGTGACTTGTGCCAATACATTATTGATATGCAGTTGGCCTATAAAGGTGGAAAATCCAAAGTGCTGAATCCGGAAATGGTGAAATTGCATCTAAGTCCATATAATGGCGGACCAGCAGCAATGGGTACTTTTATTATGGATCTGGACGGAGCAACTTATTTTGAGCACGGAGCAGGAAACGATGGTTTTTGCGGACAATTCTACGCTAGCCTGGATGAAGGTTATGGAGTCGTGATCTTTCTAAACACAGAGGAAGGTAGTTTGTTGTATGATGTGATTAGCAGCGTGGCGAAAGCGTATAACTGGAAGAACTTTTACCACGAACCACAAAAAAAGGATCTTGGAAATGGACCAGTTGTAGTTCCTGATCCCATTTTAGAAAAATATAAGGGAATTTATTTGTTTGATGAAGGTCAATGGGCTTCCGTTGAGGAAAAAAATGGCGAGATTAGCTTTTACACAGATGGACGATCCGCTAAAATGTACTTCACCTCTACTACCCGCTTCATCAATCGGGAGTTTCAAGCCGTAAAAGAATTTTTTACCAATGAAAAAGGAAATGTGATTGGTTACACAAGAACTGTTGAAGCAAAAGAATTTCCAAGTGCTGTTAAAATTTTGAACCCCGACACCTTGCATTTAGCTGTTTACGAATTTGCAAACATCGGCTGGCATTTGATGGAAATCAAACAATACAACGAGTCAATCGCTTATTTTAAACGTGCTATTGAATTGTATCCTGAAGATCTGAATTCAAAATTGAACCTGGCACATGTTTACTTGTTCAAGAATGATTTCAAAAGCGCCATTGCTATTTATAAAGCTCATGCAGGGCAACTAATCCGACCGGAATTCACTTGGGAAGATGGCTTAAAAAGCGATTACATGTACTTTAAAGAACACAGCTACAATGTGAAAGATTTCGATCAGGTATTTCTGGAATTGAAGATTGAAAAACCGAAGGGGTATTAATTTATCAGGCAATTACTTTGCTCATCTTCACGTGTGGAATTCCATCTTCCGGAAAATAAGCTCCTTCGATCAGATAGTTGTTCTTCAGGTAAAAATTCACTGCAGTATCTCTTGCATGACAGAAAATGTGTGATTTCCCGTGCTCTAAAGCAATCTCTTCGCAAAACAACATCATTTCAGATCCGATTCCCGAACTGCGAATCTCCTCCTTCACCACCACACGTTGCATTTTCATGGAGTGATTTTCCGGAACCAATACGCTTGTAGCAACTAACTCATTATCGAGTAATCCGATAACTTGAATGTGATCCTTTTCTTCTTCCAGCTCTTCAGGAGTAAAATAGCTTCCTAAAGGTTTGCGCAAAATTTCTTCACGAAGGCGGACTGCAGATTTCCACTCCTCACTTCCATGTGCAACTAGTTTGAATTCAATATTCATATCTTCTTTCAATTCGATTGGCTACTTAGCCATCATTTTGTACCAGGAGCTTTCCTCCATTTCAGCTTTTTTGTCCTTCTCTATTTTCTTGAATACTTTATCACAATCTACTTTGAAATTGGCTTTAAGCTTTGTTTCTCCCAATTTATCCAAGCAATATAAATAGTTGTTCAGTGCTGAAGTCGTCTGTTCTTTGTTGTAAGTAACCGAAAACCAAAACAATTGAGCTGCAAAATCATAAATCCCTAAATCCTGTGCAATTTCAGCATAGGTGTAAACATCCTTTAATCGATCCTCTTTCTTGTTAAACAAGTTTTGTATTTCCTGTCTTCTCGCAATTAAGTACATTTCCTTTCCACTTGTTGCCTTTACATCTACGCTGTATAAAGGATTGTGTTTGTAGATTTCAGGTCGGGCTTTATACCAATTATCGGAGCTTCCTAATTCGATCTTCTTATCCGCAACCTGCTTTTCATTATTGGAAAAATAATGCTCGTACATGGCGTGAGCAGAATTAGGATATGACTTCAATAGGTCATCATATATTTTTAATGCTTCATCGTATTTACCCTGATCGTGTAAAGCAACTCCCTGTGCCACTGCAGCATTCAATTCTTTATAAAACAAACGCAATCTCCAGTTGATTTCTTCCAGATAATCATTTGTTGTGGTCTTAGAAGAAGAAAAAATCTGAATCATATCCAGGTATTCTTTTGCATAATCCAACTCACCCTGGGAAACAAGAGCAAAGATCTTCGTTGCCGGAACAATCTGATTTCCCACTTCCATTTCCAGTCCTGCTCTCCAATAATTGGTGTTCGAATCAAATAAACTCACCATATCCTGAGGCTTACTAAAATCAGTTTCCAATACTAGTTTTCCAAGATTTTTAACTCCTTCGAATTGTGCATCAACTTTGTTTTCGTATGCTCCTAGAATCGGTAGCACCTCGTTAATAGCATATTCTTTATTTAACCGAAATTTAGTTGCCAAATCAGCAGCTTCATACTCCTTCTGCTTCTGTTCAACCGGGTTAACGAAATCTTCAAAAACAGTCAAATCTATCGCTTCTGAATTGATAGCGAAAAAAATAGGAAAGTCTACAATCTTTGTGTTTTCCATTTTCAGATTAGTGATATCTGCTATCACTTTATCCGTTTCATCTTTGGACATTTTTGGTTTGGAATAACAGGTAAAAGAAGGTTTTCCTGTTTTATGCACCACCATTAGCAACCCGAATTTATGATCTTTTGGAAGGTTCTTAAAATGATATTTCAAGTAGTTTGTTACCTGCAGCATTCCTTCGATAAATGCAGTTTGTTCTACATTGACTTCGGCAATTTTGTCATTCGCCAACAGATTAATAGACACTTCTGCTTCCTGTGAAGAAACGAATTTGCCAAACAAAAGAGCTGGTAAGATTAGTAAAAGTATTTTGGTTTTCATGCGTCGATTTATTTGTGGTTGTAACCGGGATTACCTATTTAAAATTTCGGTTAAATATAAGTTATTTGTTCGAATGGACTTCTGATTATTTCTCTTCCTGTTGATCTATGAAATCTCGCTCCCATTTTTCTTTGAAGAGTTCCTGCAGCTGATTCAACTCACCTTGATAGATCGTATTTTTTCGTGATCCAAAGTACAGAATGTTCTCCCAGGGTTCAATTCCTTCCCAAATTAAGTTGATTTTACCTTCATCAATTGCTTTCTGACAAAGGAAATCCGGAACAACGGAGAATCCATTCCCATCACTCAAACACCGAATGATGGAACTGATATTCGGAACAATGAAATTTGGTCTGAAATCAGGATGTTCACCAAAATTCTTCAGCCAGAAATTCTTCAGGTGTTCCATATCAGCAGCAGTACTATACCACAATTGCTGCTTCAAGAAATTCCCGGCTTCTTGTACTTGTCCATTTTTCAGAAACGATTCCAACTCTTCTGTTTGAGTATTATTCCCTGCAACAAGTACAATGCGCTCTTTTGAGAATGGTTCGTATTGAAGATTTTTCTGAGTTCCTTTCTGCGGAGTTACGATCAAATCCAATAACCCGTTGTCCAAATCCTGCTGCATCTGCGGATATTCTCCAAACTTAATGATCAGGTTGAATGACAGTGATGGAATATGTTCCTCCAAGGTATATTGAAAAGTCTCAAAGCACATTCCAACACTTATGGTAACCCTTTCCGCTTGTGAGCGCTTGTGAAAATGTTGTTCTGCTGTCTCTAGTTTCCGGATAGGTTCCAAAATAAAATTATAGAGAATCTTTCCTTTTTCCGTCGGAACCATCTTTCTTGCAGAACGATCAAATAATTTATAGCCTGTAAAAGCTTCCAATGAGTTTAAATGCAGGCTTACTCCGGGTTGTGAAACATACAATTCCTTTGCTGCGGCTGAAAGTGTTCCTGTTTCATAAATCGCTTTAAACGTTCGAAACCATTCCAAATTGATTTGCATACTATCATTTTTATGATACAAATATACAATTTAAGTTATTTTCATAATACAAATAATCTTCTGAATTTTGTCGAAACAATTCAAACGATGAAAAAGATATTTATCATAAACGGCGGACAACACTTTGCTCATTCAGGAGGGAAATTCAACGAGACATTAACAAACTGGACTTCGGACTATTTGACACAAAACAACTTTGAGGTTAGAATCACTGATATTAACAATCCGTACGATGCTTTCGGAGAAGCTGAAAACTTCAAGTGGGCAGACGTGATTATTTACCATACGCCTATTTGGTGGTTTCATGTTCCCAATCTAATGAAGAAATACATCGATGAAGTCTTCACGGCCGGGCATCAAAACGGAATTTACTCCAGTGATGGTCGAAGCAGAACGAATCCGGAGATAAACTATGGAACCGGTGGATTGATGCACGGTAAAAAATATATGGTTACCAGCACTTGGAATGCACCGGAAACTGCTTTTACCTTAGAGGGTGAATTCTTCGATCAACGATCAGTAGACGACGGCGTATTATTTGGGTTCCACAAAATGAACCAATTTGCCGGAATGAAACGAATCGATGGTTTCCACTTTCATGATTTGGAGAAAAATGCCACTCCAGAACGAATTGAAAATTACCGCATTGCTTATTTAAATCATTTAGAAAACAACTTTCAAACAGTCAATCATGAAAATCTATCTCACAGCAACGCTCAATAGCAAGCCGCAATTCCTAGAAGAAGTCAAATCAGTTCTGCAGAATATGGTTAAAGAAAGTAGAAAAGAAGCGGCTTGTTTGCAATACGATCTGCATCAGGGAACAACAGATAAAACGTTGTTTGTTTTTCAGGAAATCTGGGAAAGTGAAGAAGCATTAAAGGAACACAATCAACAGCCTTATATTCAGGCCTTCCGGGAATTAGTGGAAGAGAAATTACAAGGAGCTCCTATGGTTTATCTGACAGATCGGATTTAAATTTCGGTGGCTAACCTGAGTTCTATTCGGGTTAGCAGCCTTTCATTTTTCCAAATCAAACGTTTCGATAAAACTTTTGAATGATTCCACAAAATCTTCTCTTGCGATGTCCAGTTCTTCGATTCTAAAATAGTAGCGAACCATCAGATCATTTACTTCCCGGTAGAATGCCTCTGCAAATTCATCGATTCCACAGATTAATTTTTGCCGAGAGAATTCGCTGATGACGAGTTGATCTTTCTGTTTTTCAAATAAGAGTTCGTAGGAACAATCCAACGGTTTAAAAACGAACTTTCGGGTCTCTCCTCTTTTTACTTTTACCAAGCGATCAAAAAGATTCGGCAAAGAAGCCAGAAGCATACAGCTTTGATCCGGTTTCCTGTTTTTACTGGTAAAATAAACTCCGTCTTTTTCAAAAATGAAATTCCCCAATGAGAAATAACTGATATCGGTGACTTCGTGTGGGCTTATTTCGAGGTGAATGGTCATTTTCAATCAGCGTAATAGCGTTTGAACCACTCTGTGAAATCTGCCTGATGGATTTTCTGAGCGGCTTGAATTAATTGATCCGGATCTTCTACCGGTTCGAGGTTAAATTCTTTCTTCAGCCAATTTTTAAAGGATTCATGGTCTTCACTTTCTTCGTAATCCTCATCCTTATAAAAATAAACCCGCTCCCAATCAACTGAAATCTCCGAATCGAACAATAGCATCTGCATCAAAGCCAAGAGGTTCTCTGCAACCACATGAACGCCGCCTTCATCGCCAAATACCACAATTGGAAGTTTGTTCAGCTCATTGGATGATCCGTCGCTCCAAAATGCATAGGTAGAACCGGAACCATTCGCCTGAGCAAAAGGAAATAACCGTTCCAGGAATTCTTCCTGCTCACTCCAGGTTTTAATTCCGGACTTATCGTCGATCATAATCCCGAATCCTTGTGAATAGCATTCAAAATCGGAATGCTCGTTTTGAAACTGAATGAATTTTTCTAATTCTGCAGGAAGATTACTTACTCCCCAATTCTCTTTGAACTCCTGTATTTTCATAGTTATTTGTTCTGATTTTAGTATGACTAAGTTAATTCATTATTTCTCATCGATGAATTTCGGAGCAATGACCATGATGGTTCCCAATACAAAAATCCACGTTCCGATTTGCGAGAAGAGTGCTATTTTTCCTTCCCAGCTCTCCAACTCTTTCACTTGTTTGGAATAAAATTCCCAATCTTTATTATAGGATTGAAGATCGACCGTTATTCTCTCCGAATGATTCAAGGTATATTCTTTACCGATTAACGTCCAGATATGATCCAGCTTCTTGTTTAAATGATAATTCTGTGACTCCCGAAACGAGCTTTCAGAGTCACTTTGAAATGATTGTACAAAGAAGGAGAACAGGATAAGGATCAATCCGATTCCCTCGATTCTGTTGAGCCAGACGCGTGATAGTTTCATAGCTGTTTGTGAATAGTCGTGTTTTTACCGCTGAAAAGTAGTCATTATTTTAAAATCACCACTTTTGACTTTTTCACTTTTGAACTAATTCAATTGCTTTCTGTAACATTAGATCCTGGTTCCTCGCGTAATTTTCTCTGGTCTGTTTTACCAGAAGATTTATTGCTTTTAAATAAGCATGTACTCTAAGCTTTTTTTGGTTTTGGCTTTTTTGGTTTCGGTTCAGGCAATTCTTCCACAGTCAATCGGATCAATTCGTTCAACCAATCGGTGTCTTCTAATTTATCTTCGATCAAAAAACTGGGCTTTGCTCCCGGATATGGTGGAGCTTCCACTAGATCAGTAATAAATGCTCTTCCGGAATTTGTTGGTTTGATGAATAACTTGTTATCACAAACCAGCGCGAATAACTTGATATCAAAATACAATCCATACTCCCCAAACATTTTCTTATAACTTACTTTTCCAGAGGAGCCTATTTGATCCATGATGAAGTCTACAAAACTTTGATCTGATGCCATTTTATTTAGTTATTAAGGATTAGGTAATAGCCATTAGTTTTTAGTTTACTTCTTTGAATGCATTTTGACGGGATCAACTTCATTGAACGTACTTAAATCAATTTGATTGGTAAAAGAGTATCAATAATTTACTTCCTACTCAAATACGAATGGATCATTCCCATCAAAACATTCTCGTCCACATCATCTAATTTATTGATGTACAAACAACCACCACCAACTTTGTGTTTGCCTAGTATTTTTAGTGCATCTGCGTGAGCTTCACTGCCCGCACCAATGTATAGCGTCAAGTTTGCCTTGCGTGGCGAGAAACCGATTAAAAACCAGTCTACTTGTCTTCCGGTCTTTGGACTTTCATAACGCATATTTCCGAATCCAATTATGGAACCTCCCCACATGACGGGTTCTTCACCGGTTGCTTTTCTCATCATTTCGATCAGATCGAAACTGTCTTTGCGCTTTTGTTCATCTGCGATCGCATGGATGAAGTCTTGCGCACTAACTGCTGTTGGCTTTGTTTTAATCTCTGCCAATTTCGGTTTCTTTTCTGCCATGTTGCTTCTATTGATTCTTTAAAATAGTTCAAAATCTTTTATTATGGGGAAGAATTACTCCATGTTAACGTTTATTTTATTTGTCGAATGAGAAGCAATTTGATCCTTTCTCATTTTTGAGAAGTAACACGGAACAAATTTTGACTTCATCGGGCAAATCGTTCCGTTGCAATTCAGTTAATCCAGTTTCTAAAACACCTCAAAATATTTCGAAAACGGATTGATTTACACTCAAAACACATCCTCAAGTGCCGGAACAGGTTGTTAAATTTAGAACCTTTTCATACTCTATCCATACAGTATCTATACTCTATCCATGCTTAACCCTTCTCTATCCGGTTGAGTGTGTTTTTATCTATTTTATTGAAATACATCTACATTTTCACATGTGAGAAAATAAATCAAACACCTATTGCTAAAACATTTTACTATTTGAGTTCATTTTTCAACAGGTAAAAGATGGTATCCATTGGGCTCACTGGCATTTCAGCCGGCAAGGCTTCTCTTGGAATACAGATAAAGTGATTTTTAAAATAAAACTGTTGAGCTGCTTTGAATTGATCCATGGTTCCCAGGTAAATGGATTCGTAGTTCAATCTTATAGATTCACCAAGTGCTGTGTCTAAAAGTGTTTGTGAAACTCCTTCTTTTCCCCGAGCTTCTTTTGCCACGAATAAATGTCTCAAAAAAGCGGAATGATCGTCTATCCGTGATAAGCCAATTGTACCAACTACCCGATTTTCATCCAGAGCCACCCAAAATAGATTATTAGAATCTACAATATCAGAGATTTGCTTTCCATTCGGATTACGAAATTGAATTTCAAACTCGTCCTGAATTCCGTCCATCATTTCACAAATTGCTTCCTGACAGCTTTTTTCGAAGGGAATTATTTGGTATTTCATCCGTTTACTTATTAATGCCGCTGGCAAATATTTTTCACGATCCGGTCTTCTTTATCGTAGAATACAAATAACCTGCAATTATCCCGGATAACGTGGATCATATCCATCTGACAAATAAAGATCATTGGTTTTCCTTTGGAATTCATTGGTGTTTGATCGTGCTGCAGCCATTCCGGTTTATCAGGCATTTCCAGATAGAATGCAATATTCCACGACGCCTTTTTATTTTTAAATTTCCGACACTCTTTCGTGAAATAGGGTCGAAAACTGCTGGATATATCTAGGGCAGATTTCTCAAAAGTTGGCCGATAGGAGCCGTTTTTCAGAATTCGAAAGGAATAACAATTGATGTTTTCATTATGCGGGAAAGATTTACTTAAATCCACTCTTGCATCAAAGTATACATAGATTATGTGAATGTCTTCCTTAACTCCTTTATCAGTAGCATCCAACGTAACAATCGGAAAAAAATTCTCGTATTTTGAAAAACTCCCGGACAGCATTCTGAATTTATCCACTGCATTCTGATCATTTTGAATGCAGGCACACAAAGTTATCGCCAAAAACAAGACTGTTTTTCTCATGTTTCTATTGATTACTCGTCAAATATTCCTCTCTGAGCTTCGAGAACATGACTGAATCTTCAAAAACTCCATTGACGTAGTAATGATTTCTCAAAATACCTTCTTTGATAAATCCATTCTTTTCCAATAATCTCAGAGAAGCTGTATTATAACTGGCAACGAGCGCTTCGATGCGATTGAGGTTCATCAGCTTGAAACCATAATCTATGACCGCTTCAACAGCTTCTGACATCAATCCTTGTTTTTTGAACGTTTCATCTTCCATGGAATAACCGATTTCTGCACGCCTGTGATCTGCATTCCAATTATGCAATCCACAACGGCCAATGATTTTACCGCTCACCTTATCTTCTAACAAGAAGAGCATGAAACTGCGGTTGTAACTGGAATATCCATTCTTGTACTTCTGGTATTCTTTCTCATAATCAGCTTCGGAGCGATGTCCCAGTATTGTTTTGATCTGGGGCGTTGAATTTCGTTCAAAAATCTCCGTCATATCTTCAGGAGAAAGTCCTTTGAGAAGGAGCCGGTTTGTTTCTATGAGTTTAAAGTTCATGTCAGCTTATTTCTTTGATTTGTAAATCAATTGTACCACTCCGGATTTAAAAGTATTCGTTTGTATTAATTCCAATTCAACCCGTTCCTCTAAATTTTCAAACAAAGGTAAGCCACTACCCAGAGCGATTGGATGAACAGAAATCCGATACACATCGATTAATCCAAATTGAATAAAGCTTTTGATCAAGCCAGCACCTCCATAAAGCCAAATATCTTTCCCTTCCCCTCGCGTCATTTCAGCTACTTTTTCAGCAATATTAGACTGAACGAAGATTGCTCTGTCATCTTCCCTGTTTTCACTTGTAAAAACAACTTTATTCTTTGCATGGATGCTTTTCCAGAATTTTTTATCTGCTTCGGTTGCATTTGAATCGGGGTCATAATTTCCCCATGCATCGTAACTTACTCTTCCATAAAAGATCGTATCAATCCCGGACAAAAAACCGTCAAAATCCATATCATCGTCCATGATACACCAATCGATTTCACCATTTGGACCTTCAATAAATCCGTCCAGAGTTACGGCAAGGTCTAAAATCACTTTTCTCATTCCCGTTTATAGGTTGTTTACATATTCCATCGCACTCCTGGCAAATTCGGCCCATTTTTCATGGTAGTGGAACGGAACCTGCACCCATTCTTTCATGGGTCTTTTTTTGCCTGAAGGGTCGAATAATTGTGTTCCATCCAAGCTCAAAGCTTCTGAATGCGCGTCACCGGTTAATTTAAAAACTAATTGGTTATCGAAAAGGCTCATGAAAGCTTTCCCATTCACTTTAAAACACGGTTTGCCAAACATCTGACTTTGCTGTGCTCCTTCCAGGTTCTGACCGATCGAAAGATAAGTTTCTTCTTCTTTTGTCATGTACTTATTTTGAAGGTCCTGACGATGCACTTGGTTTCAACTTTCCTTCCACAATATCTATTACCTTTTCCTTCAAATCATCGTATTTAAAATCATCATTGAATCCAACCAAAAAGGTTCCATGTGTATCCCCCTTGGTTTGACAAAGCAAGTATTTTGAACCACCCATCTCTACCGAAACCGGAGAGTATTCTGTTTGAATCCTGAATTCGATCTTTTCATTTTCATCCAACACATAGAACAAATGCTTGTTATACAAATCTTTAGATCCTTCTTCATAACGTTCAAAAGCACGAATAAATTTGCCATTGCATTTGAATTGGTCAAAACAGAACATATCCACTAAATTATCCTTCAACAGACCTTTACGGTGAGCCTCGTACAATTTATCTTTGAGTGGTTTTGCTTTCTCATATTCCTTTTTGTGGTAGTAAATCTGGATTAATTTGGCGTAGGAATGATAATCTTCCGGCTCCAGCTGAAGTAATTCTAAAAAAGCTTTTTCCGCTTCGTCATCATTCCCTTTTAGTGCTTCATAAAGCCCGATATTAAACAAGGTGTTGATGTAAGAACCTGAAGATTTATCGATCTTCGATTTAGCAATATAATATGCTTCTAACGCTTTATCATCTTTTTTTTGGTCGGAATAGATCTGAGCAATGTACGAATACGGTCTGTCGGGACATGGTGTTTGTGCTGTTGCTTTTTGATACGCTTCCAGAGCCAAATCCAATTTTCCCAGTTCATAGTAGGAATCACCCAAACCAGTGTAAAACAATGCATCGTCTGATTTCAGACCAATTGCAGATTCAAAGCATTTAATTGCCTCGTTGTATTTCTGCATGTAATTCAATGTGGAGGCTTTGATATAATATGGTGCCGGATCGTTTGAAGATTTACCAATTGAAAGATCCATAAACTTCAAACAGTTCATATCATCTTCCTTCATATAATAAGCCATACCGATATAATAAAGTGCTTTCGCAGAATAATCGGCGGATTTTGAAGCATGTTCAATTACTTTATTGTATTGATTTTTATCCGACAGCGTTTTTAATTCGTCAGCTATATTATCCTGAGCAAAAGTCATGAAGCTACCAATAGTAAAAAGCAGTGCAGCCAGAAATTTAGTTTCAATTTTCATCATCAAATCGGTGAATTAAGCTCTCATTATTCCGAGATACTCAAATTTAGCAATTCCATTCAAAAATTCAGAATCACCTGTTTTATTCTTAATCCACAAATTCCAAAATATCTCCCGGCTGACAATCCAATACTTTGCAAATCGCCTCGAGTGTACTGAAACGAACGGCTTTTGCTTTACCGGTCTTCAGGATCGAGAGATTGGATAAGGTGAGATCGACTTTTTCGGAAAGTTCATTGAGGGACATTTTCCGTTTGGCCATCATCACATCCAAATTTACAATAATCGGCATAGCTTAAACAGTTAATTCGTTTTCGGTCTGGATTTCAATTCCGCGCTTGAAGATCTGAGCAATGACCAAAAGGACGATTCCCATGAATAACCACACATCTGCTCCGCCTACACTCATAGCCTCACTATCAGGCATTTTCACTCCCTGCTCCACAAACCAATTGGCAAAATTAACCGCCCACGAGGAAACCAACCCGATTCCCAGAGAAAGATAAGCCGCATTGGAAATGAACTTTCTTACTTCCTGATTGAAAGGCTTCTCCAGATTAAATTTCTTGTCGTTAAAAAGTTTTACGATCAAATAAAACATCCACGCCTTCGCAATCGCCACTAAAGTGATCAGGGAAGTTTCTACCACATAATAACCCGGATCAAAATTGTAGAGAGTTGTCAAATTGACTTCCTGCCAAAAAAGGTGAGCATCGGCCGGATCAATAAAAAATCTGAAAACCGTGTTAAATAAGAATACGCCAGCTTCAAAGCATAGACCTATGAAGAAGATCCAGGAAAGGACATGCAGAATTTTTAGTGCAGTATTTTTCATTGCGCTGAATTTAAGTTATAACGCAATAATAATAAATATTTATCGAAAAACAATAAATATTTATTATTATTAAACTTAAATATCAGGATTACTCAAACAAGTAACGATTTTCTTAATGAAAACAAATTCCTGTTTTTAGATTTTTCGAAACTGAACTCCGGAAATGTGCTCCAACAGGTTTTGTTCTTCCAATTCAGTAAACACTTTCAACGTTCCATTGAATGGATGCCCGAGGTGTGCAGTTAAATGTTTAAACTCAATAGTTGTTTCCAGAAAATGATAAAAGAAAGCCGGATCGAGGTTTCCAATACTTTCTTCATCACCAAGCGAAACCTCCAGTGTTTGTTTGGTGATTAAATTTTTGAACAGACAATGTTCTCCATGTACATCAAAGTACCAATTATCAGAAAGATTCTCCTCTCCGTTTAAGAGCTCCGCATTTTCGATTTCGTAATAATGTCCTTTGGCTATTTCCAATTTCTGAGGCTGATCGGTTTCCGCAATTAATTTATCGATCAATTGTTTTGAAAGAATCTTGAAGTGATCCATTGCTACGATTAATTCATCTCTTATTTCCGTTGTAATTGCAGCCATTTGATCAATTATTTAAGACGAAAACGAATCAAACTCCGGTTGAGTTTCAACAGTCTATGAATTGAAAGTCTATTTACTTAATTATTCAGCATTCCCTTCAATTTAGTGTCTTTATTTCTCAGGTCAAGTCCACCTTCATAAACGGATTTTAAATTTACAAGAAAAAAGGACCAACCAGTGTGGCACCCCAATCGAATTCCACGTTTTGAATCATCGTCAGTGGGAATCTCTTTTTGTGTTAGTTCCACGATTACGTATTCATCCTGACTTGTTAGTTTAATATCAACCAAACATTCTCCCGCGAAAGTAAACTGAATAAAATCTATTCCGTTTGCCTCTGTTATTCTACCGGATTCGACGTCTTCATACAAATACCAGCGCCATTCATAGGCAAATCCTTTTTCTATTTGTTCATTCTCACTTATAGGCCTTCCGTTCTTATCAAGGAAAATTGACTTAGATAAAAACCACTTTTCAATATCGGACGATCTTGTCCATGCCTTATAAATATCAGACAGTTTTGCTTTAACAGCTATCCTTCTGGTAAACGACGTCCAATCAAAATCTTCCATATTCTTTTATTCACTAAAATAATGAATCGTTTGAAAACTCCGGTTGAATTTTCGCGAACTATGAATTAAGGTTGAATTTCTCCCATTCCGTTTTCGAAATGCGGTACCAATTGCAGGACAATCCATCGTAATCATAGATTTCAATGAATTTGAATCCTACTTTCTTCAGAATTTTATTGGAAGCGCTATTCTCCACATGAGCAGATGCAAACACTTCATTCAGGTTCAGTTCATTAAATGCAAATTCCAATGAAACCAATGCAGTTTCTGAAGCAATTCCTTGTCCCCAGTATTTTTTGATCAGGCGATACCCCAGATCATAATAGTTGATGTGCTGATTGGTTTCTACCGTCACGAATTTAAGTCCCGTCCATCCAACGAATTCATCTGTCTTTTTATTGATGATTGCCCAACGGCCGATTCCGTGGTCAACATATTGCTGTCTGACAAAACGAATTGTCTCTTCAGCCTGAATTTTACTTGCAATGGGCTCATTCCCTAAATAGGTGTGTACTTCAGGATCTGAATCCAATGAATACATTCCATCCGCATCGGAAGGAAGGATTTCCCTTAGAATAAATCGTTCAGTTTCAATACGTTTTTTCATCTTATTTCACTTCGTTCCATTCTGCTTTGGTAATCCGATAAACATTAACGAACATGTCATTGTAGGTCGTTTGTTTCGAAAGTTTCATTCCGTTTTTGATTGCTACAAGTTGCGAAGCCAAATTATCCGGATGAATAATGGAGATAATTGAATCTGTAAAATCGTTTTGGAAGGCAAAATCGCGGCATTTTTTTGCAGCTTCTGATGCATAGCCTAAGCCTCTCGATTCTGGCATTAGGGAATAACCGATTTCCAGTTCTTCCTGATCGTCTACCGAATGAACCAAGAGTCCGCATTGACCGATAAAAACTCCAGATTCTTTAGCGATTAAGCCATTCATTCCGCCTTGAAGATTCTCATATCTCCAGGCAATTTTATCAAACCATTTCCGGCATTTTTCACTAGCAGAATCAGTTTCCGAGAAAGCAAAGTAGCGCATGATATAGGAATCTTCGCAAAAAGTCAACCACGTGTCAAAATCACCCGGTTCCAGTCTTCGAAAAGAAAGCCGTTCGGTTTCCTCTCCGAAAAGCCACAATTTACTTCTGTCTTCTACTTTGATCATAATCCTTTTTATCCGGGCAAATTTAAACTTCCTCCAAAATAGGTGTTTTCTGTTTTTTTTCAGCGGTTTGCTTTCCCCAATCAGCTATCGATTTTAGCAAGGGAATCAGTGTTCTGCCGAATTCTGTCAATTCGTATTCTACTTTCAGTGGTGGTTTGGTGGTATGAACTGTACGCGTA
This sequence comes from Flavobacteriales bacterium UBA7666, assembly GCA_002483265.1. Classification (GTDB taxonomy): domain Bacteria; phylum Bacteroidota; class Bacteroidia; order Flavobacteriales_D; family Crocinitomicaceae; genus Fluviicola. The sequence continues at coordinate 352,881 of DLHO01000026.1, read as the reverse complement.
ATCAATCCATCGGATTCCAATTCCTTTAATTGCAAACTCAGAGTTCTTTCCGTAACCATTGGAAGTTCTTTTCTCAATTCATTGTATCGTTTTTTTTCGATCAGATGAATTAAAATTACCGCTTTCCATTTTCCACCTATGTACTTCATTGTGAAGCTGGTGCTGCAGGGATATTCTTTGTTATCTATGCAATACATGAGTTACTATCCTTTTTAACCGTTATTGCAAAGTTAAATCACACTACTTATGTTTGCAACTATAAAAATGATAGTTAAATAAAAACTTTAAACAAATGAACTTTACAGACCTCGCAAACAACAGATACACGACAAAGAAGTATGATCCCAACCAAAAAATTTCAGAAGAGAAAATTCAACAATTAAAAGCAATTCTCCGGCTGAGTCCATCCTCTATCAATAGTCAGCCATGGAGGTTTAGTATTATTTCGGATGAAACGGTAAAAAACGAACTAGCAGCTGTGTCCTATTTTAACGAACAGAAAATCAAAGATGCCAGTCATTTGGTTGTTTTTAGTTCGATTGATGACATAGCAAAGTTTGAGAAGCAGATCAACGATCACCTGCCGGAAGGATCTGTTGGATATTACAATCAGTTTCTGCAGCCCTTGTCGGACGCAGAAATTAAATCATGGCTACAAAACCAGGTTTATCTTTCCCTCGGATTTTTCTTAAGCGCCTGTGCTTCTATGGAAATTGATTCGTCACCGATGGAAGGAATTCAATCGGAAGCATATGCCCATATTTTAAAGCTGGACGGGTACAAACCACTTTTTGCGGTTGCGATTGGGTATCGGAACCCAGAGGATGCTAATCAACCGTCAATAAAACCAAAATCAAGGTTGGAGATGGAGGATATTATGGAGGTTATTTGAAATTAATTATTTCGGACAGGGGAATAAAAATTAGGGACGCGATGCGTCGCGTCCCTACAAAAAAAATCCCATGTCCTAATCAATTAAATGTTTTTCGGAATTCCAGGGGAGACAGATTGGTTTTTGCTTTGAACAATTTGCTGAATGATTGTGGATATTCGAAGCCCAATTCATAGGCAATTTCAGTGACGGACAAGTTGGTGATCGACAATTTCTCTTTTGCTTTTTCGATCAGTTTATCGTGAATATGCTGTTGGGCATTTTGTCCGGTCAGCGAACGCAGCATATCACTTAAATAACTTGGCGAGATCGCAAGTTTGTCTGAAAGGTATTGAACAGTTGGTAATCCTTGTCTGACAGAAACTTCGTCATCAAAATAGGTGTTTAAAATTTCATCCACTTTTTCCAGCAAGTCATTGTTCACTGCCTTTCGGGTAATGAATTGACGTTTGTAAAATCGGTTTGCATAATTCAGCAATAATTCAATTTGAGAAATAATCACATCCTGACTAAAATCATCAATTCTACTGTCTAATTCTTCCTCAATGATCTTAAAAATGGAAGTAATCGTTTCCTTTTCTTTATCCGATAAATGCAAGGCTTCATTGATTGAATAGGAAAAAAAACCATATTGTTTTATCTTTTTTGCCAGCGGGTAATTCCACAAAAAATCAGGATGGATCAACAAGGTATATTGCGAACATTCTCCGGGATTTGTACCCGATTGATTCCCGATAATTTGATTCGGGGAAGCAAATAGCAAACCTCCTCCATCAAAATCATAATAGGTTTGACCATAACGGATCTTGCCGCTTAATTGCCGTTTGAGAGATATTTTATAAAAATTCAAGGCGTGCGACTGAGGAAAATTAGTGCTCATTGTCTGACTTGTTTCAGCATTGATAAAACCGATCAAGGGATGCTGCGGATCAGGCAATCCAAAACTATGAAATGCCTCAGATAAACTGTTGAATCGTTGGTGAGTGACTTCTTCCTTTTTCATACTGAAATTTAAACAATGATAACCGAATAAAGTAAGCCATCGGTTATCATTAACATTTTTTATTTTGGTAAGTCCTGAGCTGAGTTTGAAACAGATTCCCAAGCCTCCCATTCTTCCATTCTGTCTGCGTATGCTTTGCGTACCCATGGCAAATTATGGCTTCCCAAGAAAAAACGCAATGGTGGATTTGGAGAATCTACGACTTGAAAAAGCGCTTGTGGAGTAGCTTCGGGATTTCCTCTTTCCATTGTTGTTAATTGCCCGAAGAAGCCTTCTTTGTAATCCGCATACAAATCCATTCCTTCAGAAAACTTCAACGATTCGGGACTTCCAAACTCCGTGGCGTAAGCGCCCGGCTCAATGATTGTTACTTTGATTCCGAATGGTTTCACTTCTTCTGCCAAACTTTCATGAATAGCTTCAAAGGCCCATTTGGAGGAACAGTAATAGCCGATTACCGGCAGGGTCACGTGTCCCAGATTACTGGAAGTTCCAATTATATGTCCTCCACCTTGTTTACGAAGTAAAGGCAAAGCTGCCTGAATAACTGCCATCGGCCCGTAAACGTTTGTTTCAAACATCGCCCGAACTTCATCTACACTGGCTTCTTCGATAGTTCCAACCAATGAATAACCTGCATTATTAAATACGATATCCAATTTTCCGAAATGAGCATGCGCTTGTTCTACCGCTTTTTTGACCTGAGCGTGATTCGTAACGTCCAGTTCCAATGTCAGAACGTTATCACCGTACTTTTCTTTGAAATCCGCGATACTATCCAATTTGCGGGCTGCTGCAGCTACTTTATCTCCACGTTTAAGAATTGCTTCTGTCCAAACACGTCCAAAACCTCGGGAAGCACCTGTTATAAACCAAATTTTGGGAGTTGACGTGTTGTTTGAATTGTCATTTTGTTGTATCATAAACCAGTTTGTTTAATTAATACAGCAAAGGTCTTCAACTAGTATTGGTTGATTGTATCCTATTTGAGGGGCTTTGTATCCAAAATGAGAAAGAAGCCTATTTAAGCATATCCCATAACTGCTATTTGAGTCGGTGTATAAAATATTACCGGATTTTTATCCTCACTATTATAATATACCTGATATGCTATTAATTCATCTTTAAACAAATCTAAGAATCGAATAAAATCAAAAACGAGGTTTGGTTTATTTATTCTTAATAAAATTCTTTCATTGATATCCTCAGCAAGCTGGTCAATCAAGACTTCATTCAAATCATCACGAAATGAGGCGTTGATTTTACTTGGTGATGCATAACATCTGGTTACGCTTCCATATTCATTAACCAATTCCAAAACCACTAGTTTTTCGCCCGTAAAAGTTGGTGTGCTCCCAAATTTAGCTCCATAAATTTCTAAACATACATACTTAGCTATTATCGATTGGATTTCGATGTCTTCAAAGGGTAAATTCCTTGTTCCATCCCAAATACGCGAACAACTATCACTTATTCGCTTTAAAAGTTTCTTTGAAATCTTTCGTTTAGATATAATCTCAAAGGAAATGATGGAGTCTCTGTTAATTTTTTTATCTGTAAACATTTCTGACAGTTTCTGCTGCATTTCCAGAATCTGATACTCAATAGATTTTTTATAGTCGAAATGAATAATTAATGGTTCTCTGACTTCTATATTTCTCCATTCTTCATTTAGTTTAAATAACCAATCATTGAACAAGTTCGTTTCCCAACTGAAATGAACCGCATTATTCTTAAGAAATTGATTCGAATCCGGAGGAGCAAGTTCCGTACTAGGAACATTATTCTCATTTATAAACTCCATAAACCTTTTTGATCCCTCGAGTCTTTTTTCTGTATTAAAATAATGATCCAATAATATTTCAAGTTCACTTTTACGTTCCGGGTACACATTTTCAATTGCAACTTCTCGATAGGGTTCTGAAAAAGGAAAAATAATTTTGTCAAAATCGTAGAACGTGTCAAAGTCAACGTAAGGAGAATAAAAAAAGCATCCATGTTGTGCTTGCAATCTCCATAAATTATCAACTTTGGGTCTTATAATACATGGTGCTTCTACTTTATCCCTTTCATAAAGAAATTTAGTTGCTTCTATAAAATGATTAAATTCTATCTCTTGTAGACAGATTATCACACAATCCTCACCTATCTTATTGGACTTCGAATTTGTTGCAAAAAAAGTAGCGATATCGACACTGCTCGAAAAATCAATATAATTTGTAGGAAGTCCATAATGCTGAGCAACTGCATAGAACCAATCAATATCTGAAACAAATTTTTCAAGTGGTTTATGCGTATGCATATAATAAAGCAGCCTCTCTAATTTTTCGACTCCTTTCTTTGATTCATCCGCTGTCAGTCTTGCCATTGTAGCTTTTACACTCCAATCCCGTCCTTGACCTCTAAATAAATTATATTTTCCGGAAGTATTAAATTCTCTAGCTAAATTTAATGCTTCCGTTAAGTTGCTTACTCTAAATCTCTCTGCCATTTCAGTGTTTATTAGTGGGCCTTATTTCAATTTAACAGTAAGTTAGCACTTTTTAAATAACTACCTATTTACCGGAAGAAGGATGGATTGTTTTAAAAATAAGATCCCAAATCGAAGTATAGAATCCAAAATTGTAACCCGGGTTTTGATGATGCAGATAATGGAACTCCGAAGTGCACAGATATCCTTTCTTGGCCAATTTCAACCAGGATCGAGGTAAGACGGAGTGATTCAAATGTCCGATTGTTCCCCACAACGAATTGAGAACTAAATAGAGCGAAATACCGATTGCAGAAAAGGGAAATACTAACAAAACACCCAGCATCATTAATCCAAAACCAATGGATTCAATTGGATGAAGTACAAACAAACTCAATAAGTTTGTTGATTCATGTTCGTGATGCCGCTCGTGGATTTGTTTAAAGTGACGTAAAAAATGAACTGAGCGATGAAAGACATACATCAGAAGATCCATGATCAGAGTCAGTAACAACACTTCTACAGCAACCTGAATAAAACCGGAATCTTTATCGAGTTTGATGAATCCGTACTTCCACAGGTAAACGCCGAGAATAAATACCGCGGTGTTGCAGAAAACGGTAATGATGCTCAGAATAAGATCTGATTGTAAAATGGGTTGCTGATCACCTAATCGCTGTTTCCAGGGAAAATGATTCAGTGCGGAATAAAGTCCGAGAGAACAGAAATAGATTCCGAAATTAATGATCAATCCGTAAACGGTAATCTCAAGAATACCTGCATGTTCAAATGTTTCGAGGATTGGTTTCATCATTACTTCAAACGCTCCAATTGCCCCTTGCGTTTCACCAGGTTTTTATAATCCCATTGGATATCCCGTGCTTTCTGTAACCAACCTTCTAAGTCTTCGAAACTAACTTCAGAAAGCTCATTGTAGAAGATTGACGCATCTTTGAACTTTTCTCCCAAAACGTTCAGTGCTGCTTCCTCAAAGTGGGCACCACTCCAAAACATGAGTCGCACTCCGCGCTTTTGAATACTGTATCCTACAATCGGATTTCCATCCAGAAACCAAACCGGATGCGCATGCCAGATTTTGTTTTCCGCTTCAGGAAGTCCTCTACAGATTTCAGTTGCCAGTAAATCACATATCTTCAGATGATCTTTTGTTTGTGAAAGGTTGTATGTTTGAATTTGTGGATTCATGATATTCCCAATTTTAACCTATTAAGTTACTCTTCGACATTCTTTTCAGAATCTTCAAACGAATGATTGAAATTTCGCACTCTTTTTGATGATTTCAATCCATCTCTGTTTATGTATTCTGCCCAAAATAGGACATCTCTTGGATCAGATGTTGCAGCTTGAATCATTTGTTTTAGTTTTTCACTATTCCCTTCAGCAAGGAAGAGTATACAGCGAATGATCCTCTGGTGATTTAAATCTTCCGTTTTCAAAATAGCCTCATTCAAAAGATGGTAAGCTTCTGAAGCATTTTCTCCAAAATCAGATTCAATTCTATTTCTGATATCTTTTGTGTCAATCATCAATGATCTATTTCACGCATTTTACAGCCTGACAAATTTCTCGTTTTTAATTCTTCTTCCGTTGTTATGGTTCAGACTATCCAAGAGGATTTCTTTCGTGCCGTTCATCTTCCCTGTATAATCAATCATTCTTCCATCGCCAAAATGGCCTGGTGTACTAAAAGTAATTACATTGTCTTTACAGGTAAATCTCCCTCGTATTACTCCAGGTATTGATTCCTCTTTTTTCAGCCAGTTTTTCACCTGTTTCCTATCTCCGCTGCCTTTTATCAAACAATCTAAAAAGGTTCCGTCTTTATAAAACCGGAAGAATTGTACATCGTTAAAATAGATTCCATCCAACATTTTCCGTTGTTTTAACTCAATTTTCAGTTTGTTTATTCCTTGCTTAACTTCCCAACTCCAGACTGTATAATGGCGGATTATTCGCTTCCAATAAAGATAAGCCTTCGAAAAAATGCTTGTCCTGATCAGCCAGCACTTTTGTAACCTGATTATTGATTTTGTAGAGAAGCTCTATCTCTGCAAAAAACTCATCATTATCAGCACTTAATGTAAACTCCACTTCATGATCTTCATCTTCTTCATCTATATATTCCAATAGAATTGCTATTTCCTTAAGGTTGATCCTACCCTGCTCTGGAATATCGAAATCCAAATCCTCCATGTAAGACTTAAAGGCATTTTCAAATGTATGTTGTGATGCATATTCCTCTCCATCAAATGTCCAGTAATAATTCCCAAGCAATTCGTTTAAATTATCTTCCATTTATTCCGTTTTTTTAATAACTATTTCACGATTTTACCCACTCCTGTCAATTGCTCTTTTTCTTCAATTGTTTTGGATGTTTTAATAGTAAGAGCCCACCAACGATCGAACTCCAAATCATCATCCTGCTCTCCATTATTCTGTTCTATCAAGTCTTTCCATGCTTTGCAATAAGAGAGAAAATGATCCATAAATAACAAGCGGTATTCGAATGGTGTTGTTTTAGCAAAATGCAATCTGATTCCCTTTTCCTGAGAGACAGAAAAAACAATTTGCTCATCCTCTACCGTCAAAAACGCAAATGCCTGAAAATTTTCCGGAAGCCCGATTCTGAAAGTTTCTTCATCTATTTCACCCAGTGTTTTTAAGATATCCGCAGCGATATAGGACCAATACAACTTCGTTATGGAGTAAATTTCTGTCCATTTATCTGTAATTGGTGATTTAGCAAACTGCTTATCTTCTTCGCATGGCAGCCACATTGCAAACTCTACATCTTCTAATTCGTTCCAATCTATGCTTTCCTTTATGGATCGTTGAAATTCAAGGATGATATTCCCTTTGGAACCATCCATTTCATTTTCAGATTCTATCTGAACTGAATTTTCTGAAGGCTGCTTACCGAAAAATCTTTTAAATAACCCCATGTGTTTAAAGTAAAGCTTTAAATATACAGATTAACTTGACTGAAAGCAAAAAAGCGACTCATCCGCTTAGGCCGGACAAATCGCTTTTTTTGAACGGTGGCAAGGAGCGCCTGATCCGTCCATTCTAAATCTCGATTAGGGGTGGTTAATTTCTATTTGAGATTCTTTACTTTCCAGATCGAACCATTCTTGGTGGTTCGTTTTTCCAACTTCCCTTTTCCGACTTCTTCATTTAATAGCTTCTCCACTTCATTTCTTGGTGTGCCAGTCAATTCTGAGAATTCTTTTGCTGTTAAAGAAGGATATTTAGCAAAAATAGCCATCAAACCTATGGAATAAATGCTTCTTTCAGCGTTTGGTTCTAAGCCTAAAACTGCATTTTCGTAGGACTCATAAGGCTTTGAACCGTATACTTTTTCAGTTTTACCGGTTTTGTCTGTAAAGAACAAGGTTGGAAATCCCCTTATTCCTAATTCCTTCCCTAATTTCAAATCTTCATTGAATAATTCTTTTGCTTTTCCTTCATAATCTATTTTGAATTGCTCGGTATTCAATCCGGCCTTTTTCGCTGCTGCTTCCAAATATTCCCACTTGGTAATGTTCTTTTTTTCAAGAAAAACCATCTCGCGGATTTCACGAAGGAAGACAACTGCTTTTTCTTTGTCCTGAAGCTGTGCGGCTTTAAAAGCAATAGATGGTGGATAAGAAGACGATAAAGGATCTTCCAACCAAACATCTCCATCAATCGGCATGTCGTAATAAGTGCTTACTTCGTCCCAATGATGCGCTACATCGGAAGGCTTGCTAATTCCACCGCTATTGTAATTCCAATCCGGAAGTAAACCGCCCATCCGGTATTCTATTTCGATGCTGTTTCCGTATTCCAGTTTCAACTTTCGCAATTGTGGTTCTATTCCCCAGCAGGAAGAACAAATTGGATCGGTATAATAGATTACTTTGATTGGTTTCTCAATGGATTTAAAGTTGTTTGAGCCAATAGAATCGTTATCATTTCCGGGTGTTTCGCACATACCGCTTTCAATGTCACAGAGTAAGGGATTGTTTTTTTCTTGCATTGTCTTTGAATTTTGTGAGTTACAATTGGTAGTACTCAGCGCGAGTAAACCAAGTAAAATTTGATGCGTCAATTTCATTTAAAAGTCTGTTGTCCGGTGCAATTTATTTTACCTTTGTGTAAAGGTCAGAATAATAAAATCACTCCGCAATAAGTCAGTTTTTTATGACTACAAAAAAAATAACAGAAGAGAATGAAACGTGTCCTGCACAGACACTTTTAAAAATGCTTTCAGGCAAATGGAAACCGGAAATTTTTCGTTTGGCAACCAATGGCCCTTTGCGGTTTAGTGGTTTGCTTCGTGAAATAACTGGTTCGAACAAACAAACATTGTCTGTTGCGTTAAAGGAACTGGAAGAAATTGGCTTACTTCAAAAAGTGATTATCAAGGAGAAGCCTTTGCACATTGAATATTATCTCACCGAAAATGGAAAGTCTTTGTTGCCGATTTTTGAGCAGTTAGAGAGTTTGGGATGATTTTAAATTATCAATGCTTTAATTATTAATTAGCAAATAAAATCACCAGCTAATTATCTACATTTTCTCATTCAATCCTTTTTTTCCAATAGCCTTTGCCATAACTGCAAAACAGCTCTTCGTTTGCCTTGATGTTTCTTAGCGCTTCAATGCAAACATTATCGTCCAAATCTAAGGTGATTCGTGCGTTGTTTTTAAATTTTGAAGGAAACAATCCTTCGGCATCATTGGCATATTTTGCAAAGCATTCCACATTTTTCGAATCCATGATACTTCCATCTAATAAATTGATAAAGTAGGTATCATTTCCTGCTTCGGCTCTTATTTTAGCTTCGGAATCGCTTAGAATTTCTCCTTTAAAAATGGCGATTGTTTCCTCTTTGTAGATGTCGATTACTGTAAAAAGACCATAACCCGAATTGGGGATTTGAGATTGACTTTTGTATAAATAGTCAGATTCAGGAGCTTCAATTTGATTGTTCGAATTTTTTTTCAATGTCCTTTATTTAAATAAGCCTGATTTGGTTTTACAATTCTAATCAAAATACCTACTGAAAAAGAAAGTGCTCTTTTCTGTTTTTCCTTTGCTTAGTGTTTTAAGCATTCTAAATTGTCTTTTATGGTTTTTACTTCTTCCAAACGAATGAGTTCATCATTTTCTCTCCCGTTTTCTGATAATCGGCAAATTTGCTTTCTTCTCCTGTCAAAGTAAGAACAATTACCTTTCCGTCAATGATCCAATAATATTGTTCAAATTTCAAATGAAACGCTCCCTGATCACCGGTATAAATCAATTTCTGATAATCACCGTTCTCATTTTTCATGCGTTTACTTACCAATAACTCTGAACCAGACAGTAATTTCTTGACTTGATCTTCGGATATACGGGTGTACTCATCCAGGTTTACATTTTGTCCTGAAATATCCTGAATCAACAAGTTCACATTCTCCTTGAATGTATCATCCGTTGATTCCACCGGAGAAAAAAGAACAAAGCTGGTTCCCATTTGACCACTTTGATTTAGTTCCCACGAGCCGGGAAATGAAATAGAATAATCAGGGAGATCAAGCAATTCCCATCCCTTTACCTTTTTTACTTGTTGTGAAGAATTATCAGAAGTTTCTTTTTCAGGAGTTTTTGTTTGCCCGCAAGCAACTAATGAAAAGACTAAAATGGATGTCAAAATTTTGTGCATCGGGTTTGATTTTGGATTAACAAGCTTATTGTCCTAAAGGTAGGAAATGAAACGCAATTGAAAATGGATAATTGAAAAGTCAGAGAATTCTTCTTTTCATTTTTAAAATCTCCATTTTCAATTCTCAATTACTTTGTTCCATTTCGAGAAGTATTTTACCCGCTCTTTTCTTAAAGTCTTTGCTGTATTTGTCCATTTGATCTATTAAACAAAGTTTGAATTCATTTTTGAGTTCCGGATATTTTTTGGTGAGTTCAAACAAGACGAAAATAGCTCGTGATTTGATCGTAACGGTTATTTGAGCTGATAAGAGCCACTCGAATAATAAATCGATTGCTTTTCCTTCGTCTTCGGGAGGAACACCGGCTATGCGCCAATAATTGGCAAAAGCAGTTTTGTAAGCAGGATCCAGCTCATCGAATAATTTGAATAAAAAAGGAAGTGCGTGAAACAATTTCTGCGGTCTGATCATTCCGACACCGCTGAGCATCCATAGAAAACGGGTTGCAACTTTCTTATTTAAGAACACTAATTTAGAAAGCTCTCTCAGATCCAAATCCTGTTCTACGATTATTCTTGCCCAAATTTGACGCTGTTCTTCCGTGCTTTTTGGTAGATCCGACTCTAACTCTTGGTAGAAATCACAATCTTTCTTCGCCATCTGCATATTGATGAAGTAAGAACGTTTCAAAGCCTGTGGCATTCAATAATTCCTCAAAGAATGTATCCAGATGCTCTTTGTATTCGGGGTTATCGTATGTCATTTTGTTGATAAAAATGACCCAGCCAGCTTCCGGACGATCACTGAATTTGGTTTTGGATTCTTCATCTGTATTGGGATACAGCTCAAAATACCAGCGCGGCCCTTGTTTCAAGAACTGATTGTAGAAATGGGTGTACACAAACGGCAGCCGTGCTTCTAGAAAACTTGCGTGAGTGGCTTTATACATTTTTCTGTACTCGTATTTATCGGCCATGAAAGCATTGATATTCTTCACTACTTTCTTCTCGTCACCACGCTCACAAATAATTCCGTATTCCGAATGGTTTTTACTCATGGTAATTATTCCTTTTCAAACGTGTAAGTATTAAGAATAGTAGTAAAACCATCACCACCTCCTGCAGTAGAAATCAATCGATATCCGGCTGCTTTGATCTTATTCAGTGTCTGATTGATTACTGGCATGTTTTGAGAATAATCTTTGCTTTGCAATTTCTTCAATTCGATGATTTCCAACTTACCGTTTTCATCTATAATGAAAATACTGCTGGCATAAAGTCCGTTGCCAATTTCCACGGTTCTCACGGTTAGAATTCCACCCGAAGCCGGTTTGTTTGTAAATCCGAAAACAGCACTTAATGCTAAAAGCACAGATGCTGCTGAGATTAGTATGTATTTATTTTTCATCTTTTAAATTCATTTATTCATTAAAATCCAACTCATCGAAATCTTCAATTTCGGACAATCTAATTGTTTTGGGTTTAATATCTGTCCAGGTTTCTTCAAAGACTTCATCTCCGCTTTCGGCCTCCTCGTTTACATTCACTTTCTCTTGCTTTCTTTTGGTCAAGAAATTAATGCTTGTTTCTCTGTTGATTATCGGTCCATAAGTGCTGGTCGAATCATAACCAATCAATTCAAAATCGCCATTCCGGTACTTGAAAGTGTAAGTCCAGTAACCGTATCTGCCATGTCTGTATTCCACATAGAGATTTCCTTTTTTAATTAGAAAAGACAATTCAGGAGCGTAATACACACCACCATCTTCATTTTCGGAAGAAAAACAATCGACATTCTTTGCAGCGAGCTCATATCCGCCTTTCTTTTTGAGTAGAACGATAATTCCTCTTCTGTTGCGATCCAATTCCCCCCGATATTCATCCTGAACAAAATTGCTTTTATCCGTTCCTTTGATTATCAAAACCAAATCGCTTATTCCGTCTTTGTTCAAATCTCCGCTTTCTTTGGAAAAAAGATCAAAGCCCTTAGGAATATAATCTAATGGATTTTGTTTTAGTTCTACAGTCGGAATTTCCTTTTCCGTAGAATTAATTACAACGGTTGAATCACCCACTTTATTTGCGGATTCAGTGGTTTGATTGGCTTTTGATTCATTGCAAGCTGTATTATTGACAAGGATTATCAGGGTCATTCCGAAAAAAAGAAGCTGCTTTTTCATGTTTTTCATTTTTTTAGCGTTACAAGGTAATCAATCGGATCACTCGGTTTATCTCTTCCGAACTTGAATTTCTCAGATCCAATTCGTACTCAGCTAATTCTCCGCTTTCTTTATTTATGATCTCAAATTCTGCACAATCAAGCGTTACTGGATTTTTTTGTTTACGCCTGGATGGACTCGACAGATAACCCGGTGTCGGATCAATAGTAAAACTTATCACGACTTTCTTCGACTCACTCTCAAACTCATAAACAGAATCTACTTTCCAATTATCTGGTGATTGAGGGCTTCCCTTTTCAACAAGCGTGTAGCCGCAGTTGTCAAAGATATCCAGGATTTGTCTGATGTCGAGTTTCATAGATTATTGATAATCAGGATTTTTTCAAGCATCAAATTCAGCATAATAAATAACCCTTTTGACCTTCTCTTCATTAGATTTATATTCATCCAGATGTTTTATATCTTCCATAAGATCTTGTATAATAAACATTTCCAAAAAATAATCGTGTCCCGGGCATTTTGAATTTGCAATACTAACCAGATCCATCTCCATTTCTTCAACGGTTAATTCTAACACTATTGCTGCCGAAAATGGTTCAAATCTATTTTTAGATTGTTTCGCAAAAACCATGTGTATCTTCTCATCCGAATCAATGTATTTATCGCAATTAAGTATGACTTCATTTAGATTCATTTCCTTTACAAACTAGCGCAGACATTCCTTTTGTAAACAAAGGCAAGTCAGAATTTTCACTATCGGTGTTATTATCAAAAACCAAAATTGTGCGAACGTATTCAGCTAATTCCGGATTTACTTTTTGATAGTGGTAATTCATTCGTTTGCGTTTCGTTTAATTAATTATTTCCGCGTTGGGATCTGCATTTATTTTTGCAATTCGTTCACGCCACGACTGCAGTTCTTCAGGTGTTAATCGAATCCAATTGGTTACTTCTCCCACAATTTTCAACGGCGATTTACTCCGATAAGAACGCGTGGGATTACCCGGAAATTTTTTATCCGTCACATTGGGATCATTTTCAAAGTTTCCAGTAGGCTCAACGATATAAACTCGTCCTGTTCCTTCTCCTGCAGCAATTTCAGCCGCAAGTCCGGCACCATTGGGCAAAGCTGTGAAATAAATGTGGTTCATGATAATCTCGGGTTTATAATTCGATTGAAAGCCTGCCGTCAATAAATCGCCTATCTGTAAATCGGCTTTGGTTCCGTGATAAAATGGTCCTTCGTCCAATACTTTAGATTCCATTATGTTGTTTTTAACCTAATTCGTCGGGTTTCTCATTGGGTTCTTTCTCAGATTCAATTAATTGAATGAGTTTCTTTAGTTCTTCCGGGTTTACTACGTAATCACTCAGGTAAATATGATTTCCTTTCAAGCGATGAACAGTTGTATTACCACCCAATCCGAAACCATTCTTAACCAATATGTATTGGTTGATGCCCATTCTTTCGGACCAATTCGTAATCGATTTGATGTCTTTTGTTTTTACACCACGCGCTTTACTAAACGGCTTCGAATAGTCATACAGTTCGCCATTCTCATAGACAAATCCATATTCAAGTTTACTGATGGAAAAATAAAAGATCAGGTTAATTAAGGACGCCGAAGCCAATATCCCTAAAAAAGATGCCCAAAAAATGGGTGCAAAAGACAATCCGTTATTCATTACCAGGATCAAAACAGTTCCGGTTACAAATCCAAGAGTGGAAAGCAGCAGGAAAATGATCCTGTTTCGATATCTTTTTTTATCGATTGGAATTTTCATAGTTATTTCGATTAGTGTTAAACATGTTTACATTCCCGGCCAATATAGGAAATTAAATTTATGACCATCCGGGTCTGAAAATGCAAAGGTATATCCTTGCTGGAATTTTTGTGGTTTCGAGAAAACGTCACCGCCTGCCTGTTTCACTTTTTCAGCCCATTGATCCACTTCTTCTACACTGTCTGCAGACAAGGAAAAGATCAATTCATTGGAAGATTTTGGAATGGAAAGCCCTCCGTTCATAGGATCTGACAAACGTTTCTCTGTAAAAAAATTGATAATAAAATGGCTTGTTTCCCCGAAAGTAAAACTCACGAATTCCCCATCTTCCATATTGTCATTCCGTTTAAATCCAAGTGCAGTATAGAAATCTGCCGTTTTCTTTAAATCACCGGAGACATAATTACCCCAAATCAATCGTACTTTCATCATTTTTAATTTTCAGGCTATTAAGATAGTGATTGAAAACTTGCAATAGATCTAAAAAGAGATAAATTTCACACTATTTCCTTCTCAAGGCAGATACTGTCGGCAACGTTTTCGTATTGTCCGTAGTTTGGTATTATCTTGTAATTGCATTTTTTGTACAAGCCAATTGCTTCATTCATATCATCACCAGTTTCGAGAATACATTTACTGTATCCCAATTCCTTTGCCCAACGCTCTAACTCATTCAACGCAGTTGTAGCAATTCCTTTTCCACGGTTTCCTATTGGAACAAACATGCGTTTTATTTCCATCGTGTTTGGATCGTATTCTTTCATTGCTCCGCAGCCTACCGCATGCTCATCTTCATAAACGAGCATTACGTGTTTGATTTGGTCGATTTGATTGAATTGCACAAAGAAGTTGTTCGAATCTCCATTTCTGATGGCTAAGTACTTATCCAACTCCCCTACCAAACGCTGGAAATCCGGATTATCTGAATTGGTTCTTTTAAGTAAAATCATTGGAAGGGTATTTTAGAAATCATCGTCAAAATGAAAATCTATTAGTCCTGAAATATCTACATCTTCCTCCGGTGCTATTTCCCAACTTCCGATAAAATCTTCCAAAGAATTTGCAACCAGATAACATGTTCCTTCATCGTGGGACAAATAGAAAATTTTTCCTTTTGTTGGTTCTAGCGTAGAAATACAAATGCAATCTCCCGGATATCCTGCTGCGAAAGGAAAGTAACCTGTAAGATCATTTTCTTGTAATTGCTCCAGATTCCATTGAACATCATGCACACTATTTCCCCAGCCGTATATCATTTCAATTCCGCCCTTATAATCTGAACCAGCAACAGGAATCGTTTCAATACTAACGTATTCTATGGTTTCATTAAACATTCCAAGCCCATATTCATCAATAAGATCGACAATCGCAGTACCAGGATTTTCTTTCAAGATTAGTTGATCCCTTTCTCTTATGTTTTTCTTTTCCTTTAAAAGATCAACTCCACCAAGCTCCTCTATTTTCTTTTTTATTGATTCCATTCGGTTTTCTTTTAATATCCATCCTTTCATGAATAGCTACTTATCAAATCGCACATTTCCGGAATTGAATTTTGCAACCTGATGGGTAAATGGATTCGGACTTCCGATATTCCAACTGCTCTTCTCAAAAATAAATGAAATGAATTTCCCGGAACCACCATTGTTTTCAAAAATTTCAAAGCTATCGCCTTCACTGGGTTCATAATCAAAATCAAAACAATCTCGTGCATTCATTTCTTTCAAAATATTCTCCGCAGTCAGCTCTTGATTGAATTCGTTATCCGGTTCCATCAATAGTCCGTCCATGGTTTGTTCTGATAAACCAGTTACTTTGTGTAAGGACCATCGGTAACTTTTCACTTCATTCTTCGCCCTTTTCTTAGAGCTTCTGCGTGAATTCTTATTGTGATTGACCTCTTGCTTCACTTCACATGTACAGAAGGTTATTTTAGCTGCATTTTCACACATAGTTTATTTATCTTTTCTTCTAAACCAGCTTTTGATCTTCCATTTCATGCGCTGAGCACGTGTGGGAGCATGAACATAAAATGAGATAATTTCGGTATCCGGGGTTGCTAAGGTTATATTCAGTTTTCCGTTCTCCAATTTAATACCACTTTCTGAGCTATTCATTTGTTTCAAGTCATTAAAAACAAGCAGTTTTTTCGGATATCCAACTTCGCTTATTTCTAAAGTATCCGGAATTGGGGTTGATGGAACATTCCTCAAAACAAGTTTGAAATTTCCATCCATATCTGTCATGGTTTGGATCTTATTGTTTTTCAATCTCACTATTGCAGCTGGCAATCCTTCTCCAACATCTCCATCAATTACTTTTCCCTGTATAACCAAACTATCAGCATTAATTATCGACTGTCCGTAAGAGGAATTTGCAATAGAAATACTGATCCCGGTAATGACAGCCGCTTTGAGTAATGAGTTGTTGGATTCAGAAATTTCTTGTCCCCAATTTTCCAGTTGTTTCGGATGATACATTCCACAAAGACCATTATTATGAAGGCTTTGCTGTTTTTCAATTTCAGACCAACTAGATTTTGAAAAGTCAACGATCTTTTTTTCACATTGCCCGCAAATACGACCACCTTCGGTTGGATTCATATCCAGCCAGTTTTGTCCGCAGTGTTTTGGTTTTGGTATTGTTGTCATAGTATCATTCTTTGTCTTCTATCCATTATTATTGTCAATTAGGATGGATTTTAACGCACTATTCCATAAATGTACTCACTTTTGCAAATCGACTGACTCTTCACTTCCAAAAATCTTTCATTTTTACTTTCTCTCCATTGCGCAATAACTTGGTGACAAAAAAGAATTGATACAATTCCCAAAACCAAACGCGTCTGCCGATATTGGTGTACCAGCGCATAGCACTTCTCAATCTTGCTTCTTTATGAAAGAACAAGCGTTTCAGTGCTTTTGGTCTCAATTGCACGGTTATTTCTATCAATTTAACGTAAAGGATCACTTTCCAAGGCTTTAAATACTGCGTTTTAATAACCTGATGCTTATAATCCCATTTGCGTTGATCTGTCAATATAATTTCCTTTTCCTTAACATCTTCAAAATACGGCGTCCATTTGTGAGGAGTCACATACAAAAGCTGTATTTGATCCGGATCGTAAGATATCAGCTGCTTCCAGCTGTTATAAAAATCGCGTGTTTTTTCTTCTCCAAAACCAACAACGTAAGTGGCCATAGAAAGAATGTTGTGCTTTCTTAGTAGTTGGATTGCTTCTTTATCTTTTGAAATCGTTCCTGCTTTTTTTATTTTCTCAAGCACTACTTCATCGTAGTTTTCGATTCCTAAAAGAAATCGTTCAAAACCTGCTTGTTTGTATAAATGTAGAAACTCTGCATCTCTAACAATGTTGTCTGCCCGAATGGAACCGACCAAAATTAGTTTTAGATTTTTCGCTATTAATGCCTCTAAAAACTCTCTCCAGGCTTTGGGATTGGACGAAGGGTTTTCGTCTGCGAAGTTGAATACTAAAACACCGTATTCTTTGTGCAGCATTTCCATTTCATCAGCAAGTGATTGTGCACTTCTGTGACGCCACTTTTTCCAAAACAAACTCTGACCACAATAAGTACAAGGATAAGGACAGCCTCTTGAAAACTGTATCACAACTGCCTTGCGTTTTCCCCAATACGTATAATTGTATCCTTTCATTAATTCCCAGCCAATCCGGTAATCGTCCAGATTTTTAATGGTGGAAGCCGGTAAGGTTTTAAAAGGAGTTCCATTTAGTTTGAATGCCAAACCTTTAATGGGTTCCAAATCTGAATTGTTTTCAAGAGCTGTTATTAAATTCAGGATTATTTCCTCTCCCTCACCACAAACGATGTAATCAATTTGTGGATTGTCTTCCAGGATTTCCTTCCAATGATAGGTTGGGAAAACTCCACCGATAATGATTTTTATGTGCTCATTTCTTTGTCGGACTAGTTTAGTGATCTCATTGATGATGGGCTGGGCGGATGTCGAACCAGAATGTCCCAACATAATTACATCCGGATTATTCTCAAGGATTTTTTCGACCACAACTTTCAGTTTATAATTGTAATAGTCGGCGTCCAAAAGGCTCACTTCATGTCCTGCGTCTATCAGCGGACCTCCGATAGATAAAAGTCCCAATGGCGGTAAATGCTCATTAGCCATTCTGCTTCCAATGGATAAATGAGGTGGATTGATTATTAAGATTTTCATCTAATTGCTTTTAAAGGGTTGAGATTCAAAAGTATTAAAAGTACTTTGAATTACAAAGTAAAATAATGAATTATTAACAAACCATTTCAAATAGGCAATAGGAAATTTGGAGAACCTTTGGTTTACTGATTATCAAAAATCGGTTGCTGATACTGTCAAGAGATGACTTCCCCGATTCTTGGTTGTTTGCTCATAAATCCAGCGCTCAGTTAATAAAAAATTCGTTACTGATTTGGTCGTATCATTGATAAAAACATCCATCTTAGAAAAATTCCGTAATGTTTCTTCTACTTCCTTATGTTTTCCTACACTACCCACTCCATATGAGTTTACTGCAATTTTAGCCTGCGAGTTAGGGATTATAAAAACGGTATCGGTCGAAACTTTGTTGTATGTACTCGTACTGATGACTTTTATGATCGTGTTTGTATTGTTTTTAACATTATATGAAAGCTGCGCCTTATACTCACAAGAAACGAGAGTAACAGACAGAAAAAGGAATGTACAAAACTTCATTTAGTGGATTTTGATGATTATGCCAATGTTTTTTGTGAGCAAGTTTACTAACCTGCTCATTCCGAAATTATCATTTTTCTTTGATTTGCTAAAACAAATTGCTTCTAGTATTGCTATTGCAGTGAATCTTTCTTACTAACCTGAAAGCTTTTTCTGTTCTCCTGCTCAGTCAGAATCTGACTCAGAAAGGGTGCTGTTATTCTTTGAATTTCTATCTCATCCAGATCTAGTGCATGCGGATCCTGAATTAATTGCAGCCACGGTTTTGATGCCATGAAATCATAACTTCCAAAGATAATGACTGGTGTTCCTTTTACCTGAATGGTAGTTTTATCGGCTAGTATCCACTGATCTGCCCAATAGTACAAGTGCTTAGCATCTTTTTCCAGAAGTCTCATACATGAATGAGATTCAGGAAAGCCTGGTAAAGAGTATTGATGCCAGCCAATTCCTTCTTTATTCAGAACATTAAAATTCCATTTTAATTCCCATTCATCATTAAAGGTGCTGATAGTCTTTTTCGCTTTCCAATTGGTGAAGAAAAGTCCGGTTGGAGTCTGATCTTTTTCACGTCCCATATTTGTGGGTCCTGCATAGACCAGTTCCCCCTTTTCATAGGCTCCAAACGTTTGTGTTTTGTAAGAGAAAAAGATGATTTTATCGACCTCTTTTAGAGACGAAACGTTCATTGGAAATGGAAGATAAGCTGGTAAATCACCACTTAAATCAATAGGTACGATGACCGTATCCATCTTAATGAAATTCAGGCTATCTGTTCTGTTAATGGAGAAAACAATTTCGCGTTTAGAACTTTCGATTGTGGAATCCAACAACCATTGCTTTGCATCCTTAATCTCGTAAGCAAGTGTTTTGGGCTGTTTCCAACGCGGCGGTGTGGCTTTTTGTTTATTTGAGGTTTCATTATCTGGTTGACATGAAACTAAAAAGGCAACGAGAATGGTTAAAGCAAGGACTGATTTTTTTATATTAGATTTCATCCTATAAATCTCAGTCAAATTGCTTTAGGAATTGTTACATAATTATTGGGACAAAGGTCGATTCAGTTAAAAATGATTAATTCTAAAGACTCCAGTATTATGTGAAATCTATACATCTGATAGCCTGTTTATTTTTTAGCCTCAAACCAATTTAAACCCTTTCAAAATCAAAAACACTGCAAAAACGATCTCCTGAAGAGCAATTGGGACATTTAAAATCAGATAAGTTGGAGATACTATTTGCACCCGTTTTATTACTACTAGAACACTTGCACTCATTGCTATAACAGAACCCAATATACCCCAAACTGAAAGCCAGATCGGAATCAATTCAGATTGAATCATTCCAATGTTTAATATGATTCCTCCTGTACATAATACAATGATCATTCCGACGTGATTTACCAAATCTCTCGCTGTTTTGAGCAAGTCTCCAATCACATGATAATGAGACGAATTTGAAGAAGTTTCTTTGATAAATCCCTGACTTAGCCTTAATATCAATAAGAGTATTATCGTTCCAATTAAAACAAATAGCGCAGTCATAATCCTGGAACCGAGAAATCCAACTGCTAATCTTTCATCCGAAACTTTAAGTATAGGATATAGCAAGATTGCAATTCCCAAGTATAAAATCGCCATTAAAAATTGGAAAAACACCGCTTTATAGAGTTGATTTGAGTTCGAGGCAGATTTAGTTAAGTAATCAGGATCATCAACTGCAGGAGCAATACTTAAAATGCCCGCAATAAAAACGAATAAATATAATGTTCCAACAACTATTAAAATCCCATTATACGTGTCCATCATTCAATTTATTAATCCATTACTTGATTCAGTGACTCAAATTTCTGCTGAACAATATTACTTAAAAAGAGGTGAGCAAAAAATGACCTCAGTTAAAAATAACCAATTGAATATTTTGAATCAAGAAACTACTTCTCTTTCAATTTTGTAGGAAGTATATTTTTTAAATTGTTTTCGAAATCATCTCTGTCAATGCTTTTTGTGCCTTGCTCAAATTCTTTTATGGATTTCATAATTTCATCAATTGAACCATCGATTTCATGATTTTGATTGAACGAACGAAGAAAACTGCTGACATTCACACGATGTTCAATCAATGAAATATAATTTGGCGGGCCTTGATAGGTATTGTTTTTTTCGGAGTCATACCCTTCCCACAAGCAGATGATGCAAGTAGTAAATAGTTCATTCTGGTCAAAGGTCGGAAATCCACAACCGGGGCATGTCTTTTTGGAATAAATGATATTTGATTCTTCCAGCAAGCGATCGTATTCACTGCGTCTTTTTTCAAAAGCCTTTAACAGCTCGAAATCGTTGGCTGTTAGTGTAGACTTATCAAAATGATCTGTCGCAACTGAATCTTTCTTTTTTTGGCTTTTTTCAGGGTAGTTTTTCATTTTATTGAATTGCTTCAATTATTTATTTCAGTTGCTTATGCGGATTCTATTGAAATATCGTGCTAAAATAACCAGTATCCAATTTATTCCGATACAAATCCTCTTCATTCAGTTTAAAATTATCTGATCACTACAAAAAAAGAGGATGTCCATTAATCGAACATCCTCACTATAAAAGTTGCTTGTCAGAATATTCCCTAAAGAGCTAACCCTTCCTTTAATTTTTCTACCGCATCAGTAGCTACTTTTATTTCGCGATCATGATCTACATATCCATCTTTAATTTTGCCCTTAATATTCGCTATATATTGCTTAAGAAGATCTGAATCTTTCTCCCATTGAGCAAGTCCGGCTTTATCCGTGCTGGCAGGTTTTTTAATATGCTTTTCAGGATGATCTTCAGAATCCTCCAATCTAAGGTATGCATTACTGAAAACTTTACGCACGTTTTTCCTCGCTTCAGCGACTGCTTCCCATTTTGGGAGACCAGCGGTCATTTTTGAATCCAAATCCTTGAGTTTTGCTTCAACCTCTTTCACGTCAGCCTCATCGGTCTCAACTTTCTTTTTCAACTCGGCTTTTTTGGAAGCGTCCGTTCCTTTGTAATCTGAGAGTTTTTTCTTTGACTCATTCAGGTTTCTGTTAACATCCGCACGAAAGCCAATATAAAGCTTCTTATCACTTAGCAACTTGGCAGAATTATATCCTGCAATTGCTGCAGTTGCTCTGTCCTGATCATCGTGTTCTGTTTTTGCTAACGCTTGTAAATCACTGTAAGGAATAATTTTTCTTCCTTCACTCTGTTCGGAAGAGTATTTAAACTCTGCTAAGGTTTGACTCTGTGCTAGAAAAGAACCAAAAAGAAAAGCTCCTAATACCAATCCTTTAGTGAATCTTGAATTTCTTACAGAAGAAATAATACGAATTGTGTTGGACGTCGTCCATTGTTGATTTTTCATTGAATAGTGTTGTTTTAGTTAAGATCTAAATATAACTAAAAACTTCATTCAATAAGGCAGCGAATTCAACAAACCCAATTTTCACTCATCAAATCAGCCGAAGCGGTAAACTCCACTTTTTATCTTTCGGAATGGCCATGTTTTCCTTGTACCAATCAGAGATGTAGCGAAATAGTCCCATTTGCACTATTTTCTTCTCAACGAAAACGCAAAGAACAGCAAACTTGAACTAAGGAAAACAATGTTTACAATCCGTGCAAACGGAGGAACTGCCAGTAGCATTACTATTGTCGATGTAATCAATCAGAGTCATCAGGGATGCACTCAATACCGCTGAAACCAGTATCAAATAACAATCTAGGACTGGTCTTTATTTGGTACCGGGCTCAATTGTTTCAATTGAATACTTAGGAGCAGGTTTATATTGAAAAGAAACGGACTCTTTAATTTTGGAATAGTCAATATACATACAACGATCTACTTCTTTGAAGTCGATTAATTTTAGAAAAGGCCTAAACTCCGGTTTTTCATCTGTCCTGATATTAATTTCTGCAATCAAGCCTTTGAATCCAAGCGGTTCATCTGATCCAATCAGATTTTTAAAATAGAATGCGTTGTTAATCGGGTGATCTAATGCAATATACGTTTCATATGTTTCATTCCCAACTTTAGAGATGAATTTCACACAAGTTAGATCATTAATTTTTTTTTGGTCATCGGTTTTAAGAACCGTCTGACTTCTTTTGTTCTTTCGGTCTTTATTGTATCTCGTGAGACTGTAATTGATACTTTCAGGCTGTTGAAAACTGTTGACATCGTGACTTTTAAAGTTAATCGTGTACAATGAATCATCCAATATCAATAAATGAGCTAATTTGTTTTTAATAAGGGTGAGTTCCGGATTTTGTTTTGATATATACCATATACTTTCTTTTCTGTCAATGATATAAGATAACTCGGTTTGAAACTCTACCAATTTTTCCTGGGAATAAGCCGATGCGAAACAAACTATTGTAAAAAGTAAGGTGCAATTTTTCATAGAAATTAACTTTTTAAGTTGTCAACTATTCTCCCAGTACAGACAAAAGTAGTTAGAAAACAGAAAATCAGAAGCTATGCTCCCTAATTATAATAAATACTACTCTTTCGTAAACGTAAACTCTCCTCCACCCTGCTTCAAAAGCATTGTGTTTATTTCTAGGTTGAATTCCAGCACAATGGATGTGCTCTCAAACCGGAACTTGTCTTTTCCTGCGGGTTCAAGCTGACCTGCTGTTTGATCTGTTCCCTGAGCAATCAGGTTTGCGCCCTCTTTCGGAATGGCCATGTTTTCTTTGTACCAATCAGAGATATAGCGAAATAGTCCCATTTGCACTATTTTCTTCTCAATGAAAACGCAAAGAACAGCAAACTGGAACTAAGGAAAACAATGTTTACAATCCGTGCAAACGGAGGAACACCTTCCGGCCAAATCTGACCAAGTAAAACGATACAATTAAGTAAAATCAATGCTATCAGGAGAATGTTTTTTGCTTGCATGAGTATCAATTTAAATTACAACTAACATTTTGCATTTAGAACCAACTTTTGATTTTAGACCAAAAGCCTGATTTATTCTTTATCGTTTGATTTGACGGCTGGTCGGATAATTCATTTGAGCTATTATTGACAATCGTTTCTTCCCCATCATTCGGTTCCAGAAACCATCCGGCAAATAATACTTCCGTATGATCTGTTTCAAGACAATGTTTTTTGACTGCATTCTCAAATTCATTGGTGTACCAGTCCTGGTTGAATGGATTTCCTCCAAAATCGTCAGACAACAAGGTATCTGCATAACCTTCCTTATATACCTCAATGACGAGAATCCCCAAGCCCTTTTCTTTGCAGACAGCCAGGACCTTTTTAAAATTTTCGGGTTTAAACCACAGCATTGGCGGATCAATTTGCTGCGAAGGATATCTAAATTCTATTCCCAGAAAATATTCATCCATGAAAAAAAAATTGTCTTTCATTCTTCTGTAATATTATCTCCTTTTGCAAAGGATTCGCTATCACGAATATAAAAAAAGTGATCCATAGAAAGACAAATCACTGCTTTAATTCTTCAACCAACCGGCAATACTATTTCTTTCCCGGGTAAAAGAAGGATTGACCTCGTGCTCCATTTCATCGCTCCGGAATAATACCATTCTTCCTCCCAAAGGAGAAATATCTATTTGTTCTTTCATTTTGGGATACAAGGACAGCAAGCCTCCATCAGTGATTTTCCAATCCTTATTGAGGTATAAAACGATGGAATATTTTCGTCCTTTTTCGTTTTTAAATTGATCCAGATGCCGTTTATAAAAACTATTTTTTTCATACGATGAATAATGGCTTTCATAGCTTTTTATCGCTGTAAAACAGGTTTTGTTCAGGTACAGGATAAACTTTTCAATTTTAGTGAGGTAGCTCATTTCAAATTGATTGGTCGTTTCTTCCTCTATCCAATTGATTTTATCACCTCTAACCGCGCTATCTTTTTTGAAATCCAGTTTATTACCGAAACCGGAAGGCTTCAAACTTTCTGTTTCATTTAAGTGCTGGACGTTTGCATATAAACCTGCTACGATCTCAGGCAAGATAAAATCATCGCAACAACCGTATTCGTTATCAATAAGACCTTGGATCAATCTTTCGAATTGGATTGATTCCTTCAATTCATTTTGTTCCTGAATTTCTTTGTTATTCATAGCACGCATGTTAATAATTAACTGCCTAAGTGTATGTTTTACAAAGAGGATAGGCTAAAGAACGGTATTATAAATTCGGTTTCATGAATATTTCTTAAGAAAATAGTGATTAAGTGTTTGATTGAACGATTTTGATGTTCACAATGGATTTTGTTTTACTGCCGATTTCTCATGATCACTTCCTTCACGCCTCCTTTTGTAAGGATTATAGAATTATAGTTCCCTGATTTATCCCGGACGAATTCAATTGTCCGATTATTATTGTCGGCTCTGAAAAATTTTGTTTTGGATTCCGGCAAGAGTTCTGATTCCGAACTGTTATAAAACAATTTCCCACTCATTTTAACAATTGCAATTTCTCCATAATTACCTGCATATTTATCATAAAGAGTAGTATCCGCTTTAGTTTGAACATGTTTGTAAGGAATTTCCACCTCTTTTTCAAATACAATGGCAGCAAGTCCATAAGCGATGGTGTAAGAAGGCGATTGATTATTAGACAAAACAGTTACGAAAAGACGATCATCCGTAAATCGGTTAAGAGATGTCTGCGCACCCCAAAAACCACCATCATGCGCGATCAGTTGATGTCCTTGATTATAAAATGGATTAATCATAAATCCATATCCCCAATTTTGGTCGTTGTAGGAGGTAAACATTAAAGTCTTCATTTCTGCCGACAAAACACTCGTCCCATAAAGCGCTTTATCCCATAGCGCTAAATCTTCAATGGTCGAATAAATCCCGTCATGTCCAATGTTGTATTCCCAATTGATATAAGGATTATTCAGGTATTTATTTTCAGCAAGCAGGTAGTTTTTAGCTTTTTTCGGTATCAGCTCTTTATTTGTAATAACGCCTGTGTTATTCATTTTCACTTTCTCAAAGATGTTCATCTTTAAATATTCAGAATAACTCTGATTCGTTGATTTTTCAATAATGCGGGCAAGTAAATAGTATCCAATGTTGCTATAAGCAGTGTTCGTTCCCGGAGGAAATAAAAGACTTTTTTGCTCAATATACTTTAATGCTGAATCCTGCGAAATTGAAACATTGTTTAAATAAAATTCATCAAAATCCATTTGCAAACCCGACATATGACATAATAACATATGAATTGTAATACTATCTCCCTTGGGGAAGTCAGGGAAAAATTTCACTAATTTATCCGTAAGCAGCAATTGTTTTCTTTCCA
Source organism: Flavobacteriales bacterium UBA7666 (assembly GCA_002483265.1). Taxonomy (GTDB): domain Bacteria; phylum Bacteroidota; class Bacteroidia; order Flavobacteriales_D; family Crocinitomicaceae; genus Fluviicola. The sequence continues at coordinate 326,804 of DLHO01000026.1, read as the reverse complement.
CCAATTGTAAAATAGCTGCAGCTGTAAATTGTTTCGTTACAGAAGCCAACTGAAATTTAGTATCTACCGTGTTTTTAATATTCCATTCGTAGTCTGCCAAACCATATGCTTGTTTCAACAAAACGGTATCATTTCTGGTTACTATTACCGTCCCACTAAAATTACTTACTTCGACTTGTGCCTGCATGTATCTTGCAAGATCAGCCGCCTCATTTTTTTGTCCAAAAATGACCGTTGGAAAAATCAGAATTACTAAAATATGTCTCATCGAATTTTGTTTAGTTGTTTTTGTTTGATTGTTTTTTGACTACAATTGTTCTTGCAATTTTAAAAGCTTCTCTTTGATTTCATTTTCAGTCAATTCCATTTTAACGGCCGCTTTCAATAAATCTTCAAGTGCACAAATTTGTGCTTTTATCAACGCTTTTTCAGAACTGATTTTGATATCAGCATCAATTCCTACATGTTCCCAATTCGTATTTGTGATTGAATTTTTTTCTATAGAGACAGGAATAAATAAATGGTATTTGTTGCCGATAAAAAATGCTTTTACAGGGTTTGCAGCTCCATAGGTTTTTTCTCCAATTACCTGCGCAATCTTATTTTGTTGTAGATTATATGCTAATGCCTCAGCGGCAGAAATAGTATGGTTGTTTACCAAAATATACACCGGTTTACGCAAATACTTTTTCCCATTCACTTTTTGCATGGTACACGATTTTGAAGTTTTGTCCGTATACCTCGTATAAACCTCACTCAACTTCATCTTTTTCTCAAAAAAGTAACTTAAAAATAGTTCAACCATTTTACCATCTCCACCTTGATTGTTTCTTAGATCTATAATTAATGCATTCGTATTTGAAACAAAATTCATTGTCGCATCAAGAATTTGTTGAGCAGATTTATTTCCTTCGGGAAATCCGGAGTATTCGATATAACCAATATTCCCATCCAATCTCGCAACTTTTTCAAAACCATAATTCCACTGTTTATTGATGGCATCATATTCTTGTAACAATTCTTTTTCATTGACTGATTTCGTTTCTTCTTGACTTGGACGATACAGCACATTAAAATGTAAATCATTTCCGTTTTTGGATAAATAGGACGAAAGCGATTTTGTGAATTCACTATCTGACAGATTATCGAATGTTTTAAGTGCTATTTCTGATTTCAATTTTTCAGAGAGTTCGTTTGCCACATCTTCGAAAATGTAATACTCCTTAATTTTATCTGCTATTTCGATTATTTGCTTATTTCGTTCCGTCAAATCCTGCGCATTTGCTATTAAGCCGAGACAGATGACAAGGTGAACTAATACTAGACTAAATACTGTCTTCATTTTTTAAAGTTTACAATTCGCGATTATTTTTTTCAAAGTTTGATCCAGCAAATTAATTTCTTCCAATGACAAACCGTTTAGTGCTGTTTTCCTATTTATTTGGATAGTTGGATCTATTAATTCCAAGGTTTTTTTTCCTTTTTCGGTAATTTCAAGGTTGAACTTTCTTCTATCTTCCTGATGAATGGCTCTTCTTAGATAATCCTTTTTCACCATCAATTCTATCATTCTAGTAATTGAGGCTTTGTCCTTGAATATCAGATCTGCCACTTCTTTTTGAGAAATTTCCGCATCCTTGTCCAGTATCATCAAGATTAAGCATTGATCCACTGTGATGTCCTTTACAATTTTCTCAATATTTCTCTGAGAGACTTTTCGATACTCCTTAATTGCTTGCTCAATTGAATATAGCACTGTTCCCGTTGGATTTTCAATATTCATATAGTTGACATAAATATATTTGATGCAAATATAGTTGATATATCAACATGAATTATAAAAACTATAATCTTTTATGATTTCGAGACCTTTCATTCGAGATTTATTCTCTCCATCCCTTAATCAAAACACACATAACTCATTCATTTACAAAGTCATAATATCAACTTAATCTCATAAAAAAAGCGATCCATTCGAACCGCTTTTTTTGTTTATGTATTTAATCCACTCACGTAGATCGTTTATCGTCCACCAAGGCGGACTCTCATTCAATAAACCAAACGACAGTCACTGTTTCCTGTAATTCTACTTCCTGCGGCGCAAAACTAAGATTCACACCATCAGACATTTCAGTGCTCATTGCCATGCGCATGTCCGACTTGTAATAAACTGGTCCTCCCTGCGATTCGTTTCCGTAGATGATTGCTTTTACGGTCGTGATTTTTACTCCTGCAGCAGTTGATAAATTGGTAGCTTTCTTACGAGCATCTGTTACAGCTTTCCCTTGAAGCTCTGCTTCTGTCTTCTCCCGCAATAAATCGGAAATATAAAAGCCGATATTAAAATCAACCGGATCTTTTGATTCAGAAAAACGCGCAACTATTTTTTGCAGCAATGACTGATTGTATCCAAATTTCAATGTCAAGTTTTGAGAAACCACGTAACCACTATCTACAGGTCCATTTTGACGATAAATCCTGTTTTTTGATGCGGAGAAATTGGTTGTTTTCACATCCGTTTCCTTGAAACCAAGATCTTTAAGGATTTTCAAATACTTCTGAGTTTGATCACCGATTGTTTTGGTAGCATCTGCCATGTTCATTTTTAGTGATGAAACATGAATATTTAGCTCCGTCATGTCCGGAGTGATGGAAATTTTAGAAGTTCCATTTACCGTAACTGTAGATTTTGAAGTCTGTTGGTCTGTTTGCCCGAATGCTGTTCCTGATGCAAGGGCTAATACTAAAAGAAGCTTTTTCATGATTTCCTGTTTTTTTAATTTTTCTTCATTCCAGGAATAGCAAGCGCCGTGCCACTATTGGAATGAACTGGCTTTCAATAGATGACAAAGGTGCTTTAATTGGGAAATTAAATACTAAAAAGTAAGAGTGGGATAGTTAGAAGAAGTGATGATTCTTTACTCAGGTTATTCGCGTTTCTATTTTTTGATTGCTCCGACTCCATTCACTCCAGGAACCAATATAAAGCTTTGGAATTTTAATTCCTGCATAATCCAGAGCCAAAATAGTATGACAAGCTGTTACACCTGAGCCACAATGAACGATAATGTTTTCATCACTGATTTCTCCAAATCTTGTTTTGTATTTTTCTCTTAATTCATTTGGTTTAAGAAATAGACCATTCGCATCTAAATTCTCCGTAAACGGAATATTGATAGCTCCCGGAATATGTCCTGCAATGAGGTCTATCGGCTCTACAATTCCATCATACCGTTCCTGACCCCTTACGTCAATAATTAAATAATTTGGGTTTTCTGAAAACTCGCGCACTTGATCGATTTCGACCATTGGTAAATTCCATCTATCAGCAGGATATGGTTTTGAACTTTTCCGAATAGTTTCTATTCCCGAACGCAAAGGAAATCCATGCCTTTTTGCTTCGTTTATTCCGCCATTCAAAACCTGAACTTCTTGGTGTCCCACAGATCTCAACATCCACCAAAATCTTGCCGCAGCATTTGAACTGTTTTTGTCGTCATAAACTACGATATGATTGTTTTCGTTGATTCCTAAACTTGTAAGAGTCTCAGAAAAATGTTCAACTTTCGGCAATGGATGCCGCCCGCCCGACAAATCTTCCTTGATATCAGCAAGTTGTGAATTCAAATCAACAAATTGAGCACCTTTCAAATGTTCCTTTTCAAAATCTGCTCTGGCATTCTTACCATTGCTTACATCAAAAATCAGAACATTCGGATCTTCAGCTATTTTTAAAAGTTCATCAACTTCAATGATTGGGGAAATTTTCATGGTCTTTTCTGGTTTTAATTCTTCAAGAGTTCCAACACCTCATATTCACCCGTTCTGGCGGCTGTTTCTTCCGCATAGTCCATTGCTGATTTTCCATAATCATTTTTTCCAGCTTTATTGGCTCCAGAATCGAGCAATAGTTTAACAATAGCCGGTAAATTGTATTGGGCAGCTTTCATTAAAGGAGTTTCTTTGTAATTGTTTGAACGATTTACATCTGCTCCTTTTTCGATCAGTAACTTCACAACAGGGTAGCTTTTTTCGGAAAGTATCGCTACTAAAAGTAACGTTTCTCCGTTATCTTTTTCGAGCGAAAGGTCTGCACCGTGATCAATCAACAATTTAACCATTTCCAAATCCTCATTATAAACCGCTTCACTAATTGGACTAACACCACCAAACCCCTCACTTTTGCGATTCACTTGTGCTCCATTTTTAAGTAAAAAATCAACTTTTTTTAAACTTCTACTGCTTACTGCTTCAATAAGCGCACTTCTTCCATAAGTATTCGAAATGTTGACCTTTGCCCCGTTCTTAATCAGTAGTTCCAGAAGTTCTGTATCCTCTTCGCTATGTCCGGCAGCATAACACAGCGCTGTACTTCTGCGATCGTCAATTCCATTTATGTTTACCTGTTTTGCAAGTATTTTCCTGGCAATCGTTAAATCATTTCTCCGGCAGGCAAGCATAAGCGGAGAATATTTGTATTTTAAATTCACTTTTTTCACATCCGCACCTAAGTCAATCATCAAATGAATAACCTCTGCATGGACACTATCTCCATTGAGAGCTTGCAGTAAAACCGTCTCACCTGTTTCAGAATAAATTGTATTCAAATCTGCGCCCAAACGGATCATTTTCAAAGCAATCTCATTCCATTCGTAATTAATCGCCCAATAGAATGCTGTCATCCCGTTGTCATCTGTTCCTGCGTGCTTTACATCGGCATGGTTTTCCAGCAAAAAAGAAGCCATTTCTTCATTCCGAATAGCGCATGCTAAAAATAATGCAGAATGACCTCCTGCATTTACGGCATTTATATCCGCTTTTTTACGTAACAGTAATTTTACTACTTCTAGTTTATTGTGATAGGAAGCATAGATTAACAATGTCCAATCTTTGTTAGACCGATCATTCTTACCCATTTTTCTTCCTCCTCTATAATACCCTGTAGTTATTCCATTTGGATCTTCACCTGCATCCAATAATTTCTCGACCAGTGCCAGATTATTCTTTTCTATGGCTCTTACGATTTTCCGGGATGCCCTTTTTTGATAATGATGAATTTCAACGAATGCATTTTCAGACTTTTTCTTATCCTCCGCTTTTTTTTCGGAACAGGAAGTAACGCTTATCAAAGCGAATACAATCATTAAAACTTTATTAAAAACAGTTTCTGGAAAATAGGCTCTCATCACTTTTTACAACTTTCGATTCAATAATCTGATTAATGCTGGTATTTCCCGTTCCAAGTAAAAACCTCCAGTTCTTCAATAAACAACTCATCCAATCTTGGAGAGAATTCGGGCTGATGCCCCAAATTAAATTGAAAATCCATTCCTACTTGATTGAGGATGGTACCGCCGCTTATATTAACCAGATTAACATCAGATCTAACACCATCAATAAAAAGTATTTTCTCACCTTCATTATAAATCAACTCAAACTCATGGCCATCAATCCTATTAAAGTCTTCACTCACTGTTGTACCTTCCATAAACCAGCCTTTCAGTGAATTGACAATTTCCATCTGCACGCCAGATGACTTGAACGTGAAATACGAATTGGAAACAACCGTTCCTGAGGTAGCTGGATTACCAAATTGATCAACCGAATTACTTTCTTGTCGTACCATGTATTGAAAGAAACCCTTATTTAGTTTAATCCGAAGACCTAGTTTATCCTTTGGAATATTTGAGATTTCAGTAACTGATTTCTTAGCTCCTACCCACGCACAACCACAGTTAGAAATTCCTTGATCGAAAGTCAGTTTGAGCATGCCATTTTCAAGTCGAACACATTCCGATCCGGGAGTGTAAACAGAATTCTCTGGTAAAAACTCCCAAGTTTGATCATCGGTAAAAGACTCCTTATATAAGGAAACTTGTGAATAAGGTATTTCAACACTGCTTTCTTCCTTTTTACAGGATACGGCAACGATGGCTAATAAAGTTATAAGTACATATTTCATCGATTGATTGATTTAGGTTCCAATTAAAATTAATCAAATTATCAGGTCGCACTTCCTGAATACTTTATCAAATGAACAAAATCGCCTAGGGTATTATCAAATTCTGATTTGACGCTATAATAATAAACACTCACTGAAAACTAGAGAATTGAAAAGTCTAGCATAATCCACCTTTTCAATTCTTTAGTTTCAATTACTAATTCTTTCCCACAATCTTTATCACTTCCATCAAGGTATTATCAATTGAATTATTAAGAGTCAATGCTATTGGGAAATCAGGTTTCACTCCCCGTCCAAACTGACCTTTGGTTGAGTTCGATTTTACATGATAAGCCGGAATATCTAGCTTAATCCCTGAATTTGGTAATTCGAGCTTATAGGTTAAAATTCCATTGCATCCGAGTTCTGCACCACCGGTTTCCTGACCCAAAAACATGGCTCCGTGTTCTCTCAAATGCGAAGAAACCAATGCTGCTTGAGAAAAGGTTATTCCGTTTGTAATAACATACAGCTTTCCGTTAAATGCATTTTTTTTCGGTCTGTAGACAAACGTTTCCGTGATTTGCCCTTCAGCTTTGTATTTACGTGGTTTAATTGCAAATGCAAATTGCACCACTTTATCCCAGCCGTTAAATTTAACAAACTCATTTTCAGCCCGATCCTTTCTGGGTCTTTCAAAATTCAACAGCACTTTTTCAGAGCTTAAATAAGTTAAGAATCTATTTCCATGTCTGAAATCTCCTCCGGGATTATCCCTTAAATCAAGGATTAGCTTTGAATTCGGATGCTGTTTGAGATACTTGAATATTTGCTTGTAGTATTTTTTATATTCTTTTTTCTCTAAAAAACTTTTAATCTTTAAATAGCCCAAATTCGCTTCAGAATCGAAACTAAAACTGCTCCAACTATTTTCAATGATCATTTTTAAATTCTCAGGGAGAGCAGGTTGTGAAATCTCAACAATCTTTTCTTTTGTTGGTTGAACAATAGTTTGTTTTACTTCTCCTTCACTATTTCTGAATCCAATTACATATTCCTGAGGTATCCCGAAAAGAAACACCAGATAGATTCTAAATCTGATCTCAACAATTTTATTTCTAAACGTTTGTGTGAAGCCATCACCGGTTTCCATTGCCAAGAGTTGATCAATAATATCCTGCACCGGAATAGTATTTACGCTGATTAATTCATCATTGACATGGAAATCAAACGTACTGTCAATTGTACTTGAAATATAGAGTCTGCCTTCAATATTTTTGACTTCGAAAGGGATCTGATTTTTTAACCCTTTGATTGATTTAAACCAATTATCAGATGGCAAAGCTTGAGTATGACCACATCTGATCTCAGTAATCAGTTTTCTGCACAAAAAGAGAAAGTCTATTTCACTCAAGCTATCAGTGATTGAAGCTTTCTGGCTTTCATAAAATGTTGCCAGATCGCTTTCCTTCACATAAAAGAAAGGAGCAGGATGATAATTAATAAGAGAGGAATATAAAATGTCATAATCTTCGATTGCTTTCTGTTTAGCGAACATTTTCCCTTTAGCAAATGAAGTATTTTGGGAAAGAACGCTTCCGTTATAAGCTATTCCAACTAATAAAATAAATAGGATTCGTTTCAAGATCATTTGGTTTTCCTTTTTATATAAACATTAAAAGAAACCCTCAAAGTAACGACTTCTTTTTCTAACAGGAACTTAGTTTAGGAAACAACCTGTTTCGGACCATTCCATTGTTTGGTATTCTTTAGAATAATCGCTACATTTTTGAATAGCTTTTTTCTTGGTGTCTTTAATTTTATAAGTCTGGAAAACACCGCCAGGATTAGAACAACTGCAAGTATAGTCTTTCTTGCAAGAGGTCAACAAACAAACTACTAATATTGTCAATAGGATTTTTGATTTCATATCTGTTATCCTAGATTGTCTGGTTTTAGGCTTAAGTCCGTTTGTTCTATCCACTATTTTTCGAATCAAATCAAAGTCAGTTGCGCTGTCGTTACTAATTGTAACGAAATAATTTGTCTGCCAACTTTGCGTTTTTTCTGCTTGTTTATTCGTTACGGTGTCCCACGGCGGATAAACCCGAATTCCACGTTTTCCACCTTTTCCGTTTTTTGAAATGATTCCCTTTTCAACCAACACGGATTTCGGAAAAATAAATTGTCCAATGTTGTCGGCACTCTTTGATGTTATTGCGATAAAATCAAAATTATCCAAGATGTCAAAAGGCTCTGTTTCACCATCTTTATTTCGTTTCCAAATAGTTACAAATTGTCCGACTTTTGTAAGTGTTATTTTGGAAACCCGATGTTCCATTTTCTTTTCATCCAGTTCAAATGAACAGGCACCATATTCTACACTTTCCGAATTCAGTTTCAGATTTGTAAGTTCGAGACCAAATCTGTCATAAATCAATTCTTTCACCATTTTCAGAGCGGAATGATATGCTAAATTATTCATGTCTTTTTTCGGAATGTTTATGAGCCACGTACATTTCCCTGAGATTTTAACACCAGAGTCTGCATTAGCTATTTGTATTTCAGTTGTTTATAATTACCTAAGCTTATTTATTAACGAAGTCATCCTAATTCTTCCATTGAAAACAAAAAACGATCGCTCTGTTGCATGGAAAAATCGCTCTTTCAATTCATTTCAATTCCCATGTTTCCAAATCATCCTCCGGGTAGTCTCCCAGTTTATTCCAAATCTCCACGCGGTCTATGATTCCATTAGTGAAATGAACCATCGTTTCTGCCTGAATCTTTAAATCCTCATTGATCAATTCAACTTTAGATAATTCCGGGTTCGATTCACCAAATGTTTCGAATAACTGGGCATCTGTCAACCAAAATTCCTTGGCAGCCTTTCTATACTCGATGAATATCAATAATCCGGAATCTGTATGCTCATATTCCACTTCCTCCAGATGTTCCAGCTGTTTGGTTATTTGCTCTTCGTACTTTTCACCTCGCAATGTTGCAGTAATAATATCTAATGTGAGTTTTGATTCTATCATGGGTTTTCGTGTTTTCAGTCTTAATTATTATATATTTTGAATCGTTATTCTTCTTTTTTCTTTCAGTGCTTTAAAATGCGATGGAGTCAACCCGGTTGCTTTTTTAAACTGTGTAGACAAGTGTGCAGCACTGCTATAATGTAGTTTATATGCAATTTCCGAAAAAGTATCTTCTCCAAAGATAATTAACTCTTTTATACGTTCAATTTTCAAGGAAATAAGAAATTGTTCAATAGTAGTTGCTTCAATTTCTGAAAAGAGGTTGGCCAAGTGATTATAACTTAGATTTAATTCTTCACTTAATAAAACCGAGATTTTTACATTTGGTCTTTCGTCTGAATTGTAAACATAATCAACTAATACTTTTCTGATTTTCTCGATTAATACTCCTTGTTTTTTTTCCAGCAACTCCAATCCTGCTTTGTTGATTAAGCGGTTCAGTTTCCTTTTTTCATCATCAGAAACATCTTCTTTCGTTTCTATTTCACCTAAATCAACTTTAATTGGTGCTATACCAAGTTCATTAAGAGCTTCCTCCACAAAAATCTTACAGCTTTCACAAGCCATATTCTTCACGTATATTTTCATTTATTTTCGTTTGAGAGTTGTCTATGTATGATTAAGTTTCAATTGTTTTGTTTCCTAAGTCGTCTTCTGGTTCTTCACTTGTAGAAAACAAAAAGCGATTCATCCGAAGATAAACCGCTTTTTCAATTATAATTTTTGAAATTATCAATTATCAAGATTATTCACTTAATAATTTAGTAATTGATAATTACGCTTTACTACCTCTTTTACGCTCGTTTTCTTTCAACAAGATTTTACGGATTCGTAAGTTTTCTGGAGTAACCTCAACATATTCATCTCCCTGGATGTATTCCAAACACTCTTCCAAGCTGAAGATTTTTGCCGGTGCCAAACGAACTTTCTCGTCAGCTCCTGATGAACGCATGTTTGACATTTTCTTTGTCTTCGTAACGTTCACACATAAATCTCCTGCACGTGAGTTTTCACCGATTACTTGTCCTTCGTAGATATTCTCATTTGGATTAATGAAGAATTTACCGCGATCTTGTAAGTTATTCAATGAGAATGGAATAGATGTTCCTTGCTCTAATGAAATCATAGATCCATTTTGACGTCCAGGAATATCTCCTCTATATGGTTGGTATTCCAAGAAACGGTGAGTCATAATTGCTTCACCAGCAGTTTGCGTCAACAAGTAGTTACGTAAACCAATGATTCCACGTGATGGAATTTGGAATTGAATAATCATACGAGCTCCTTTCGGTTCCATATTTGTCATTTCACCTTTGCGTTTTGTAACCGCTTCAACAGCTGTTCCTGAAAACTCTTCCGGTAAATCGATCGTCAATTCTTCAACCGGCTCACATTTAACCCCGTCAATTTCTTTGATAATTACCTGTGGCTGACCCACTTGTAATTCATATCCTTCACGACGCATTGTTTCGATCAATACTGATAAGTGCAATACACCACGACCAGCAACGATCCATTTGTCTGCTTTATCTGTATCAGAAACACGCATTGCTAAGTTTTTCTCTAACTCTTTTTGCAAACGCTCCTGGATGTGACGAGAAGTTACCTTCTTACCTTCTTTTCCGAAGAACGGTGAATCGTTAATAGAGAACAACATGTTCATTGTTGGCTCATCAATTTTGATAGATGCTAATGGCTCCGGATTGTCGATGTCACAAATAACATCACCAATTTCGAATCCTTCAATTCCAGTAACCGCACAAATATCTCCAGCAACAACTGAATCTACTTTACGACGCTCAGTTCCATCAAAAACGAACAATTCTTTCACACGGTGTTTCTCTTGAGTTCCATCGCGTTTTGCCAAAATAATCGGTTGATTTTCTTTCAATTCTCCACGGTGTAAACGACCAATAGCAATACGTCCAACGTAAGTAGAGAAATCCAAAGAAGTCACCAACATTTGAGTATTTCCTTCTTCGATAGGACGAGGTGGGAAATAATCCAAAATTTGATCTAATAAATCCGTGATATCTGTTTTAGGCTGTTTCCAGTCTGTAGACATCCATCCGTTTTTTGCAGAACCATAGATCGTTGGGAATTCCAACTGAGCTTCGTTCGCATCTAATTCGAACATCAAATCGAATACTTTTTCATGCACTTCATCAGGAGTACAGTTATCTTTGTCAACCTTGTTGATAACCAACAATGGTTTAAGCCCCATAGACAATGCTTTTCCTAATACGAAACGTGTTTGCGGCATTGGACCTTCAAAAGCATCCACCAACAAACAAACTCCGTCTGCCATGTTCAAAACACGTTCAACCTCTCCACCAAAGTCGGCGTGACCAGGAGTGTCAATAATGTTAATCTTTGTTCCTTTGTAAGAAACGGAAACGTTCTTAGATACAATCGTGATTCCACGTTCGCGCTCTAAATCGTTACTGTCCATGATCAAATCCCCAGTTGGACGATCACGTTCATTCAATACATTTCCTGCCTCAATCATTTTGTCAACCAAAGTTGTTTTACCGTGGTCAACGTGTGCAATAATTGCGATGTTTCTAATTTCCATTTTATTAATTATAAATTCTATAATTATCAATTATCAAGTGAGATCATCATAAATCACTCACTTGATAATTAAATCCTTGATAATTGTTAATTATTTGTAGCTATTTGAGCTGAATTTTCTTCCGCCACCACCAGATGAGCGACGTTCTGAAGAACCACCTTCTCTTCTACTGGATGAACCTGCAGTTCCTGATGCAGAACCGTAAGATTTATTTCCTCCGGAGAATCCACCTCTGCTGCTGCTTCTTTCACCACCACTGCTTCTGCGATCGCTTCCACCTTCTGATGATTTACCATAGCTTGAACTTCCTCCACGGAAACCTCCTCCTCCAGAAGAACGACGATCTCCGCCTCCTGCTGATGAACGATCACGGTCTCCAAAAGAACGACGTTCCCCACCACCTGTTCGTGGACGGTCACTACCTTCTTTCTTCTGAGTAATTTCAACGCTTACGCTGTGTCCTTCGTAATCAGCTCCGTTTACTTTTGAAAGAATTGCTCCTTCATCCGTTTTGTCTGCTTCAAAGAATGAGAAGTTTGGCATCACGTCGATACGACCAATAGAACCACTGTTCAATCCTGTTGAATCACAGATCACACGCAATAAACCACCAGGGTTCAATCCGTCGCGTTTTCCAAGACTAACAAAGAAACGAGTTCTGTTAGCGTTATCTCCACGATCTGCTCTTGGAGCACGTTCGCTTCTTTCACCTCTATCGCTTTTTTCGAAACGATCTTTGCGATCAAAACGATCACTACCACTTCTTTCTTTACGATCTTCACGATCACCTCTTCCGGCAGAAACATTCAAATCTCCTGCACGATCATAGTATTCAATAAAACGATTGAATTCAGCAGAGATGAATTTTTTGATCACTTCTTCTTTTGATAACTCTTCGAAATCTGCCATGATTGCAGGCAAGAAAGGAGCGATATCATTTTCTTTCACTTCAATTTCTTTTACTTTAGAAATCAATTTATTCAATTGAATTCCGCAAATCTCTGAAGCTTCAGGAATCAAAGCTGCCTTAAACGTAGTACGAATCTGACGTTCGATAGCTTTAATTTTAAAGTTTTCACGTGTATTAATCAACACCAATGATTTACCTTGTTTACCTGCACGAGCTGTACGACCTGAACGGTGCGTGTAATTCTCGATATCATCTGGTAAATTGTAGTTGATTACGTGAGTAATATTGTCTACATCAATTCCACGAGCAGCAACATCTGTTGCAACTAACAATTGAATTGAACGCTCACGGAAACGATCCATAACACGGTCACGCATTGCTTGAGATAAATCTCCGTGCAAAGGCTCAGCGCTGTATCCTTCTTTTGCCAATTTCTCAGCAACAGTAGCCGTTTCATTACGTGTACGACAGAACACCAATCCGAAGATATCCGGACTAGCATCGATTAATCTTTTTAATGCATCATAACGATCGCGCTCTTTTACTGTATAGTAAATGTGCTCGATGTTTTCGTTACTTTGATTTTTGTGGCCCATGGCAACTTCCAAAGGATCTGTCATGTAGTTTTTAGCAATTGCCGCAACTTCTTTTGGCATTGTAGCTGAAAACAACCATACATTCTTTGTATCCGGAGTAGCATTCAAAATTGCATCAATGTCTTCTTTGAAGCCCATATTCAACATTTCGTCTGCTTCATCAAGCACAACTGTTTCAACTGTTTTCAAGTTGATTGCTTTACGATTGATCAAATCAACCAAACGCCCAGGAGTCGCTACAACAATCGTTGCGCCACGCTTAATATCACTCATTTGTTTGCGGATATCAGTACCACCGTAAACGGCTACTACTTTAATCTGACGATCAAATTGAGCAAATGCTTCTAAGTCTTTGGAGATTTGTAAACACAATTCACGCGTTGGAGCGATGATTAAACCTTGTGTTTCAGTAGGTCGGTCTGTAACTTTGTGAATAAGCGGTAAACCAAATGCCGCTGTTTTCCCTGTCCCTGTTTGTGCGAGTCCGACAAAATCGCTTTCATCATTTAATAAGTGCGGAATGGCACTTTGTTGGATCGGAGTTGGTTCTGCAAAACCCATTGCTTCTATCGACTGCAGAACCTCAACTCGTAACCCGAGTTCTTTAAAGGTCATAAAATAAATCTAAAATTTGGCGCAAAGGTACGACGTTTTTTTCGATGTTTGTTAATAAAGTTGCAAGTAATTGTTAATTAATTCTTTATCAGAGGTTTTTAGACCTTACAGATCAAAGATAAAAGACTAGATACATAAGACTTAAACGAGTCTTACGGGGCAATTTTAGTCATTACTTTTAAATTTTATTTTGTTTATTCTCAATCGGAGAAAAATTATGTTCAAGCAGTTTAATTCATTTTCCAATCTTTAATCCGGCTCAACAAAAAGCGCTTGCTTTGTAAGCTCACGAAACGCCGGAATCTTGATCTTCTTCGCTTTTTTCGCATCTCCATCTCCAATAGATTTTTTCAATGCTTGATATTCCTTAAATGTCATTTCAATAAACTTGTAATCAATTGGATAATTTTCCAATCCAAACAAGAGTACTTTTCGGTAAATCGGTTGATCGGGATGTTCCTGATAAAGAGAGTCATTGAAGGATGAAGTTTCAATCAGTTCATTTCGCTGATTGATCAAGACCTGCATGGAATCGGCATCAACACGAACTTTTCCATTTCTCGCATTTTCCAATGCCAATTCATCTAATTGTTCCATTAAATTCACGAACAAGGTTATTTTTTTGTCTCCTACTATGAATATTTCCGCATCAAAGTTCAGATCTCCATTATTTGAAAACAAGAGATGGTCACCAACTACAGGATTATCGAAGAATCGTTGTTGTATCTCTGCAAGCTCCATTGCATCTGCCCGATAATTACTTTTCTCAATTGAATCGCTCAACTTAACACCAAGCATTATCAATAGAGCTAGTATGGGCAAAGTCCATGCATACCATTTTCCGCGAACCTTTAATTGTTCCGTATCTACCATTTTCATTAAACTTGGAGGAACGTGATACACTTGTTTGTTCATCACCAAATCATATCGTCTTCCCATTGGGAAAACCGGAATATAAAACAAGTGAAAATAAGATTGTGCTACCTGAAATGTTGCGTTTGGAAATTGCTCCAGTTCCGGCAAATTTAATTCCTGAAAAGTGAATGATTTAAGTCGGAAACGGTTCCAGCCGAAAAGAATTGTCATATGAAATAGGCTTAAAAACTTAAAATTATAAAACTTTAGAGTTAAATCTTCCTTTCAGAAGTAAATTTGGCTGATCTTATTCAATTGGCTTCAGAGCGTTTTCTACCAACCTTTCATTAATCGTCGATTTCAGGCAGGTCGGACATAAACAATCGGTAATGTTTTCCATGGGCATAATCATTGGAAGTTCAGCGCACCAGCAGCCTTGAGTATAACAGGAGAACCGTAAACCACAATTGACACAAATTTTATGTTTTTCAAGAGTCGGAACTTCATAATCACCGTTTAATGAAAGATCCATTTCCGATAAATGAATTAGTTCTTTATGTTGAACGATTTTATAAGTATTCAATGAAATGGGTGAGCGATATCCTGGGCCATCCAACACCATGGTATGATATTCTCCCTGTTCACCGCATAAATCCAAGCCATTTTCTCTTCCCAGCACTTTAAATTCTTCAACCAACTTTGAATCGATCTTTCTATTCAGGAAGGTTTCATTAAGCCAAGGAGATTTCACCAGCGTCAGAATCGTTTCAAAACCAGATTTCATTAAAAGATCCATCACATACGTGCGCTCTGCATGCCATAAGGGAAGAAAAGCTTTCATTCCAACAGCTTCAGCTCTTTCACTGATCCAATTCGACGATCCGTGTACTTCTGAAATATCTCCTGAAACTGCGGTTGTAGTATCCAGCTGATCTTTCAGTTTTCGCAATTGGAGTTCATAGTTTTCGGCAAAGGGTTCCTCAATCTCCAGTAAAACATGAGGAATTCCCAAGGATTTGGATTGCAAATCCATCAGTTCACGGGCATGCGCTCTGAATTCGGTAGACTTCGAATGAAATGTGACTAAAGCACTGATCTCATAACCTTCATTCTTTGCTAAATGCAAAGCAAGGTTACAATCTTTTCCTCCTGACCATAAAACAAGTGCCTTCTCCTTCATTCAAACGAAATTAGAAAAATCTCTTGAGAGCTGTTTACATTTATTCAATCCGAACATCTAAAAGAAAAAGGAAATGGCACGAATTCTAATCTTGTTTATTGGCATAGCATTCTTTTACTCCTCTGCATTTTCTCAGAAAGAAGAAAGAAGCGCTCATTTGGCATTGAAGATCAGAAATGAAAAAGGAGAGATTTTTAAAGGTTCTATCCTTCTCATTACAAATCACGATACAATCCCTGTCAGTGCATCCTGGAATTATATCTTCCGTACAGATTTCATTCCCGGAAATTATCGCTTGATTCTCAAAAACAAATTAT
The DNA here is from genome assembly GCA_002483265.1 of Flavobacteriales bacterium UBA7666. Taxonomy (GTDB): domain Bacteria; phylum Bacteroidota; class Bacteroidia; order Flavobacteriales_D; family Crocinitomicaceae; genus Fluviicola. The sequence goes on along the minus strand of DLHO01000026.1, from coordinate 310,774 downwards.
TTGATGACTATTTGATTGATTCCATTTGGATTGGAGAAAATGAGATCAAAGAACTCGAAATTGATTGGAAACACAAAACAATAAGACTCCCCGAAGTCAGATTTCCGATCGGTAGCGGATTCTGAAATTTATCTAATAACCAACTTTGAACGATTCACCAATTGATTTCCGGATTGAACTTCTACAAAATAAATTCCCGCAGGTTGACCCAAATCCAAATCAGAACTATAATAAGTTGTCTTTCCTGATTTAGAAACCGAAACCAGTTCTTGTTGAAGTACTACCTGCCCTACTTCATTTCTTAAGATGACTGCAGATGCATTTTCAGAATCATCAGAAAAATCAATATGCACTTTGCCATCAGACGAAGGATTTGGATAAATTCTGAATTCAAAATCATTTACCGGAATATATTTCAATGCCAATTCATTTCTGCTACCGTCCAAATCTGTTTGGCTCAATTTATAATAAGTGGATACCTGTGTGTTCTTTGTGTCCGTGAAGGAATATGTTTTTGCGTTTGTGGAAGTACCTGCTCCTTTAACCTTTGTCAATTCTGTCCAGTTTACAGCATCAGTACTTGTTTCGATGGTAAAATAATCGTTTCTCATTTCAGATTCAACAGCCCAAGTCAGTAAATTTCCATGATCTCCTTTTTCTGCATCGAAGAATAAAAACTCTACCGGAAGATTTGTAGGTGGTGCTGATGGGATCGTACAATGAATTACCTGATACGGAATCCCGGGACCTTGAATAATTAAGTCAATGGAAGCACAATTCATTGTTGCAAGCGTTGCATTTGTACAGTTTACATAAGGTGCATTGTACCCATAAGCTGAACCATTATGCGGAATAGCAGGATTCGTGGTTGTCGTGGCATTTCCAATACCTCCGTTTAATGGTAATGAATATGCTCCGTTTATTTGCGAATTCACGCAATAGATTAAGGCCTGAAGTGTATATTGAGCACTGGCATTTGGTCCTGTAATTGAAATGTTGTAATCAAAGTTCACATTGTAATTGTATCCCCAAGGACAATCAGTGGAACTCACAACGATACTTTTAGGTACGATTGAAACATTTACAACATATCCTGTAGCAGAAACAACAGTACATTGAGCATTGGATATTGAACTAAAAAGGCTGGATAAAGTGGTGGTTAAAACGGTTAGTTTGATGATCGTGAAAAGCTTACGCATGAATGAAAAAGTTGAAATTTGTTGCAAAGATACGACGCTATGCGTGCATTGGATTTTCAATCGTTTCATTTTAACTAATTTTCACGTTAAACTGAAATTGACACATCAATTAATACATCCGATTAAAATTTTCACAAAATCGACGAATTTGAATATTGTTTCCATTAGTCTTAAAAAAAGCCCCTATTTAAAAGGTTTTCGGGTTCCGTTATGATTCATCGAATATTTATGGATTTTATTTAACCCAATCATGATCTAACCGAATGATTATTAACGTAAAACAACTCCATCGTAAAACAAATCCTTTTCAAGGATGGAACCTCAACGAACTTTTCCCTCGAATGTCTCGTCTATTCTATATTAATAGCTATTTCGAAGATAATTTTAGGTGCAATTAAACAAGAATCTAAGGATTCGTTCAATTTCAAATCAATTCTTGGATTGCATGGATTATAGGTTTATCTTAGAAATCATTATCTGACACCCAATGATGAAACTACTTGTGAGTATAATCTGCTGTACACTGTTCCTCTCCCATTCCTCCGGGCAGACTTGGGGTGCCAGTACATTTAGTCAAACAACAAATGAAGCTGCGGACATTGAAGTAAACAACCTGAACGAGTCTTACGTTGCCGGTTATTTTTCAGGACAAACATCTTTCGGATCTTCTAGTTCACTTGCGGCAACACAAGGAAATACGGATGCATACGTTGCAAAATATTCTCCTTCAGGAGCAATTGTCTGGATCAAACAATTTGGTGGATTGGCTGCTGATAGGGCGATTGATCTGGCAGTTGGACCGGATCAAAACATCGTTGTAACCGGACAATTCTTTGGGAGTGTCACTTTCGGAGCAACTACACTTGTTTCAAATTCCAATTCAAAAGACATTTTTATCGTAAAACTGGATCCGGCAGGAAATGTGCTCTGGGCAAGAAAGGAAGGTGGAAGTTCACCCGACAATGCTTATAAGCTTACAATAGATCATTTAAATAACGTTATTTTAACCGGTGAATATCAGGGGACTGCTGTCATCGGAGCAAATACTTTCTCGAGTAACTCTGGCTCTTTTGATTTATTCATCGCGAAGTATGATGCGGGAGGAACTCCGGTTTGGTCGCTTAGCGGTTCTGCTGACATGGACGATCGTGGTCTCTCAGTTGCTGTGGATGCTTCCAATAACATTTTCTTTACCGGACAGTTTTCCAATACCTTGAATTTTGCATCTAATACGTATATCAACAACGGAATAAACGTTGGGTTTCTTTGTAAACTGAATCCAAGCGGAGTGGTTCAATTCCTGCATTTAATGAAAGCAGGTTACGTATTACCTTATGATGTGGAAGTGAACTTGAATAATGAACCGGTGGTTGTAGGAGACTTTTTAGGAAACATGCTTTATTATGATCAGAACGGAAGCAGTTCTATTCAGAATCCTTATGACAAGCAAATTTTTGTTCTGAAAACAAGCAATACAGGTCAATATATCTGGAACAATACACTTGGTTCTGACAATGAACTTTCAGCAAGAACACTTTCTATTGATCCGGGAAACGACATTTTCGTAACGGGTTATTTCAAATGCGACCTTTCGCAAATACAGGATAGTACGGAAACCCTGTTCAATTCTGTTGGATTCAGGGATCCCTATCTTTTAAAAGTTTCAAATAGCGGTTCCCGTTCGTATATTAAGCAATTCGGCAGTAAGTTGGATGATGAAGGAAAAGGTGTTGCAGTTAGACAAGCCGATAAACCATTACTTTGCGGAAGTTACACAGATGATCTCAATTTCATCCCTGTAGCAGCAGCATTGGGATATGATAACTTTACCTTCAATCCTTTTTTGGCGTTGGAGCCTTATCATGTTTACCTTGTTGGAGATCAAAGCAGGAATTCCTTTTTAACCAATCATGTAAACGGAACATATGGAAACTATAATTATTATGCCGTAGTAACTTCTGATTCGATTGCGGGGTATATCAATGCCAATGAGGCAGCTCATTATGTAACAGTTGTTGGAGATACCGTTCATTTTTGTTCCAGTGCCGATTTATTTTACCAAACATTGACTTTTCCGCATTTCGGACCGAGCTATACAAGCACTTGGTACGATGGAAGTCACAATCCGATTAATACCATTTCAGCAACCGGAACCTATTGGGTAGAGCATGAACGAGATGATCAATGTTACATGGATATGGATTCAATCTATGCAATCAAGGAACCTACGCCAAATCTTCCATTATTAACGGATGATCACGGAATCAATATAAATAATCCCGGACCTCAATATAACAATTACCATTTTTGTTATCCTGAAGGTGCGATTATTAATTACACCAATTTAGATCCGGGTTCTACACTTACAACCGTAGGAAATGTCGTTTCATTTAATGGTGTTGGACCGCACAATCTAAATCAGGAATATCAGTACTTTGTTCAGGTCACCAATCAATATTGTCTCAACATAGGAAGTTTTACCTTCCAACAAGATGAAGCAGATCCTCCGGACAGTATTTCGCTTTCAATTGCTATGAATACAACTAATCTTAGCGGTGATTCCATTGAAATTTGTCAAAATGTGCCCGTAGAGTTTCACGGTATCGATTTGATCATCAATCCGGGTGGAAATTTCTACCCTTCTGTTTATCCGCCAATTGATACTGTAATCTGGACAATTAACGGGAATCCTTATATCAATTACGATACCGCTTCCACAGTTTTCAACCCGGGAACAACCGGATGGTATACCGTCACCTGCAAAGTCATCAAAGGTTTTGACAACATCTGTGGAACAGATACAACCATTTATCTTGCTACAAAACAATTTTACATTAAGGTCAATCCGGTTCCCACTTGGGGAACAACTATCTCGGGAGGAAATCTACTCTGTCCTAACGAAACAACCTTTTTAGTCGCCACGAATCCGAATCCGAACCTTCAATGGACAGGATCCAATATTTTGTGGAATAACAATGCGGATAGTATTGAGGTCAATGCACCCGGTTGGTATAATTACACCGGAGTCATTGAAGATTCCGTAACGGGTTGCAGTTCGTTTTTCTCATTCAACCATTACGTGGGTATAAAAGTTGCTCCCAATATTACATCACCGGGAGATGCCGTGATTTGTCCTTTGGACTCCTTATTAATGACCGTTCCGAATGTCTTTGTTTCTTACATGTGGTTTGGTCCGAACGGAGATACATTATCAACGACATCCCAATGTTATACAGACCAAATTGGAAGTTATGTTTGTAACGTTACGGATGCAGAAGGCTGTATTCTAACAACTCCTCCTTTCGAAGTATTTGAGTATTCAACCCCTTCTATCTCCGTTTCACCAAGCTCCACCATTTGCAGCAATGAAATTGTTGATATCCAAATCAGTTATTCCGGAAATGCTGTATTTCAATGGAATAATGGTTCTACGAGTGATCACATTTCAACGAATATACCGGGAACTTATATCGTACAAATCACCCAATGCGGAATAACCGTAGCAGACACTGTTGTGATCATTAATGGTTCTTTTACCGCTTCAATTTCCGTAAGTGATTCAGTATTGTGTTTTGGTGATACTGCTGTATTTACAGGCTCTTATGCTGCCGGAAGTTATGAATGGACGGATGGAGAAGTAACGGGAAATACTTATGCTACAATTACAACCGGAACTTATTCTGCATTGGTAACAAATGCGGTGGGATGCACTGCGCAAACCAATGCTATTTCAATTATCAATGTTCCGGGAAGCGCGCCACCGACGATTGCCTCTCAAACTATTTGTCCGGGAGACGACGTGACACTCTCCAATGCAAGTACGATTGTTTGGTATTCATTGGACACAACTCCTATTTACACCGGAACAACAGTAAATCTGACCAATGTGCAGCAAGACACCAGTTTCCTGATTTCTCATACTGCACCTAACAGCATTTGCGGATTCAGTTATTCATTGGTTTCGGTTACACTTGCTGTACCACCGGCATTAGCTGACATTATTGGAGATTCAAATCTTTGTATTAATGAAAACGGTGTTTTTTATGTCAATACAACGGATAATATCGAATGGTTCTCAAACGGAGTTTCTTTGGGATCAGCCAATCCGATTACGATTCCGTTTGCATCATTGAACGCCAATAACGTATTCTCTGTTGAATTTTCCAATGCCTGTTTTAGTACGATACAATTCGATAGTGTTGCTATCATTTCTCCTGCAGTTCTTCAACTTGATGATGACACCCTGAACATCTGTTTCTTTGATTCGGAAACGGCTTTCTTAACGAATAACAATCTCACTTCTGTTGTTTGGACCGGAGGTTTCGGAACGATCAATGACGATGAATTAACTGTTTATGGAAACCTGACCTATACGCCGATTACGGTAACTGCTATAGACGAATTTGGTTGTCAGACACAAACAGCAACATTGATTGTAAACACGTCTAATTACAATCTTACTGAGAACATCAACTTCCCGAATTATTGTCCGGGAACAAGTGGAAATCTAACTGCAAGCACCACTTCAGACAGTGTGCTTTGGATCACTCCTTTTGGAAATTCATCCAACAATCCGCTTTCATTTACTTTGAGTCAGCAAAATTCCGGAAACTTCTATCTGCGTACCTGGGATGACATGGGCTGCGTTTATATGGATACCATTTTCGTTCCTTTATCACCGGTTCCAAGTCTGGACATTTTACCTGATACGGTTTTCTGTGCGAATGACATTTATACATTCTACTTCCCAAATGATGCAAACACTTATTACTGGACAACTTACGGAAACAGTACGAGTATTCCAATCACTTTTGACCAGGAACTGATCCTGAATGTGGTTACGCCAGCTGGTTGTGTAGGTTCTGACACCTTGGTTGTTCATGCTGTAAATTGTGATGATGATCTTCCAAATATCATTACTCCGAATGGTGACGGAATCAATGACTTCTTTATCATTGATGATGCTTATTCTCAATTAGGGAATACGATTATCATTATCAATCGCTGGGGCAACAGAATGTTTGAAGCAAGCCCTTATCTGAATGACTGGGATGGAAATGGTGCTTCGGATGGTGTTTATTTTTATGTGTATTATCCGAAGGGAATCAAAGAACCGAGTTATGTGAAACAAGGGTTCATTCATGTTTACGGAAAAGATTAGGGATCATTCGAGCTAAAGCAAGGAGTGAGACCGGAAAGTTTATTCCATTGGTGATTGAAAAAATTATCAATTATTAATGATCAAGAAGGAATTCTCCTCTTGATCATTAAACCATTTATAATTGATAATTATTTTCTAAATTAACTTCGTGAAAAACAGTTACTACTTATTGAACCAGGTGTTTCTATTCGCACTATTCGCGTTGCTTTTGAATGATTTTTATCTGAAGGCAGCATTTCCTTCTATTCTAAGTGGAAAACTGTCTGATTTGTCCGGTTTAGTGGTCTTTGTTTTCTTTTTCATCTTTCTTTTCGGAAGTCGTTTTAAGGCGCTGATTTTTATCACTACTGCGCTGATTTTTTGCTGGTGGAAATCTTTCTTGAGTGGCGGATTTATCCAGAATTGGAATGAACTTTTCGGATTCTATCGCATTGAACGCAAGGTTGATTATACGGACCTGTTTTGTCTGGCTGTTTTGATTCCGGCTTATTTTTATCAGCCTAAACAACTTTCTCTTCCAAAAAACCGCTGGGTTGTCACTCCCCTATTATTACTTACTGTTTTCGCTATTTCTGCCACTTCCAAAGGGGGAAATATCAGAGCTTATGACAACTCTCAGAAATACATTATCCACGAATCCTTCAAGCTCAAAAAAGTAACTCAGGCTGATTTTCTGAACTATCTTTCATTGAGTAATCTGAAATTTGAAAAAAATGCGGATGCAGCACCACCAAGAAAACCAAGTGATTACCATTATTACATCTTGCAGAATTTCGAAATCAAGGATGGGCTGAATGTTGAATCGATGCATATTGGTGTGAAGGAAAAGAATGAAAACCTGAAAGTTCTTATTTATGACGTAACATTGTATGATCCACCTATTAAACCCCAAAAAGAGGTCAAAAAAATGTTGATGGAATTATTCGAAGAGTTCTTTTCCATCGGGAAATAATCCTTATTTTGTATTGATGACAGCCATTGAAAAATTAGCATTTGCAATTACTTCATTTGCAAAAATGAGTGACGAAGAGTTTCAATCTTCTCTCTCATTCTGGAAAGAACGCGATTTCAAAAAGGGCGAATCTTATAACGAAAGACATCAAATCTGTAAAAATCTGGGTTTTATCATTGATGGAACATTTCGCTCTTATATTATTGAAGAAAAAACCGGCGAAGAGAAAAATGTATTCCTGTATTCTTCCGATCAATTTGTGGTTTCTTTTAAAAGCTTTATCAATCAAATTCCTTGTGATTATCATACTCAGGCAATGACGGATTCTACGATTATCTACATCAACATTGTGGATTTGTTGTCCTTATACCAAAAATCACATCAATGGGAACGATTCGGTCGCTTATTAGCTCAGGAAGCATTCAATGTGGCAATGGAACGAAGTGAAAGTTTTCTGTTTAAAACTCCGGAAGAACGCTATTTGGATTTGATTAAGCATCACCCGAATATCTTTAATAACGTTCCTTTGTATCATATTTCCTCCTATTTAGGTATTCAAGGGCCATCTTTGAGCCGTATTCGAAAAAGGCTTTCCGGAAAATAAAATAACCGGATTAAGTAATTGAGAATTCGCAAATTCCAGAATTCGCGTTTTTACGAACTTCATTTAATTGAACGATTTTAACCTGAGTTAAAATTATTGCGATTGAAAGCATGCAACTTTGTCATATAAGAAACAGCCACTGATGATAAAACGTCAGAGCACTAAATGAAAAAGTCATGAAAACGTCAAAAACAATCGTATTAATCCACGGATTATTTGTAAACAACACAAGCTGGACAAACTGGAAAACTTACTTCGAAAATCAAGGATACACTGTTCACACTCCGGCAAACCCGGGTCATGAAGGAAATCCGGCAGATCTTCGGAAAAACATTCATCCTGAACTGACTAAAGTTGGATTTGAAGATGTGGTGATGAACATTGTAAAATTAATCGATACGCTTCCTGAAAAACCAATCGTTATCGGGCATTCACTAGCCGGATTAGTTGTTCAGAAACTCATAGAATTGGATAAAGCTGTTGCCGGTGTTAGCATCGATGGAGCTCCTCCCAAAAATGTATTTGCTCCATGGCAAACAATCAAAACGGTGCTACCAGTTGTAAATCCATTCAAAGGCGGATCTGCTTATATGGGAACAAGAGAATGGTATCACCAAGCATTCTTCAATAATTACACAAAAAGCGAAAGTGATTCATTTTACGATGAAATAGCAACACCTGAAAGCCGCAAAATTGCACGAGATACTCTTTTGAAAACGTTTGCGAAAATTGATTTCAAGAAAGCTCACAATCCGCTGTTATTCATTGGAGGTGAAAATGACACGATCTTCCCTGCTGCTTTCACCAAAAAGATTGCAGGATCTTACAAGGACAAAAACAGCAAAGTAGATTTCAAATCTTTTGCAGGAAGAAGCCACTTTATTGCAGGAGAAAAAGGATGGGAAGAAGTTGCTGGATACGTATTAAACTGGATAGAAAATGTTCAATAGTTCAATGGGTTCAAAAATAAGTAGGGGCGGAAAATTTTCTGCCCCTACTTATTTTATTTCTTCGTAATCTACATCCTGTACATCGCCTTTGGGGCTGGATTTCGAAACGGATCCCTTGCTCGATTCTTATCTAAAAACTTACACTTATACTATTTTTTTAAACCGATCTTATCGCAAAACAGAAAACCACACCTATTAAAATCCATCACTTATACCTGATTTCGCATCACCTATTACAAACCATTACTAAATCGATTAATCAGTCTGAATTCAACTCTATCAATACAGTTGTTTTTGCATACATTCAAACAAAAATACAATACTTGACAATCATGAAAACTATTATACACATCGTTTTATTTGTGTTATTCGGATCTATGAGTTGGGCACAAAATTCAGAAATAAATCTAATCCGCACTCGCTATTTCAACTGGTTATCCGGAGCAAACGTTAATTATTCCAATCCGGAGGTAATGACTCGCTACAATTTTATAATGGGAGGTTATTCAGGGGCTTCTAATCTTACCGGATTCGACATAGCGAATCCCGGTACCCCATGGAATCTCACGAATAATAACGACAAAAATCAATTCTGGTCCATTAGTGCTAAATTATTGGAGCTTTGTGAGATCTACCATATTACAGGTCCGGCAACAGCTCCTAACCCTCATTACCAGGAAACAGCTCTTCTAAACACTATTCTGTCTATTTTTGATTACATCCAAAACAAAGGAGTCAATTCGACTTCGGCGTTGGGCAATTATTATGATGCTTCAACAGAAACTTACGGATTAGGTGGCAATGTTATCTTGCGCACAGCTGCTTATGCCAACTCCATATTACTAATGCGTCAGGAATTGCTTAGTTCAGGCCGTCTGAATCACCATTTAGGGGCACTCGACAACTTTACATACGTTTGGTCACCTGAAAATACAACTTATAATTTCACGCATACCGGAACCAATGCTGATGGAATCAAATCCATCGGAGAAGGAAGACTGATCTATGTATTGTGTCAAGAAGACTCTTCACCCGATCGTCTTGCTGATATGACCAGATATGTTGCTTTTTTGAATAATGGTCTGAAAGTGGCTCCAGGATGGGCAGACATGATTAAGCCAGACTTTATGACTTTCCATCACAGCGGAGCTTACCCAAGCAATTATGGAGGAACAAGTATAATGGTTGCCTCTATTTTAGAATGGATGCTTCATGAAACCAATTACACTCTTTCCGTTGAGGTATCCAGAAACATACGTGAAGTACTGCTTGCTTACCGCAATTATACTTTAGGCTATAATATGACAAGTAGTATTGCAGGACGTTTCCCAACGAATACGGACATGAATTTGGCGCTTACCTATGCATATTCCATGTCTTACTTATCTGATCCAGTAAACAATAAGGCGTGTGGAGAAGAATTTACCCGCTTATTTCAGTTAGACCAGCCGCTTATTACCGATAAACTGGTAAAAAAACGTGGAGTCGAAGTTTCCTTATATCACACACTCGGAGGAATGCAACTCATGGTTGACGTATTGAATCAAGGACTTACGGATACAATTATAACCGTTGGAACCTTTGGCTATCCTTACGCAGGACTCTCTATTCATAAATCCCGCAACTGGATGATTAGTCAAAAAGGAACCAACAAATACGTTTGGCATTATGAGGGTAACGATACCGATAATCGTTTAGGACGTTTCAATTCTGCCGGCAACATGGAAATTTACAATAGCACAGATCCGATGCCTCGTTATCCAAGTGGGTTGAAATGGGAAGGCTGGGATTGGTCACATCGACCTGGAAGTACCACTTATAGTCTCACAAAAGATGAATTGATAGCTACTACAGACAATAATGGAGATCGCCTTTTTAATTCAAAAGATTTCCTTGTCAATGCTACTTTTGGTATTCATGGTTCATTTGGAATGGATTACGAGGATATGAATTCTTCAGGTCATATGTCTGTCAAAAAAAGCAGTTTCTTTTTCGACGATTACATCATTTGTATGATGAGTGATTTAGAACATCCGGATCTTATACATCAAGTACATACAACGCTTTTCCAAACAGCTTTACAAACCCCTCAGCAAACTACCTATTTAGGAAACACTGCCCTAACAGGATTAAATTATCATTATAGCGGTATTCAAACTACGAATGCTTTTACAGATGCAGCCAATAATACTTTTCTCATTTTATCTTCCAATGATTCACTTCACATTACAAGAACCTTACAACAATCATTTGCTCCCAACGGCTCCACTCCAAATCAAGGAAATTTCACAAAAGCTTGGGTCAATCATGGAACAAATGCAACTAATTCTTCCTTGGCTTATTGCATTCAAATCAATGGAGGTTTAGCCGCTGTAAATAATTTACCAGCACAATTTCCATCTCTATTTGAGATTAAAGCAATGACAGACTCGCTTCATGCCGTACATTACAAAAGTGACTCTGTGTATGCCATTCATTCTTTTTACAGTAATCCGTCCATCCACATTGGACCAGTTATCAGTATGGAGTATCCAGGAGCTGTTTTCACCAAACAAATTGACGCCAATCATCTAAAAGTAGGACTTACAGACCCCAACTTAGGTATTTATGAAAATGATGAATCATATCCTGGATCCGGTCTATATATTTGGGCTTATTTCTCCCATCCTGCTGAAAGAACCAATACTGTTCAAATTTCAGATGAATGGATTCTTGAATCAGGACCCAATGATCTTACCCTTAATTATCAGAACGGTATAACATCATTGACCTTTTCCACTAAAAATGGAAAAAGTGAAGAATGCGTACTGATGCGACCAACTACGGCTGGAACTTTATCATCGATATCTCCAAATCATTTATCCATCTATCCAAATCCAGGAAACGGCTTGTTTTATATAAACTTTGAATCGAATAAGGCACCTGTTGAAATACAGGTGTTTGATGAGACAGGTAAACTGGTTCATTCGCAGAACAATAAATCCGGAAGTAAATTCAGCATTGATATTCGTAATCTGAAACCTGGATATTATTTAGTAACAGTTAGCAATAATGAGACGACGCATTTCGGAAAAATTATAAAATACTAATGAGTTACCCGCCCCAAATTAACACACCAAAACAAAAAAGTCACCTGATTACTTCAAAGTAATTCAGGTGACTTTTACATACTAGTATTAGAAATTTTCACTCTGCTTATTTGAACAAAAACATACATTTACTGTTTTTTCGCCCATGGTATACTCTCCAACTCGGTATCTTATTTTTTTAACGGTCTTATTTTCACAGCAAATTTTCACTTTGCATGCGCAATCCGATTGCACTTGGAAAAAATATCTGGATACCTCCTATACGAACCTGAAAAATAAGGTAAATGATCGCCCAGATAATGTTCTAAAGATCAGCCGTGAACGATTTGAACAAAGCAACGATTATTACTGGAGGTATATAGAGGTTAAAGCACTTAGTCAAATTGGGCTTTATGACCAGACAATTACTTTAGCATATGAAATTCTCAAAGAACTAGAAAAAACAAACAACATCTATTTAAAGGCTCATTTACATCAGGAAATCGGTTTTGGAAACTTAATGTATGGAAATTTCGAAAGAGCTAAATACCACATTCATCAATGTGAAAAATTGGCATTCGAAATCAAAGATTATGATACTTATATCAGTGCTTATATAGATCATGCAAGTATCTACCTTCAGCAAGGCCAGCCCAAAAAGGCTATTAGAATCAATCATGAGGCGTATCAATTATGTGGTAAATACAATTTGATGAAAACACGAGCTCCTTATGTTTGCTTGGCTAACATTGGCTTGGCATATAGTATCTCAGAAGATTACACCAAAGCAATGAGCTATTATAAACGTGCTTACAATTACTTCATTCATACCAATAGTCTCAAAAACATCATCAATATAGCTCAAGGAATTGCCAGATGTCACCAAGTTGCTGGAAACAACAAAAAAGAGCTTTACTATATGGAAAAAGCTTTGTATTACTCGAAAAAATTAAAAGCATGTGACGTATCCAGTAAAACTTACGACAAACTTGCAGAATATTATTACAATAAAGGTGACCTAAGAGAAGCATACAGACAGAAGGACTCTGCCAGCTTTTATTACAGATCCTTCATTAATGACCAAAGTGTTCTTTCTATTAACGAACTGAATGCATATTACGATTTGAATCAAAAAGACCTCCAACTCGCAAAAAATGCACTTTCCATAGAACGCAAAAGTAATATCATCCAAAAAAAAAGAAATGAGGTACTTTACGAACGTAGTAAGAACCGTATCATCCTTTTTTCCTCCATCATCGTTCTATTGTTAATGGTACTCATCGCCTTATGGAAAAGAACCAAGCGTATGACAAAAGAACAATCCATCAAACAACGTATATTGGAACTGGAACTAAAAGCACTTCGGGCGCAAATGAACCCTCATTTCATATTCAATTGTTTAAGTTCCATTCAACACCTATTTCTGATTCATTCCGAAATAGAAGCCAACCTGTATATCACCAAATTCTCTACACTACTTAGGTCTGTTCTCGAACATTCCCAGCGAGACACCATCAGTTTACAAGAAGAGATAGAGATGCTTACCTTATATTCTGATCTCGAGAACATGCAATTCATTCATCCATTCGAATTTCGAATAGAAACCAACTTGTCAATGGATCCTTCCTTAATCGACATTCCGACAATGATTCTGCAGCCATTTGTAGAGAATGCTATACGTCATGGCTTTTCAAACAAAGATGAATTCTATACTTTAGATCTTTCTTTTCATGACAAAGATGGTTATCTTCATTGCTCAATCGATGATAATGGAATAGGTCGTGAAGCAACGCAAAAATCTAAGCAGCTAGAAGTAACGGCACATAAATCTCGTGGGATGGATATTACAAATGATAGACTTGATATTTTGAAATTACGTTTCAATTTGGATGCAACTATGCGAATTATTGACAAAAAAAACACAGATGGCTCATCTGATGGCACACGAGTAGAAATAAGTATTTTGATATGAGTAAATCTCCCTTTACAGCACTTATTATAGATGATGTTCTCTCAAACAGAGAGACTTTACAGCTATTGATTAGAAAATACTGTCCAGGTATTGATTATATTATCATAGCCGAATCAATACAGGAAGCCCGTATCTTACTTAGCCAAAATTCAGTTCAACTGGTTTTTCTGGATATCCAGATGCCGAAAGAAGATGGTTTCTCATTACTGGATGGAGATCAAGATTATAACTTTGATATTGTTTTTGTGACTGCTTACGACCAATACGCTATCAAAGCATTGCGTTATGGTGCCATTGATTATCTGATAAAACCTGTAAATATCCAAGAACTTTCTGAGGCTGTAACTCGAGTCTTACAACGCCAGCAGCTCCCCTCCTCAGAACAGTTAAAACGGAATATGACTATCGTTAAAAATACCGACCCGAATGAAATCGCCATTTTATCCAAGTCATCATTAGACATCATTCGTATCAATGAACTCATCCGATGTGAAGCAGACGGAAGATGCACCATTTGTTTTATTCAAGGCGGGCGAAGAATTGTTTCTTCCAAAAACCTCAAAGAATTTGAATTAATGTTGGAGGACAAAGGATTTGCTCGTGTTCATCACTCACATTTGATAAACATGAATCACATAGACAGTTTCCAGCGCAAAAAAAATGGAGTCATAAAACTCACCAATGGTGATGAAATCGTAATTGCTCAACGCAGAAAAACAGAATTCATACAGCAACTGAACCAAAAGATTAGTCTTTAAAAGGATTATTCAGAATAATCTTCCGCAAGGAACAACCAAAAACTTCAAAAAGTTCAAGTGATATTAACATTGAACTTTTTGAACTCTTTAAACCTTTTGAACTTTCTTATACTTCTTCGTAATCTACGTCTTGTACATCGCCTTTGGGGCTGGATTTCGAAACGGAAACTTTTCCGAAATTTTTCATTTTCTCGTTTCGTTCTTTTACGAATTCCTTTTCACGAGCTAAGTCTGCCCGTTCTTCGTCTAAGTTTCGCTTAGCAATCATTACACGACCAAGGAACCGGAGCAAAACCAATGCTCCAAATATCATCAATATCGTTTTAAACAAACCGGATATGCTTGCTTCGACTATTTCAGGATGTAATAATCTGCTCATTTAAAACCTATTACTATTCATACTTAATGACTGCGCTAATCCCGAAGCTTCGGGATCTGTATCGAATCGTCCGCCGCGGCTGACTCTTACTTAGACAAATGCATATTTCTTTCCGAATAAATCTTCGTAAAGAAAGGATCTTTTAAGTTCTTGATGAAACGAATTGCTTCACCTGTCGATTTCATTTCAGGACCCAATTCTTTTTTTACATCCGGGAATTTCTCATATGAGAATACCGGAATTTTGATTGCATATCCTTCTCTTTTCGGAGTGAAATTGAAGTCTTTCACTTTCTTCTCACCCAACATCACTTTCGTTGCATAGTTTACATACGGTTCGTCATACGCTTTCGCAATGAATGGAACTGTACGTGATGCGCGTGGATTGGCTTCGATTACGTATACCTTATCGTCCTTGATAGCAAACTGGATATTAATCAATCCAACTGTTCTCAACTCAACGGCAATCTTTCTGGTAATGTCTTCAATCTGCTGCATCACAAAATCTCCCAGGTTGTATGGAGGAAGAACTGCATACGAATCACCTGAGTGAATTCCTGCCGGTTCAATGTGCTGCATGACGCCAATGATGTACACATCTTCTCCGTCACAAATCGCGTCTGCTTCTGCTTCAATTGCTCCACCCAAGAAGTGATCTAACAAGATCTGGTTGCTTCCCATTTCATTGATGATATCAACTACGTGGTGTTCCAATTCTTCTTTGTTGATGACAATTTTCATTTTTTGTCCACCCAATACATACGAAGGGCGAACTAACAATGGAAATCCAAGATCTTTCGAAAGTTCAATTGCTTGTTCTGCACTTTCTACAATTCCGTATTTCGGGAAAGGGATATTGTTTTTCTCTAATAATTTAGAGAAACGACCGCGGTCTTCCGCTAAATCCAAAGCATCAAAGCTTGTTCCCAGAATCTTGATTCCAAAACGCTCCAATTTCCCTGCCAGCTTCAATGCTGTTTGTCCACCCAATTGAACGATCACACCTTCCGGTTTTTCATGTTGGATGATATCGTAAATATGTTCCCAGAAAACAGGTTCGAAATACAATTTATCTGCAGTATCGAAATCCGTAGAAACTGTTTCCGGATTACAGTTGATCATAATGGTTTCATAACCGCATTCTTTCGCTGCCAAAACTCCGTGTACACAAGAGTAATCGAATTCGATTCCCTGACCGATACGATTCGGTCCTGAGCCCAAAACAACCACTTTTTTCTTATCGCTTACGATGCTTTCATTCTCAAATTCGAATGTCGAATAGTAATACGGTGTTTTCGCATCAAATTCTGCCGCACAAGTATCAACCAACTTGAATACGCGTTTGATTCCCATTTCAGAGCGCTTATTGTGCACTTCCGATTCCAAACAACGCAACAAGTGTGCAATCTGACGATCGGCGTATCCTTTTTGCTTCGCTTCGAACATCAATTCCTTCGGCATATTTCCTAAATGGAATTTTTCGATGCGACGCTCCAATTTAATCAGATCCTCAATTTGTTTCAAGAACCAAGTATCTATTTTCGTTTTTTCAAAAATCGTTTTGAACGGAATTCCCAATTTGATGGCATCGTAGACATGGAACAAACGGTTCCAGCTCGGATTCTCCAAAGAATGTAAGATCGCATCCTGATTTGTCAATTCTTTCCCGTCAGCACCCAAACCGTTTCTGTCAATTTCCAGTGACTGACATGCTTTTTGCAATGCTTCCTGGAACGAACGTCCAATTCCCATTACCTCTCCTACGGATTTCATCTGAAGTCCTAATCGGCGATCTGTTCCCGGGAACTTATTGAAGTTCCAACGAGGTATTTTCACAATTACATAATCCAATGTCGGCTCAAATAAAGCAGAGGTGGTTTTTGTAATTTGATTGCTTAATTCATTTAAGTAGTAACCGATTGCCAATTTCGAAGCGATCTTCGCGATGGGATATCCGGTTGCTTTTGATGCTAAAGCCGATGAACGGGATACACGTGGATTGATCTCAATTGCGATGATATCTTCATTTTCGTCCGGTGAAACTGCGAACTGTACGTTACATCCTCCGGCAAAATTCCCGATCGAGCGCATCATTAAGATTGCCATATCGCGCATGCGTTGGAACGTCGTATCAGAAAGCGTCATTGCCGGAGCAACTGTGATTGAATCTCCGGTATGAATTCCCATCGGGTCGAAGTTCTCGATCGAACAGATGATCACTACGTTGTCGTTTGAATCACGCAACAACTCTAATTCGTATTCTTTCCAGCCCAATAATGCTTTGTCAATCATTACTTCGTGGATCGGAGACAATTGCAGTCCGCGTTCCAGTAATCCGTCGAATTCTTTTGGATCATAAACGATGGATGCTCCGGAACCGCCTAATGTATAGGAAGGTCGGATACAAAGCGGAAATCCGAATTCCTGTGCGATTTCTTTTCCTTCCAAGAATGATTTTGCGGTTGCTTGCGGAGCCATTGGAACACCAATTTTTTCCATCAAGCCACGAAATGCTTCTCTGTTTTCAGTGATTTCAATTGCAGCGATGTCTACCCCAATAATTTCCACACCATATTCTTCCCAAACACCCATTTCATCACATTTGATTGCGAGATTTAGTGCAGTTTGTCCTCCCATTGTTGGCAATACAGCATCAATTTTGTGGTTCTTCAAAATTTCGATGATGCTTTCCGGTTCGAGTGGTTGAAGGTAAACGTTATCTGCAACTACTTTATCCGTCATAATTGTAGCCGGATTCGAGTTAATCAAGGTTACTTCAATACCTTCTTCGCGAAGCGAACGAGCGGCTTGGGAACCTGCGTAATCGAATTCACATGCTTGACCAATTACGATGGGACCTGAACCGATGATTAGTACGGACTTAATGGAATTGTTTTTTGGCATTTATGCGCTTTTTAAGAGTTCAATTTGTAATTAATCTTTGCAACATGGTAAATGGCTCTACCTATACTACAAATTGAGCGCAAATTTAGAGAATTTAATCCAGAATCTTACAAAACCGATTTTGTTTTTTACGGAGTTATTAACATGGAATTACGAATTGCGTCCCGATAGCTATCGGAATGCGAATGCAGAATTGGGTCAGCATTGAGCTGAAGAATTGGGGATGCTTCTTTTGTGATCTTTACTGCTTTCTACAAAAATGGTTTTTGGATAATTGCTGAATTTTAGTGAATTTCGGGCAATCAATTGAACAATGATAATACTATAAAACTCTAAATCATGACAATACGCACTTTCTGGCATTTGATTATCAAAACAATTGGTATCTGGACCGTTATCCATGGAATTATGTCTGTTCCGAGCTTAATTATAAGTGCTTTGGTCGCTTATGAAAGTCCGTATGCAGATTCAGCCGTATTTATTGGAATAGAGGCTTTGTATTTTATTATTCCAGTTCTTTTTTATTTGCTTGTTCTTCGGTTCTTGGTTTTAAAAACTCAGAATATTATTAATCTTTTGAAACTCGAAAAGGGATTGGAAGAAACACGAATTGATATTACCTTGCCGTATCACAAAGTATTGAGAATTGTTATTATTTTGATTGGAGGAATTGTGCTTGTAACAGCTATTCCAAACCTAGTTGAGAATCTATATTCCTTCATTACAGAAGACCGTCCGTTCAATTCGAGTCCGAGAGCCACGAGTTTAATTATCGGTGTCATTCAGTCCATTGTAGGTTTTTTGGTCATGACCAACAGCGATATTGTGCAGCGATACATTAATAAGAAAAGTGGTGACGCTGAGAGCAAGCAATTGGATAAGGAGGAGTTTTGATGAATTATCAATTATAAATGGTTTAATTATCAAGAGGGAAATTCCATCTTCATAATTACTAATTGATAATTCTTTCTCACTTACTGCATGATCTTCGTTTGATCAAAATACTTTTTGGTGCTCATCTCTTTCAATAGGATTTCCAAGTTCGCTTTGTCGGTTGCGACTAAAATAATAACCGGTCGTTTTTTGGAATCGAAGAAACAATAAATCTTGTTGGGAACCATTTTCACTTTCGAAAGTTCCGGGAAGATTTTTTTCAACTCTTTGCAGGTCGCTGCTTGATCACGATCCACAATGACAAATTGTGTTTTATCATCATTTTTCAAGTAATCTACAGAAATCGGATCGAGTATCGGAGATGAAAGGTTTCTGTTCGTCATTTGGAAATACTTCCCCACCCCATTCATCGCTTCATCTAATTCAGCGCTTGTTTCCGCATCGCAGTAAATAGCTAAACGGTTGAGCAGAATTCCGTAATTAGTAATTGAATTCGGGAATGTTTTTCCAAACAAATCGATTGCCTTATTCACAAACTCCTGATCTATCTGCTTATTGCTTGAAATGTATTCTTCAACCATCGGATAAAGCGCTTTTCCAAATCCATTGATGTATTCATTGTCATACCACGGACTCGGATCCAATTCCCCGCTTAAATACTTATATGCCCAACCATTTCCCAAAGCTGTTGCCAGTCCTTCATCGAAAAAATTGGATGCAAACTGACTGTAGGGTGATTTGTTCTCAGCGAAATAACTTTCCAGCGTGTGTTCAAAATCGGCTGGTTGCTCATCATACAAGACATGACACATTTCGTGTAAAACGACTCCAATTCTCCCCACATGATCTGTCTCGTCAGTTAATACTCCCACACACAAACTATTGGCATGCGGAGTAGCCGTACTGTTCCCGCTTTTCCCTGGAATCGGATAAAGTGCTACTACAAATGGAACTTCCGGAAGCCAGAAGGAATTGTAAAAGCGATTGATTTTCGTGAACGATTCTGAGCATTGTGGAGCGTACTTTTCCAAAGCTGCCAATTGTTCCTTCAACTTTGCTTCGCTGTCTTTCCAAATAATCCGATCGTAATGAACTTCCGCTGCCTGCATTATTGCAATCAATTTTTGTAAATCGCTGTTGGGCAAAATCCCAATAATACGGTCTCTAAATTCCGGAATAGTCGCAGAATTGACTAATGCAATATCAATGAGATCATAGGTTGTTCGTGTATGACGACGATTTGCAGGAATCTGATCCCGCTTGAATTGATAATCCAGTCGAATGGTTGCGAAATCATTTATCAGTTTTGAGAAGTCTTTATCTCCCTTCGTTTTCTCATCGATGAATTGCTGTAAAGTCGACGAAGTATTGTGCTTATACATTGCCGCTTCCAAAAAGTTGAACACGCAATACGGTTTACTGATCTTGAATTGAAAACCAATAGTTTGAGTGAAAGAAGTTTGGAAGAACAAGCACAGTGAAGCGAGGATGAGAAGTTTTTTCATGAAGGGTTTTATGAGTGTTAGTGTAGCGACCACTTAAAAAGTGACCTCATTCAAAAAATAATTGGTCGAAAATAAGAAATCATCAATTTCTGAAATGTTATAAAATGCTAAACTCAATAAAAACAAAATTCAAAATCTCCCATTCCATCCATTTTTCCCATATCGTAATAGGTAGAGTCCAATACATATCCTTTATAAGGATAATTTCTCCACCAGCCATTTCTTTTCCCGTCAACCAGATTTCCACTTTCTTCCAGACGTCCTTTATCATCCCATCTATAAATGTAGCCTGTTCCATTCCTAAGGTGTCCAAAATTTACTTTAACTCCCGAAGTATCATAAACTTCATATATCTTTAAAATCCGACTATTATCATCAAATTTCACTCGTGATCTCATTTGCCCATTCTTATAAAATGATCTCCAGTATAAAAGCGAATCTACACCATCAAAATAAACATCTATATTGTCTTTCATTTTAGTTGAATCATCATTCCCATTTACTCTCCAATATTCTTTTTGATTATACTGAAAAACTTCTTTTCCCCTGCATGATGATAGCAGAAAACCAAACATAATAATTATACAAAGTGTTATTTTCAATTTCATATCAATTCTCTTACAACACAATATTATTTATCGGAGTCAGCGGATCAGGCAAATTCGTTTCCCCCAGCATTTCACGCAGGTCAATTTCAATCGTACGACTGATCTGTGAAATGGGGACGTCATTCGCGCTTCCTTCAAATGGATTTTCGGCGCTTTCCCCTACTTGCTCCAAGGAAGTGAAAACCCAGGAAATTAATACGCTGAAAGGCAGTACCAGCCAAACCATGTGCCCTTTCATGAATCCTTCCACATAATCGTTCATCTTCGAAAATTCGAACAGCATTCCGAATGGCAGCAAGAAACAAAACAAGCGAATAAAAAAAGTATTGATCGTGGCAAATTGACGCGGATATGGAAAATTCTTGATGCGTTCACTTTTTCCCTGATGTTCAAAAAACTCATTCAAAACCCGTTGCATTTCGATGTATTGGAATGTGTCCAATTGTCCGGAATCCATTAATTCGCGGAGTAATTTTGACTGCTTTGCCAACAATTGGGTTGCCCGGTTCTTATTTTTCAGAATCGCTTCGATCTCTTCTTTATCGAGGTATTTGATCAATTCTGATTCCAAGGTAGTTTCCTGTTCCGGTATTTTGTAATATTTCCGGTATTCTTTATTGTATGATTTAGAAGCAGTTTCCCACATTCGGGGATCCCGCATCTGATAACGCAATGCTGTGAGCCATGCAAAATGCCGATAAATCAGTTCTTTGCTTTTCGCATCATCCGCAACCATATTTTTACTCATTGCTCCCCATGACCGGCTGCTATTTACAATAGCTCCCCAAATCTGACGTGCTTCCCATGTACGGTTATAGGCTTGCGTATTTTTGAAACCGACAATAAATGCGGTTGCTGTTCCCAGAAGCGCAACAACTGTCCAGGGAAGCGCAATCCAGTAAATTTTAAACACATCGAACAAAACCACCGGAATCGCACCGATAAGCAATAACAAAAAGATGTTTCTTCGTGTCCAGATAATAAATTCTCCTATGTGGTATGATTTTCCCGAATGCATTTTTATTAATTTAAAATTGAAAATGGATAATTGAAAAGCTAAGAAAATTGTCCTTTATCTTAGTAAAAACCTGCTATTTTCGTGAGCTAAATTTACTGATGATAATACCAACTAAAACTACCGTGTAGAAATGACCTAAAATTCCCAGAATGGAAGCCACTAACTTCGTACTGTGAGCAGTTGGAACAATGTCTCCAAAACCGATACTTGTTATGGAAACGGAGCTGAAATAGACCAAATCCATATAAACAGAGGCATTGTCTTTCATGTCAATTCCGTGAAATGAATGGGGATTGTTGTAGATCATAAACTGAAGCAAAAACACGCTGATTTCGATCAACAGAAAATACCCGCAAGCGGCTGCAGAAATTACGTCCGTGTCAATGTAGCTTGGTTTTATAAGGAACTTAACTACTTCATAAAAAATGAAAGAGAAAAACACCACGTAAATGACATTCAGCACATCAAAATAGATTTTGACATCCTTCACGAAGGAAATTCCGATGGGAAGAAGAACAACCAATATGAACAGCAGGTTCTTGATCCAGCCTTTCCATTTGTTTTTACCCATGAAAAGCCCTGTACAAGCTAAACCAAGCAGAAACATATTGATTGGCCAAATGATATCGCGGTAATCTGCATGGTCACTGATGAAAATCCCGATAAACAAATGCTGAAGCAATGCAACAAGCAAGACTTCATATTTTCGCCGATCAAAAAAATCAAGTAGTTTTCCCATTTAAGTTTCTATTTATCTCAAAGATAATTTTTCCAACTAAATATCATCCGAGAATTCAAAATGCAATCCCGATAATTATCGTAATCAAAATGTACAAGAGAAAAGTGTTTATTTCTGACCTGAAAAAAGTACCTTTACAGTAAATTATCGTTTCCATGAAATTGGTTTTAAATCAGCATCAAATTGAGCAAAAGATCATGCGTTTAGCGCACGAAATTTTAGAGAATACGTATGGAATTCCCGAATTATTTATCGGAGGAATTACCGGAAATGGAGAAACTTTTGCCCAACAGATTACCGAAATTGTCCGCAAGAACAGCTCACAAGATGTGACTTACTTTAAAATCGAACTGGACAAAGATCATCCATTGGATTCGACTATTAAATGTTCTATTGATCCTAGCTTATTTAACGGAAAATCGGTTATTCTGGTTGATGATGTGATCAATTCGGGAACTACCATGCAGTATGGCGTAATGAAAATTCTGGAACAACCGGTAAGAAGCGTAAAAACCGTTGCTTTGGTTGACAGAATGCATCGCAGATATCCTATTAAGTGTGATTTCGTTGGAATGACCTTAACAACAACTTTGGGTGAACGTGTTGAAGTAATGCCTTCGAATGGTTCGCTTGAGGCGTTTTTAGTATAAAAGGGGCTTCGACTCCGCTCAGCCACCTTTTAAACTATCAGAATGAAACGAATTACAGAATCAGAAAGCAATCATCACGATCTGGACAAGATGTCTACGAGAGATTTATTGATCGGAATCAACGAAGAAGATCACACTGTTCCATTGGCTGTTGAGAAGGAAATTCCCCAGATTGAAAAATTGGTCGACGGGTGTGTTGAACGCATGGGCGAAGGTGGTCGTTTGTTTTATATGGGAGCCGGAACAAGCGGTCGTTTGGGAATTGTAGATGCCAGTGAATGCCCTCCTACTTTTGGCGTTCCTCACGGAATGGTCATCGGAATTATTGCCGGTGGAGATCAGGCAATCAGAAAAGCAGTTGAATTTGCTGAAGACGACCGGGAACAAGGCTGGAAAGATCTGGAAGCTTTTCAAATCACTGAAAAAGATATCGTAGTTGGAATTGCCGCTTCAGGAACAACTCCATACATCCTGGCAGCTTTGGAAACAGCAAAGAAAAAAGGAATTTTAACCGGCGGTATTTCCTGTAATCCGGGTTCGCCCTTGAGTCAATTGGCTGATATTGCCATAACACCTGTTGTAGGTCCGGAATTTGTTACTGGAAGTACACGCATGAAAAGCGGTACCGCACAGAAATTGGTTTTGAATATGCTTTCTACAGCGATTATGATTCGTTTGGGAAGAGTAAAAGGAAACCGCATGGTAGACATGCAATTATCTAACGACAAGTTGGTTGATCGCGGAACAAAAATGGTCATGGAAGCAACCGGTTTGGAGGAAAAAAAGGCAAATGAATTGTTGTTGAAATACGGTTCGGTACGGGCTGCTGTGGATTCTCAAAAAAAGTAATAGTACACGTTTTATTTAACCACCTGAATCATATGGAAATAATCATGTTATTATTTGCCGGAATAATTACTTTTTTAGTACTTCTTCTAAGAAAAATGAAAAAATATAGAAGTCAGCAAGTTTCTAGTATGAATCATATTTTCGAAATAAGTGTTATTATACTAATTACAACCGGACATCTTCTCTTTGCATTCTTTCAACTTGTTTATAGTTATGAAGATTATTATAGACGAATTAATCCTTTCGACCTCACTGAATACACTCCGCTATCTTTCCAACAACTCCCCAGTTTTATTTTCTTTTACATTTTGAATGGACTTGCCTGTTTTTATGTTTGGAGAAAAGGCAACCGACTTCCTCCTTTAACATTTGCCTTCGCCATTTGCGCCATGATCTATTGGTCAATTATATGTGTTTTCTGGAGTATTCAATTATTAAATCATAGTGATCCTGAAAAATATTATGATCCTTTTTCAGGTTGGATTTTCATGTCAATTCCTTTAGGATTCATCTTTTTTAATGTTAATCTTTTTATACGGGTAATTAGAAGTGAGAATCCTAATCACCCGCACAATCAATACAAAAATAAATTCCTGAATTACCTCAATAACAAGCTGATCCCATCCAAAAAAACAAGCGTATGGATCTTAATCCTCTTCTGCCCTTTTCTTCTGTTAATACTTTGTGTTCTCATGATCTTCGGGCAATATCCTGACTCCATGATCAAAGTTTTTACTGACACTACAACATGGACTCTTTCGCAAAAAAGTCACCCACCTTTTTTAGATCATCAAGGTCATTATTTATGCACCGTAGCAGCTTGTGGTTCTCCGCAAATTGTGAAACCGCAAAGAATTGGATCAAGACATGGACATCCGATTATCGTAAACCGTCAACTATCTATTGCAAACGCATTTGAAAATTTGATCGAAACCAAATTCCCAAGAACGCATCACTTTATTCGGAAAAACTACGACAAGTACGGTTATCCGCTGTCAAAGAAAATTACCAGCCGTTTTGGAGCAAACCTTACTTACTTCGCAATGAAACCTTTGGAATGGTTTTTCCTAGTGTTTATATACTTTTTCAGTCTGAAACCGGAAGAATTAATTAATAAACAATACGGAAATAATTAATTACTTTTGAATCCCTAATCTCTAAAAAAATATGAGACCATTTCTTTTAATCACATCTTTTCTTTTTATCTCCTTATATGCAAAATGCGCTTGGATTAATATTAATTCTGGTATCAATGATGAGCTCACTAGTATTTCTTTTTCAAGTATAGCTGGATTAATTACAGGAAAAAAGGGGGTATACATTACTACAAATGGGGGAACAGCAACTGGAAGCTGGATAAGAGTCCATAGTTACTTTAGCCTCGCAGATTCTATTTCCTATAACAGAAGTCAATTTTCAGGATCCATTAATGCTACTTATCCAGGATCGAATAAGTTTTTCTTCTGTGGAGAAGACACGGTAATGAATGTTGCCGTAATCTTTGAATACAATCACTCTACCGGGAAAATAAAATGTTTATATACTGGGATCCCTAACAGCAGCTTGAACGATATCTGTCAAGATCTTAGTCATGTAGCTTACGCAGTTGGAAACAATGGTCTAATTATTTCATTTGACCAAGAATTTCCTGTATTTAATGTTCTAACAACAAATTTCAACTACGAACTGAATTCAGTTTCCTACCATTATTCTAATAATTTGTTAGTAATGGGTGCTGGAGATTATATCATTCAGGCATTTCTTAGTCCTTTTGCCCCCACTACTTTTGTGCAAACTTATTATCCACAAAGGAATTTCAGGGATGTACTGGCTACATCTTCAACTAGTTACTATGCTGTTGGAAAGAACTACTTTCGAGCAGACGCAACTGGTATTTCAGAACCTCATATGTACTATTCTGATTCACTAAATGCCAATAGTGTAATGGTTTCTTCAGCCAGAGTATTTGTTGGTACAGGAACTGGAATATACAGTTCTTATAACAATACAGATATATTGGAACTCCAACCAGCTACTTCAGGATATTATATTCTTGATGTCAATTCTAATTGGAGTACCTTGTTTGCCTGTGGGAAGAATGGTGTTATTTTGTATACAGATGACATGGGTGGAAACCCTGAACCATATGCTCAAATTGATTTTAACGGAAGTTGTCTAAATACTTCTCAGGTGATTACTTCGACAAAAGGAACCGTCTTATCATGCACCAATTACATAGATAATATTTTAATAAATTCCAGTTGTTCTGGGTTCAATTATACGTTTACCACTATAGGAACATATGAGCTCAAATTGGTAGTTTCCAACGGAAGTTATTCGAAAACAATTATAAAAACGATTTCTATTAACTCTCCCCCACAAATTGATTTGCTGACAGCAATAGCAGATACTATTTTGTGTAAACAAGAGACTTTGGATATTACACTTTCAAATACAGAAAATGACATTTATTATTCACTTCACAAAATCGGAGACACCTTAAATTATGGAAACTCTTCCAATAGTACCGGAGGAATACTAAATTTCCAAACGGATATTTTAAACCAATCAGGGATTTATTACATCAGGGCAAATAGTTCAACCGCAACTTGCTTCAACGATTTCACAAATCAGATTGCTATTGAAGTTGAAAAACCGGTTTCAAGAATTCACTTTGATATCATCAATGCCGAAGTAAATGAGGATGTTCGATTTTATCAGAAGGCATTGAATGCGACCAATTTTGAATGGCAGTTCACAAATAATCCTGCCCTTTCAAATTCTACCAGCCCGAATCTGGTTAATTCGTTTGCAGGTATTGGTTCCTCTGTAATTACACTGATTGCCGGTACGGATAACAACTGTTACGATACTATGAGTGTTCGGGGGCCATTTATCTATCAACCTTTCGCAACGGATACTTCTTGGTTGTTATTAAACTCCCGGTTTTCCTCATATAACAATAGCACCACCTATGGAGAAGACATTATCAAAACCATCAAATCAAGATCTGGAGGTTATGTGGTAATCGGCAATTACCTTCACCGACAAGTAAACTCAAGAGTAGGAGACTCTGTAAGCTTACCCGGACTTGGTCAATATGTTGCCAAATATGATGATTTTGGGATCCTAAAATGGTGTATTAAAACAAAAACCATCAATCAATCAAATTTCGGATATGATGTGGTAACAGATATCATTGAAGATTCTCAAGGAAATCTTTTTATTACTGCGAACAATCCTTCCTCGGGGCTGATTGATAACAAAGGTGATACATTACTTGCCAATTGCAGTTTTCTTCTTAAAACAGACTCTTTGGGAAGAACAATTTGGAGTAGATCCATGCACTTAAATCAGGGATCTTTTTTGAACGTGAATCACGATTATAATGACGATGTATACGTAACGATAGCCTTTGTACCAAGTTCAGTTTATATACCAGTGGCGCAAAATGCACTTCTATTGAATGGTTCTCTTGACGACACCATTTCACTTTCCGAAAGTCTCAATTTCGAAGTTCTCGACATGTATAAAATTGTGAAATTCAGTAACGACGGAGTCAAATTATCTGATTTCATGTTCGAAGAATTTGCTACAAATCTTCATACATCACCACAGGTAGTATTTGATAGTTTAAACAATATGTATCTATGGGGAAGCCATGAGGGTGATGGAGTGATCCATGAACTCACTACAGGAGATACAGTCAGGCTTGTTAATCTTTTCGGGAATTATGGTGGAAAAATGTTTATCACCAAGTTTGATACCAATGGAAATTACCTTTGGAAAGTACAGGGATATACACGACAAAATTCCTTTTCAGACCGCACTGAAATTCATGAACTTATTGCTGATGCATCTGGGAATCTATATGCTACTGGCCAGAATAATTTCACAGTTGACATCCCCCATTTCCCGCAAACTATTATCAACTCAGACAATAGTCAATCGCTTTTCTATGGCGGTCAGTACTTTTTAGTAAAAATCAGTCCTGATGGAATGACTCAATGGTTATCGGGTAATGTATCCAGTTATGCGGGTACAGGACTCGATATTCTTTTGGATGGTGACACATTATATACTGTAGGAGCCACACAAAATATAAGTAGTGGAATTTATCATGAATTCCTCGGGGAAAATAACCAAGCTGTATCTGTCATTCCAAGCCCAGGTAATTATTTTGTAAACAAATATGCTCTTAACGGTGATATTCTGGCTGTTTACCTCAATGGCCCTGCTAATCTGGTCAACGGACTATACATGAGTTCCAAAAGCTATCCTAACCTTATTAAACTGGATGATGGTTATTTCCTACTGAATAAATCCTTTAGTTCGTTTAATTCAGTAAATCAGTCCCTGGATTTCGGTTTTCCTATATTATACACTGGCTTTCCACAAGACGGAACCCAGCTTAAAATTAAATTGAATCAGGGTATTGAGTTTTCACCTCATTATCTGATACATAATTATGATTCGATCTGTTATAATGAATATTATACGCTCCCGAATGGAGTGCAATTGGGTAATCTCACTGCGACAACGATTTATGAAGATACACTTGCTACTATAAACGGAATGGATAGTATAAACAGATTCCATATTTTTGTCTATCCGTTAAACCAAACCAACATATCCGTAAATGCATGTAAAGGAGAAGATGTAGACCTCCCGAATGGAACGATTGTAAGCAATATCCAACATGATTCTATTGTGGAGTTTACATTACAGAATATGCAAGGATGCGATAGTACTGTAACAATAAATATTAGCGTCACAATAGTCAATCAAGTAGTTGTACGAATTGGAAATCAACTGATTGCTCAAGATCCTTCAGCGACTTACCAATGGGTCAATTGCAGCACTAATTTCTCAATTATTCCGGGACAAACAGGAATCACATTTACTCCTTCAGTTAATGGGAATTATGCAGCAATAGTCACTAAAAACGGATGCGGTGACACCTCTGCCTGTTATTTGTTCGCAGACCTTGGTATCGATGAATTAGACAATCAAATTTCGATTTCACCTAACCCAACAAAAAGCTCCACTCTAATTAAATTCGGGAAATTCATTGACTCAGCTAATATTTCAGTTTATTCAAACGACGGAAGGGAAATTCTTCAGTCATCTGTCATTGGAATTGAAAAATTCGAGCTTGATTTGACTCCTTTCGAAAAAGGTACTTACTTTGTGCGAATTGCTTCTGACAATGGGAACTCAGAATTTATAATTGTAAGAAATTAGATTCTTTAATCTTAAAAAATGGGACGATTGATTGAAAATTCAGATGACTTAACGATTAATCGTCCCAAACCGCTTGTAGAAGATATTCCTGTTCTGGAATATTCCAAAAACATTGATCCCAAATATGCCGTTGAGGCTTTACTGGAAGGAAATCATGTATTGATTGCAGATCAGTTCAGCAGCGGCGTTGCTGTGCTGGAAGCATTAAAAAAACAGCTTTCAAAAAAATCAACTAGCGACACGTTTCAGTCGCAGCGAAATTACCGCGATACCTTCCGTTCAGCAGCTCAATTATTACTCATTGAAATTTCCGACCATCAATTACATGTACGAAAAGCTCCTGAAATTGGCTGGATCAAAATCCTGTATCCGGAACTTCCGGATTTCTTTCTTCCTTTTACGGATGTTCAGGGATTAAACAGTTCGTGGCAATGGTACCAGAAGGGAATTCGAATTCCGGGATTGAAACAAACGCTTCATCCTTTTTATGGAACGTACTTCCCAACCCGTTTCGAGCACATTGAATTATTCGTCAATTACCTCAAAAATTATCCCGGTAAAAAAGACAATGCTTTTGATGTTGGGATTGGAAGTGGAATTTTAAGTAAACTACTCCATCAATTTGGTTTTAAAGGAGTTCATGCTTCTGATATTAATCCGAATGCGCTGATTGGAATATTGAAAGAAAATCATTCTCATTCTGTTAACCTTTATCTCGGGGATTTATTTGCAGGATCTGAAGTGAAATCAGACGTGATAGCATTCAATCCACCGTGGATTCCGCTTCCGAAAGAAGTTTCAGGAATTGATCTGGCAATTTATTACGATAAAGATCTTTTTCCTAGATTCTTTGAAGAAGCGCATAAACACTTGAATCCGGAAGGACAAGTTGTATTGCTGTTTTCAAATTTGGCGGGATTGATGGACCCGAACTTTGTTCACCCGATCGAATGGGAATTGAAACACCAGAAACGATTTACTTTGGTAAAAAAAACGACCAAAAAAGTAGCAGCTGCATCTTCCAAAACAAAGCGCAAAGCCGTGTGGCGCGATCACGAATTTGTGGAATGCTGGGTTCTGACTTCGACTCCGCTGCGCCTATGCTGTAGCTCTTGCGCAAGCATTCAGTCACCAATAGTTCAAAAAGTTTAAATAGTTTAAAAGTTCAAAGGATTCGCAATTCGCAATTCGCAATTCGCAATTCATAATTATTATCTTTGAGGATGCAGATCAAAACAACGCTTACGCAATCTCAATTTGCGAAATTGACCGGAATTTTATTACTCAAACGACTTCAGGTACTTTTCCTGCTTTTGGCAGTTATCGGATTAATCATAGGCGCATTGATCGCAATGATCGTATTTAAAAATAAGGATGCATACATGCTCGTTTTTGTGGCATTCGTATTCTTAGGGTTGTTCGCATTTAGTATTTTCAACAATGCAAAAAGACATTATCAAAACAATCCTCGGATCCGACAAGAAACCACTTATGATTTTTCAGAAAAGGGAGTTTCTATTTCAAAAGAAGGTTTTTCTTCCACTATTAAATGGAATGAGATTATCCGAATTCGTAAAAGAGCAGGATTGATCTTAATCTGGCAGAATAAATTGGTAGCAAATGTAATCTCAGCAAAGGATGTAAGTCCGGAACAGTTGAACGAGATAAAAGCCTTTATTCAACGAAAAAACATTCAATCAAATCTTTAATCGGATAGTGAATGAACCAAAAACTCATTTTGCCTTTTTTCTTCCGTTAATTTCTTTACATTTAGACTGATTCTTAAATCTCATGAATGGGTTCATCTAAGATTTGGCATAAACTACTATTCGGAATGCTAATTTCACTGGTTCTTGCATTAGCAGCAGTTTCCCTTGTTGTATACCGTGAAATCTCTCAAAACATTACAGAAAAAACCAATAGCCGTTTAGAAGTTATTCGAAACTTGAAAAAGCAGCAGGTCGAATCGTATTTCAAAGAATTACGAGATCAGACTGAATTAATGAGTTCCTCCAAATCATTTGTAAATAAATTCATCGAATGCAAAGAAGCTTTTCAGGAAATTTCCGAAGCTCCGGACTTTGATACAGAAACATTTAATCGATACAAAGCTAATAGAGACAGTATTTACCACGAGAAGGTAAAATCTTACTATGGAAACCACAGCGCTTCATTAGATCTTGCCTCCAAAGAATTAGCCAATAATAAAGAGGCCGTCATCATCCAAAATCTATTGTGGGATAAGCGTTTCCCGCGATTAGCGAGTACTAAAAATTTCAGAACCGTTGAATCAAAACTGAATTCAAGAACCAAAAGAATTGCGAATAAAATTGGTTTTCACGACGTTATACTCATTGATTCAAAAACAGGGTTTATTGTATACACCACTGATCAGCATTCGGAAATCGGAGCAAATGTATTGGAAGAACCTTTCAAAAGCACCAGCATTCGAAAAGCATTTGATGCCGTCCGCGAATTCAAAGAACCCAAAACGTTTATTGTGGATTTCGAGGCTTATCCGCCTTCCAATAACGAGCAAACGGCATTCATTGCCTGCCCCATGATCAAAGACAGTTTGAATGTTGGGATATTGGTTGCCGAAATCGGAATTGAAGAATTGGACAAGATCCTGACATTTAACCGGGATTGGGGAAATCAGAATATGGGAAAAACCGGAGAAGTTTACCTGGTTGGCCCGGATATGTACATGCGTTCCCAAAGCCGGTTTTTATTGGAAGACAAAGATAGCTTAATCAGTATGTTAGTTCATGCTCATCATATTTCAAACACCGATTTAGATCATCTGAAATCAAGTAAATCTGCTATTAAAAACATCCAAATTGATTCCGAATCTTCCAGAAGAGCAATTGCAGGTGAAACGGGGGTTGTTGAAGCACTTGATTATCGTGGAGAACCAGCACTAGGTGCTTATTCACCTTTGAAACTGAACAATGTTCACTGGGGAATTGTTTCCAAAATGGATCAAAGTGAAGCCTTTTCAGAAGTAGCAGAATTGCGCTATTTTCTCATCATCACTTACATCATCGTTCTACTCGCCTCTGCTTTGATTGCTTTTTTCATTGCCAAACAAATCGCTAAACCCATTCAACAATTAAGTCATCATGCAAAAGAACTGAGTACAGGGAATTTTGAAACGAATATTACCGTGAAAGGAAAAGACGAAATTGGGGAACTGGCAACCAGTTTTCGTATTATGCAAAATACGATTGCTACTTTGATTGATGATCTGACAGAAACCAACAGAAGTTTATCTGAAAAGCGCAAGGATATGTTTGACTCTATTGCTTATGCGCAGCAAATTCAGGAGAACATTCTTCCATCCAAAGACATGGTAAACAGCTATGTTCCCGATTCATTTGTTTTCTTTCAACCAAGAGATGTTGTGAGCGGAGACTTTTATTGGGCTGCAGAAAGAAATAAAGAATTGTATTTAGGCGTTTGTGACAGTACCGGGCATGGAATTCCGGGAGCATTTATGAGTTTATTGAATGTTTCCTTCTTAAATGAAGCTTTGATGAACGAAAAAATCGAAAAACCGGGTGATATTTTGGAGAAAGTGCGCAGGCTCTTGAAAAGCGTTTTCCAATATGAACGACAAGATGGAATGGATGGAATTCTGATCCGCTTTAATCCCAACTCTAATATCATTACCTACGCCGCTGCAAACAATGCTCCTATTCTAATTCGCAATGGAAATTACAGTATTCTTGAATACGATAAAATTCCGGTTGGAAACTCCACAAAAACAGAGAAGTTCAAGACCTTTTCAATGGAAATTCAACCCGGAGATATGTTGTACTTGATCACCGACGGTTTTCCAGATCAGTTTGGCGGACCAATGGATAAAAAATACAAATACAAACCATTCTACGAATTTCTGGTTTCCATTTCTCAACTTCCGAGCGAGGAACAGAAAGAACTGGTGAAAAACGAATTCTTTGCATGGCAGCATGACAATGAGCAAGTGGATGATGTAATGGTGTTGGGAATCCGATTTTAAAATCTATCATTCGTAATTCGTAATTAAATATTATCCTCCTCCCGTATTTACACGTCCTTTCAAATCATCTGCTCCCGTTCCTCTTCTTCTGTTTCCGGCCACACTTGTTTTTCCAAATTTGTATGTGAAACTTACCGTTGCCACACGTGTATCTCGTTTCACATCAAAGTATTCCTTGTAGTTTGTAAACGAAACATTCGCCCGGATGTAATTGGTGTAGAACATATCTGTCCAGGCAAACTTGATCACTCCCCGACTTTGCAAAATCTTCTTTTGAACACCTATTCCCGTATGCCAAATCTCCTTGATGTGATCAAAAGCATAAATCTCAGGCGTATGATAAGAAGCATTCCATTCAATCGACCAGTCTTTCTTTAAGGTAAACGTATTCACCGTATTTAAGATTAACACTCCGGAACCTCTGTTTTGAAGATTCGTCTGTGCTATATTTCCGGAATAAAGTGCAATGTATGCGTTGATATTATTAACGCTGTTCCACCATTTAGTAACCTGAATAGGAGCTGAAACATTCACATAAATCAGATCTGCACGACTTAAATTGATGTTGGTTTGAACTGTCACATTCTGATTTTGTGTCAGTGGTGCAATCACTTCCGTAATGTTGTCTTTTGTTGTTGCAACCCCAGCATTGACATACAGGTTGTTTTTAAAAGAATACCCCAATTCAAAAGTATAAGTTGTCTGCGGCCTCAAATACGGATTTCCTTCTTTGTAAGTGGACGGATCCAAATAAAATTTAAATGGATTCAACTGATCATAACTTGGTCGGTCAATTCTTCGATTCATCGACAATTCAAAATGATGCTTTTCCGTTGGATTGAATCCCAAATAAGCGGTTGGAAAGATTTGGAAATAACCCGTATCAGAAACTGAATTAGTGGTTCTCTGAGTTCCTTTCACATGCGTATATTCTGCTCTTGCTCCCAATTGAAAAGACCATTTTTTGCCTTCGTAATTCCAGGTCAGATAACCCGCTTCAATAGCTTCCTGATAGACGTAATGATTGCTTTTAGTTGTATCATAAACAGCTGTTCCATTACTTCGATCATAAAACTTCAAATCGTTGTCTGCAACTACATAGCTCGATTTCAAACCTGCATCGAGAAAGTTCTTCGCATTCAATACTTTGTGCAAATCCACTTTTGCAGCATGAATGGCCAATTTCCCTTTTAAATCACCCGTAAGAATGTAGGGATTCTGAAGCGAAACTCCGTTCAAATCATAATAACTCGTATTAAATCGTTGTTCATTTTGATTTTGATAAGCTGCATAATCCAGATCGGCTGTAATTTCAGAACCCATCGAATCCATCACATGCTTGTAATTCACGTTCGCAGAACCATTGAACCATTTTTCCTTTCTGTCATTGGTTGTTACAAAGCGGGAAGAATTCACATCTTGCTGCGTTTGCACATCCGATCGGTTAATTCCATCAATCGTGTACGCATTACTCATTCCATTAACAACAAAGCTAAGCGCGTTTTTCTTGTTTAACTGGAAATCCATTCCAAAACGGGCGCTGTGATTGGAAACCGGAAATTTCAAGTTATTATCCTGAATGTAAGCTCCTACAAATGTATCTTGCTTATAAAAGCGTCGTTCCAGAATCAAATGATTAAATCCTTTTCTGTAAGCGTAATTATAAGAGCCAAATACATTCACTTTCTTGTTTCGATGATTCAGGGAGATTCCCGCCCCGGCTTTTGGATAAATTCCTTGTCCATAACTAGTGGTCACTGTTCCGTTAGTTCCTAAACGTGTGTCTTTCTTCAGACGGATATTGATTATAGCAGAACCGGCAGCATCGTATTTTGCAGAAGGATTGCTGATCAGTTCAATTTTATCAATCGCTGATGACGGAATTCCTCTTAAATAGTTTGCCAAATCAGTTCCCGACATCGGCTGTGCCTTTCCATCAATCTGCACGATGATCCCATTTTTCCCATTCAAACTGATGTTGTCCGTTGAACTGATGCTGACTCCCGGTGACTTTTCCAGAATTTCAAACGCAGAAGAACCTGTAGCACTTAAGGATTGTTCTACATTCAAAACCATCATTCCCGGTTTTCGTTCGATATAAGGCTTCGTGGCTGAAACAGTTACCTCTTCTACTTCCTTGGTTTTATTCTGAAACACCAGGTTCAAATCGGAGGCTTCTGAAAGAGGAAGAACTGCGGTCGAAAACTCTGTAAAACTTTCATGAGTTACCCGAATAAAAACAGAATCTATCGGAATAATATCTGCTTCAAACAGTCCGTCTTTTTCTGAAACAGCCATAGACAAGAGCGTCGAATCTGCAGAATAGATAAACAATACCGCATCTGCAACACCTTCATTCTTCTGATCAGAAACGTGGCCTTTTACCCACACTTTTTCCTGAGAAAATGATTGAAGGGAAATGAGCAAACATATGATTAGTCCTGTTTTCATTGGAAGTTATTTTGAACAAAGATTAAATTAATTGATCTATCAATTAATATTTTATGATCAGCTGTTTTCAGTGATTGTTGAACGGTTTTCTATGTGGATGAACGATGGTTAATCTGTGCCTTCGACTCCGTTCAGTCACCTTATTAAAATACACGTTTGAAATTCAAAGGACACTGAGCCGAGTCGAAGTGTGAATTTATTTCATGACTACAACGCTTTAGCAATTCCGGAAGGTTTTTCGGGTCGAAAAAAGGACTAATTTTGGGCTTCAAACGGGATTATGAGCAAGTTAAGAGGTGCGTTATTTGTGGGATTTGGAGCAGCGAGTTATGGCATTCTTGCAACGATTGTGAAGTATGCTAATAATCAGGATGCTCACACCAGCGTGCTTACT
The DNA here is from genome assembly GCA_002483265.1 of Flavobacteriales bacterium UBA7666. Taxonomy (GTDB): domain Bacteria; phylum Bacteroidota; class Bacteroidia; order Flavobacteriales_D; family Crocinitomicaceae; genus Fluviicola. Next base: position 274,455 of record DLHO01000026.1, on the reverse strand, counting down.
TTTTATCAATCATTGGTTGGAGTTATTGTGCTTTTTGTACTGATGCAGGTTGCTAAAACAAAGAAAACTCCGGTAAAAGCAAGTCCTAAATCCAAATCGAAATTGATTCTTTTTGGGATCTCCATGGGTTTGACGAGTTGTTTCTATTATATCGCCATTCAAACGATCTCTGTTTCCATTGGAATTATCTTATTGATGCAATCTATTTGGATGAGTGTCGTGTGGGAAATGATCCAAACCCGAAAAGTGGCTCATTGGCTTAAAATTGCAGGTAGTTTTTGCGTATTGGGAGGAACCATTCTGGCAACGAACTTAATTGAGGAAGATATTCAGATTTCGGTAGAAGGAATTGTTTATGGTTTGCTTGCTGCGTTGTCCTATACAGTAAGTATGCATGCTTCGAATCATGTAGAAACGCAATTATCCAGCGTTGTGCGCAGTTTTTGGCTGATCGTTGGCAGTTTGCTCACAGTACTAGTTTACTGGAACATCCAAATCTGGGAACATTTGGATTGGATGATTTTTCTCAAGTTTGGAATTATTTTGGGGCTTTTCGGAACAGTTATCCCTCCTATCCTATTCAATATCGGCATTCCGAAAACGGGACTGGGACTGGCAGGCATTTTAGCGGCAATTGAAATTCCGGTTTCCATTTGTTCCGCACAGCTTATTTTGCACGAAACAGTAACGGGCATGCAGTGGCTGGGTGTTGGGATTATTATTGCGACGGTGGTAGTTATTAATGCGAGGAAGACAGAAACAAAATGAGAATGAGAAACAGAATGAGAGATTAAACCTTCATTCTCGCTTTCATTGTTCCTCTGAATCTTAATCCTCCCAACCGCAAATCTTCAATCCCAATTTTTCAGCTTCGGAAACAGTAGTCTTTTTCACTTCATGTTTGCAATTATTGAGTCCGCGGCAATCGCGTTTGTAATGGAAAGCAACAGAACTCGGAGAATCGCAAATATAGACAGTTCCATCTCCAGAGGAGAAACAACACGCAAGAGCAATGGCTAGAATGAATTTCATGTGAACAGTTTGGTTTCGTTAAACAGTTTACTAGTTAGTTCGACGAATATAGTCAATCCGCTTAACTTGTCCCGACTCTTCGGGATTCTTAGTTCTTTTTTTCGTAATTTTCGGAAAACCCAAACTAAAATACCGTGCGTTACCTCTTTACTTTTCTACTTCTTCTTTCTTACTCCAATAGCTTTTCCTGTTACAATGAATATCATGTTCTGGATGCGAGAGGCAACTTTCATCCATTTGAAATGGACAAAATTCGATTCAATCAATATTTTGATCAAAAGACAATTGAAAAACAGCTTGTTCTGTTAGAGCAAAAACTAAAAAAAAGCACTGATTTCAAATTACTTTCGGATTACGGATTGCATTTGGTTCAAGCAGGAAAAGTAAAAGAAGCATTGGTGATTTTCGAAAAGCTGGCAGAACTTCACCCCAATGAATACAGCATTATTGCGAATCTTGGAACAACTTATGAACTTTCCGGTCAAAATGAAAAAGCATTGGAATACATTCGAAAAGGCATTGAAATCAATCCCGATTCCCACAAAGGAAGCGAATGGATCCATGTTAAAATACTGGAAGCTAAAATTGCATTGGAAAAAGATCCGGCTTACTTGACAAATCATTCCGTATTAAATCTGAGTCCAAAACAAAAACAATCGCAAAAGGTATTTGATCAGTTGTACATTCAATTGCAGGAACGTTTTCCATTTTCGCCCAAAGAAGTAAATCCGGTTATGGCCGATTTGTTTGTTGAAATGGGAGATTTCTACTTCGAGACCATATCATTTGAACACGCGAAAGCATTTTATCAAATTGCTAAACTTTACTATAAATCAGATCGGAAAGACATTGATGAAAAGATCGAACAAGCAAGAGAATTAAGAGAAAAGTATGCCGGAAAACAACCTGGACCTCCCAAAATACCTCACGGTATGTCCAGCAAAATAAGCGGTGTTCCTTATCAAAACTATGTTTACAATCCTCCGGGAAGTGATTACAAGATTAATTGGTCCAAAATAGAGACGAATCCTGAAAAATTATTGGCGTATTTGGGAATTAAAATAGAAAACCCGGAATCGGAAATAAAGGCTGAAAAAGCAGATTCATCTAAGGAAATAACTACCGAAGTAAAGAAGAAATCCGATAACTCCACGCTTTGGATCGGTTTGACAATTGTTGGATTGATTCTCTCCATTTTTGCCTATTTCAGGGCAAAAAAAAGGTAATCGGTCGGACGAATTTGACTAACTTTGCCTCATGCGATTTGATATTCTCACCATTCTTCCGGAACTTTTAAATGGTCCTTTTAATGTTTCTATGATGAAACGCGCACAAGATCGTGGACTTCTGGAGATTCACATTCACAATATTCGCGATTATTCGACGGATAAGCATAAGAATGTGGACGACTATCAATATGGCGGTGGTGCTGGAATGGTCATGGCTATTGAACCGATCGCAACTTTGATTGAGAAATTGAAATCGGAACGCAGCTATGATGAAATCATTTACATGACTCCTGATGGAGAATTGTTAGAACAGCGTCATAGTAATTCCTGGAGTTTAAAAGAGAACATCATGATCCTTTGCGGCCACTACAAAGGAGTTGACGAACGCATTCGCGAGCATTACATTACGAAGGAAATATCTATCGGATCCTATGTTTTGACCGGTGGTGAATTAGCTGCTGCTGTGGTTGTTGACAGCATCGGAAGATTGATTCCGGGAGTGATGAATGACGAAACTTCTGCCCTAACGGATAGTTTTCAGGACGATTTGCTTTCTCCTCCGGTTTATACACGTCCACCGGTATTTAACGGATGGAAAGTCCCCGACGTTTTATTATCCGGGGACTTTGGGAAAATTGAGCAATGGAGAGAGCAGCAAGCCATTGAGCGAACTCAAATCCGCAGACCTGATTTGTATAAAAAGTTTACCAGAGAAGACTAATTTTTACTCTCTGATAAAACACTGCCTTTCTTTGTAGTGTTCTTTATCGTGTCTTGGATCTTTTCCAAATTCAACTTCAATGTTGTTTCGTGTTTCTTTTTATTCACAAAAAACGGAATGTATGTTTTTGCAAAATCGTAGGTAAGAACCCCCAACATTGCCGCAGAGATGAAATAAAACACCTGAAATTGGACATAATGAATGATCAAGCCGGAGAAAATACCACCAATTAAATAAGACCCCATAATTGCAGCCATCAGTTTTGTTTTCTCTACGAGCTGTGCATTCATTCGGTATTTCTTCTTCGTTAACATCGACAAATGAATTGCCAAATCAGTTGTTAATCCGGTTAAATGGGTTGTTTTCACCTGAAAATTGGAAATACTCGCTGTCAACCCATTCTGAAGCCCCATTGAAAACAAGAGTACAGAAACCAGAATTTCAGTTTGTGTAAGCGTTTCGGTATAAAAGAACTGACCGTAAATACCAACAAATACAAAACACAGAATTTCAAGCACCATGGGAATACTGTGTGAAACAAAGGCGTTCTTCTTCGTGCTATTGATGATCAGATTATTCGACAAGAAACTCCCTGAAAAGAACAAAAGGATCCAAAATACTACCACCAACATCTGGAACCATTTCCCATCTGCGATTTCCTGCGCCAGAATGGCAAAATGTCCCGTTAAATTGGAAGTAAAGGAGTAAAACAGCACCAAGGATGCAACATTCACCATTCCTGCAATAATTGCGGTGAATACTCCCAATCTCAAATTATCCTGAAATGTTCTGCTATTACTAAATCTACGAAGCATGTCTTCTATATTTAAATTAGTTGTAAATCCGTCATGACGGATAATATATCGAAAGCAGTGCTTTCTCTTAATTGATTTTTTTTAGTGTGATCTTCACAATTCCCCTTGCATGAACATCGGTATCAAAGTGAAGAACCAATTCGTTTTTCTTTAATGATTCAACAGAATAGACTTCAGTTGTTCCATCATCATTCAATAAAGTCAGGATTCGTCCCCTATCTTTCAAACGCCATTTTGCCTGATGTTCTTTTCCGGTTTGTTCATGGAGTTTGATACTGTAATTCTTTCTGAAAGTCCAGTTTTCAAATTGATGAATGACTAAATGATTGGCAATATCCACGCGCTCATCTGTTCCGATTTCCTGTTTCACTTTTTCATCTACATTGTTTCTGTCATACACCCATGAAACTTCCTTCCACTCGCCTACTATGGCAACTTCAGGATAAGCCGAATGACTAAAAACATAGTAGCCAAACGAACTCAAGGTAAGAAGGGCAATACATGCTGATATGACCATTTTCCGTTTCATACTAATGCGGTAATATATGTTTGATTGGATTTGCTGGAATATTGATTATTGTCCCAAGCAATCAGCTGTTTCTTAATTTTTGATTTGTGTAAAAAAGGAATGACATCCATACTTTTCTTGTGAGACCAATCAAAGTTTAATTCATACGGAATAACAATCCGGTCGATCTTATTCGTTTCAGTGAATTGCTCGAATGAACTTTGGGTGAAACCGCTAAAGAAGACAACTTGGATTGAGGCCACTTTTGAACCCAGCTCTTTTTCCAAATCATATAATTTTCTCAGGTATTCCTTCCCGGCCATTTCAATTTTCAAATCGCTCTGATCAAAAAAGAGCAAATCTGAAATCGAATTAGAAAGATAGATTCCATGTACTAAAAGCACCTTGATCGAATCCTCCTGTTGAAATTGCAATAATGCTTTAAGCGGTTCCAATGAGGAAACTTTAAAGTCTGTCGGTATTAGAATTGTTGTACCCATCTCTATTTGTTTTGAACAAAGTTAGAGTGCGGGTATAAGGATGAGATAAGAGCGGGATTAAAACCAGATTAGAATTTCAGTTTTAACTTTTCTTTAGGATTTATAGGGAATTACCAAACTTACTAAAGTCCCTTTTTCTTCTTCCGAATATACGATAATCTTTCCTTTATGCTGGCGCATAATGTTTCTTGTAAGTGGTAATCCGATTCCGTATCCTTCAAACGAAGTAGTATTGGAGGCTCTGAAGAATGGATCATAGATATGGCTCAAATCCTTAGGAGGAATTCCAATCCCGTTATCCTGAACATGAACAGAAATGGCTTCTTTCGTATGAGTCAAATAAATACGAACCTCTTCATTTTCAGAATACTTACTTGCATTCAGAAGCACATTTGATAAGGCCAATTGAAGCAGCTGTGAATTCCCTTTAATTTCCAATACATCCAAATTTTCAGGAAGACTTTCAAAATCAAATTTGATCTTGTTTCCTGGAATAATTCGGTTTACGGTTTCCATTGTTTCAAAAATAAGCTCATCGATTCGTAATTTTTCAATGGTCATTTTCTTACCATCAAAACCGGTTTGAGCCAGAAATAATAATGCTTTTGTCTTCTTATTCAATTTCTCTGCCTGCTCCAAAATATGGCTCAATGCTATTTTGTAATCATCGGCACTTCGATCTTTACTAAGCATTAAATCGGCCTGACCTATAATACTTGTAAGTGGTGTGTTCAACTCATGCGAAGCATTACTGATGAAATTATTCTGGGTTTCAAAACTGGTTTCCAAACGGTCAAGCATGTTATTCATTGTTTGAATCAGCTCTCCTAATTCGTCTCCTTCCTGCTTGTTTTCAATTCTAAAATGCAGATTCTCTGTTCCAATTTTATGAATGCTTGTACTCAGATCACTAATAGGTTTGATCAATCTCTTAGAGAGCCACAATGAAACCATAATGATTAAAAAAACTGCTGAAAAGAACAACGAAATAAGTAATCCTCCCAGATAATGTTTATACTTCGTGTAATACATGTTTCGCGCAGAGGTATAAACTACATAGCTTTTTCCTTCTTTTGAAACGTATAAGATTCCATATTTTAGGAGGCTTCCCTTTCTTTCTTGAGCGTATTTGTAACGAATGACTTTTTGAACAAACCCGGAATTTTCTTTCCCTTGTTTTCCACTTAACAAAGGAATTCCTTGTTCATTCAATTCCACCACTGTACTTTTTTCCTGTGGCAATTTCTCCAAATATTCCTGTTTAAATTCCCTCACAAATTCTTTATCACCTCTGTGGTCCAATTCAATGCGAATGGTCGTATTTGTTCTCGTTTTAAGTCGGTCGTAAAAATCATTGAATACGTAATTGGAAGACAATACATAGACAAAAGCACTAAATAGTAACACCAAAACTACAAAGGTGCTGCTCAGTAACCAGATGATCCTAACTCTAATTTTCATTCTTCTTCACGCATTACATATCCCATTCCAATCACTGTATGAATCAGTTTCGATCCGCCAAATTGTACTAACTTCTTACGCAGGTAATTAACATAAACGTCTACTACATTGGTGCCGGATTCAAAATCGATCCCCCAAACATCTTCCAAAATATCAATACGGGAAAATACCTTTCGTGGATTCATAATGAAAAGTAATAGCAAACGGTATTCAGTGGATGTAAGACTAATCGCGTTTCCATTCCTCAGAACAGTTTTGCGATCATCATCGATGACCACATCATCAAACTGGAAAACTGTATTGACATTCACCCCTTGATTTTCAATCCTTCTAAGCAATGACCTTACACGTGCATTCAACTCAATAAACTTGAACGGTTTCGGTAAATAATCATCAGCACCAGAATCTAATCCGAGCGCAACATTTTCTGGAGTTCCCAAAGCTGTCAGCATCAATATCGGCACTTGGCTCGTCTCTCTGATTTTAGAACAAACCTGAATTCCATTCAACCCGGGAAGCATAATATCCAAAATAATCAAGTCGGGATTCCAAAAATGAAATTCATCCAGACCTTTTAGTCCGTTATTGGCAACTTTGGTATCGAAATTTTCTTCAGCTAAACCTTTTTGAACCAGTGAACTAATTTGTTGGTCGTCTTCGATTATCAATATTTTTTTCACAGAAATCTGATTGAGTGATAAAATTAAGAAAAAAGAACTGATCGAAAATATGATAAATTAAAAATATCAAACCACTGAAAAACAACATGTTAACATTAAATCTGTTCGTATCTTTGGGAACAAGCGAATTTCCGAATTTCCAAATTCTAGAATTTTACTTTTTCCAAAAACACTTTTTTCAAGCGATATTTTTTATTAACTTAATTAAGAAAGTTATTTATTCATTTAATTTTTAATGTGTTATGCCAACTTTAAAACCTCTTGATTACACACCAAAACAAATCTCTATCTCTCTAACAGGAAGAGCAATTGCACATCCTTGCAGAGTTAAAATGATCGAATTACTCATCAAATATCCTAAATTGACCAACAGAGAGTTATCGGAAAGACTTCATCTATCTAAATCAACCATTCATGATCACCTGACTAAACTTTGGGACGCCGGATTAATTAATGTCAGTTATTCCCCTCATTCGCTTTGTGTAGAAATTACCCGCGAGCAAATTGAGATGTATAAAAAATTAGAAGCTCTCTTCGATTTTAAACCTAAAAAGGCCTACCATTTGAGTCTTCTGGAGTAACTTTGCTGAAAAATCTACAAAATGGTTCTGGACCAAACTATTATCGAAGCACTCAAAGCGGGAAAAACAATTCTTTATCCTTCCGACACCATTTGGGGAATTGGTTGTGATGCCACGAATGAGGAAGCGTGTCAACGGATTTTGGAGATCAAAGAACGACCTGAAAATAAAAGTTTCATCCTTTTAGTCGACAGCTTTCAAATGATCGAAAAGTATATTCCCGAGTTTCCTGCAGTTTGCTATGACTTGGTCGATCTGTCCGATAAACCCTTGACAATTATTTATCCGAATGCCCAAGGATTGGCTCCAAGTGTTTTAGCTCCCGATGGCTCTGTTGGAATTCGCCTGACAAAAGACCCTATCTGTCTTTCTTTGATAAAGAGTATTCGAAAGCCAATCGTTTCGACATCGGCAAATATTTCCGGCAAACCGTTTCCAACCAATTTCAGTAACATTGATTCTCAAATTAAAGAACGGGTCGACGCCATTCTTGAACTCCGGACTTCAGAGCAACTTTCTACCCCTTCGCAAATTATAAAAATAGGATTAGATAGTTCCATACAAGTTATCAGAGGCTGATTAGTCTAAATTCAGTAACTTTGCACCCGCATGCAAACAGAAAATTTCGCACACAAACTCAAACATCCTGTTTTTAAGGTTGTTTCTCAAATCATTTCCGAAAAAGGTTTAGAAGCTTATGTCATCGGTGGATTTGTGCGTGATTTGCTATTGGAAAGGCCTTCCAAAGATATCGACATTGTTGTCGTAGGAAACGGAATGGAATTGGCTCAGGCAGCTGGAGAAAAACTACGTGTAAAAAAAGTCAATCTATTTAAGAATTTCGGTACCGCACAATTCAATTACAAAGATTTGGATGTTGAATTTGTTGGCGCAAGAAAAGAATCCTATCAAAGAGACTCCAGAAAACCAATTGTGGAAGATGGAACTTTGAGTGATGACCAAAAAAGACGTGATTTCACAATCAATGCACTAGCTCTGGATTTAAGAGCAGAAACTTTCGGGAATCTGATTGACCCTTTCAATGGTTTGGCTGATCTGGAAAAAGGAATTCTTCGAACACCACTAGAGCCTGATACAACTTACTCAGATGATCCTTTGCGGATGATGCGTGCAATCCGATTTGCTACTCAATTGGACTTTCAAATTGAACTAAGCAGTTTGAAATCAATCTTGGAGAATGCTTCCAGATTGGAGATCATTTCAAAAGAGCGCATTATCGATGAGCTAAACAAAATTATTCTCGCCGACAAACCTTCACGCGGATTCGAATTATTGAATTCGACCAAGCTTCTTCATCAGTTTTTCCCTGAAATGATTGCTCTTCATGGAATTGAAACCAGAGATGGAAAAAGCCATAAGGACAATTTCTATCATACCTTGGAAGTACTGGACAATGTAGCACTTCATTCAGATAATTTATGGTTGAGATGGGCGGCTATTTTACACGATATTGCAAAACCTCCTACCAAACGATTTGATCCACAAGTTGGCTGGACATTCCACGGACATGAGGAACTGGGAGCTCGAATGGTCCCCAAAATATTTACCCGGTTAAGACTTCCTTTGGATCTGAAAATGAAGTATGTCCAAAAACTGGTTCGACTTCATTTGAGACCGATTTCTCTCGTAAAAAGTAATGTCACTGATTCCGCAATCAGGCGCTTGCTTTTCGAAGCCGGTGACGACATTGATGATCTAATGACTTTATGTAATGCGGATATTACTTCAAAGAACGAGTTCAAAGTCAAGAAATACAAGAAGAACTTCGAATTGGTTATTGAAAAATTAAAAGCAGTAGAAGAAAAAGATCATGTCCGGAATTTTCAACCACCAATTTCAGGAGAAGTAATCATGTCAGTATTCAATATTGGACCTTCAGGAGAAATTGGAATTATCAAAAACAGAATAAAAGAAGCCATTTTGGAGGGGGAAATTCCAAACGATTTTGAAACGGCAAAGAATTTGATGCTCAAAATCGGAGAAGAACTCGGACTGAAAGTTCAGAAAATGGAGAATGGATAATTTAGAAATTGAAAAGATTAGATCAACCGTTTGCAGATCAATAAAACAAACGTCAATCAGGTTTTCTTTTCACTTTTCACTTTTCACTTCTCAATTTTCAATTTTACCTTTTCAATTAACATTATCTTTGTAAAAAAACAACTGCATGGGTGCGCTAAAATTTCGCGTGTTATTAGATTCTGAAAAAGAGCAAGAAATCTTCAGAGACATTGTCATCAATGAAAATGACAACTTTGAGACTTTCTACCGCGTTATATTGAATTCCTTTAATTTTGAAGGACAAGAAATCGGTTCATTCTTCATGTCAAATGATGAATGGGACAAAGGTCATGAGATCAGCTTAATGGATATGAGCTATTCAGATGAAGATCCTGAGATTACAAGTGTCATGTCGGAAGCAAAACTGACCGATTACATGGAAGCCCCTGATCAAAAGATCATTCTTGTTTATGATTTCCTGAGAATGTGGATTTTCTTAATTGAACTGCAAGAACGTACAGAGGAAATTTTAGATAAACCACAAATTGCATTGGCAATTGGAACAGCTCCTCCGGAGGATTCTAAAATAGTTCAGGATGATGCATTTTACGGTGACGAAGAGGACGAAGATATGAATGAATTTGATGAAGATTTCGGAGATGGTTACGACGAAGATGATTTATCAGGTTACGAGGAATACGAATATTAATTATCAATTAGCAATGTCTTAATTATCAAGAAAGAACTACTCCCTTGATAATTGATAATTAATTCATTGATAATTACCTTAGAATATGAGCGAAGAAAAAAAATACGGCGATCCAATTGGAACAGCCATCAAAGAATACGCAGATAAAAGACGTCCGGAAGATATTATTGTTTCCTCCGACATTTGTGAAGACGATATCATTCCTTTGGAAGTACTTTTCAGAAAACACGATGAAATGCCCGCTATTGAGCAAAAAGCGCTTTCTCTTGCAAGAGGACACGTTTTAGATGTGGGAGCAGGAGCAGGAATTCACGCAACTTATCTACAGGATTTAGGTTTTAAGGTTGATTGTATTGACATCTCAGAAGGAGCGGTTGAATATTTAAAAAGCAACGAGCTGAATGCGGAACGAATCAATTTCTTTTCACTTAAGGACAGAAAATACGATACGATCTTGATGCTAATGAACGGAATCGGAATTGCTGGGAAATTATCCAATCTGGAAACAACCTTGGAGCATGCAAAATCCCTGTTAAACCCCGGAGGAAAGATCTTATGCGATTCTTCAGATATTCATTCGTTATATGAAGATGAAGACGGAGCACTTTGGGTAGATTTAAACACAGAATATTATGGGAATTTCCGTTTCCAAATGAAATACAAAAAGCAAAAGGGACCTTGGTTCGACTGGCTTTATGTGGATTTTGACAATCTGTTCCAGTCTGCTAAAAATGTTGGTTTAAAAGCCATTCGTGTATTGGAAGAAGACGATCATTATCTTGCTGAATTAACATTAGAAAAGTAATATGCGCTTTCTTACCTGGATCTTTTTATTCCTTTCCGGTCTTGTTTTCGGACAGAACAACTCGCTTTTGTACCAAGTAAAAGGCAAAGACAAGAAGGTTTCCTATTTGTTTGGAACCATTCACATAATTCCGGATTCGCTTTACTATTTCCCAGGTAAATTGGATAAGATCATTTCAAAATCAGATGAAGTGATTTTGGAAATCGGGAATCTTTCAGATCAAAGTTCGCTCATGAAACTAATGACACTTGATTCAGGCTCCTGCTTTGATATTTTTACTCCGCAGCAGAAAGATTCGGTTCTTAATTGGGGAGCGGATCTATTAGGTATTAAGCCGGAACAATTTGAAAAAGGATTCGAAAAAAGAAAACCGTTTACCTTGATGCAATTGAGTTTTCAAAAAATGATCTCCGGAAAAGTCAGAATGGTCGATATGGAAATTGAATCGAAAGCCCAGCAGGATAAAATTCCTATAAGCGGGCTGGAAACAATCGAATATCAGTTATCTATTTTCGATAAAATGCCTTCAGAAGAATTGGCAAACTTCATCATGGAAACCGTAAGAAATCCGGAGAAGGGAGAGAAAACTTTTCAGAAAATGGTACAGTATTACTATAAACAAGATCTGGAAAATCTGGCTAAGTTAATTCTTGAAAGTGATGACTTGGGCAGTTCTGCTGAAGAACTACTCGATAAAAGAAATAAAAACTGGATCCCTAAAATGGAAGAACTGATGAAAACCAAAGCCTGCTTTTTTGCTGTTGGTGCAGGACATTTAGGTGGTCCAAATGGAGTAATTGAATTACTTCGCCAAAAAGGATATGAAGTAACTCCTGTTCGATATTAATATGCGCAATCTATTATTCATTTTACTTGCCGGTTCCATCGTTATGGGCTGTAATACTTATTCGGAAGAAGAGAAAACAAACTTTGTTTCAAAAGCTGAAACATATGCAAAAAAGCATCACTGGAACTACGAAGTTTTAGATGGTGGATTGGTTGTTGAAGTTCTGGAAAAAGGAACTGGAACAGAAAAAGTCCAGTCGGGAAGTGAAGTCGAACTTTCATACAAAGGAACGCTTACCAATGGAAATAAATTTGATCAAACGGAACCCGGAAAACCACTTCAATCGAATCTAAAAGGGCTCATTGGCGGATTTCAATTGGGTTTATTGAATCAGGTTGCAGGAACTAAGTTGCGCATGGTCATTCCACCACATCTAGGATACGGTGATGATGCTTTAGACAATATCCCTGCTAATTCGACGCTGGTATTCGATATTACAATCGAAAAAGTGATCTAAAACGCAAAACGGAAATTCATCCCTCCACTTACATTGACACTGCTGCTTACAAGACCTTTCGTAAACTGCATTCCCAATCCCGGATTCAACTCTCCTCCTATTCGCATTCTGCTTAATACGGGATTTTTTCTGGATAATTTGAAACTCATTTCAAGTGGCACACGCATGATCAAACCCGCTGTTAAAGTTCCGGAAAAAGTTTCTGCTCTGGTTTCATTCAATACAGGTTGCTGATAACCATATCCGTTATCCCACGGCACTCCTTCTACGAAATAATTGTCCATATAAGAAGCATTTACTTCACTTACAATACTCAACAAACAAAGTACATCCAACCCTGTTTCAAACTGAAATACGCGGTTGGGGTTCGTTGCAATATGCTCACCGATACCAAAAGCAATCGATCTGGAATTGTAAGTTTTAGCAATCAACTGGTTCCTGTTTCCGTAAATATAAAATTCCTGGCCGTTCTGGTTTGAAGTCAAGGTATCTATTACCTGTCTGTCTTCATGGTACCAGGTTTTGCGTGCGTTTAATTCCGGACCGTATCCCAAATGAAAGGTTGTCGTTGCCAGAAACTTCCTGCCCGCCTGTTTATCAGCACCATTTATTAATGAGAATGAGAACATATAGTACTGACTGCTCGAAATTGTATTGATCTCATGCGAGTCATAATTTGTACCACCTATACCGCTTTTCAGTGAATCCGGGATCTCGAAACCGGGAGTCATTCTTCCCCATTCCGAATTGGTGAAATCGAACTGATTGCTGGTGGTCATACCATGCGTCATTTTGATAATAAAACGGGGATTTGATCTAACCGAATCTTTTTGTTGAGAAAAACCAATTCCGGTAATCAATATCGACAATAGAGCTATGCAGGTTTTCATATATTTAACTTTTAATGACTGATTAACAGCATAATCGTCGATTTATTGCATTTCAATCTCAAAACACAGATTCAAATGACTACTGAAAAACGATTCTTCCGCTACTTTACAGAACTAAAAACAAGCGGATTAAACATCTCTAAAAAGCTCATTTTCACACATTTTCAGGAATGGATAAAAAAAGCGGGAATTCGCAATATAAAATCACTCAAAACATTGTTAAAACAAAAAGAAACAGCTATTTTTGAATCGCATTTTAAAAACGAAATCTAAATTCTCAAACATGAGTGTTCTAGTTAATAAAAACTCTAAAGTAATTGTACAAGGATTCACAGGAAGTGAAGGTACTTTCCATGCAGGTCAAATGATTGAATATGGAACAAACGTTGTTGGTGGTGTTACTCCCGGAAAAGGTGGTTCAACGCACTTAGATCGTCCTGTTTTCAATACAGTTGCTGATGCAGTAACTAAAACGGGAGCTGATGTTTCTATCATTTTCGTTCCGCCGGCATTCGCAGCAGATGCAATTATGGAAGCGGCAAATGCAGGAATTAAAGTAATCGTTTGTATTACAGAAGGTATTCCGGTAAATGACATGGTTAAAGCAAAAGAATACCTGAAAGGTTCAGGTGCTCGCTTGATCGGACCAAACTGTCCGGGTGTCATTACTGCAGGTGAAGCGAAAGTTGGTATCATGCCAGGATTCGTTTTCAAAAAAGGAAAAATTGGAATCGTTTCTAAATCGGGAACGTTGACATATGAAGCAGCTGATCAGGTTGCTAAAGCAGGATTAGGAATTACAACTGCAATTGGTATTGGTGGAGATCCAATTATTGGAACTACAACAAAAGAAGCTGTTGAATTATTAATGAATGATCCGGAAACAGAAGGTATCATCATGATTGGTGAGATTGGTGGTAGCTTAGAAGCAATCGCTGCTCGTTGGATCAAAGAAAACGGTACAAAACCGGTTGTTGGATTTATCGCTGGTGAAACAGCACCAAAAGGACGCACAATGGGTCACGCAGGTGCAATCGTTGGTGGTGACGATGATACTGCAGAAGCTAAAAAACGCATCATGCGCGAGTGTGGAATTCACGTAGTGGATTCTCCTGCTCACATTGGTTCGAAAATGGCTGAAATTTTAGGAGTTACAGCGTAATCGCTCTAATTAATACTACAAGATCCCGATTCATAACTGAATCGGGATTTTTTTTTGAACAATAAATTCATCCGTTTTTCGATTATAGAGCTTGTTAAAATCAACTTAGTAATTATGAGAACACTCCTTTTTAGCCTATTCATTTGTTTCACCTCTATCTCTTTTGGTCAGGAATTTTCCTTTGGCTGGAGACAGCGAAACAATAAAAGTGCAGAATACACCGAATATCAATCCGTCATTGTTCAGGATACCATTTACACCCTGGGAGGTTTCGGTAATCCAGCTTCATCGGTTGATGTGGATCCTGGAACTACCAGTTTCTTTGTTTCAGCACAAGCTGGCTACGAAACAACATACCTTATTACAAAAACCCTGCTTGACGGAACATTTGTAGAAGCCAAAAAACTCATACAATCAGTAACCTCTATGCCAACACCGGTATTCCATGTAACCAATCAAGGCACGATCATTCTTAGCGGATCAGCCTATATAAACTTTAATACGAATGTTCTTGTTGACTTCGATCCATCCCCATCATATGTTGGTTCTAACTCAGTGGATTCCAGTGGAAACATAACAAGGACATACGTTGCGTTTTACAACTTAAATGGAGAATATCAAAACCACCTGGAATATGAAGGAGCGGGTACTTTTATATCGGGAGAAAGTTTCATTAGTTTTAGTGATATGTCTTCCACGGCACAAAACGAATTGTTCCTATACGGAGACTTCCATGGGACAATCGATACGGATTTCACTTCAGGAACCGATTCCATTACTTCTATGGATTCTTCAATGTATGGTGCAGATCAGGTTGTCGTAAAAATAGATCTCACGAATTACGATTTCCTTTGGTCGAAATCATTTGGTGGAACTGGCATCTCCCGTTCAAAATTCATTCGGTCAAATGATCAATACATTGTACTGGCAGGTGGTTTTAATGATACTGATTTTGACCTCGATCCATCAGGCAATTCTGCAATTCAAACCAATCCTTCCGGACTGTCATCTACTTTTGTTAGTATGCTGAATGCTGGTACCGGAGATTTTGTTAGCGGATTCTCACTCGTGGGAACCCCAAACAGTGTTCCTAACAGCCAACCGGCCGGTTCTGGTTGCGGTGCTATCGGATTAGCAATCGATGAAGAATCAAATGTTATTCTTCACTGTTTCACCAATGCCAACCAATACATTCCGCTGGATATCGATCCAACATCAGATACAGAAATCCTTGCTTATTATGGTTCCGGAAATTCCTTTCTTGCCAAATACGATGCTGCAGACCACCACCTTCATTGGGCGACCAAAATGTATAGTTATTACGGTGGTTTTGAGTCCGCTTATTTCGGATCATCCATAGATTTAAACGGCTCTGTGATTTCAATGGGCCTTAAATTGAAGGGATTAACACTAACCGGATCTGCTAATACCCCGGATACTTTAGAAACCGAAAGAGGAATCTTTACAGGCGTTTATAACTCTGGAACAGGAATATTGGCTGATCATCATTTATTGAGTATCGAACAAACTGATGCAAATCTCAAGTTGACTGGTATTACATTAGACCGTTTTAACAGTGTCTATTTAAATCTGTTATATCAAAAAGTAGTTGATTTCAATCAATTCAATACCACTTTTGAGCCAGACTCTTCTAATTATTACTACTATGCTCCTGGGCAGATCAGTTATAATTATAGTCCGGCACTTCTAAAACTAAATTGGGAAGGAGATCTTGGAATGAATGAATTGGCATCGGCAAATGAATTACAGATTTACCCGAATCCGGCTTTATCTTCTGTCATAATCAAAGCTGAATCCAACATCCTTTCATACCGCATTTATGCTTCCAACGGAAGATTAATTAAAGAAGTCAATGATCTGAACAGCCTTCAAGTAACTGAACAATTGGAAGCTGTTTCTACCGGAATCTATTTAATTAATGTAGAAACTCAAAATGGATCGGCTACAAGTCGGATTGTGAAACAATAGTGTGAGTAAGGCCTTGTAAATCCCGATTTCTAATGAGTCGGGATTTTTTTTTGCTTAAAATTTTAATTTTCAAATCCATAGATTGATTAACTTCAAGTTATAATTCGAATAAACAAAATGAACAAACAGCGCAAATTTGAACAATACGAATCTCAGGATCCGGGTTTAGGTACAGCTTATCAAAAGTCAGTCAAACGCATTTTAAACGAAGACGGTTCTTACAATATCAAACGTGTCGGGACAATCCGCATGCTCAAAGATTTCTATAAATACTTAGTCGACTTGAATACCTGGAAATTTGGCTTTTTTCTGGTTGGTAGTTTTCTTGTAGCGAATCTCTTTTTCGCAGGAATTTACTGCTGGGTCGGAACAGAGCACCTTCATGGAATCAATCCAAATCAAAATGAATTTGTAGCCGCTTATTATTTTAGTGCGCAAACATTTACCACTGTGGGTTATGGTGCCATTGCCCCTATCGGAAATTTAACTTCGTTCATTGCTGCGATGGAAGCATTTGTAGGTTTAATTGCATTTGCCATTGCAACCGGTCTCATTTACGGACGTTTCTCCAGACCATCTACAAAAATTGCATTTTCACACAATGTCATTGTTACACCGCACAAAGACAAAATGGCTTTGATGTTTAAAATCGTCAATCAGCGAAACAGTGTGCTCCTGAACACAAAAGTGCATGTTCTGCTTTCATTGGTTGATGAAGATTCCGAATCAAACATGGTACAACGGAAATATTATAACATTCCCTTAGAAACAGATTTTGTACGCTACTTTCCACTTACATGGACATTGGTGCACGTAATCAATGATGATTCTCCTTTATATGACATCACCTTGTCGGATATCAGAGGAAAATTGGCGGAATTACTCATTATCATCGAAGCGTTTGATGAAACGTATTCCCAAACCGTGATTCGAAAGCATTCTTATGCAGAGCATCAATGGGCAACCGGGGTTAAATTCAAAAAGAACTTTAGTGCAGACGAAAGCGGAACGATTATTCTCAATATCAATGAGATTAGTGATTTGGAAGTCTTATCCTAATTATCAATCCCGGCACCTTCGACTCCGCTCAGTCACCGGAAAAGCCCAAAAAGGTCATTGAGCGAAGTCGAAATGCCTTTTTAATTCGTAATTCGTAATTCGGCATTCGGAATTAGTAATTACCTTTGATCTATGACTAGTTCAAATCATACTTTGTACCCCGTAATGGAACATTTTTACACCCTTCAAGGTGAAGGAAAATATACGGGTACTTCAGCATATTTCATTCGATTGGGTGGTTGTGATGTGGGATGCGTTTGGTGTGATGTAAAGGAATCCTGGGATGCAGACGTTCACCCTAAAATGAGCGTGGAAGAATTAACGAACATCGTTTCAGAATATCCGGGAGAATTGGTCGTTATAACAGGTGGTGAGCCAGCCATGTATGATTTAACAATTTTGGTTGATGCGCTGCATTCTGTTGGCAAATATGTTGCCATAGAAACATCCGGAACAAGTAATTTGGCCGGAAATGTGGATTGGTATACATTCTCCCCGAAAAAATTTAAAGCACCGGTTGAAGAAGCCTATTCGAAAGCTTCAGAGCTAAAAATTGTTATCTTTCATAAATCAGATTTAGCCTGGGCAGAAGATCATTCCCAAAAAGTGAATGAAAATTGCGTTCTCTATTTACAACCTGAATGGTCAAAAAGGGAACAATTATTGCCTGCAATTATTGAGTATGTAAAAAATCATCCGAAATGGAAGATCTCCTTGCAAACTCACAAATACTTAGAAATACCATAAGCATGAAAAACCTTTTAATGGCTTTATTCATTCTAGCTGTAGCTTCTTGCTCCACAGCTCAAATGACCTACTCTTCCAAAAATAAAAAAGCGATTGCCCTTTTTGAAGAAGGCCGGGCTGAACCAAGTAAATCGGTCGATCCAAAAACACATGGTCCAAACTATGCTGGCGGAATTGCCCTTTTGGAGAAAGCATTGGAAAAAGATCCGGCATTCTGGGAAGCGCATATGGTAGAAGCTGAAATGTATGAAGAGTTAAATCAGCCGTATAAAGCAATTGAACACTATCGAAAAGCATTGGCGCTCAATCCAAATCCAACTTCTGGCGGAGCAACCTATTTCTATCTTGGAACATTGGAATACAGTGTTGGCGAATATGAAAATGCCGTTAAAAACCTGACGACTTTCACCCAAACAAAAGGTGCACACCCGGATAACATTGCGTTGGCAAAACAACTCATGAACGATTGTAATTTTGCAATTGAAGCCATGAAAAACCCAACTCAATTCAAACCGGTTAATTTGGGACCTGGAGTCAATACAAAAGATCCTGAATATTTCCCTACGATTACAGTGGATGGTAAAACATTGTTATTCACCCGTTTAATTGACGATAAACGCGTTTCAGGCCCTTTCCAAAAACAAGAAGATTTTTATGTTTCCAATCTAAGTACATTCAATACTTGGGAAACTGCTGTTCCAATGCCGAAAAATATCAATACGGTTAATAATGAAGGTGCTCCAACTATCAGTGCTGATGGTAGAAACCTGATTTTTGTCGCTTGTTCGGATGAAAGTGGAACAAACTACGGTGAGAACAGGAAAGGAAAAGGAAGTTGTGATCTTTTTTATACCAAACGTTTAGGAAATCAATGGGTTGATCCGGTAAATCTTCCCGGGGCGATCAATACAGGGAATTGGGAATCTCAACCCTCTTTATCTGCAGATGGGAAAACAATTTATTTCGTTCGAAAAGTAATGTCCCGAAACGGAAGACCTGATTCCGATATCTATAAATCAACTTTAAAAGAAGACGGTTCATGGGACACACCGGTTCGTTTACCAAACACCATTAATACTCCTTACATGGAAGAATCTGTTTTGATTCACCCGGATGGAAAAACATTGTATTTCTCTTCTCAGGGACATCCTGGAATGGGTGGATTGGATATTTTCATGACCCGAATGAATGATAAAGGCGAATGGGGCAAACCGGAAAACCTGGGTTATCCAATCAATACGAGTGCAGATGAAAATTCATTGTTGGTAAGTGCAGATGGAGAAATTGCCTTCTTTGCTTCCGACCGTGAAGGTGGATTTGGTGATTTAGATATTTATTACTTCCTGATGCCGGAAAAATTCAAACCTGTAAAAACAATCTACTTTGACGGTTTGGTATTTGATGCAATCACAAACAAGCCGCTTCCCGGAAAATTCTCTTTGATCAATATCAAAACAGGAGTTGAAGTAATTAAATCAGAGGCTGATCAAGTCAACGGAACATTCACAGTTTCACTTCCTTTGAACGAAGAATATGCTTTATCAGTAAGTTATCCCGGGTATACGTTTTTCTCTCAGAACTTCAATATGACCATTGCAGACAATCAGGAATCATTCCACATGGATGTTCCGATGGTTCCGTTAACTGCTTCCGGAACCCCAACAGCATTGAAGAATGTGTTTTTTGATTTGAACAAAGCTACATTGCGTCCGGAATCATTTGTGGAACTCAATAAGCTGCGTGATCTGTTAAAAGCAAATCCGGCTACGAAAATAGAAATTGGAGGACACACCGATACGCGTGGTGATGCAGCTGAAAACTTGAAACTATCGGATGCACGTGCTAAATCTGTGAAGGATTATTTAATCCAACAAGGAATTGAAGCTTCCCGCCTATCATCAAAAGGGTATGGTGAAACAATGCCGATTTTCTCTGATGAAGTAATTGCAAAAATGAGCAAGGAAAGTGAAAAAGAAAAAGCGCACCAGGAGAATCGTAGAACTGAATACAAGATTCTCAAGTAATGCATTTCCTCCGACTCATAAGACCCATTAATTTACTTGTCATCATCCTGACAATGTATGGGATTCGTGTATTCTTTATCCCTTACCTTTCGGAAGATATACTGCTTAAAAGAGCCCATCCGAATGAGGCCATTGATTATTTTTTATTGGTCTTCTCAACGGTTTTGATTGCAGCGGCAGGAAACATTATCAATGATTATTTTGACGTAAAAGCAGATCGGATTAACAAGCCAAATAAGCTCATTATTGGAAAATACATCAAACCAAGATGGGCCATTGTTTCCCACTGGACATTAAACTTTATTGCATTTTCCATTGCTTGTTATTTAACGTGGGAATACGACACATTTTGGTATGTATTTATTCATTTATTGAGTATTAACACCCTGTGGTTCTATTCCATGTATTTCAAACGGAAATTCCTGATCGGGAACTTGTTTATTGCAGCTTTAACAGGCTTGGTGCCTTTATTATGTGGAATTCATTTCTTAGGACTCACCACCCCTTTTCAAAGTGCAAATTTCATGAGTGATTTTAAAGAAGGAGCAAATTGGATCTCGCAATTGAATCTGAAAATCTTCTTCGTTGTTGCTCTTGCCTTTTTTGCTTCTTGTCTGAATCTGGTTCGTGAAATTGTGAAGGATATGGAAGATGTGGAAGGCGATCTACTATTGAAAGCGAAAACAATTCCAATTGTCTTGGGTCTTAACAAGTCAAAATGGATCTCTATTGTATGTTTGGTTGCTATTATTACCGTTTCTCTCCCCTTTCTGATTGAAGGTTATTCGGTATTCAATCAGACATTTATTCGTGTAATGGGTCCTTCCTTTGTTATTTATCTATTATTGATTATTTGCTGTATTCTCCTTCTGAAAAAACCAGAACGAAGCCGGCTGAAGCAAATAGATTTGATTTTAAAAGTGACCATGCTGATTGGCTGCTGTATGCCTTTTTACTGGTATTTCCTATGAAAGAATTAAAATGGATCCTTGGCTCGCAATCTCCCCGCAGAAAAGAGCTTTTGGCAGGTATTGGTATCGAATTTGAAGTTCGGATAAAAGATACAGAAGAAGTTTATCCGGATTCTCTTCTCGCAGAAGAAGTTCCTGAGTTCCTCTCCAAACTAAAAGCAAATGCACTCCTACCCGATCTGTCGGATAATGAAGTGATTATTTGCGCAGATACCGTGGTAATCCTCAACGGGGAAATTTTGGGTAAACCGGTAGATTTTGAAGATGCAAAAAACATGCTGTCTCGTTTATCTGGAAAAAAACATACCGTGATCACCGGGGTTTTTATCGGTTCAAAAACAAAAAGCACCTCTTTTTCAGAACGAACTGAGGTCGAATTTGAGAATCTATCGGAAGAGGAAATAAACTTCTACATCAATCAATACAAACCCTTTGACAAAGCAGGTTCATACGGTGTTCAGGAATGGATTGGTTATGTTGCCGTAAAACGCATGGAAGGAACATATACGAATGTAATGGGACTTCCGACAAATCGGTTATACCAAGAAATCCGGAAGTTCACCCTGTGAATATACCATAGAATAAAGAGTAAAAATACCTGCGTCTGCTTCGTGATCTGTTTCATTTTTATGCTACATTTGACGAAAATCACTATTTATGAAACACTTATTTTTAACGATCCTGATCGCGCTATCAGGAATTACGATCAGCTTAGCTCAAAACGGAGACTCAAGCAACAGTAACAACAAGCCTGCATCAGGCGCGGCCCAAATTACAACCGGAAATACTTCCGTAAGTAAACCAAATCTTTCAGCAAGCGGTAGCAAAACCATTGAGGATATCATCTCGTTTTTACCAGTTGCTTTTTTTCTACTCATCACTTCAACCGTTTTCATCAAATTGCGAAAAGATGGAGTGAAACTCAGCGATGTTCTTATTGACAAAGAAGCAGTGCAGGAAAAAAGAAAAACCGATGCATCTGTAGCAATCGCAGCGGTAAATGCAGGTCAACCGGTAGCTGCACCTGCCGCACCAACTGACAATCAAACAACAGCTAATCCGGAACAAAGCCAAAGTACCAGCAGGTTGATCGCGTTCATCTGTGGAATCACATCCATTGCATTAGCTTGTTGTATTACCAGTTATTATTTCTATAAATCATTTACGGGAACAGAAAAAGTAGATCTCGGGAATCTTTCCAATGTACTTTTTGGTTTGGGATTAGGAGTAATTCCATACGGGTTTAACAAAGTCGCTGCTGCATTGAAATAATTATCCCCACGAATACTATTCCGATAATTACTCCAAATAAAAAAACGCGATTCATTTTCATGAATCGCGTTTAAAAATCTATGCGGTTGTTCTGTTCTATTGCTTAATAAACGGTGTTGTTTCCGAACCGTTATCTCCGCTTACACGAACCAAATAGTATCCGTTTTGCAAATCATTCACATGGAAATCTGCAGCATAAGTTTGATTATTACCGGTCACTGATTGGTGTTTCACCACGCGTCCATTCATATCAATCACTTCTATTTTTGCGTTATTTCCAACGTTACCAACTAACTCTACTCTGATTTTATCCGTTGCCGGATTCGGGAAGATCATCAGTTCGTTATTCAAAACTTCTTCCTCCAAGCCCAAAGCAAAACCAACTGAAAAATCATATCGGTGGTAAGACCCGAAATCAGCAGGGAAAATCTCCAACATGGAACCACCTACTTTACGCACTCTGAATCCTCCGGTTGTTTCTCCTTCAACTTGTGCTGAATACCAGAATCCAATTCCATCGTCATCGCTGTCTTCCAAAATAAGTGAATAACATCCCGGTGCCAAATCAAACGTGTCTTTGTAATCTGTTGTATTAGTCAAAGTAGTTCTCTGGAAAATGATATTTCCATTTTGATCTACCAATCTCCATTTGTTTTCACTTGCTTTGTTATTGGTTGTCATCCAAACATAAAATGCGCCATTGATTACTTCCGGAGCAGTATACTTGGTTTTAAACTCATCATTGTTATGGTATTCATCCAAGGTATTTGATCCCGAAATTTCTATCACACGTGCATAGAATCCATTTGCAGGATTTGCTCCGAACCAGAAGTTTTGATTTGTAATCGGAATCTCAACGATCTCTTTTTGAAGGAATCCTAAATTACCATTCCAAACATAATCAATGAAATTACCGTAAGAAACCCAAATACGGATCTTACAAACAGTTAAAGGAAGAGCTCCGTTGTTTTGAAGGATCACCCGCGGATTCGAACAAGTAGGATTCCATTTGCTATAATACTCATAACTGTTTGGATTCAATATATCCAGAATAGCGGCATCGTGCTGGAAGTTTGGAGCAGAATAAGAAACCAGATCAATAGCTGTTACGAAATTACCTCCCGCTTGTCCCATGTCATTTGCAGGAACATCTGAGATGTCATAATCAATCATTACTGTATCTCCGGCTGACACGTAGGATGTTAACTCGTGGTCAAACTCGCGTACCATATCTCCCGGACACCATCCTTCACGCGCATAAGGCCATGTTCCTCCCTGACCAATATTTGGATTTTTTCCACAATCATCTCTCCAAATACTCCAGCTGAAACGCTCAACTCCATCAATGATGATTTTGTGTTGTTTGTCCTGCCATTCGCAACATGCACCGTTTCCAACCTGACCATGTCCTGTCAAACGTGTTCTGATTTTAAAGTTTGAGGAAGTATCAGAAAGATGTACTTCTTTTGCTTGCAAAACTACATCATTTGCCATATCAGCATAGTTGTAAGACGTCCAATTCTGCCAAATAGGTTGAATATCGTGAACATCTCTTGCCGGAACTCCTTCAATAAATGCAAACTTCAAATCAATCAACTCTTGTGTATTATGAGCAGCAAGATCAACCATTCCATGCAAGTATTTCTGGTAATCCGTCACATCATAAATCCAGGTAAATCCTTGTGGACCCAAATCAAACCCAATTCCGTATGGCGTAATATACCGACCAATTTCGATGTCATTCACTTCTTCAAAAGCAACCTGATAATAAGTGATTGTTTGATTTGTTAATGTAGCAGTTACAGTACTTGGAGTTGACTGAATCACCGCTCCGTTAGTTGCTAGTGTATCAATTGTTCCCTGATCATACGTCAGCATATTAGAGACAATATGAAAACTATGCGGACCCGGTTGGTACTCAAAAACTACACTTGGAGTCGGGAATTGAGTTACTAAAACAGAATCTGTTGTAGCAACATTCATTGTTCCTTGAATCAAATCGATTTTAGGGCTTCCGCTTACGGATTCAACACCTGCAATGATTGGTTGGTTATTCTGTACCATATTTGTACTTGAACACATCCCCAAACGGTTATTTACAGAACGATCGATCAATGCCAATTGTCCATCAAAATCATAATATACTTCCAGATTAGCATAATTCGGATGGGAAGCCGCAATCTTTTTGTCTTTCCATGAAGCGATTGTTGCTGCATCCAAAGCAGATGACCAAACAGAAAATTCATCAATCGAACCTTTCCAATTGGTATTCAAATCTTTTCCGTTTCCTAAAATGAATTTTGTAATCGTTCCAACAGGAATTGTATTAGAACTTCCACTATGCCATTGCACTCCATCTTTATAGATAAACATTTGTCCTGTAGAAGTTTTCTTCACGAAAGCCCAGTGATGCCAAACATTATCAATGTCTGTTGCTGTTGCTAATTTTGAAATTCGGTTGTATCCGGAACCCAGTCCTGCATCCCAATAGATTGTATTATCAGACCAAGGCATATGAATATTCAAAACACGATTATTTAGCGAGTCTACTGCTTCCAAAATAGAAGTCGACACACCACTGTTCCCGTTTCCTTTTGCCCAGAAAGCAATCGTCATATCACCACCCAAACTAACATTGCTCAGATTAAGCTCAGCATAATTTGTTCCACTGGTAGTAAATACGCCATTCGAATTATCAAAACTCAAGGTATTCGATCCCGCAACAGCTGCCATTTCCAAATCAACTTGTGAAAGTCCCTGACGTGCATCGGTAAATTTCAATTCAATAACCAGATTCGATGATCCATCGTATGTGAATGGAGCTGAAAAATTAACCGTATTGGATCCTGTAGAAATTCCAGTCAATGAATTATTGAAAACAGTAGTGAATCCTGTTGTTTCCAGAGCGGTCAAAGTTGTCGAAGCAGTTGATTTAATCCGGATCTGAACTCCTTGTAGCGAAGCTAGTGCATTCAGGATATTCAAGTCCATTCCATGAATATCTCCGGCAATCACGCCACTTGTTGCCAGTTCACTCGCTGGAATAATCCACTGAATAGTTTTTCCGTTTCCATTAGTGCTTACTAATGTTAATGGAGTGCTTCCTGTTCCTGAAATCGGATGAATAACCGGAACCAAAGGTGTTCGCTTTTGAACGGGCATCCACTTTTGGTCATAATAGACCGAACTTGAATAAGGATACGTTGCCGGAGCTAAGGTATTTACACGGTACTTTTTCCCATCAACCTGAACGGAATCCATAATTCCTGTGTGATCGAAAATTCGGGTATAAGCCAAATAATCCCACTCTCCACAATTGTAATTATCCCAGGTTGTTAAGGGACTACATTTTAGCTTGTAATACATCAACACTTTTTCAAAGCGTTTGGTATCTAAGCTTGCGGGAAATTGGTATTCAGCTCTTCGTGTGCTGATGGTGTCAAACGTATAAGTTTGAACCCAGGTGGTATCTTGAGCAAAAGAAGCAAATGCAACAAATGTCAAAAAACCGGAGAGAATTAGTTTCTTCATGTTTTATAATAAGTATAGGATGGTAAAGATAATGCAAACAAGCATCCAAGCCTATATCGATTTTGTGACATTTTCGGGACAAACGTTCATTTTTACTATCAAAGTGCACGAAAGTCTTGTAAAGCTGATTAGTAAACCTTATAAACCGGAAGCCGATTAAAAGTCTTTTTTTCAAAGCGTTGACTATTCTGATAGACAAAGAACAACTGCGCTTCAGCACTTTTCGCAAACTCCGGATCGGTTGACTTCTTCTTTTCCAGCATTTCGCGAAGGCTTGGATTCTCTTTTAGGAGTTTGGCTGCTTCGTCTTCAAAAACGTAAGCTGAGAAATATTCTTTTTCCTGAATATAACTGTCCATGAAGTTCCATGCAAAATACGAATCTTCACAACGAGGTTCTAGTACCGTCAGTATGAAGTTGAGTTTGTCCTGATTGCATGGAATCCAAACACTTCCTTTTGGAATGTAAACCAATTCTTCTTGTTCCGTGTTTTTAACTTCTCTGTGCAGGTAATGTCCCTCATAAGGTCTGCTTCCCGATTTAAAATCTACAATGCGCAGTGTATAAACTTGCTTTGTGCTGCTATCAATTTCTATGAATCGAATCTTATTTGCTCTTAAGCGTTCAATGATTCCATCAGCTTCTGCTGAAACTATGTATCCTTTGGGAATTCGGACAGAATCCTGAGCATGATAAGTTTGATAATAAGGAATGTACTTTTTAAAGGGTTTCGAACGATCGTAAAACAAGCGGTTTTTTCCGGATACTTCACTTGGTTTATAGCCAAACTCATATCCTTTGAACAGAATAGAATCTTTTTGATCGCCTAGTTCATAGTGAATCTGGTAATAGCTTGCATTTGTATCTTCTCTAAGAGCCATCATCCGTGCATTTTCAATCCCCAAACTATTTGCCTGACTCCAATAAAACAAGAAATTCAAATAATCTTTTGTAGCCTGAACACGCTGAGGAAAAGGTTTCAGCATGTGCGTTTCAACGGTGATGCTAAGCGCATTAAAGAGCGAACCATAACCTTGTGCATAGCGTGGCAAATCATTGAAAGCCTGAATTCCCGATTCAGGAGTCTCCCCTTTTGTTTCCACATAAGGGGACCAATCCCATCCTTCCTTTTTCAATGTTTCAGTAAGGGACGGAATGTATTTTTGAGCGAACAGATGTTGCATTCCGTTTGCCATTCGCTCTTTCATGGAATGGATGAACGTAAGGGTGTATTGATAATCAGCTCCATTGGAAACGTGTGTATCGACAAAAACATCCGGATCTAACTCCTGATAGATCTTCGCAAACGTAAACATGTTCTTCGAATCCATTTTAATGAAATCACGGTTCAGATCCAGATTTTGAGCATTTCCTCTGAAACCATATTCTTCCGGTCCGTCCTGGTTTGCCCTGCTGGACGCGGATCTGTTCATCATTCCTCCAATATTGTAGGCCGGAATAATTGCAATAACGGGTAAATCTTTGGTCTTCTTCCCTTTTTTGATCCATTCTTCAATCCACAACAAGCAAGCGTTTACACCGTCTGGTTCGCCGGCATGAATGGCATTGTTGATCAAAACCGTGGTACTTTTACGCGCTTTCTCAAATGTTTTGTCCTGATTTCCTGCTCCGTTAATGATTAACACATAAATCGAAGATTCTGTGTCTGACGGCCCCATATCGTAGAGTTCAATCTCTTCATGCAAAAAATCCAATCTCGTGTAGATTTCAATCAATTCCGGATAGGTCGGAGTTTTATTTCCATCCCATTGTGCGAATCCAAGCAGTGGAAAAAACAGTGCGAAAAAAGTCAGCTTCATGCTCTAAAATAGTTTAAAGGTTCAAAGAAAGTTCAAATCTTTGAACTATTGAACCCTTTGCATCTTTTGACTATGAGTTTGAACTAACTTTAGGAATCATTGTATTAAAACAAAAACGGAACTATGAAATTATCGCTGATTACTTTTTTGGTTTTTATTTCCATTGGATTTAAGGGATTAGCGGATTGTGCCGGTTCAGGATTATCTGTTTATCCGGCTCAAAAACAAATTAAGAAGGACAATCTTTTTATGTTGGAAGGATATGCTCATAGTCAGAAAATAATCACGGGTTTGAACACCGAGTTCCCGGTTTATTTAGAATCAGGAAATGACCGAATTGCATTAATAGTAGTAGAAACGCATGTAGGACAATTCAATTTGACACAAGCTATCCTGAAACCGGAAAAGCCTTTAACTCCGGGAAAAGAATATCAATTCGTCATTGATAAGTTATTCAATCACGAAGCACTCAGCCAATACAATCCTAAAACCAGGAAATTTGATCCCGTCATCTATTTTGTAAAAGATGAAAGCGATACTGAAGCTCCCCAATGGATCAAAACTCCACAGGAAAAGGATAAATCACTCGTTCATTTCGGCTGCGGTCCTGAAATTCATGTGAATTTTAAATTCGAAGTCCGGGAACAGTCTGATTTTTTGATTAAAACAACTTTAAAATCGGTTGAAACAGGAAAAGAAACTACCTATTATATAAAACAGGGAAAAGAAACTGTTTCCATTGGGCATGACATGTGTTCCGGTGCTTTTAACTTTGAAGAAGGATTGAATTATCAAGCAAAGTTTGCAATTATGGATACTTCCGGGAATGTCTCGGAGGAGACGGAATGGATGGCTTTCACCAAACCTATCGATTGAAAAACAAATTTACAATTAAATGAAAACCAGTTATTTAACATAGATCTGTTCGTATCTTTGGGAACACCCGAACTCGCGAACTCGCGAATTCCTGAATTCCTGAATTCCCGATTGCAAGAGTTTTAACCAGCCAGTTTCTCCGAAGCAATTTCGCGTTTAACTTCTTCCCGGTGGTTAATTCCCCAATGAATCATGCTATCCATTACTTCTTGCAGCTGTCTTGCTGATTCAGTCAATTCATATTCAACTAAAACAGGAATTGAATCATGAACGGTTCTTGTCACAATTCCATTCAATTCCAATTCTTTCAACTCTTTGGAAAGCATACGAGGAGTAATTTTTGGAATAGTTCGTTGGATTTCCGTAAAACGACGCGTTTTTCCAAAGAGCAATGATCCTATAATTTGCAGTTTCCATTTGCCTGAGATTACATTCAGGGTATCTGTCATTGCCAATACAAATTGAATGGGGCAGGATTTTGCCTGTTCGAATGTCATTTTCTTTTCCATGTTACAAAGTTAAAGGATTGAACTATACTAAAGTATATCACTATACAAAAGTATAGGACTTCCTTTTATATACTAAGTAATCATAGCTTTGTCCTTACAATCCTGACAATGAATGTCAGGCACATCAAATAAAAAAAAGACATATGATTTTAGTAACAGGCGCAACAGGAAATTTGGGAAAAGCAACCGTTGAATTTCTGGCAAAAAAGATCCCCGCAAACAACATCGCAGTTTTGGTGCGTGATGAAAACAAAGCAGCAGACTTAAAAGCTCTGGGGGTAAATGTAAGAGTTGGTGATTACCACGATAAAAACTCATTGGTAAAAGCATTTCAGGGAATTGATAAAGTACTCTTGATTTCTTCTAATGATTTCAACGATCGTTTAGGACAACAAAAAAGAGCGGTAGATGCGGCTAAAGAAGCTGGTGTGAAGCACATCCTTTACACAAGCGTTTCGATGCAGAACATCGAAAACTCTGCGTTAAAACCATTGATGGAAGAACATTACAATACGGAAAAGTACATTTTGGAATCCGGATTGAACTACACATTCCTAAGAGATAATTTGTATGCAGACATCATTCCGATGTTCATTGGAGAACACGTTCTTGAAACCGGAATTAACTTCCCCGCAGGTAACGGACGTGTTCCTTTTTCATTAAGAACTGAAATGGCGGAAGCTTTTGCAAATGTATTGAGTACTTCAGGACACGAAAACAAGACCTATGAAATTTCGAATGTAGAAAGCTATTCTTATCAGGATGTTGCCAATGCACTTTCTGCTCATTCCGGAAAAACAGTTGGATACAATGATCTTTCGATTCCTGACTTTTCAAAAGCATTAGCAGAAGCAGGTGTTCCCGAAGCAATGATTGGTTTCTCCATTGGATTTGCAACAGCAACAAAAGAGGGTGATTTTGATGTTCCGAACACTCATTTGGAGCAGCTTTTAGGCAGAAAACCAAGTTCGTTGAACGAGTTCATTAAAGAAATCTACCAATAATCAACTCTGATTGATTTTTAAAAGCGGTTCGTTAACGGATCGCTTTTTTTATTTTGTAATTTCAGCAGAAAATATAGATTACACTAAATCCCTTAAACCTCTAAAATGAAATTAATCGCAATCGCATTTCTAATTCTTGCTTTGGCTAGCTGCAGCAATTCAGCGGAAGATACTGCCGTAATTAAAAACAGCATTGCATCAGAAGCACAACTGCAGCAAATGAATGTGATGCTTTACAATAATGGAAACCGATTTTCAGAGAATGTTCTGGATGAATTTCATTCGACACCAAAAAATCCGGAGTATGAAGCAATGAGAGATTATTTAAATAAAACCGTTAAACGATTAAATCAAATTGATTCCGTGACACTTACTGCCATTAATGCGCTGGACAGATTAAAAATTTCCTTAATGGAAATCGACAACGGAAATCATTCCTTCAATCTAAACCGTTCTATCATTCCTAACAATTTTGATCTTTCTCTATTAAAAAGTCCATTAAACACAGGTATTGCCACTGATTTTTTTATCAACTCAGATGAAACATCCTCCAGTGAAAAAGGACTCGACTTATTTAATATACTTAAATCCTATCGGAATGATCTCATCACCATCGTGGCTATCAGGAAACACAGGCGAGTGCTCATTGAAGACATTACTAATTATGGAAACAATGAGGCTTTCGAAAAAAAAGTAATCTCTGAAATTAGTTCCATGATTCCCTTTCCAATAGATGACAAGCAAGTAGCAACCAATCTTTATATCAACTTAACTCTTCCAAAATCAGTTTCCAACGGGAACAAAAAAACGCCCTGGATTTTAGCAACCTTCCAACATTCCAATCTAATCGGAGCAATCACACAGTTAACCATTCTACAAAATAAAGTTTTAGAAGCACGGGCTATTGCACTGCAACACATCAGCCTAATAGGATGTTTTGCCGAATATGGATTCGATCGAATTGTTCCTTTTGCATCAGGACCTTCACTTATTCACGAAGGTGAAACTGCTGAAATCAGTGTTGGAATGGCAGCTTTTGATTCATACAATCAACCGGGAGTCACACTTGAATCAATCGACGGAGAAGTTCTTAAACCAGAGAATGGAACCGGTAAGGTTCGTGTAAAACCAAAAAAAGGTCTTCAAAAAATACAAGGTACTGTTTCAATTAAAAACAAATCAGGTATTAAAAAGACCACGACGTGGGAATGGGATATCCAGGTTTTACCTAAAAAATAATTACATATGCTTCTAGACTTTCTAATCGGTGTTCTACTCATGAACTCACTTCCCCACTTTGTATTGGGAATTACGAAAACGCGCTTTTTGGGAATGTTTGGCTACAAACCAATAGCTAATATTTGGTATTCTGTGGTTCAGTTCATTCTTGCAATGGTATTGTTTCATGTCCAACATGGAATTGAAACGATTTTGACGAACGGAATTTTCCTTGGAGCGGCTTGTACTTGCCTTTTATTCCTGATCTTTGGAAAAACGATATTGAAGTTCTACCTGAAAAAGTAAACTTTTTCAATTATCAATTAGCAATTATCAATGATACAAGAGGGTTCTTCTTGCTAATTATGGCATTGATAATTGATAATTCACCATTAAAAATATGGATTTATTCAGCTCCCACGACGAAACAACAAACCTGCTTCCGCATAACGGGATCGTAAATTACTATGGAGTTGTTTTTGAGAAAGCGCAAGCTGATTTCTTCCTGGAATACCTTCTGGACCATATCGAATGGAAGAATGACGAAGCGATTATTTTCGGAAAGCGGATTGTAACTAAGCGAAAGGTGGCCTGGTATGGAGATCAGCCATTTGAATACACGTATTCCAACACGACTAAACGGGCTTTACCCTGGACAAAAGAACTCCTTGAACTCAAACGTATACTAGAAACAAAAACCGGAGAAACGTTCAATTCCTGTTTGCTCAATCTTTATCACGATGGCAGTGAAGGCATGGCTTGGCACAGTGATGCGGAAAGAGATCTGAAGAAAAACGGAGCGATCGGATCACTGAGTTTTGGGAGCGAACGCAAATTTGCTTTCAAGCATAAAAAAAGTTTGGAAACTGTTTCTATACTATTGGAACATGGAAGTTTATTGGTCATGAAGGGAGAAACACAAACGCATTGGCTGCATCGGCTACCTCCTACTACCCTTTCTAAAAAACCACGGGTGAATTTGACTTTCCGGACAATAACTCAGTAAGAAGGCTCCCGCAGAACGCTTACGCCTTAGCTCTTCACCTTCGCGTAACCGCTTGCGCCTCTGCTAAAGCTTCAGCGGCACGGAGATGGTGGAGCAAGGTCAGCGTTGGCGCAGGAACGCAGAAGTTAAAGATCATATGACTTTACATTTGTGGGAATTTTTTAATTTTCAGAAGCGTATAAATAGAGAACAAAAACATGCTTTTCCCTATCAATTTTCAGTACTCACATGATAGAGCATAGATACAGTATGGATAGAGCATAGATAAAGCATAGATAGAGTATGAAAAGGTTAAGGATTTAACAGCTTATTTTACTGAATTTTGATGGGAAAACGCATCACTTTTCATCAAAATTGATAAGTAAGCCTTGATAGAAATCCTTGTGGCGAAACACCTGATTTTATTCTCACTTATGGGAAGAGAAAGATTGGATTGCTTTCTTGTTTCGATTTAAACAGGAATTATAACTTTACGATATGAATGATTTATTAGACGAGCAGCCTATTCCAATAGAAAAGACCATCCAATTCCGCTTGTGGGTAATTGGTCTCTGGACTTTTATTTTTGCAATCGGATACCTTTTCAGAGTGATGCATTGGCCTTTCAACAGTGTTCTTCGCATTATCGGAGCCGGCGGATTTATGGCCTACTCGCTTTCCTTTTTAATCCATGCCAAACCAAAACCTGCTTTAATAATCTTTTCAGGCTGTTTGAGTATTCTTTGGATCGGTATTGTTATCTGGGGAGTCTTTTTCAACGGTGGTTATCCTTTCAACTTACAGGGAGCAGGTATCCAGGGGCTGACTTTTGGTTTTCTGTTCATCCTGCATTTAGTTAGCTTGTACTTTATGAAGAAAACCAGGGCTTAAATTTGATAATTGAAAAGGATTGATTTGCTTAATCTGCTTTAGGTAGATTGTATCACAAGTTTTGCCTGAACTACACTACCGCTTGTTCGTATCGAAGGCTAAGCTTTTACTTCTTTTCAATTGTCCATTTTACATTTTCAATTAAATTTGGTTTAAATCGATTTTCAATGTCCGACTCTTTTCACAAACATCCAATCATTTTTTACAATGTAGAAAATCTCTTTGACATCCTGGATGATGTTTCACTCCAAGGAAATGAAGAATTTACTCCTGAAAGCAATAAATTGTGGAATGAGGAGCGATACCAATCAAAATTGAATCGTTTAGTTGAGGCTTTGTTATTGGTGAACGGCTCTACTCCGCTTGCTTTTGGAATGGCCGAGATTGAAAACCGCAAAGTGGTGGAAGATTTGATTAAAACCGGTGCTTTGGCTCAGCGCAATTACCAAATCCTGCACTTTAATTCGGAAGACAGACGCGGAATGGACTGCGCTTTTGTTTACGATGCCGGATTTATCTTTTCGGAACTGGAAACAAGACTGATCATAAAAGTGGAAGATGAACCCTACTTCAGAACACGTGATATTCTGTATATGAAAGCACGACTTGGAAGCCAATCTATTATTCATTTTTTTGTTAATCATTGGCCTTCGCGAAGGGAAGGAATTTCAGAATCCGAAAGCAGGCGAAAAGCTGCGGCGGCGACCTTAAGAAGAGAAATTGACGAAATTTTGAATGTTGAAAAGAACGCAAATATCCTTGTAATGGGCGATTTCAACGATACTCCTGACAACTTCAGTATACGAACTATTTTACGCGCGAAAGGTCAGCACGAACAAACAAAAGGAGATTTGATCAATCTCTTAGTCGAAGAACATAAAAGCGGTCAGGGAACAACTGTTCACCAACGGGAATGGGATGTTTTCGACCAGTTAATCGTTTCACAAGGATTGCTGCAAGGACAATCCGGACTGGAAATCCATGAGCACAATGCCTTTATTGCCCGAAACCAAAAGCTCGTATTTACTTTTCCGGATGGTGGACAAAAACCAAGTGCAACTTATGGTGGAGACACGTATCACGGTGGATATTCAGATCATTTGCCCGTATTCCTGAACCTGAAAGAAAAATAATAACCGATTATGACAACAGAAAACCCTTTATCAGCGCCCGATTGCGAAATTGTTACTTCGCGGCTTATAAAATTTCCAAGAGAACTGGTATTCCGGGCATGGACAGATCCTGATCATTTAAAAAACTGGTGGGGACCGGCAGGTTTCACAAACACCTTCCATGAATTTGATTTACGACCGGGTGGGAAATGGGATTTTATCATGCACGGCCCTGAAAAAGGGAATT
The DNA here is from genome assembly GCA_002483265.1 of Flavobacteriales bacterium UBA7666. Taxonomy (GTDB): domain Bacteria; phylum Bacteroidota; class Bacteroidia; order Flavobacteriales_D; family Crocinitomicaceae; genus Fluviicola. Next base: position 239,781 of record DLHO01000026.1, on the reverse strand, counting down.
ACCACAATAGCTGTGAATTCATTCAAATTACCGAACCGGAACTGATCTACTGGAAGCGTTACTCCCAACCATTGTTCCGGGTACTGGTTACTTTTGAATCAATTTCTGATGATCAAACATTTGTTGTCTTCAAACAAATCTTTGATACGCCAGCCGAATGCGAGAAGATCAAAAAACACGTTGTCGACAAAAACGAAGAAGTTTTTGACCGAATGGAAGAAGAATTATTGAAGATGTAACAAAACGGTGGTTTAAGGAATAATGCTTTTCTTTGAATATGAATGCAGCTCAGGAGTTTTTAATTGATTTCAAATCTACGCGTGATTTTGCGAGTGCTGTTCCGTATTTAGTCAAGGAGGAAGAACTGAGAACTGCCATTTTTGATGAGATCGAATCTGAAGCATACCCGTTTCCCGAATATGCTTCCTGGATTGCCGTTCATTTCTTTGAAAAGCATCCAAAATTGATGACCAGCGAGCAATTTGATGCCATGGTTTCTGTTTTGATTCATACAAAAAATCACTCCGTGCAGCGTAATCTCTCAAACGCTTTGGTATATGCTCCTTTTGACTGCTCGGAAAATGGTGAACTTCTGGATGTACTAATCGGTTTCCTTCATCAATCAGACGCACTACCTGCATTGAAATACCATGCGCTGCGAATGATTGAACAACATTATCTGCCTGCTTATCCGGAATTAATGCGCGAACTAAGAACCTTATTTGAAGTCATTCAAAATCATCCGAAATCGTCTATGCAGGCAATGGCCAGAAATTTTGAAAAAAAATACCGTAAACATCCTTATTATGAGCAATAAACTCTTTTTAGCAGTTCTTTCTGCTTTCTTCCTTACTACTCCATTGTTTTCTCAGACCATTCGTCTGGAAGAAATCATGAAGGGGGAAGAATTTGTTGGGTTTTCTCCACAGAATATTCGCTGGGCAATGGACAATGAGTCCGTGACCTTTGACTGGAATCCAAACGGGGAATTAGGAAGAAGTCTGTATGCTTATCAACTAAAGCAAAAAACAACACGTAAAGTTCCGGTCTTTGAAGACCACTTTTTTTGGACTCCTACTTTAGATAATCACACACAAATAACTAATAATCATTATTTTAATGACTACGGAGATCTGGCTCGATATAACTCAAAGACCAAGCTAAAAACGACTATTTATTCAACTAAATCTGAAATTGGAGCCGTTTTCCGGAACAACAACTCCCCGCTCATTTACTTTCAAATTGAAAACAACCTATTTTGCTACAACGAAACCCTTGGATCTGTTATTCAAATCACCAATTTTATACAGGGCAACCAGGTAGTTGAAAAGAACGACACCAGTTTTCTCTATCAACAGCAACGCGAGTTATTTTCATTCATCCAATTACAGGATCAAAAGAAACAATGGAATGAAAAGCAGCCTAAACGAAGAACTCCGGTTGGAATTTATTATTCAAAGAACGAATATGTCAGCAGAATCAATGTGAGTCAAGACGGAAACTATGTTTCATTTGTTTTAGTCATGGATTCGGATGAGCCGACAACGAATTATCAAGCTTACATTACCGGAGATGGTTTTACGCAGCACAGGCAAGCGCGACCAAAAGTAAATGATAAGGAACCAAGCACCCGCATGGGAATTTTTGATGTTCAGAAGGACACGGTTTATTTTGTTGATCCTTCCGCATTGAAAGACATCCGTAAAAAACCTGCCTATCTTGCTGAATACGGAATTACAGGAACATACTCCAGAGACCGAGACATTTGTTTTCACCAGGCAATTATGAATCCAAGTGAAAACAAGGCATTGGTTGATATTCGTTCGTATGACAACAAAGACCGCTGGATCTGTTTAGTGGATTTGACAACAGGAAAACTAAGTGAATTGGATCATCAGCATGATGAAGCCTGGATTGGTGGTCCGGGAATCTCGGAATGGAATGAAGAGGAAGGAACTCTTTTCTGGGTGAATACAACTGATTTCATCTTTCAAAGTGAAGAAAGCGGGTATTCTCATTTGTATTCAATGCATTCAAAAACGAAAGCCAAAAAAGCATTAACCACCGGAAAATGGGAAGTGCGTGATCCTTTTCTATCTCATGACAAGAAGACAATCTATTTCATCGCAAATAAAATTCATCCGGGAGTTCGGAATGGATATAAACTGGATATAGCTTCTCAAAAGCTGACTCCCCTTTTTGAAGGATACTTTGGAATTGAATGGAGTTTATCTCCTGATGAAAAAACCTGGGCAATTCGTTATTCAACAGCTACCCAACCTTGGGAATTGTGTATACTTCCGAATACAACGGGTCAAAAGCTAGTTCCGGTTACGAAAAGTACACTTCCGGGATTTGAACAATTGACGCTTGAAAATCCCATGATTGTTCAAATTCCATCTTCCGACTACAAAAAAATCTATGCCCGCAGATACAATCCGAAAATATCTAACGGAGCGGCTGTATTATTTGTTCACGGAGCAGGATATTTGCAAAACGCCCATTGTTACTGGAGTTATTATCAGCGGGAAATGTTATTCCATCAATTACTGATTTCAAAAGGATATACGGTTCTGGACTTGGATTATCGCGCTAGTGAAGGCTATGGAAGAGATTGGAGAACAGACATCTATCGTGATATGGGTAATCGCGACTTGCTTGACTATGTCGATGCGAAGAATTACCTGGTAAATAGTCACGGGATTGATTCGAATCGTGTGGGAATTTATGGTGGAAGTTATGGTGGATTCATCACCTTAATGGCACTTTTAAAAACTCCGAACACCTTCAATTGTGGAGCGGCTTTGCGTTCAGTAACGGATTGGGCGCACTACAATCACGAGTATACTAGTAACATTTTGAATTATCCTTCTACAGATCCCATCGCCTATCGCAGAAGCAGTCCGATCTACTTTGCTGAAAAACTGAATAAGCCATTATTGATGCTTCATGGAATGGTAGATGACAATGTGCAATTTCAGGATATTGTTCGTTTAAATCAGCGTTTTATAGAACTTGGAAAAACTAATTTTCAATTGAGCATTTTTCCTACTGAAGCGCATGGTTTTACGTTTACACCGGCATGGATTGATGAGTACAGGAGGATTTTGGAGTTGTTTGAAACGAATCTGAAATAGTTTTCCCACGGATGAACACAGATGTTTGGTTTGAACTATTGAACATTTTGAACTTGTTAAAATGGAAGTTAGAGAATTAAAGTCGTTGGAGGACATGTTACCTCATCTGGAGGTTCTTAAGGAATTGTATCCAAATTTGGATGAAGAAAGTTATAGCCGCATGCTTCAGGATATGCTCCCACATAATTATGCACAGATTGGAATCTTTATTGAAAATACGTGTGTGGCAATCAGCGGATATTGGCTGGGAACAAAATTGTGGTGCGGCCCATACCTGGAACTGGACAATGTGATCGTTTGTGAAAAAGCAAGAGGAACGGGAGCAGGAAAACTCATACAACACTATCTGGAAGAAAAAGCTAAAAACCTGAATTGCACTATCATGACTTTGGATGCTTACACCACTAATTTCAAAGCACATCGTTTTTATTACAATCAGGGATATGCTCCCAAGGGGTTTCATTTTATTAAGATCCTGTATGAAGAAGGACTGACTTGAAGGTAATTATCAATTATAAATGTCTTAATTATCAAGAAGGATTTCACCCTTGATAATTACTAATTGATAATTTCTTTTCAATGTGATTCAATCCGTTTAATCTGATCCCGGATGGTTTTGCCGCAGGTTTGGATCTGATCTACAATTTTGGATACCAATTCTTTCATTTCTTCTTTACTGAGTTGTATGTCTTTTTCCAATTTCAACAATAATTCTGAAGTAACATTCATCCCAAATAATCGGGCAGGACTTAAAATCTGATGAGCTTGTTTTCGTAATTCAATCCAATCTTCATCTTCAAAAAAATGAATCAAGTCAATGGAGTATTGAGGCATCATTTCCAAATAGGCGCCGTACATTTCAAGCAAATACTCTTCACTTCCTTCTGCCCGTTCTTCCAAAAGTGAAAGATCCAGTAAATTGGGTTCAGGCTCTCTTTCCTGATTTTTTGATTCTGTGAATAGAACATTATTCTGATAGCCCCATTTGACCAATAATTGATAGAGCTTTTCCGGGTTGAATGGTTTTGAAATATAGTCGTTCATTCCAGCTTCTATGAACTTATTCTGATCACCAACCATAGCCGAAGCCGTGATTGCAATAATTGGTACGGAACACGTTGGTTCGGGAAATTTGGAGCGGATGAATCTGGTTGCCTCCATTCCGTCCATGCGAGGCATGTAGTAATCCATCAGGATCACATCAAATTTCCGGTCTTTCAAAATTGTAATCGCATCAATTGCATTATCTACGGCATGAACTTCTACATTCCATTTGTTCAAATCATACAGAATCACCCGCTGATTGATGGAATTATCTTCAACTAAGAGAACGCGCAACCCCTCCAGGTTTTTCACTAAAACAATATCTTCCTTGTTTACGTCTTTTGTTTCCACATGTTTGTTGTGAAGCTCAAAATCCAATTCAAACGAAAGCGTAGTACCTTGTCCTTCCTTACTAAAGAGATTGATTTCTCCACCCATTGCTTCAACCAGTGATTTAGCGATACCCAGTCCCAAACCAGTTCCGGAAGTAGTTCTTGTCCGGTGATCTTCCAACTGAGTGAAATTCTCAAACACGAAATCTTGTTTTTGAAGTGGAATCCCAATTCCGGTATCCTTCACTTCGAAGTAAATGCGCTCCATTCCATTTTTTTGATGAATCGAATGCACTTTCAATGTAATGCTTCCGTCTATGGTGAATTTGATCGCATTCCCAACAATATTCAATAGGATTTGATTCAAACGAACCGGATCTCCAATAACATAATCCGGTAGTTTTTCATCAAAATCAAGGTGAAAAGCCAATCCTTTTTCCTCTACTCTATAAGAAATGGAGCTGACAAAAGTGGACAATAAGTCCTTCAATGAAAAACGGACATATTCAAAGGACATTTTCCCGGCGCGAATCTTGGAAACATCTAACAAGTCATTTACAACATGTAATAAACCATTTGCAGAAACTCCGAGCGTATGCGCTATTTCCTTTTGCGTTTTAGAGAGCTTTTCATCATTCAACTGCCTGGTCAGTCCAATAATTCCGTTCATCGGAGTGCGAATTTCATGGCTCACATTTGCCAGAAATAATTCCTGCGTTTTCAGCGCATTTTCTGCTTTGCGCTTTTCCCGGATTGCCAATTCTCTCGCTTCTAGTAAATCCGTAATATCCGTATCTACATATACCAGAAATTTCAATTCTTCGTGTTCATCAAAAACCGGTGTTAATGATGTTTGAATGTATTTTTGCTCCTGATTTCTCAGCTCTTTAAATGCCTGAAAAACGACTGACTCTTTTGTTTCAATAGCATGTTCAATGAAGGCTGAAATCTCTGCTCTGGTCAACCCACTAATCTCATAAATACTGGTTCCCTTTCTTTCGAAAAATTCATCTGATGAACTCCATCCGTATAGACGCACAAATCCTTCATTTACCCATGAAATAACCCCTTGCGGATTGGTAATCGTAATTCCGTTATTTGTGTTGCTAGCAACAATGGATAACCTTTCCAATTGTTTATTCTTGGAAAGAATGACTTCATTGGAGGAAACACGGTCTTTGTAGCGAACATAAATAAAGATCAGTAAGGCAACCAATAGCGTAATACTTCCTATCAAAAGGTTCAGAATAACGACTTGATTTTCGTTATTATCATTCTGAAGTCGTTTGTTTTTGTTCAGGATTGCGATCTCTTCATTTTTCTTATTCAGATCGTATAAAAACTGCAGTCTGACGATCTCTTTTGCATTTTCCTCATCACTGTATTCCTCGTACTTCTGATTGAATTTGACCCGGTATTCATAAGCCGCTTTGTAATTTCCTCTCAGACTTTCGAGCCCTGAATAATATTCATAGTAGTTTTTATATTCGGCCAGGAACTGAAACTGTTCAATATACTTTTGATAGTCTCTCAACAGGGCTTCAGCTTCATTCAGCTTATTACTCTTTAAATAGGATTTAATAAGAAGTCTGCAGTTGCTAAAAATGAAATCCGGCATTTTTTTTCGCACGTAGATTCCACGGGCAAAATCCAAATATTTCTTCAAACTGTCTATCTTTCCTTCTAAGCCATATGCTTCTCCGTAATTGGAATAACCAACCGCATAGCTGACCGTATCTTTCATAGCCAAAGAACCTTCAATGCACTTCATGGCATATTTTCTACTGATAGTTAGATCTTTCGGCAGCTTTCGAACCTGATAATAGATCAGATATAAATTTGACAAGTTGTTATTCGAAGACAAAATAAAATGATCCGCCTTCTTGCTATTCGCTTCAAATAAAGTTGATTTATAAACCAGTTCTGCCTGATCCAGGTACCAGCTATTTTTTTTCTCTTCACCATAATCAGTCAAACAATGGCCAACATAGCTTTTGCAGGTAAAATACTCATCTATATTCTTGACTAATCTGAATTCTCTCATTGCCCGTTCGAAGTGATTACGAGCTTTCAGAAACACCTTCAGGTCTTTAAAGATTTGACCTATTGTTTTTTCGGTTTCACCAATCCGCTGATGATCCTGCATCTGTTCGGCAATAGAAAGTGCCTGATAAGCAAAATCCATTGCTGATTTCAAGTTACCCGTTTGCTGGTAATAAATACTTAAACGATGTAAGATTTCAACCTTCAAATATTTCTTCCTATTTACCTCCTCCAATTGATTTGCTCGAGATAGAAGTTCAATACTTGAATAAATATCTGAATCTTCCATTTCCTTCGCACGACTGATCATTCTTACCACCGAATTGTTTTTTTGGGTGATCGAATCTGCGAATACGAAAGCACTATTCAGGGAAACCAGCATCACCAGTAATCCGAATCTAAAATTCTTATAAAGTCCCTCTTTAGGTTGAAAACCCATAAGTTTGAATAACAGACATTTAACGCAAAATTAGGGATTATTTTCCCGCTTACAATTTAAAACACGCTTGAAAGCGGTCTAAAATGAATAAATGGCGCCTTACACTAAATGGATCAGGCATTTGGCTACTTGTTTTCATCCTTTCGATTCGTTTATGGGAAGTATTCCTTAAATTCGGAGACAATAAAACTATACTATGAAAAACAAAATTCTCCTCTCTCTCCTTTTCCTTCCACTTTTTCACTTTGCACAAGACTCGAAAGGTTCGTGTTCTTCCATTAAGAGGCACTCCAACTCGCTATTGAAGAGTAATACCTTTACAATTGCTCAAATTGCACAAACAGAACGGTATGATGTTCATTATTACTTTCTGAACCTAAACATGACCAACACTACAACCACCTTATCCGGTTCAGCTGAAATTCATGCAAAAGCACGTGTAAATCTGGATACTGCTTTGGTTGAGTTCTTTCAAACATTTGTGATCTCTTCCATTGAAGTAGACGGGAATCCTGTTACTTATACACGTCAGAACAGCGCATTGAAAATTCCGGTAAACAAACTCCAAGGTGAAAATTTCGTGATTCATGTGAATTACAGCGGAACTCCTCCTACTTCAGCTACCAATCCACTTGGTGGAGGCGGAATGACCAACGCCAATTCTCCTTCTTGGGGAAATGCGGTAACCTGGTCCTTATCAGAACCATTTGCAGCTTATGAGTGGTTTCCTGTAAAGCAATCCTTAAAAGACAAAGCTGACAGCTGTTCCGTTTGGATTACCGTTCCTTCAAATTGTAAGGCAGGTTCCAATGGGCTTCTTCAGCAAGTAGTTGATTTAGGAAACGGAACACATCGTTTTGAATGGAAACACAGACATCCGATTGATTATTACTTGATCTCAGTAGCTGTTGCAAAATATGTTGAATACAACATTACTGCAAATCCTGCCGGTTCCGGTTCTGTTCTTATACAAAATTTCATTTATGACAATCCGGCAACCTTACCGAATTTCCAGAATGATATCGATGAAACGGTTGATTTTATGGAATTGTTTGCTGATTTATTTGGTCCCTATCCGTTTGCTGATGAAAAATACGGTCACTGCATGGCTCCAATTTCCGGTGGAATGGAACATCAAACAATGACTACTCAGGGATTCTTCAATCCTACATTGACTTGTCACGAATTGGCTCATCAATGGTTTGGTGACCATGCTACTTGTTCTTCTTGGGCAGATATCTGGGTAAATGAAGGATTTGCTTCTTACGCAGAATACATCATGTTAGAGAGTTTATACCCGGGTGATGAACTGCAAGATATGCTTGACAGACACGACAACATTATGTCACAGCAAGGTGGTTCTGTTTGGGTAGAAGATTCTTTAAGCGACGGAAGTATTTTTTCAGGTAGGCTGGTTTACGACAAAGGTGCTGCAATTGTTCACACACTTCGTTTCTTGATTGATAATGATCAGGTATTCTATGATGCATTAAAAGCATATCAGGTAATGTATGCCGATTCAGTTGCATCCGGTATTGAGTTGGTTGACGTTTTTGAAAACGAAAGCGGCCTGGATTTATCTAATTTCTTAGAAGAATGGTATTTTGGTGAAGGATATCCAACTTACTCTGTTCGCTGGAACAATGTGGGAAGTGATGTGTTAGTAGAAATCAATCAAACAACCTCAAAACCAAGTGTAACGCCTTTATTTACAAACGATTTGGAATTGCTTTTCGACAGGAGTGTTGGTGCTGATACGATTATTCGTTTTGAAATAACAAGTACACAAAATCAATTCATCATTCCGAATGCTTCAAATTTTATAAACATCACCAAAATTGACCCGAATAACTGGATCTGTAATAAAGCAAACGGGATTGTAAAAGACATCAATTTCACTGCGGGAATTAAGGAGAATCCATACAAACCACGTATTTCTATCTATCCAAATCCTACAAACGGACCGATAACAATTATCATGGATACTTTTGGTGACTACAGTCTGGTATTAATGGACGCTAAAGGAAGTGTTATTATTACTCAGGAATTTGATAGCTGGACAACACTTGACTTGAAAAATCAAGCACAAGGAACGTATATTCTTCAAGTAGTTTCTAAAACTACCGGAGAGAAATTCAGTGAATTGATTAAGCGTTAATCCATTCTCAAAACAACATTGATGAAGAGTCGCTATTACTTGATGGCGACTTTTTTATTTCTCTTATTTTAATTTAGAATTAATTCATTTAGGCAAATTCCATCGATTAAACCTTTAATTTATTGTTATTTATATTTTATGTATAGAAATCATGCCTAATTTTACGTAACTAAAAAATGATTCATGAAAAAAATAGCTTTATTACTATTAGTTGGTTTTGGAATTGCTGCATTGGCAAATCAAGCAACTGCTCAAAGCAAATTACAGGACTGGGCTGAATTGAAAGAGTTCCACAAAGTAATGGCTCAAACATTCCACCCAAGTGAGGAAGGAAACCTGGAACCAATCAAAACACGCATCGGTGAAATGGTGGAAAAAGCAAAAACGCTTCAAGCATCTAAATTCCCTGCTGATTTTGACAATGAAAAAGTAAAGAAAGCAGTTGATCAATTGGTAACTGACAGTCAAAAATTGCAAACGTCTATCAAAGATGGAGCAAGTGATAAAAAAATCACCAAGTCTATTTCTGCATTACACGATGTATTTCATCAAATCGTAGGACTTTGTTCTGCAACGGAAGATCACGATCATGAGCACAAAGAAGGCGATAGTCACGAAGGACATTCACACTAAATATAAAATCCCCCGACAATAACTATCGGGGGATTTTTGTTTCAAGTAGGTTACAAACCTCTAGAAACCATTCACGCCATTCACTGTAGTATATTTCAGAATATTCTTTTTATCCGGATGAATTCGGGCAAAGGCGGACTGAACTGCCAAAGTTCCTTCATGAAAACCACACAGGATCAACTTCAACTTGTTTTCATAGGTATTAACGTCACCAATAGCATAGATTCCGGGAATGTTTGTTGAATAATCCAGTGTATTCACTTTAATAGCGCTCTTCTCTATTTCCAAACCCCAATCAGCTATCGGTCCTAGAGATGGCTTCAAACCAAACAAAGGAATGAAATGGTCTGCTTTTGTAATAATTTCCCCGTTTTTTGAATGACTGATTACAACTTCTTCTAAAATTGTCCCTCCTTTTAAATCGGTTACTTCGGCTTCTGTTATCAAAGAGATTTTCCCAGATTCAGCCATATCGATTACTTTTTGAACCGAATCCAAATGTCCACGAAACGAAGCACTTCTATGTACCAAAGTAACTTCAGAAGCAATGTTATTTTCCGCTAAATAAATTGACCAATCCAATGCGGAATCTCCTCCACCAGCGATGACACATTTTTTTCCTCTAAAAACTTCGGGGTCTTTAATCATATAATCGACTCCGTTTTCTTCGAAAAGTTCAATTTGTTTAATGGGTGGTTTCCGCGGTTCAAAAACTCCCAATCCACCCGCAATCATAACGATTGGTGCTTTGTGCTTGGTTCCTTTGACAGTAGAAACAATGAACGAATCATCTGCTTGCTTTTCAATGGTCGTTGCAGCTTCACCCAAAGTAAATCCCGGTTTAAAAGGTGCTGCTTGTTCCATCAAATTCTTCACCAAGTCGCCAGCTAGAACAGAAGGAAAACCCGGAATGTCATATATAGGCTTTTTGGGATAGATCTCCGAACATTGCCCGCCGGGTTGAGGTAACGAATCAATTAAATGACAACGCAATTTCAATAATCCGGCTTCAAATACAGTAAAAAGTCCAACTGGGCCTGCCCCAATGATAATGATATCTGTTTCAATCATGATTCAATTATTTATGTGTTTATTTTAATTTTTAAGCTGATTTTGAGATTTCTGTTTTAACAGACAAATTGGTTTTAATTGAAAATGTAAAATGGAGAATTGAAAAGAGCTTCGCTAATCTATCAGGAGAAGTTACATCTGACCTTTTCAATTATCACTTTTCAATTCAAATGACTCCCGCAGCCACTGTTTGGTTTGTATTCTCATTGATTAAGATAAAAGCTCCCGATTTTGGTAAGTTTTTAAATGAATCAAAACTCAAGGCTTCTGCTATCTTGATGGAAACTTTCGCTAGTTCATTCAACTGCAAATTTCCGTCGCTTTCCAAATCTTGAAAACTATGAATATCAATCTTTGAATGAATTTCTTTAATTACTGCCTTGGTTCGGAAACTATTCTGTTGCAACAAAAACTTCTGTCCTGAATTAAATGCCCCATTATCCATCCAGCATATCGTTGCTTCTACCGATTTTTCAGTTTGAGGAAGTGCATTTTTTGGAACAATGGTATTTCCCCGACTGATATCCAAATCATCTTCTAAGTGTATAACAACGGGCTGATTTTTCCCTGCGGTCTTCACCTCCTTCAAATTGGATTCTATTTTACTGATCCGGGTTTGTACTCCTGAAGGTAAAATCGTCACTTCATCTCCGACATGGAAATTTCCACTCAAGACGCTCCCCGCATAACCTCGATAATCATGTAATGCTTCCGTTTGCGGACGAATGACATATTGCACTTGAAAGCGCGCTTCCTCTTTCAGGTTTCCTTCATCCACTTTTACCGTTTCCAAATACTCCAACAAGGGCAATCCTTTATACCAGCTCAGTTTTTCTGAGCTATGAACCACATTGTCACCAGCTAAGGCGGAAGTTGGAATAAAATCTACTTTGTTCAAACCAATTAGTTCTGAAAACGTTTGGTATTCGGAAACAATCTCATTGAAACGATCTTCACTGTAAGCCATCAAATCCATTTTATTGATGCACAACAATACCTGTGGAATTCCAAGCGTTGCAGAAATAATACTGTGTCGTTTGGTTTGATCCGTAATTCCGTTTCGCGCATCTACCAGAATAATTGCCAACTGTGCGGTAGAAGCTCCTGTGAACATATTCCTTGTGTATTGCGCATGTCCGGGAGTATCAGCAATGATAAACTTTCGTTTGTCTGTTGAGAAATACTTGTAAGCCACATCGATTGTAATTCCTTGTTCGCGTTCCGCGCGCAAACCATCTGTCAATAAAGCCAAATCGATTGTGGTATTTTCTCCGGTTGTCTTGCTCTGACGAGTCAATGTTTCTAAGATATCGGTAGAAATTGATTCACTGTCATAAAGTAAACGCCCAATCAAGGTGCTCTTGCCGTCGTCTACATTTCCTGCTGTAAAAAATCGTAATAAATCCATTCTTTTGAATTATGAATTATCAATTGCGTAATTTTATCAAGAGGAATCCTCTTATAGCATTGATAATTGCTAATTAATAATTAAAAATACCCTCCTTTTTTCCTGTCTTCCATTGCTGCTTCGGAGATTCGGTCATCCATGCGCGTTGCTCCTCGTTCTGAGATCTTCGCATTTGAAATTTCAGCAATAATGTCATCAAAAGTAAAAGCTTCACTTTCAACGGCTGCTGTGCAAGTCATATCTCCAACTGTGCGGTAACGAACCTTTTTGGTTACTACCTGATCTGTTTCCTCCAAGTTCAAGAATTGGTTGTTTGCCATTAACTGTCCCTGTTCGGTTACCACACATTCGCGCTCGTGCGTAAAGTAAATCTCCGGTAATTGAAGGTTTTCGCGTTTGATGTAATTCCACACATCCAATTCTGTCCAGTTACTAATTGGAAATACCCGTACATTCTCGCCTTTATCGATTTTACCATTGTAAATACTCCACAACTCGGGTCTTTGCAATTTCGGATCCCATTGTCCAAATTCATCTCTGACAGAAAAAACACGTTCTTTTGCTCGTGCCTTTTCTTCATCTCTTCGCGCTCCACCAATACACACATCAAATTCAAATTCTTCGATTACATCAAGTAGCGTGTGTGTTTGTAATCCATTTCTACTCGGAAATTTTCCTTTCGCATCTTGGAGATTGTGTTTCGCGATCGTATCCACCACATTTCGAACGATCAGTTGTTCTCCAAGTTCAGCAGCTAAGGAATCTCTAAAATCCAATGCCTCCTGAAAATTGTGACCTGTGTCCACGTGTACCAGCGGAAAAGGAAATTTCCCCGGTCTGAATGCCTTCAATGCTAAATGCACCAAACAAATACTGTCTTTTCCTCCAGAGAATAATAAAGCCGGTCTGTCGAATTGACCAGCAACTTCTCTCAAGATGTAAATGGCTTCCGCCTCTAATTCGTCTAAATAATCTTTCATATAATTCCTAATTCCTAATTCCTAATT
>DLHO01000026.1:136542-226445 GCA_002483265.1 Flavobacteriales bacterium UBA7666 | reverse complement strand
AATTCCTAATTCCTAATTCCTAATTAAAAAGATTCAAAAAGTTCAAAGCCTTCAACCATTCGTAATTCGTAATTAACTATGCAGTCCACATTCTTTCTTTGAATTATCTTCCCACCACCATCTTCCGGCGCGAAATGATTCTCCTTCACCGATGGCACGTGTACAAGGTTGACAACCCAAACTCACAAATCCACGATCCTGCAAAACATTGGTTGGAATGTTGTATTGTTTGATGTACTCTTTCACTTCTTCCAAACTCCAATTTGCCAATGGATTGACCTTTACAATCTGTCGTTGCTCATCCCACTCAACCAATTCCAAATTGGATCTGTTTTCCGAATGATCTGCCCGAAGTCCGGTCACCCAAACATCCACTCCTTTTAACGCGCGATTCAAGGGTTCTACTTTTCGAATGAAACAACATTCTTTCCTGTTTTCAAGTGATTCATAGAAGCTAATTGGGCCTTTCTGAGTAACTAACTGCTCCACGGCTTGATTTTCCGGAAAATAAACTTCCAATTCTTTTTGATATCGCTGACGTGTTGACTCAATCACACTATACGTTTCAGGGAACAAACGGCCTGTATCCAATGTAAAGACACGAATGGGAAGTTCCTGCGAATAGATTACATGTGTTAACACCTGATCTTCCCAGCTCAAACTGGATGAAAAAGCAATCTTCACTCCTTCCAACGCCCCAATTTGACACAAATAATCTTCTAAATTTGTGTACGTTATCGCTTTTATTTTACCTATCATTTTTCAAAAAATTAAAGTCAGAAAATTGCGTAAACTGACGATCACTACTATAATTCCCACAAACAACATCATGGCTTTAATGTTCAACTTAGAAGCTAAATAAGCGGCTATTGGCGCTGCGCAAACTCCTCCTAAAACCAATCCGGTAATCGGTTGCCATACATTAGAAGTACCGATAACTGTAAAAAAAGTAAAGGAGCTAGCCAAGGACACAAAAAACTCAGCAAGGTTGACCGATCCAACAATCATTCTGGGGTGTTTACCTCTTGCAATTAAGGTTGAAGAAACAACCGGCCCCCAGCCTCCACCGCCTATGGAATCTAAAAAACCTCCTAAAAGTCCCAGCCAGCCGACTTTGGTCACTTTTTTACGAGCTTGTTTCTTTCGGAGAACTTTGTAAATAATTAATCCACCCAAAAACAAGGTGTACGCACTTACGATCGGTCTGATAATATCGTTGTACGATTCAAATTCAGACAATACATAAGCTCCTACAATCGCTCCCAAAACTCCGGGGATCAGGATTGATTTGAACAAACGGTTATTCACATTCCCGAAGCGCAAATGCATGATTCCCGAAACTCCGCTTGTAAATATTTCAGAAGCATGGACTGCCATACTTGAAACTGCCGGTGTAATCCCGTATGACAATAAAAAAGTAGTTGCACTTACTCCATAAGCCATTCCTAATGCTCCATCGATCATTTGAGCGACAAATCCGGCCAAAATGAAGTAAGCAAAATCAATGGTCAATGAATCAACCATCCCGGAAGCCGAATTCCAAATACTTTCCAGCGGAATTAAGGTAAAGAGCACATGTCCGGTGAGTAAAACGCCCACTACCCCACAGAAATAAGCCAATAATTTCCACGGAGAAAAGAAATACCACGGTCTTTTCGGATTCGCTAATAAACTGGCTGTTGCCTTATTGAGTTTCTTTACTTTATTAGTAAAATCTCCCTTGAGATAATCACGAAGCTGGTTTAAATGCAGAGCAGAATCATCCAGTTCTTCCGGTAAATTCTCATCAAACAATTCTTTGAGTCTTTTTGCCAGCGTCGGAGATTTCCCATTGGTTGAAATACCGATTTTCACATTCCCTTTTTTGACCACCGATCCCAAATAAAAATCGCATAATTCGGGCTTATCTGCTGCATTGTATAAGATTCCTGCATCATTGCTGATTGTCTTCAAGGAAGCGGATAATTCCACATCATTCAGAGCAGTAATCACCAATTGTTTCCCTTTCACATCGTCTTCTTCAAATGCCCGATTTTCCAAATAAACCTGTTCGTGTCTTTCAGCAAAATCAATAAACGATTCGCTAAACTCCAATGCAACACCAGTTACCGTAGTATGTGGTGAGTTGGTCAACAAAGCTTTGAGTTTTTCCAAAGCCACTTCGCCTCCACCAACCAGTAAAACTTGTAGTTCATTGGTTTTCAGGAAAACCGGAAATAATTCGTTTTGCTCTGCTGCTTCCCTCATGAAATACAACAACTTATGGATTCCGAATAAACTTTCTCCTTGTAATTACCCGACAAGGAAACAACTTCCCCGATAACAATCACACCCGGACCTGAAGCGGAAACTTGCTCATTTTGTGTGATAATCGTGTCAATTGTTCCAAAGACTTCCTGCTGTGTTTCCAATGATCCGTTGTAAATAATGGAAATCGGTGTTTGTCCTTTGTTTGCCAGTTGATACAACTCCACAATTTTCGGAAGTTGAGTAATTCCCATCAGAATGATGATCGTAGTATTCAGTTCCCTTGCTTTCTTTAATTCCGGATTCAATGACCCGTCAGCCAGAGTAGCGGAAAGTACCAGAAATGAATTACTGATTCCCCTGTGTGTTACCGGGATTTCAGCCAAAGCCGGAACTGAAATCGAACTGGAGATTCCCGGTATTACTTCCGTTGGAATCTGATGTTCTCTTGCAAATAGTATTTCCTCCATTCCTCTTCCGAACACAAAGGAATCTCCACCTTTCAGACGAACCACATGCCCGAATTCATTCGCAGAATCCACCATCAATTGATTGATCTGTTCCTGTTCATAAGCTTTGAATCCTTTTCTTTTACCAACAAAAATCTTTCTTGCCGTTGGTGCATATGTCAGTAATTCCTCATTTACCAAGGCATCGTACAGTACGACGTTTGCTTTTTTCAATCGATTCAGTCCTTTTACCGAAATCAGTTCAACATCGCCAGGTCCTGCCCCTACCAATGAAATAGTTGGATTTTCCTTATTATTCATTTTTTTAATTTTTATTGGTTACTGCCTCGCCGTCGACAAGCCTTTGGCGGCCAATGGAGCGTAGTCGAAGTATCAATTCTTCTAGTTCATTCAAATAGTCTTTCGCAAAGACTTCCGAAGCTTTTTCCTTGTTAATTCTCAATACCAAATCGCTAAACAAATTCGAGTCGGAATAACCGAAGTCTGCTCCCAGATGCGTATCGAAATCCGTCAGTATTCCATGTTGCGAATTACATCTGATTCCTTTTTCAATCAGTTTCGCTTTTGCCGCGTGAATTCCAGCAGCATACCCGTAATAAATTGCGTCGGCAAAACGAGATTCACTCAATGATTCACGAGCTGAAGACAGTTTCTCTTCTGCGTCAAAAAACAAGGTTGCAACTAAGTCAATGATTACTCCGGCACATTCTCCAACTCCAATTGCTGTTGCAAATCGTTCGTCCTGTCCCCAATCCATGTATTCTTCTGGGTTTACTTGCTCTAAATCCGTTAAAGGTTTCAGTAGATTGTAGAAATACGTATTTCCCTGTTTATCGTAATAGGTATTGAACTCTTCGTCATTCTCATGAAATTGGAGGTAGTCATCTAAAATTGTCTGAACAACTTTCAATACACGCTTACTCGGAACTTTAATAACTTTCTCAGCTATTCTTCCGGTTCCTGCGCCTGTTTTTCCTCCCCCCAACAACACTTGTAACGCCGGAAGTGTTCCTTCTTTGGTTTTGATAGAACTTCCGTGAAAACCAATATGAGCCAATCCGTGTTGACCACAAGAATTCATACATCCGCTGATTTTGATACGAATTCCTGTTTCTTCAATCAGTTTTGGGTAGTTTATTCGAATAAATGATTCCAATTCCAACGCTACATTCGTACTGTTCGAAATTCCTAAGTTACAGGTATCCGTTCCCGGACAAGCAGTGATATCAGTCAATCCTCCATATCCTGATTCAATCAGATTCAAAAGTGCAAGTTGTGAATAGATCGTTTGCAGTTGTTCGGGCTTTACACCTCTCAATTGCAAATTCTGATTAATCGTAAAACGCAATTCGGGAAGGCTCAAACTATCCAATAAATAAGCTAAAGAGCGTGCTTGATCGGTATAAAAATCTCCCAAAGGAACTTTAACATAAACGGCCAGATACCCGGATTGCTTCTGAGGAAACACATTGGTTCGAACCCAGAGATTGTAATCCGCGTCATCGGTAAACAAGTCACTGATTTTAATCGGATTGAGTTCTTCGTATTCAAACTCATTTAGCGGTTTAACCTGATCTCTATTCAAATCAAATTGAACAGCTTCTTTTTCTTCACCTACTAATTCTAAAAAAGTTTCCAAACCGATTTTAGAGATCAGGTATTTCATTCGGGCCTTGTTCCGGCTATTTCGTTCTCCATAGCGGTCGAAAATGCGAATAGAAGCTTCTATAAACGGTATGATCTCGTCTGCCGGAAGAAACTCATACGCCACATGTGCCAAAAATGGCTGTGCACCTAATCCTCCTCCTATCAACACTTTAAATCCTTTTACTTCCAGTTCAACTCGAGGAATAAACCCAAAATCATGAATGAAGGTAAACGCATCATCTTGATCGTCCGAACTAAAAGCAATTTTAATTTTTCGACCTAATTCTTGACCAAAAGGTTTACGTAAAAAGTACTGAAACACCTGTTCTGCATAAGGAGTCACATCAAACAATTCATTCGGATTGATTCCTGCATTGTCACTTGCGGTTACATTTCGAACAGTGTTTCCACAAGCTTCCCGCAAAGTCACATCGTCTTTTTCCAAATCTGCCCACAGTTGAGGTGTTCGATCTAAAGAAACATGATGAATCTGGATATCTTGCCTTGTCGTAATGTGTAATCTTCCAGTACTGTATTCATCACTGACCTGAGCAATTCTACGCAGTTGATTGGCACTTACTTTCCCATAAGGAAGTTTGATTCGAATCATTTGAACACCCAATTGACGTTGACCATAAACACCACGAGCCAATCTCAGCGATCGAAATTTATCATCCGGGATCTTTCCGTCCTTGAATGCGGCAATTTTATCTCCCAATTCAAGAATATCCTTTTCCACCCGCAGTTTTTTTGCTTCCACCTGAAGCTCGTACTCGGTTCTAAAACTTTCCATGATTATTTTGTGGCATTGTAAAGAAAGTACCAGTCTTCTTGGGTCAATTCAAACGTGTGAGCTGTCGCAGCATTTTGGATACGACGTTTTTCCTTACTTCCAATAATTGGAAGAGCTCCTAATTTATTCAACCAAGCAACTGCAATTTGTTCTACGTTTGCCTCATACTTCTTACCGATTTCGATCAATGCCAGACGCAATTTTACTGCTTGAGCATCTTCTCCCAGTAGAATCCGACCATCAGCCAAAGGAGAAAAAGCTAAGGCACGACTGTGTTGCTCCCTAATAAAATCAAATCTTCCATCGTGCAGGGCTTCAGATTGAAGGAGATTTAACTCCAAATGATTGGTTATAATGGGTTGTGAAAGAGATGCTGAAAGTAAACGTTGTTGAAACACATTGAAATTCGAAACACCTATGTATGAGATTTTTCCACTGCGCTGTAATTTCAATAATGCCGAAGCAGTTTGTTCAAAATTGGAAAGGAAATCAAAATTCTCCAAGATGAGAATATCAATTTTATCTCGTTTCAAGCGACTCAAAGATTGTTCTACACTTTTTGTAATGTGTTGTGGGCTTAAATCATAGTAAATTCCACTACCATAAGCTCCGGAGTATTCTCGTTGTCCAACTTTTGTTGAGAGAATCAATTCCGATTGATTGATCGCACCTGATTCAATTAATTTACCGAATTGGGTTTCCAATTGTCCACCACTTGAACTCAAGTCATAAGTGTCGATTCCTAATTCCCTTGTAAACAAAACGATTTCTTCAAACTTCTTTGAATCCGCCAAATCCTCTTCTGTCCATCTCCAGAAACCGTAAACTGCTGCTGAAACTCTTGGACCATATTCGTTGATATATACTTTTTTCATTTTTTTCTTTAATTAATGACAATAAAAAACCCTTCTTCCGACAAGCGAAAGAAGGGTTATAACTCAATTGTTAATTTATAACTATTCCTTCCGCATTTCCTTTTGGGACATACAGCACATCTGCATTTGAAGCATGAAGTTTCTTTGGATCATCTTTCGTTTTTTATTTAATGGTGCAAAGTAAAGGGCTGAATTTTAAATGAACAAGGAAAAATGAATTTATTTTCCATTACTCCTATCGGATAAATAGGAATTAAAATCAAAAAAATGCCCTATTTACGTTTGCTTTCAGATTTTCTCATTAGTTTTTTTTCACGCAAAATTAAATCAGCCAAACTTGTTTTGGATAAAATATGAATGCTCGCTTCACGTACTTCCAGCATCACATCATGTAATCCACACAATTCTTCATGCGGGCATTCGATGCATTCCTCGTAAAAATTTAAGCTCACACATGGCAACAAGGCAATTGGTCCACCGGTTACGCGAATGATACTACTCAATACAATTTCATCCGGGTGTTTCACCAAGAAATAACCACCATTCGCCCCCATCTTACTTCCAACCATGCCACCATTTCGCAGTTGTAAAAGTATCGCCTCCAGAAACTTTCGCGGGATATTTTCTTCTTCTGCAATCGTGGCAATGGACAAATGTTTCTTATCGCGATATACTTTCGCTAAACACTTTAAGGCCTGAATGGCATATTTGGATCTCTTTGGTATCATGCAACAAATGTACTACTATTTTAATAGGAGTTTAAAATACATATTTAATTGTTAGACCATAAGTTACCGGATCTCCCAATACTCCTGCAAACTGTCCCGCATTTCCTGCAGCAACGAGTAATTGTTCGTAGTAATCCTTATTCCCGATATTTCTAGCCCAAATGAATACTGAAACACCTTCCTTCGCTCTAAATCCGATACGCCCATTCAATAAGGAGTACCCTGAAACATTCAAGTAAGCCGATTCCGAAGAGCTGGAAGAAAATGACGAACGTGAATATGAATCAAGTGCCAGGAAATAACGTCCACCCCATTTCAATAGATTTCCTTTCAAACTGAACTCTGCTCCAATTGAACCAATCCATTTGGAAATACCCGGAAGTCTGGAACCTGAAATATCCTTAAACGCACTTGCACCTCCTGTTTCTTCCAAAGGAACCGGTGCATTTTCAAATTTGATGTATCGACCTTCCGTGTAAGCCGCATTTGCATAGAATGAAATTGATTCATTGAAGCGCAGGTTTCCATCCAGTTCCAATCCGAGAACACGTACTTTTTCAGCATTTGCCAAATACCCGCGATTTACTCCTACTTCAGCTGTTTGAACTTGCGTTTGATAATCTTTGATCTCCGAATCAAATGCTGTAATGTTCAACGTAAAGTTTCTGGTTGGAGCTGTTTTGATACCAATTTCAGCATGTTGGACAAATTCCGGACGAATGATCGCCAATTCTGTCATGACCCTGCCTGACTCGGTTGGTAATCCTCCTAAATTCAAACCAACAGGCTTATAACTGGTGGAAAATGTCCCGTAGGCCGTAATTTGTCGGATAGGTTTATAGGATAGTGTCAATTGTCCTGACAAATTGGAATTCTCCGTCTTTGCATGAAAATTCTGATCGGTATAGACCTGCTTCTTTAAAGCTATCAGAGCAAGATCGTTGGTTTCCAACCCTCCATAAGTTTTCCTGTCAAAATAAACTTCCTTCGCATCGTAATTGAATCGAAGCCCCGTCAATAAATGGAGATTTTTTGCCAGTTTCCAATCCAATTGTCCGAAAACAGAGGCACTCCATGTATTTAACTTCGAAGTGGTGTTAATTCCATATCCATTGAATAAACCGGGAGTTTGCCACAAGGAACTGGTGGAGCTTTTCGCAAAACGCCATTGATCCTTCCCGCTTTCCTCTTTTTGTGAACCTTTTAGTTCCTGCCCGATTACATACAATCCAACTACACCACTCAACCGTTTTCCCCAATCTCCTGCATAGCGGACTTCCTGCGACCATTGTTGGTGCTTAGACGGTGCTTGTGAAATTGTTAGTACATCCAAACCTGTGAAATCGCGGTCATTTGAAGGATTCCAGTCCCAAAACCTCCAGGCTGTAGAGGATGTTATTTTTCCTTTTCCAAGTTTGAAATCGGCTGTTAGTGAAACACCGCCTAAATCCTGATTCGATTTCCAGGTCGTATTGTGATCTATTTTCCGGTCGAACGCATTTTCACTTGGTAGGGAATAATTCAAATCTGAAATGATCTGATTGAATTGCCTGTATGCAGCTCGTTTGGTTTGAACCACTCCCGCAATCACCTGTGCATATCCATCCGGTCGCTGACGTGAATAATCTCCTGCAAGTGTTACATTGACTTTTTCCGTCACTTTATATAGAAATTGAAGCCGCACACCTTGATTATTCATGTCGTTGGTATATTTCCCAGTTGAAACATTGTAAATTGTTCCATTTCGCTGTGTCCCGGAGAAGGAAGCTCTTGCCGCAATCTTTTTGCCGAGAGGACCTGTTATAGATGCTTTTGCCTGGATATAACCATAATTCCCGTAGCTCAATTCAAAGTTTGCTCCAGGAGTAAATTCAGCTTTTTTACTGGTAATATTGAACGAACCTGCTGTTGTGTTTTTACCAAATAAAGTTCCTTGTGGACCTCTCAACACTTCAATCTGCTCCACATCGATAAAATCCAAAGTCGTAGCTGCCGGCCTTGCATAATAGACTCCATCGACATAAAATCCAACTCCAGGATCTATTCCGTCATTCGTCAAGCCGAAAGTGGAGCCCAAACCACGAATATTCAAAGTCGTGTTTCGAGGATTGGAAGAATAAAGCTGGACAGACGGCACCAACTCTTTCACCCGATTCACATTAAAGGATCCTGACTCGGCAACCGCAGCTCCCGTAACAACTGAGATCGGAATGGGAAGATCCTGAGCAGTTTCTTCTCTTCGTCTTGCTGAGACAATCACTTCCGACAAGGATTCTTCTTTCAGGCTAATTCTCAATGGAAATCCTGAATTTTCGGATATATCCACGCTCGAACTTTGAAATCCGGGTGAGTGAAATTTGACTGAAACGGGATAGTTCTCCGATGTTTCAATGGAAAAACTCCCTAAAGAATCGCTCAAGTACGTTTTACCCGAAGTGAGTAAAGTAATTCTGGAATTTGGAATAGATTGACCGGATTCATCCACTATTTTCCCTTGAAGTGTTGTTTGAGCCGCCACATTCAAATTGACAAAAGCCATCAGTAATCCAGTTAGTAATCGTGTTTTCATACATTCATTTGTTTGATTTTCGCATTCAAAACATCTCCTCTATTTTGGACAAATCAATCCACATCTGGCTCAGAAACTGAACAAGTTGTTGTCATTGCTACCTGAATAACCAGGTTTCGGTCTTATATATTAGAAGGTGTTTTTTTGTATTGACACGACAAAGTAAATGACACTTTTTTTGCTGGACAAGAAAACTGACAATTATTTCCTATATATTCTATCGGACAACTAGACTATATAAACACAACTATTTGATTATCATGTAATTATTTTTTTTATCCATTAAAAAAACAATGTGCTAATGATTTTTATCTATCCACTTTTTAATCTAATTCACACAAAACCACCTGATATTTCCCTTTCACAACAGGTCTTGGAAGTTCATTGAAATGCCACCATTCAGTTGGGATATTTGAAAAGCCCTGACTTTTCAGAGTCCTACGGAGTAATTTTCGGTTATCGATCTGTTGTACAGTAAGTTCTCCCGTTGCCAAAAACTCAGATTCCAAAGACGGATAAGCTATTTTACGCATGTCGTCATACCCTGCTCCCATATCCAAGGGTTTCCTTTTCGAATTGCAAATGGTCAAATCTACAGCCGCTCCATAATTGTGAACACTCCCATTTCGCGGATTGCTAACAAACAATCCTCTTCTCAAAACCGGAATTGAATCCAACGCATTCCACATTTCCCATTGCACGCTTAAAGGTCGAAGTCCATCGTATACTAATAAATGATAATTTGGATCTCTTCCCGTCAAATATTCCTGAGACCGCGCTAATTTTCTTGCAACATCTATTTGAACATATACTTTTTGAAGCGTATCATATAAAATCCGGTGCATGAAATTATCTTTTGTAGCATATTTCAATTCCCACCAAATATTTTGATTGAAATGATCCACACAAACCAAGGTATCTCCCTTGTGAAGAATGAATTTATCAGTCAAAACTTCCTGTTTTTCTTCTTTTTCCGCTTCAAATTCAGCTTCCTTAGAAACTTCTTTCTCTTTATCTGAATTTTCAGATTTCACAGATTCCGAGCAAGCGCCTATCAATAATCCACATAGAAGTAGAATTCCCTGTTTTTTCATGATGTAAAAATTAGGATTTTTATGCATATGTCAACATTTCCTGTACTTTTGTTGTCCTCAAAATAAAGAAAGAAATGCCGAAAATTGCCCAAAAAGCCATTGACATGCCAGCAT
The DNA here is from genome assembly GCA_002483265.1 of Flavobacteriales bacterium UBA7666. Classification (GTDB taxonomy): domain Bacteria; phylum Bacteroidota; class Bacteroidia; order Flavobacteriales_D; family Crocinitomicaceae; genus Fluviicola. The sequence continues at coordinate 215,908 of DLHO01000026.1, read as the reverse complement.
CGCCAATTCGTAAATTGGTTCCATTTGCTGAAAAAGCTAAAAAAGCCGGGAAAACTGTTTACCACTTGAACATAGGTCAACCCGATATTGAAACACCACAAGTAGCTTTAGATGCTATTCGTAATTTTGATCATAAAGTAATTGAATACAGTCACTCTGCAGGTTTTGAATCTTACAGAACGAAATTGGCTGAGACATATAGAAAAGGAGGTCTTCCTGTAAATACAGAAGATATTATCATCACAACAGGTGGATCCGAAGCTTTGATCTTTGGATTCATGACTACTTGTAATCCGGGAGATGAAGTGATTATTCCTGAACCCTTTTACGCAAACTACAATGGTTTTGCTGTAACTGCTGGTTTAACAGTTGTTCCGGTTACTTCTACTATTGAAAGCGGATTTGCTTTACCTCCGGTTTCTGAGATCGAAGCTAAAATCACTCCGAAAACAAAAGCAATTGTTATTTGTAATCCTGGAAATCCAACAGGTTACTTATACAGCAAAGAAGAATTGGAACAATTACGTGACATTGTTAAGAAACACGATTTGTTCTTATTTGCAGACGAGGTTTACCGCGAATTCTGTTACGATGGTGCACAACCTTTTTCTGTTTTGAATTTAGAAGGAATTGAAAATAATGTAATCATGATTGATTCTGTTTCCAAACGTTATTCAATGTGTGGAGCACGAATCGGAGCGTTAGTTTCTAAAAATAAGGAAGTAATGGCTGCTGTTTTGAAATTCGGACAAGCGCGGCTTTCTCCTCCGACCGTTGATCAGATTGCTTCTGAAGCTGCTTTAAATACACCGCAATCTTATTTCGACGATGTTGTTTCAGAATACGTTGAACGCAGAAATATTATGGTTGACGGATTAAATAATATTCCGGGAGTATTTTGCCCCAAACCTAGTGGTGCTTTCTACTGCGTGGCTAAATTCCCGGTAGATAATGCAGAAAAATTCTGTCAATGGTTATTGGAGGATTTTGAATACGAAGGACAAACCGTTATGATGGCTCCTGCAAATGGATTCTACTCCACACCAGGTGCAGGAATGCAGGAAGCACGTATTGCATATGTACTAAATCAGGATTCTTTGAAAAAAGCAGTTGTTTGTTTGGAAAAAGCGTTGGAAATTTATCCTGGAACAATCAGATAAATGGAACTACTTCTAATCCTCTTTTTAATAATCCTGAATGGGGTTTTCTCTATGACAGAGATCGCTACGGTTTCTGCACGGAAATCCAAATTGGATGTAGCCGCAAAAAGAGGTGACAAAAGTGCCAAGTTGGTGATTGAAACCATGAACTCACCCAATAAATTCCTTTCTACAGTACAAATTGGTATTACGCTGATTGGAATTTTGACAGGTATTTTCTCTGGTGAAAAAATGACTTCAGATATTGAAGGATTTTACCAAGGTTTTGCATCCCTGAAAGGATATTCCCATTTCTTAGCCGTAACAACGGTTGTTGTCATTATTACTTTTTTCTCTCTTGTTTTGGGTGAATTGGTTCCGAAACGAATTGGTTTGACTAATCCGGAAGCGATTGCTAAAACGATGGCAAGGCCGATGTTGATTATTTCAAAGATTACGGCACCCTTTGTTTGGTTGTTGACCACTACTTCAGACTTACTTCTGAAAGTTTTGCGCATCAAGCAATCTTCTGAAGGAAAAGTAACGGAAGAAGAGATCAAAGCGATTATACAAGAAGGAACTGATGGCGGAGAAGTTCAGGAAATTGAACAGGACATTGTAGAACGCGTCTTTCATTTGGGTGATCGAAATATCAGTTCTTTGATGACACACCGGAATGATGTGATTTTCATTGATATTAATGACTCCAAAGATGAAGTGCGCGAGCAGGTTGAAAAAGAAATGCACTCGGTTTATCCTATTTTTGATGATGAACGCGAACATGTGCTAGGAGTGGTTCTATTAAAGGATTTATTCCGAACAATCAATCATGCCGATTTCAGTTTGAAAGATCTGATGTTGAAACCGCAATTCCTATTGGAAAACATTTCTGCATATGAAGCATTGGTTCATTTTAAAGACACCAAAACACATTACGGAATCATTACAGATGAGTTTGGTCAAACGCAGGGAATAGTTACCCTAAACGACTTATTACAGGCTCTTGTTGGCGATTTCAATGACTTTTATGCAGAGGAATTTGAATTTATTCAGCGCGAAGACGGTTCCTGGTTAATTGATGGTCAATATCCGATTGCAGAATTCTTCCGTCAGTTTGGATTGGAAGACAATTCTTCAGAATTGAACTTCACAACGATCGGTGGCTTGGTATTGAATGAATCCAGAAGTGTTCCATCTACCGGACAAAAGTTCAATTGGTTGAACTTTGAGATTGAGGTAGTCGATATGGATGGTGCGCGAATCGACAAGTTGATCATTAAAGAAATTGATCCGGAGGACTAATCCAATACCAACTTACCAAAACAACTTAATAACCTGAGGCTTTCTGTTACTTTTTATAAATCCAGCATTTCATCGAAGTGTAAAGGGAAATATACACAAAACAAGGTTGTAGGAATACGACAGAACTCTCGGCGGCAACCGGGAGTTTTTTTGTCCTTCATTGTAGGCACACGATTAATCGCGCACCTACAATGAACCAATTTGAAATGTGGGTGTATTCCTTTTCAAACAACAATCAATGAAATTCATTCTTACACTCTTTTTTGCCTATTCCATCTTGTTCGGGAATGCACAAACTCCAGTGATTTCGCATAAAAGTCATGCGGGATCATCTGCAAATTATTTTATCGATCCTTCAAGTAATTTCGGACAAATCAGAATGGATTTCGACGGACCATTTCAACAACCTAAACTTTATAAGGCAGAGAATTTCAAACCTTTGAATGATTCCGTCATCATTCTTGAAATTACAGATATTGAACAAAAAGTGGTCTCAAGGGATACTTTTCCGAACAAAGAAAAATATTCGCCACTAGTGTTTCAGGCTCGATACACCGATTCTATTCAAAGAAAAGAACAAGAGGAGATTTACAAGCGTGAAATGGAACAAGAAGAACTACTTAAAAAGCAGATTGAATCTCAACAACAACTCAACGAGCCTACACCTGTAAAAAAGAAAAAGAAATCTTATTTACTCTTCCTTTTCGGGATTACCGGAGGTGGATTTCTGCTCATCAAACTAGTTAACCGATCCGAAAATAATAAACCTTCAATTGCTTAAATCATGAAATCTTTTCTCTTATTCTTTGTTTGCTTCACAGGCTCTTTATTACAAGCTCAAACAGCAATCATAGCTCACAAAAGTCATGCAGGAACAGCTTCAGATTTCTTTATTGATCCTTCGACCAATTTTGGAATTCCTTCTCCTCGTTTAGTTCAAGTTATTCGATTGAATGACAGCACGAGTATTGAAGTTTATGACAATTATCAGGGTTACTACGAGTATGATACGGTTTATAAGAATCCGACCTATGCCAATTACGATCTGGACCTTGATTCGATCACAAAAAGTCCTTTTCACCGAAATGTGGAATACATTAATTTCAAAAAGTCTCCAAAATCGTTAAAACCAAAGTCTCCCGGGTTTGATACCGAAAAACTGAATGAATTAGCTCCCAAAACTTCAATAGAACAAAAACAGGAACCTGTACCCAGGAAAAAGAAGAAATCTTATTTGCTTTTCCTTTTCGGGATTACCGGTGGTGGGTTACTTGCTATTCGAATTCTTAGCCGGATCTTTACTCCTCAAGTGACTGCATGAACGAGCATCTGAAATTGAGTTTCATTGGAATTGCTTCCTGGTGGATGCTTTTACTTCCATTCGACTATGCGATCTTTGACTGGATTTTCAAGTTAGTTCAAAAGCCATTTGTCGGTCTACTCAAAATCATGGATGAAGATTTGATCTTTGAGACCGATACGTATGGAACTTATGTTCTGATTGCATTGAGTATTTTACTGGGAGTTCTTTCTTCTCCATTGATCAACTGGATCTGTTCCAAATGGAAAGTGAATCCAACAGCGCTTTTAAAAACCATTCTTGCCGGAATTTTGTTTTTCTTTCTGTTCAAATATGGCTGGGACAAAATCACAAAAACCCAATTCTACCTTCCCGAACCCAATACCTTGTTCACTCCTTTTGGGAAATTATCCAAAGACATTGCTTACTGGTCCTTAATTGGAAGTTCCTATCCGTATACTGTTGCATTAGGCATAATTGAAGTCTTCACTGCATGCCTCCTACTCTTTAAACGCACTCGATTCTTAGCTTCACTGCTTTCCATCGCTATTTTCGGACAAGTGGTTCTGATTAATTTCTCATTCGATATTTCAGTGAAATTATTATCTGGCTCACTACTTCTATTCAGCATCATTTATAGTTTCTGCTTTCTTCAAAACTGGAAAGGTATTTTTGGGTTTTCAACGGAAAAAATTCACTCCAATGATTCACGTAGGTATCAGATTATCAAATTCACTTTTGCATTGCTGGTTGTTATTGAAAGCATCTTCCCTGTTCTTCTGAGTAAAAATCTAAATGACGATCAATCTCCGCGTCTTACCCATCATGGAGCATATCGCGTTTATGGAAATAAACAGGTCAAATACCTTTTCATTCACCGGCAACATTACATCATTCTCCAATCCTGGAATGATTCCTTCAAAGACTATCCGATCGATACATATCTTTCGGATCAAACCACTTCAACCGAAGGTGAAGTTTCCTGTTTGTGGAATAAAAATCAAGTGGTTATTTATAGAGATACATTCCGACTAAAAAAGATCCCTTTTGACAAACTCCCGCTTTTACAGGAAAGTTTTCACACATTTTCAGACGAATTTCATTGAGAATTCAACAACCAAAAGTTTTATCACAATAAAGAGTTTACGGTATTAATTTTTACTTACTTTTGTCTTGTTTAAAATTAATCTAAATAATGAAGCTCATTTTAGCCGACAGTAATGAAATTATACGCATTGGTCTGCGTACGCTGTTGTCTACAGAGCGGAACATCCAAATTGTAGGAGAAGCAAGAAACAATGAAGAGTTGATTGCCCTTAACAAAGCCTTTGATGCAAACATTATTTTAGTTGATTATACTTCCAAAGGATTTTCAATTGACGTTATTCCTCAAATCCTTCAAAAAAAGCCAGATCTGAGTGTCGTTGCAATTACACCCGAACAATCAGCTCAAACATTGGTAAATGCATTGCGCTCCGGAGTAAAAAGCTACATCAAAAAAGATTGTGACAGTTCAGAGATTATCGATTCTATCAGAGAAACCTGGAGAGGAAATAAATTCTTTTGCGGACAAATTCTGGAAACTATCCGTGATGCTTCTATTGATGTAAATGATATTGATTTTGATTCATTTAGCTGTGAACCTATTACATTGAGTGAGCGCGAAACAGAAATCATCACCATGATCGCAGAAGGGCTAACCAATGTAATGATTGCGGATTACCTTTGTTTAAGTAATCACACGATCAATACACACCGCAAGAATATCATGGCGAAATTAGGTGTGAAAAACACAGCCGGAATTGTGATCTATGCTGTAAAAACAAACTTAGTATCGCCAAACAAATTCTTGTTTGCAGCAGATTCTAATTCTTAGAAAATTTTTTTCTTTCATTTTTTGAACCTAATTTTAATCTGATTGTACTACAGATAAAAATTGCTTTATGCGCCAAATAATACTTCTTGTTTCATTGCTTTTTTGCACTGTGTTCAGTAAAGCTCAGACACAGGAGAATACCTATAACAATTCCAATAAAACCACAAATACACAACAGCAGGATTCTGTAAAAACTCCGGCGCCCCAATTGGAAGAAATTCAGGTAACAACAAAAAAAAGCAAATCTTACAGAACCGTATCCGAGCCGAAATTTTCTGAAAGTGACGGAAAAGCTGATAAAGATTCGAACGAAAGCATTCAACAACTCAAAAATGCTAAATATCAATTCGAATCAAACTATTCCAATTCCAAACATCAATTAACCCGAAGAAGTGCAAGTCCTGAGGAATTGCTGAACATGAAACAAGGTGCACAATTGTATGCGAATATGTTGCCGGGAAGTTTTGAAAAACACTTTTATACTTACTTATTAAGCAAATACGATCCGAAACAATTCTCAGAATTACAACAGGCAGCAAAATTAGAACCCACAAAAACGGAAGTACAGCAAGAATTAGCAGCATTTGGAGTCGCTGTAAACAATCAGGAACTTGCAGACAGTGTGACACTTCAAATGATTGCTCAAAATAAGATTTCAGCGGGTTTATTAAGCTACGCAACAGACATGGTTAATTCAGTTCCCGCTAATGGAACACTTCTATTACATGGCTATACCGAGTTGATTCCTGTAAACTTTGAAAAGAACACACTTGGAAGAACTGATTTAGAGCTAATCTCAGTAGATCTGATGCAAAGCCCCGATTATCAGGCAGCATTGGTATCTAAAGGTTTTGTGATGCCGAATTCAACCTTTGTGGACACTGTATTTGTACAGACATTTTGTTCTCTGAACGCTTCCAAGAATTTGTATATGTCAATGTCCTTCCCAAAAGAGTATTTCCAGGGAATCAGTTCCTCCTTGAATCCGGTTGGTCTGACTTTTGCTTACGATCAGTCTGCTTCTTTGGATTACAATGCCTGGAACATTTCAATGGTGGAAACGAAATGGAAGAAATATGAACTTGGAATAGGAAAAGATCAGCAATCGGATGCGCTTTCTGCGAATTACCTGCCTGCGCTTCTAAGTGTTTCCAGACTCTATGAACAATACAATAAAACAGAAAACGTAAAGGAAATCAATCATATCATTATGAGTGTAGCCACGAGGGCACGCAAAACCGGTCAACTTTCAAAAATTAAGCGCTGATGCGAATGATTAAAAAGGAATACGACCAAATGACCGATGAGCAATTGGTTATTGCGATGGCCGGAGGCGATCAGAGAGCTTTTGATAAGCTTTACGGTCGTTATTCATCTGCCCTGCTCTCGTATTTCATGCGGATGCTTTGGCGTGATCGTGAGAAATCGGAAGATTTTGTTCATGATTTCTTTACCAAAGTGATTCACAGACCCGAACTTTTTGACACGACCCGTTCATTCAAAACATGGATGTATTCTGTTGCCAACAACATGTGTAAAAACGAATATAAGAAACAAGAAATTCGAAAAAACACCAGCAATGGATTAGATAGCAGCTATGCAGTAATGGATGTGAACAAAAATACAGAAAACCAGGTACACCATGCTTTATTTAAAGAAGCATACAATTATCAGGTTACACAATTGGAAGACAAACATCGGGAGGTATTTGAAATGCGTCATTTTGATGGATTGTCTATTAAAGAAATAGCTGAAGCTTTGGCGATTAGTGAGGGAACCATTAAATCCCGTCTATTCTATGCAACCAAATATTTGGCACAAGGATTAAAAGAGTACCAACCGGAACATACAAAATTGCCATGAATACATTTGACGAAATCATACAAACAAAGGCTTATAACGATTTAAACTCCAGTGAATTGGAAGTGATTCAGGAATTGGTTTCTTCTGAAGAAGAATACAATGAAATGAAATCATTTTACGCAGGAATCGATCAATTAACCCTTTCAAACAGAGAAGAAGTTTCCCCATCCGTAAAAACAAGTTTAAACGCGGTATTTCAAGCTAAACACCCTGGAATCAGTCAAAACTGGAATGCACCGGCTGAATTAGCAGAAAAGAAAATCATTCCGTTATACAATCGTAACTTGTTCCGCGTAGCTGCATTATTGGTCTTGTCTGCCGGGGTAACTACTGTTTGGATTTCTATGTCTGAAGATCAATTGGCGAAAAGCGAACAAGTCCAACTAACTGCAAGCAGCGATTCGATCTCGCATGAAGAACAAAAAGAAGCTGAACCCAAAAAGAAATTTCCATTGAATGAAGGAAATGAAAAAGAGTTTACAGCAGCTTCAAGCGTTCCCGCAGATGAAAATGTGGATCAGACAAGCTCTGTTTATAGCAATGCGACAAGTACTAATTATAGTGTTTTTAAGAATACAGCGGCTTCAACCGATAAAATCATTTCACCAAGTGCTGGTAGTGGAATATTTCTACGAAATGATGCAACTGTAAACGGAGCAACTTATTCTTTTTCAAATAGTAAACCCAATAAACAAAGTAATTGGGCTGAGAAAGAAAAGAAAGAGGAAGCTAACTATGGAAATTTGGGTGCTTTCGCTAAAGCCGGTTTGAATGCAGATTTGAATCCGGGTGGAGTTCCCCCTGAATCTGCTAAGGATTATAAACCAAGTATTACAACAACAGATATGCTTAGTTTAATTGAACCGAGCTTTTAAGAATTGAAAATGCAAAATTGAAAATTGAAAATTGGAATTATCCTAGAACTTGTTAAATCGATCGAAAACGACAAATCTCTCCTTTTTAATTGTCCATTTTCAATTCTCCATTAACTTGTTGGTTCTGCAGTTCTGCCAGGGCAACCTTTAATTCTCCCAAACGATTCATTTTTCCTTTTTGGCGGATGTTCAGTGCTGTAATGGTATAGAATTGATGTGTTTCTCCTAAAAATCGAATCTGCATCTGAATCCAATCCTCTTCGGATAGCTCCATATCAAATGCAATCATTTCTTCCTTCAATTTAGAAGCTACGACATAATAATCTGCTCTTCCTAAATAATCATGATCTGCATCACATAAAATTTCCTGAAGTAATCCTACAGGCTCAATATCTAAGGAAGTTGCCAGAATCATTTCACGAATCAACTGAATCTGGGATTGATTGAATCCATATTTTGGAAGCATTTGCTCCATCAATCTTACCGCATGCAATTCATTGTGATGGTAGGTGAAAATGAATCCCGTATCATGAAATAATGCGGCAGTTCGCAATAAAAGCATCTCGTCATCATCCAAACCTTCCAGTTTACCTAAACGAATGGCAGCTTTTTCCACATTTAAAGTATGCCCCAAATCATGGTAAATCACTTCATCCGGCAGCATGGATTTTAATTTATTCAGAATGTCACTTCTCATATGCTCAAAATCCACCGTAGCGATTTGACATAAGATTCGTAATTCTACTGAAGGAACTTTTCCGTTACTATATAAACTGTATTCGGATTTCAAAGATTCCAGCTCAAAGGTTTCCATGGTGCCCCCACGTTTTTTGATCGGAACATTTCCCAAGTCTTTGGTATCAAAATACGTATGGCATTCATCGTAAATGGCCTGAGTAATGGTAATCTGATCGATTCCGCTAAACTGTTGGGCTCTTGCAGCAATATTTACGGTATCTCCCCAAACATCGAATGAATATCTTTTAGATCCAATAATTCCGGCAACAAGAGGTCCCGCATGAACGCCGATTCGTATTTCCCAAAAATCTTTCTTCATGGCTTTCGCCAATTCTTTTTCATTCCGGATAAAATTGCGCATCTCCAAAGCAGCCATGCAAGCCCTTAAAATCGGTTCTGCATTATCTTCATTCACCCCGGCTATTGCCATATAAGCATCTCCGATAGTTTTTATCTTCTCCAGTTTATAGCGCTCAACGATCTCATCAAATGCGGTGAAGTAATATTCCAGTCGCTTAACCAGCTTAATTGGCTTAATTGATTTTGATTTCATGGAGAAATCCACAAAGTCAGTAAAGAGTACGATTCCTTTGTCTACTCTTTTAGGTGAAAACTTACCAAATTGGTTCAAATCGTCCAATACATTCTCAGGAAGTATATTTCCCAATAGTTGAGCAATGCGTTGATCTTTGTAATACAAGGATTTGTATACATCCAGCTTTGCCTGAATCAATAAGGGATTGAATGGTTTGGTGATAAAATCAACTGCTCCGGAATTAAATCCTTTCAAAAGTTTAGATCCGGTTCTTGTGTTCTCTGTAATAATGATGGAATAATGGGTATTAGATGCATGAACCTGCAGTAATTCCTTAAAATCTTCCATGGATGAAAAATTAGGGCTATCCACGTCAATGAGAATAATTCCGACTTCTCTCCTTTTCAGGATCTCATGTGCTTCCTCAATGGAATTGCAAAACAGTAAGATATTACCACCTCCGCCAAGAATTTCCTTTAGAGCTAGTTGGTCCGAATCTTTTTCATCAATAATTAAAATATTAATCAGGCGTTCCATTCAATAATCCCTATTACAAATTGTTTCCTAAATTGAAAGTAAACATAATCATTCAAAAAATACAATTATAATAATGAAAGAAAAATTCCAACCTTCTAAGATTTGAACAATCTTTGGTGTAAGAATAAAATCGATTCTCCTATTAAGAATTGATTAAATAAATTATATTTGTTCAAACTTTTTAAAATTAACTATGAAAAAACTTTTACTTTCTATCGGTGTTGTTGCTTCTTCATTTGCAGCAATGTCTCAAGTTGACACATTAACGTCTCACTTCAATGGTAACCCTGCGTTGTATTATGCAGCATCTACTCCTGATAGTGGATTCGTTTCAGGTACCAACAAATTTGGTGACTTAGCAAAAATGCAATTGTTTGATAACGCTTACGGTGTTACTGCAGACGGAACAATTAACAAAGTAGCATTGGCTATTCGTGTGAAAATGGGTACTGGAACTTTCCAGGTTGGAATTTGGGGTGACAACGCAGGTCAACCTGCAAACTTAGCTTCTCCACTTGGAATTGTTACTATAAACTTAACAGCTGTTGATACTGCTGCTGCTGCATTCAACCTTGTTGACGGAACACGTATCTACAACCATATCGCTACATTTGCTTCTCCGGTTGCAATTCCTGCAAACCACAAATTCTGGGCTGGTGTAATTCTTCCTATGGGTGCAGGTAACGGTATCGCTTTGTTTTCAAACAATATCCAAACAAACCCATTTGCTGCGGCTACTACGCATTCAGGAGAAATTTGGGGTGATGGTACTTTCCATTTCATGAACCCAGCGTGGGGAACAAGTGGGAATTTTTCGTTTGCAATCTACCCAATTGTTAACCTTACTTTAGGATTGAACGAGAATGCAATTTCTGCGTCTGTTTATCCTAACCCGGCTAACGATCAATTGAACATCCAAACAACTGAAGAAATTGCATCTGTAGTTATTACTACAACTGATGGAAAAACAGTTGCAACTGGTAACACTAGCATCATCAATGTAGCTGAATTGAACGCTGGAATGTACATTTACCAAGTAACAACAGTTACTGGTAAAATCGGTACAGGAAACTTCGTTAAGAACTAATTGAATATTCAATTATAAAAAAATCCCCGGTCCTATGGATCGGGGATTTTTTTATCTCAAAACTTTTAGATAAAGTAGTGGCGAAAAATTTTTCGCCACTACTTTATTTTAATTCGTATTAAATTAATTGGGAGATTACTTCGTCAATGGACTTCTCGCTTCCTGTTAGCATTAAAAGCTTTGAGATGACGTTGTCGATGATTGAATCCGGACAAGAAGCACCGGAAGTAACCCCGATCTTTCCGCCTTTCATCCAATTTTCAATCGTTTCTACTTCATGGGTATGAATATTGAAGCTGCGAATGGTTTCCACACTTAAAATCTCTGTTTCATCCTTTATAAAGTACGTAGAGCAGCGTTGCTCTAACAATTCCACCAAATGTGAAGTGTTTGAACTGTTATATCCACCAACTACAATAGCAAAGTCCAAAGATTCATTCATCAATGCTTCCGTAGCGCTTTGATTATCATTTGTAGCATAACAAAGTGTATCACGCGTATCGGCAAAAGTTTTATTCACTTTTGAACGCATAGCAAACTCTTCCGTAACGGTTTTCAAATACTCCGCAATCTCCTGCGTTTCGCTGGCCAACATGGTAGTTTGATTAATCACTCCAATTTTACTCAAATGAATTTCCGGATCGAAGTCAGGTGTATATTTTCCTTTAAAGAAGTTGTAGAATTCTTCTTTTGAAGCTTCCCCGGTAATGCATTTTGCCAGAAAAACTGCTTCTTCCATATTCTTAACGATCACAGCTTCCGAATTTAAAGCGGTATGCGAAAAGGTTGCACGTGTTTCTTCGTGGTTGTATTTACCATGAATGACCAAGGTATGGTTTTCTGTCCCCAGCTTCTCTGCCCTATTCCAAACTTTCTCTACAAAAGGACAAGTCGTATTGTACTTCTCTGTGGAAACTCCCCGATCTTTTAAGATCTGTTCGATCTCGAGTGTTGTTCCGAATGCAGGAATAATCACCACATCATCCGAATGGAGGTCTTCCCATGGAATCAGTTGCTTTCCGGAAGTATCCTGAATAAATTCAATACCGTGACGTGTTAAGTCTTCATTCACTGTTGGATTGTGAATCATTTGGCTTAGGAGGAAAATTCGCTTTCCTTTATTCTCATCCACCGCCCGATAAGCAATCTCAATGGCATTCTCAACACCATAACAAAATCCAAAGTGTCTTGCGATAAATAGCTGAAGGTTTCCAAAATCCAAAATCGTAGGTGAGAAATCCTTTTTGCGTGGATCCTGATTTTTACGAAACGCCTTCACTTTTGAGATGATCGGCGAACGGAATATGGACGGAATATCGAATTGTTTCATCTTCGAAACAAAGATACGGAATTGTTGAACACAATATTCTCCCGCAGATCACACTGATTACGCTGATTTCATAGTGAGGTACAAGGAGTTATTGATTAGAATTTGTTTTGCTGCTAACTATTTACCTTGGTAAAAGGTGGATAATCTTGCACTTATCCCCATAATGTTTATTTTGCTGATTTGAATCCACATTCTGCTTTTAAATAAATCTGCGCCTTCTGCGTGATCTGCGGGAAACAAAAACCCCGACGTTTCTTTCGAAAGTCGGGGTTGAATCTAAATTGAATTTTACTAACGAGTAAATAACATTTCTCTGAATTTTGGCAACGGCCATAACTCATCGTCTACCAATAACTCTAATTTATCTGCGTGGTAACGGATTTCGTCAAAATAAACTTTTACCTTATCACAATATGCGATTGATTTCTCTTCCGCATGTTCAATTTTGTTTGCATCCTTTCTAGCTTGAAGCATGGTATCACAAGTTGCTTTCATTGTATTCAAGTGCGTAGAAATCTTAGTGACCAATTCAATTTGAGCTTTGGCAGCTTCTTTCCCAGCCTTTTCACCCAAAGCATTCATGATTCCCTGAATATTTGTCAACAATCGATTTTGATACTCAAAAACAGCCGGTAAAATATGTGTTTGAACCAAGTCACCCATCAAACGTGCTTCAATTTGAATTTTCATGATGTAGCTATCGTATTCGATTTCCTGACGAGCTTCCAACTCACGTGGAGTCAAAACACCCATTTCATCAAACAACTTGATGAATTTCTTATCTCCCCAAGCTTTCAATGCACGTGGAGTATCTTTAAAGTTATTCAATCCTCTTTTTTCAGCTTCCTTCACCCACTCGTCTCCGTATCCATTTCCTTCGAAACGAATTCTCTTGGATTCTTTGATTAAGATTTGAAGTTCTTTCAAAATAGCTTCGTCTTTCGCTTCTCCTTTATCAATTCTGGCATCTACACTTACTTTGAACAATTGCAGTTGTTTCGCCATGATTGTATTCAACACGATCATTGCAGAAGCACAGTTTGCAGAAGAACCTACTGCACGGAATTCAAATTTATTTCCTGTAAATGCGAAAGGAGATGTTCTATTTCTATCGGTATTATCCAACATAATTTGAGGAATCTTACCAATATTCAATTTCAACTCCGTTTTTTCTTCCGGGGTCATTTTTCCAGCCTTTACGTTTTGCTCCAACTCATCCAGCATTCCGGATAATTGGGAACCAATAAACGTAGAGATAATTGCCGGAGGAGCTTCATTTGCACCTAAACGGTGATCGTTATTTGCAGATGCAATACACGCACGCAATAAATCATCGTTATCATGAATGGCTTTAATGGTATTGACGAAGAACGTGAGGAACTGTAAGTTTGTTTTTGGGTTCTTTCCCGGTTGCAATAAGTTTACACCCGTATCCGTAGATAAAGACCAGTTATTGTGTTTTCCGGATCCGTTTACACCCGCAAATGGTTTTTCGTGCAACAACACACGGAAATCATGCTTACGTGCAATTTTTTCCAATAAATCCATCAACAACATGTTGTGGTCATTTGCTAAGTTACATTCTTCAAAAATAGGCGCACACTCAAACTGATTTGGAGCAACCTCATTGTGACGTGTTGTAACCGGAATCCCCAACAAAATTGCTTCTGTTTCAAACTCACGCATGAAAGCAGTCACTCGCTCAGGAATAGAACCGAAATAATGATCTTCTAATTGTTGTCCTTTTGCAGGAGCATGACCAAATAATGCACGACCCGTCATCATTAAATCCGGACGGCAATTAAACAAGGCTTGATCTACCAGGAAATATTCTTGTTCCCAACCAAGCGTTGCATTTACTTTGGTAACGTTTTTATCAAAATATTGGCAAACATCTACAGCTGCTTTATCTACAGCATGTAGTGCTTTTAATAATGGCATTTTATAATCCAACGATTCTCCGGTATAAGAGATCATAATGGTAGGAATACACAAAGTCTTCCCAATTACGAAAGCTGGAGATGAAGGATCCCAAGCGGTATAACCACGAGCTTCGAATGTATTTCTAATTCCCCCATTTGGAAAAGAAGAAGCATCCGGCTCTTGTTGTACTAACAATTCACCGTCGAAACGCTCAATTGCACGACCTGGTCCAACAGGTTTAAAAAACGCATCGTGCTTTTCGGCAGTTGTTCCGGTTAAAGGTTGAAACCAGTGAGTATAATGAGTGGCACCTTTTGTTAAAGCCCAATCTTTCATTGCCGAAGCAACCTGATCAGCCATTTTACGATCCAAACGCGTTCCATTCTGGATAGACTCCATCATAGATTTGTAAGCATCAGATGGAAGATATTCACGCATTACTTCTGCATGAAATACATTTTTTCCGAATAAATCAGAAACTTTCCCATCATAATCGATGTGTTTTGGTGTACGATTGAGTACATCCTGATACGCCTGTAACCGTTTTGTTGCCATAAATTCAAAATTTTTGACAAAATTACATTTTTTAAAAGGGTCTTTCCAATAAAAAGTATAAAATTTTATAAACACCCCCTGTTAATTCTACACTCCACTCAAAAAAAAGTAAAAAAAAAAACGTATTTCCATAAATTTTCATAATCAATATTAAATCGTCCCAAACAACTAGGTAAATATTCTATACCTACTTTTTTCCAAGGCAAAAAAAGTAGCAAAAATGCCTTTATCCCAATTACAGCCATCAGAAAACCTCCCTTTCCGGACTGCTCAGTGAAAAGAAGGGATCAGGATCCCAAATGACAAGCACTTTTCATGAGCAGTCTACCGGAAAGGAAGACTTTCGCTTTCTAAACATAAATTAATGTTAGAGTTACAATCTTTATCTATGTTCAAAATTTCCCTGTAGAGTAATTGGGTCTTTTCGCTCAGTCTCAATGTTTCAGTATTGGATTACCATCCAACTTTATCGAAAGCAACCAACTAATAAAAGGTTAAGTAATTACGCATTAACATACTGTTAAATAAATCGTTAACTGTTGAATTTTGAATTTTTTTGGTTAACTTACTTTTTAATTGAAAGACAGGAAAAATGAAATTGTTTGGTTTTTTTCAACGGAAGAAAGAGAAAGCAATTAAAGAAAATATCACGCATATGGACGATAATCATTTGGTTGTTATTCAGTTCTTCTATGGAATTGAGGATTTGAACGAATTACATGAGCTGGAAAAGCAATTGGATTCAAACATTACGAGCAGTGCCCTTGGAAAATATGAGGGTCACGACATTTCAATGGATTTCGGAGACGGTTATCTTTATTTCAATGGCAAAAATGCTGACTCGATTTTCGAGTCTATCAAGCCTATTTTGGAGCAGCATTATTTCATGGATAAATCAGTTGCCACTTTACGCTTCGGTTCTTTTGAAAACCCTTCTGCCGAGGAACGTGATTTTACAATCCGTTTTGTAAAACTTCTGGAGAATTAATTCACGCTCTTCTATTTAGACAAATTGGATAACTTTGTGTTCAAAATCAAGAACATGAAAAATTTGCTATGCCTACTCATTCTGACAATTTCTTTTTCTTCTTTCAGCCAGCATAAACTGGAGCTGAAAGATGTGGATATGAATAAACTTCTTAAAGATATCTTATACACTGACGCAGGAAAAGATCAAATAACGATTCTTTACTGGATCCCTGAAATTTATTGGGAAGTGATGGCAGCTAAAGATCCCAAGAACTTTAGTGCTGAAACCCTATCTCAAGTAAAAGAAATGCTGGGGAATAAAACTATTTTCTTTGCAGTATCAGGAAAAATGAATACTCCAATGAGATCATTTGAAGCGAAAGAAGAATCTTATCTTCGTTCTAATATTTCTGTCACATTCAACGGAAAGACCTATAAACCAATTCCTGAGGCAAAATTATCGGAAGAATTGAAAATGTTAAATGACTACATGAAGCCGATATTCTCTCAAATGCTTGGAGACATGGGTTCCGGAATGACGTTGTTTTATTTCGACATGACGGATTCTAACGGTGAAGAATTATTAAATCCTTATTCAGATAGTGATTTCAAATTGGAGCTGGCTTCCACAAAAAACACTTTCCATTTGCCTTTACCAAGTCTTTTTAAAGATTCCAAGTGTACAAACGATGGAGAATTGTTTCCGGCGAATTATGAATTTTGTCCGTATCACGGTTCCAAATTAATTAGTCAGTAATCTTCAGACTTTCCCCGAAAATTCAACGAAATATTTACTTTTACAGTCATAAAAAACAAAATAAATGAAAAACACTGCTCTTACCCAGGTTCACGAGGCTTTGGGTGCCAAAATGGTTCCATTTGCTGGATACAATATGCCGGTACAATATGAAGGCGTAATTAGTGAACATGAAACCGTTCGGAATGCGGTTGGTGTGTTTGATGTTTCTCACATGGGAGAGTTTTTGTTATCGGGTCCGGAGGCTTTGGATTTGATTCAGCGTGTTACCACCAATGATGCTTCTACGCTAACGATCGGTCGTGCGCAATATTCTTGTCTTCCAAACGGAAATGGCGGTATTGTAGACGATTTAATTGTTTACCGCATTAAGGAAGAAGAATACCTGTTGGTTGTAAATGCTTCCAATATTGAAAAAGACTGGAACTGGATCTCTTCTCACAATACAAAGAATGCATCCATGAGAAATCTTTCGGATGATTATTCCTTATTGGCAATTCAAGGACCTAAAGCTGTTGAAGCAATGCAGTCATTGACATCAGTTGATTTGTCTGCGATTAAATACTACCATTTTGAAGTTGGTCCGTTTGCAGGAATTGAGCACGTGATTATTTCGGCAACAGGTTATACCGGTTCAGGAGGTTTTGAAATTTACTGCAAGAATTCAGAAGTGAAACAAGTTTGGGACAAAGTTTTTGAAGCAGGTGCTGCTTTCGGAATTAAACCAATTGGTTTGGCTGCTCGCGATACTTTGCGTTTGGAAATGGGATTCTGCTTATACGGAAACGACATCGACGACACGACCTCTCCCCTTCAGGCTGGATTGGGATGGATCACGAAATTCACAAAAGACTTTGTGGATGCAGACAAATTGAAAGCTGAAAAAGAAGCAGGTGTTTCTCAAAAACTGGTTGGTTTTGAAATGATCGACCGTGGAATTCCGCGTCACGACTACCGCATTGTGGATGCAAACGGAAATGTGATCGGGAAAGTAACTTCCGGAACACAAGGGCCAAGCGTGAAGAAAGCAATTGGAATGGGTTATGTGAAAACGGAATTTGCGACCCCTGATAGTGAAATTTTTATTGAAATCAGAGACAAAGGAGTTTTAGCGAAAGTGGTTAAGATGCCTTTTTATCAGAAGTAAAGCATCTCCTGTCATTTCGAGTTTCCGTCATGTGTTCTCGATACATCCCGACTGAAATGTCGGGACACTCGAACTGACACAAGACGGAAGTATCGAGAAAGACAGGAGAATAAGATATATTGAAGTGGAATTGTTTCGGCAGTTCCACTTTTTTTGTGCACAAATTTGAGTAACTAGTTCGTTCGTTTCGTTTTTTTGAGTAGTATTGGAATAGCGAAACGCGCAAGGCACTATTTACTGAACACCTCTCTAAATCTATCTAATTGATTTTCAATAACAAAATTGATAATAAGTGGTTGTAAGTAGTTGTTGAGTTGCGCATATATACAAGTTATAGCCAATTTTAGAACGACACTATGCCAATAATAAGAAGTTCAGACCAAAAAAGTAAGACACTTGAAGAATTCTACAAAGAATTGACAAGTGAAAATGCGACTGTGGTTGAAAATGAAATTGGAAAGGCAATGCTTGAATTTATTTCAATGGTGAACGATACTTTTAAGAACTCGATACTTTTTGGATTGACTTCACATTATTCACTTGTAATTCAAGCAACGGACAATTGGGAAGATGGTTGGTTTGTGACAGTATATAGTATTGGAGATAAAAAATTCCAGTTTGAATACAAAATGGCTGAGAAAGAAAGTCCTTGGAACTATGCAATCGTTAAAGGACAAGCAAATACAGTTAGCGAAGCAAAAGACTTTCTAATTATTGCAATGACAGAGAGTGAAGGTTGGTCAGACAATAAAGAATTGAAAAAACTTTATAACAAGTTAAAAGGCAGAAAAACAGAAAATACCCAATTTACATTATGGTTAGAATTTGAAGAAGTTGACCCGAATAATTGGGACATTGAAAACGAATTTTGCAACATTCACGTTGACTTGGAAGACGGTCGACATTATGGACTTAATGTTTGGACATATAAATACTTAGAAACAGCAATTAACGAAGACAAAAAAACAGGACAAAATTTAAGTGGACTTTATCAAAAACCTCCAGACTTATTCGTAAAGGAATTGACAAGAGAATGTATTCAACAGACAATTGAAGACTTAATTAAAATTGACGATTTAGAAAAAGTATTGAACCCAAGTATTTATGACAAGCGAAATTAGAAATATAAAAACTGGCTATAACAGGCGTTTGGCAAAACGTTATGTGTAATTAAAAAAATGAATAAAAAGACCATTCAAAAGCCAGAAAACTGGCAGGACTTCGAAAACCTATGTAAGAAACTGTGGGGTGAAATTTTTGAAATTCCAAGTGAAATAAAGAAGAATGGACGGAGCGGTCAAAACCAACAAGGTGTAGACATCGTTGGTATACCTAAAGGAGAAAATTTTTATGTGGGAATTCAGTGCAAAGGGAAAGATGAGTATGCTCAAAAAAAACTGTCCGAAAAAGAAGTTGACAAAGAGATTAAACTAGCAAAAGAATTCAAACCAAAACTTGGCAAATTTATTATCGCCACTACAGCGAACAAAGACGCAAGTATAGAAGAATATGTACGATTGAAGGATCAGGAAAATGACTTTAAAATCCTTCTTTTTTGCTGGGAAGATATAGCTGATTTAATCGAAGAGAATAGAAACACACATGATTATTATGTCAAAAATTTGATGCATAAATCGAATTTTGGATTCAGTATTCTCTATAATCAACTAGAGTCAGACATAATTTTGAAACCTTTACTAGCTCGGAAGACGACAACATACTTTTATATTGAAAAGACAACGGAACAAGTCTTACGAGAAGTTCAAGCGAGTTTGGATGCAATTAAAGCTCCCTCTCCGAAGTTGTCAGACTTCTCACACCTTCCTTTCAACCAACCAAGATATGTTAACGAATCATGGGTTTCATTTGACATAGTTTTGTTGAATTCTGGTGCATCGGTTCTTGAGGATTGGAAATTTCAATTAACATTTACAAAAGGAGTCAGAAGACTAAGTGACGAATCAAGTGGTGGATTAATGATGCCAAGTATATCGTTGGTGAACATAGATAAGGATAACCCTAGATACATTGACGCGGACAGTAAAACCGTTTATTATAAACCTATAAAGGAATCCATTCTTGTTCAAAATGATAACAAATGGTTTCCCGTCTCAATACTAATTGAAGTTGAAGCCACAGAAATTGAATTTGAATGGGAGTTACTAGCCCGCGATTATAGTGCAACTGGAACTGAACTAGTTTCGGTTTCTCCTGAATACAAGGATATTCAAGAGCGTGAAGAGGTTTTCTCAGAAGAAGATGTTAGAGTCGAGACAAGTATTGAACATCTTGTTCGCAAAGCTTAAAAGGCGCGCAACAATGTATAATAGAGAAGCGTATGATAAATATCCAGTTGATAAACTAAACAAAGATTGCTAGTATGGAGTTAGAGCAAAGATTAACACTTCTTACTCACAAATTCATGGAAATGATCAATGAGGCCGAATATCTTTTCGGTGAAAGAGAGAAACAATGGTATTTTGTAGGAATTGAATTCAAAGAAGATGGACCCTACATCATGTATTATCCAAATCATAAAATTTCCATTGTTCTTTCAAATGGATGTTCTCATAATTTCGTTGCTTTTCCTCAGCTATATTACCAGCTATCACATGAAACTTGTCATCTTCTTTACCCAACTGGGAAAGCTGACGCTAATGTATTAAATGAAGGGATATCAACTTATTTTTCAAAGATATTTTTGGAAAAGGAATTTCCCAATTCTAAATACGCAATTGAAGAAATTCAAAAGTCATCATATTTCGAAGCATATTCGCTTGTTGAGAAACTTATAAACTATGATTCAGATGCAATAAAGAAAATAAGAAAAATTTCACCCAACATTTCAGAAGTCTCAAAAGATCAACTATTGTCGCTCGAACTAGGATTGGAAATTCATGAGATTGAAAAACTAATTGAAAAATTCAAATACACATAACAAAACCTAAGCGGCATTTAAACGACCGCTTAGCTTAGAACCGTTAGTGATCAGCTATGACGACCCACAAATAACAATCAACAATTGACAAAAAAAATATTATGACGACTGATTTTCCAATAATAAAAACTGAAAGACTTTTGCTTCGACAATTTGTAGACAGCGACCTTGAAAATGTTTTCAAAGGACTTTCACACCCAGACATTATCAAATATTATGGAGTAAGTTTTCAGACATTAGAAGCGACAAAAGAACAAATGACTTTTTTTGCAGACCTTGAAAAAAATGAAACGGGAATTTGGTGGGCTGTTTGCTCGGCAGACAACAAGAAATTCTATGGAGCAGGTGGACTAAATAGTTTAAGTAAAGAACATAAAAAAGCAGAAATCGGGTTTTGGTTAATTTCAGACTTTTGGGGCAAAGGAATTATGAAAGAATCGATGCCCTTAATTTGCGATTTTGGATTTGACAATTTAGAACTTCACCGAATTGAAGGGTTTGTAGAGTCGGAAAATATGAATTGTAAAAACGCAATGGCTAAACTAGACTTTCAATACGAAGGGACAATGAAAGAGTGTGAAATTAAAAATGGCAAGTTTATAAGCCTTGACATTTATGCAAAAGTGAAGACAGTATAATTATTCCTAAAAGAAAAAACCAACAAAAAAGCCGCTGATCACATTGACCAGCGGCTTTTCATTTCTATAGCGAATTGATTATTTAACCAATTTCATTTCATTCACCAAATTCGTTGCTCCGTAACACTTGTCGATCAACCAAAGCGTGTAACGAACGTCCAAAGAGATCGTGCGCTGAATGTTTGGTTCGAAGTAGATGTCACCGGACATTGCTTCCCAGTTTCCATCAAATGCCGTTCCGATCAACTCTCCGTTTGCATTGATAACCGGAGAACCTGAGTTACCTCCTGTAATATCGTTGTTCGAAAGGAAGTTTACAGGCAATTTACCGTTAGAAGCGTATTGACCGTAATCTTTTTTCTGCCACAATTCTTTGATACGCGGATCAACCACGAATTCAGGATTGGAAGGATCTTCTTTTTGCATTACTCCATCCAATGTTGTGAAGTAGTCGTAATGAACTGCATCACGCGGATCGTAGTTCAATACATTTCCGTACGTCAAACGCATGGTTGAGTTTGCATTCGGGTAGAATTTCTTGTTTGGCTGCATTTCACGAACACCTTTTACAAATGCGCGGTTTGCAAGCGTCAATTTTGCATTCGCCGACTTAACAGCGTCTTGCGCCATTGCAGCCTGGTATGCGTTATCCAAATCTTTAATCAGGATAAACAATGGATCCTGGCTCATTTTTTCGATATCGAAGTTCTTCATGAATTCTTCGTAACGCTCTTTTGAAGCAAAAATGGAATTTGTTTTGATACGGCTCATAAATGAAGCCATCCCATCAACACCGATAGATTTAGTGATTCCAACTTGTTGTTCCATTGGAACGTCACGGATGTACATTTTTAGAACTTCTTCCAATGTCTCCAATTCAATGTCCATTGAACGCTCAGCATAAATTTCTTCAGCAGTTGCTTTTGCAGCATCCAAAATTGCGTTGTAACGCTCTTCGTTTCCTGATTTCTTCGCATCTAAAGCCAATTTGTAGAAATAAACTACTGAATTGATATCTACCTGGCGAACGAATTCACTTTGGTACGTTTTAATGTAAACAACACTATTTGTTGCTTTGAAAGCCGATTCGATATCCGAAAGTACATTACTGTATTCTGCTTTTCCGGCAGCGTATTTTGTAAACTCGTCCTCTACTTTTCTTTTCTTATCAGCAACGTGGTTTCCTTTCAACTGTTTTGTCTGACCGATAAAATATTTCCAGTAATTCGCTACCTGCGCATATTTCGATGAATAATGCAAACGTACTTCTACGTCTTTATCCATGTATTTTTTCATGATCTCTAATTTCTTAGCGCGGATATCCACAATTTTAGGCTGCTCCAAAGAAATTGCCTGGTCCACACCGTAAGAAGTCAAATAACGATTTGTTCTTCCCGGGAATCCCATGATCATTGCGTAATCACCTTGCTTCACGCCTTTCAAAGAGATAGGCAACGAATGTTTCGGTTTTAATGGCGTATTTGCATCGCTGAAATCTGCAGGTTTGTTGTCTGCTCCTGCATAAACGCGGAACATAGAGAAATCTGCAGTATGACGAGGCCATTCCCAGTTATCCGTATCACCACCAAATTTTCCGGCAGATTGAGGAGGAGTTCCTACCAAACGTACATCTTTAAATGTTTCTTTTACGAACAAATAAAACTCGTTACCATCATAAAAATCACGAACAAATGCTTCATAATGCGTTCCTGCTGTAGCATCTTTAATCAAAATATCAGATACTTCCTTGATTTTTTTAGCGCGCTCTTCAGGAGTCATTTTAGCATTCAGTTCTTTTGCAACTTCTGCCGTAACGTCTTTCATGCTGATCATGAACGTAGCCGTTAATCCTTTAACGGCGATCTCTTCTTTGAAATTTTTCGCCCAAAAACCGTTATCCAGGTAATTGTTGTCTTTTGTTGAAGCACCTGCAATTGCATCATAACCACAGTGGTGATTCGTTAAAATCAATCCCTGATTGGAGATGATTTCTCCTGTACAAAAACCTCCAAATGAGATTACTGCATCCTTCAAAGAAGATTTATTGATTGAATAAATTTGCTCTTGAGTCAATTTCAAGCCGTGCTTTTTCATGTCTTCATAGTTTCTTCCGATCAAAAACGGAAGCCACATTCCTTCGTCAGCACGAGCAATGTTTCCTAATGAATAGGTCAATAAGACCAAAACGAATACTATTTTTTTCATTCTTTAGATTTATTTTAAAAGAGCGCTAAAGGTAAAAACTTTTTAACCAGAAATATTGTCTTAGTCTGGAAATATGATAAACGGAAGAATATTCTGTTAACTATTTATGAAATTACTTTTTAGTAACGATTACTTTGAATTGATTCAAATTTCCGTTTGCTTTCACCAAAAGGGTATACATACCGGCTTCAAATGAAGATAAGTCAAAACTATTCACGTTATTCTCGATATGCAAACACACTCTTCCCTGAGCATCATATATCCAGGCTTCTTCTGCAAACGCATTTGATTTCAAGTAAACCATCCCATTTGTAGGATTCGGATAAACTCCCAAATTTTGGGCATACTCATCTATTCCCAAATCATTGTAATTCATGATCACTCCATCTAAGTAGTAAATTCCTTGTGTTGCACTGTAATAATCCGTCGTCGACTTTGTTGGACAGAACAAATTCAACTGCACCAGGTAAACGCCATTTCCAGGATTTACAAAAGGATAGGAAACGGTTACTTCCACTTGTGAACTATTCGTCATATTTATCATCCATGTAACAATTAATGAGTCTGCAACAATTTCTGATTCACTAATAAAGATCGAATCAATTTGACTAAACAGAATGGCACAATCTTGAACTGTCGCCCCTAAAGAATCAATTTCCTGAATACCTGTAAATGAATTTGTAAAACTGGCATTGTTGGGGAATTCACCTGTTACAAATGGAACGACTTGTTGATTGGAGCAATTATCCGTGATTATTAAATCATGAATACCTCCGCATAAACCGGATTGTGTAAAATCTCCACTCGTGAAATGTGAACTTGCTCCACCATCTACATTCACATCATAACTTAAACTGCCAGTTAATTCTCCCATCAACATTCCATCACAAATTCCATTATCAGGAACCGAGAAAAGATTCGAAACCTGAAAAGGAGTTATATCAATAATAACACTATCAATGATTGTACTTGGACAAGCAGGATATGATGGATTTAAGAACACATCGTATACAAATGTAGAGTCTGAACTCAAATTGGTTATAATGGTTCCGTTTTGAAGCGCAAAATCTTGTGGTCCACAGAAGTTGTGCAGGTATGTGGTAGAATCTCCAATCACTGTGATCTGATATTCAACAATTGCAGAATCGCATCCCATCACATTCGTATAGGTGTGTGTCGCATTAAAATCGAATCCGGGATTCTCAATTAAGGTTCCATCAGGCAAAACCAAATCGTCTATATGACATAAAACAAGGTTATCCGTTAAATTGGCAACCGAAACATTCAAAAAGACCTGAATTGTTGAATCACAGCCGTATTGATTTGTCAGAACCGATGTATAAGAAGTATCCGACTGGATATTGTTGAATGTGGTTCCATCAGGAAATGTATAACTACTATTCACACAAATCTGTTCCGATATTGAATTGTAATCCAGCTGATGGACTATCACATACAAATTTAAACCGCTATAGCACCCGTTCGAATCCAGAACACTCAGATAATGGTATGTATCACTATAAGCCAGGTGCTGGCTTCCATCCGACAAAGTATAGGTATCATACATACAGGTGTACATGGTATCGAAAAACTCAATAGTTGGGAATGTATCAATATACAAATGGATAATTGAATCGCAGCCAAAACTTGTCAATCGGTACTGATCAACATTCATCGGATTCGCATTCAGTGAATAGGGTTCCATCCCGTACTGAACTGTTGTAAATTTACACGATTGAATGGTGTCATAACTTTCAGCAATAGCACATGGAGTTGTAATTTGAAGGACTTCGGCTGGCCAGCTGGAACAGATTCCAACACTTCCGGATGGTCGAACAGATAAATCAATAGATGTATTCGGAGTAACAGGAATCAGTATTTGTCCATTTGATTCTGTCAAAGTCTGCCAGGTAATTTGATCAAATGAATAATCCCATGCTGTTCCCAATGAATTAGTTACATCCAGACTTACAGTATCACTCTCTACTGTATTTACAGTAACTGAAAAAGTATTCGCAGCTGAATTTATATCCAAATAAACTTCCGTGCACAACCCACTCGACATTCCATTACCAATTGCCTTGATGAAATAGCTTTTATCTGAAACAGATGAAACGGTAAAAGTTCCTGCAACACTGGTCTGAAAAGGAAAATTAGATGAACAGGAATCTTCAAATATCCCCCAAGTCTGGTTGTCGTTCAATTCTGTTGCATTTTGAACCTGGATAATTGTTGCTGCTCCTGAACATACTGAAATCGTATCATCCAGCAAAACAGGTTGATTTCCGGTTTCAAAGTTTTGTACTTTAAAAATGACCCCTCTACTACTCGATACCAGCAATGCATTATTCAGATTATTTCCATAGATCAAATCCTGATTTCTAAACTTCATCTGATTATAAATCGAATTAGAAGCTGAAACAACCGGTCCGAAATTTAAGCTCCCTAAATTTAAACGATACCCGTATCCATTCACAAGCGTATAAAAAATATCCTTCAACCCATCTCCATTTAAATCAAATAAGGTGAATGACTCATAAGCTGGTGCGGTAACAGTGACCAGCGTAAAAGTTCCCGAATTGTTATTTTGAATTTTAGTTCCATTTACCAAATAATCGATATCCCCGTCATTATCCAAATCGGCGCTAACTATTCCATGTGTATAATAATCAATAATACAATCGGGGAAAGTCGCAAACTGAGTTGCCGTTGTTCCAATAGCAGTTCCGTTAAACAAATGGTACTTCAGATTTAAATTTGTTCCGGGATACGTATCGTTTTTAGAAACAATTACATCCAGTTTCCCATCTGAATTCACATCCTGAAAATCAAATGCACTAAAATCAGACATGAGTATTTTATTGGTTCCGACAAAGGTTCCGCTTCCTGTATTGATATAATACTTAATCAAATCAGTTCCGGTATTTTGGTGAAAACGATAAATAAAATCCATATTTCCATCCGAATTCACATCTCTTGCGTATAACTCTCTTCCGGATTCCCAATAAGAAATCGGGATTGGCAGCGAATAATTACCATTCCCATCATTTAGCTGAAAAACTAAAAAAGTACTGTCAAATTGTGACGTATAATAATAACCTGAAGATGAAATTAAATCTAAATCGGAGTCATTATCAACATCAATGAACAACTGCTTTACCACATCGTATTTTGGCTGAGGCAATACCGAAATATTTTCATAACTGGCTCCTCCAAGTCCTTTCATTATTCCACCTCCGGTAGATGAGTGTAAAAGCAAATCAGCATTTGCATCTGAATTAACCGGTTTTAAATCGTAACTATTGCTGTTGCTTCTCGACATTACCAACTGAACATGATCAAATTCATTCGATGCATTTCTATAAACAATCTGAATATCGAATTGACTATTTGTAATAATATCCAAAACCCCATCAAAATTGACATCTTTATATTGAAGAACCTGGAATGGGTTGATGGATACATTTATTGAATCTTCCAGCACAACTTGACCGGAATTACAATCGATATTCAGTACTTTTAAGTAATTGTCTTCTTGAATAACTAATTCATTCGTACCATCCAAATCTAAATCGATCACCTTAAAATAGTTGGTCATCGAGCAAATTTCATCCATCTGATTGGTACTATGATTTCTAAAAGACAAATCTTTATAGATCGAATTCCAAAGAAGGGTATCTCTAATTTGATCGTTGTCTAAATCATGAAAAGTATATTGGTAAGTGTAATTACTGGATGCTAAAGCTGACGTAATATCAAATAACTGATTGAGTGAGTTTGCACTATTTTGAATAATTAAAGTGGGATATGAAGTCACTACAAATTGTAAATCAGGTACTTCATCAAAATCCATGTCCATCAATTGCAATCCTCCAATTGATTGTCCTCCCTGAGCACGAATAACAGGATTTCCAAAAAAACCGTTGGTATTCTCCATGGAATATAACTTAATCCCTTCAGTATAAACTAAATCCTCATCACCATCATTATCTAAATCTAATAGAACCAGTTCTTCCCAAATAGATGATGAATAGGTTAGATTCTTTACTATTTCAAATTGCCCGGAATTGTTTTTGTAAACAATCAAACGTCTCGGAAAACCAGCCATTACAACTAAATCGTCGTCTCCATCCGCATCAAAATCTGCTTCTTTAATAATGGGTAAGACATTATTCGTAGTTGTTCCTGAAAACTGATCAAGAAGTATTTCATTGCCAAAAGACACATTACTTCCGCCTAATTGGTAATAAAGGTTATCACCAATGAACTTAACCACATCAATATTGAGATCCTGATTTATATTACAGAGTACAAAAGTCTGTTTGTCGTGATTAAGTGGTTGTAATTCTATTACCTGAGAAGAAGCCATGCCCGACAGCAAAAGCATTAAGGTCAAAAAAGGTGCTTTTATGTTCATAAGATATTAGATAGGTTAACTGATTTAAAGCAATATAGCATTCAATGAACGTTCTAGTCATTGAATGCTGCAAATTTAGTAAAAGTTGATTAAAAAGGTGCTACTTAACCGTAATTTCATCCAGGAACAACCAGGTTTGATTTCCTTTCCCCAAATGCCAATCCGGACATGGTCCGTAATTCTCGATGTTAAAGCGAATAAACTTGCAAGAAGTTGGAGCGATCTCATAATTGATTTCACCGATTTTGAGCGTTTCTCCTTTTTTCACAGAAGAAGTTCCCGGAACCTTGCCTAATTTACGGTAGTTTACTCCATCAGTTGAAACTTCTATACTCACACTTTTCGGAGGAAAGATCCATGATTTCTGATCTTGCAGATACGAGAACTGAATCATTGAAATTTCTTTCGCTTCATTCATCTCAATGACTCCCTGAACATCTTTCCCAAAAGTACCTTGCCATTCCGTGCCTCTGTATTCTTCCGTTCCTTTTTGTCCGTCGACCAAAGCCTGTGAACCGCCACCTGAATATTGATTCGCATATACTGTCGTCAGCGCAACTCTTTTATCGCGAATGTACTTCGTGAATAAGCTTTTAATCACTTTACTTTCCGAGCCGTCTTCCCGAACAACTTTGGCGTAAACCGTTGCTGTTTCTTTCAGTTGGATATTCTTCCCTCCTTGTTTATAGAAAGGCTGGAATTTTTCTCCGTCAAGGCTGTAATAAACTTTTCCTTTTTCGAAGAAAAGCACGTCAATTCCCAATTCCATATCCGAATCGAACATGGTTTGAGAAGTTGTAAAGAATGGAACAGGAACAAATCCAGGATTGATTTCATTTCTTAAATCCAATTCATAATTCGCTAACTGCTTGTTTGGCTTAGCCCCCATAACAATCTCCAGAATTCCTCCATCTTTAATCATTTGATGTGTAATGAAGAGTTTTTGGTACGCTTTCCCATTCCAGGAAATGGATTGTACGAACTTATTTTCTACAGAATTATTGACTGTTTTTACTTCGAAATCCACTTTTTCTCCACGAATCAGCACTTGATCCATCATTGGACGACCTATTGCATAAGTTGGACTTCCGGGCGACACCGGATAGAAGCCCATGGAGCTCAAAACGTACCATGCCGACATTTGTCCACAATCTTCGTTTCCGGAAAGACCATCCGGATTGTTGGTGTAAAACGTTTTTAGAATGGAATCAACCAGTAATTGTGTTTTTTCAGGTGCACCACAATAATTGTACGTATAGGCCATGTGATGAGAAGGTTCATTTCCATGAGCATATTGCCCGATTAAACCGGTAATATCAGCTTGTTCACGTCCGGACATGGATGAAGAACCTAAAAATAAGGTATCCAGGAAATTGACCATTCCTTCATTTCCACCATGCATATCGATTAACGCCTGCATGTGATGCGGAGCCGCCAATGAGTATTGCCACCCGTTTGCTTCCGTAAAATGATGATTTACTTCATTGGGTTTAAAGAACGGCAAGAAGATCCCGTCTTTTCGTGGTTGAAAAAAGCGCGTTTCAGGATGCATTAAGTTCATCCAATTTGCAGAACGGATCTGGTATTTTTTTGCAATATCCGCTTTGCCCAATTTCTCAGCAAATTTCGAAATACACCAATCGTCGTATGCGTATTCCAAAGTCTTAGAAACAGATTCTGCCTGAGTGTTAGCCGAAATAAACCCCGTTTCTTCGTATTGTTTCTTCCCGAATTGATCCGCAGTACTTGAAGCGATCATTGCTTCCAATAATCCTTCGGGATCTTTTAATGGAATTCCTTTCAAATATGCATCTGTAATGACAGAAACGGAATGATACCCGATCATGCAATTGGTTTCATTATTGGATAATGTCCAAACAGGAAGTAATCCCGTATTCTTGTATTGCTGATAGAATGAATTGACAAAATCAGTGACTTTTTCCGGCTGCGTAATTGTATACAATGGATTTGCTCCACGATAAGTATCCCACAACGAAAAAACAGAGTACAGCGAAGTCTCGGATTTTTGAACCTGATCATTGTAATCGCGGTATCGTCCATCTGAATCCGTCCAAAGTGAAGGATGAATAAACGTATGGTAAAGTGCTGTATAAAAATTAGTTAGAACTTCTTTTTGAGATGTTTTCACCTGAATTTTACCCAATTCAGCATCCCATGCCGCTACTGCTCTTGAACGAATAAAATCAAAATCATGATCTAAATTCAACAATTCTGCATTCATATTTGCAGTTGCACCCGCTTCATCCGTTCCCGAAATTCCGACCCAAACTATAATTTCTTTTACTCCTTCCGCAAATTCCATTACAAATAAATAGTTACCATCTTCTTTGTCTTCAATCCATTTCGTTTTAGTGAAGGGAATAGAAGTTTTCAAACTAAAAGCAAGATGTTGATGGGTTGCCCAGGCTTCAGAAACACGCTTTCCTATCACTGTGGTTGATGAAGTTTTTTCAGCAGAGACTTCCAAAACACGATCCCTGTATCCCAAGTCAATAATAATGTGTCTTTTTCCCTTTGGTGCTGAAAATTTGTAACGATGTACTGCACAACGTGAAGTAGCAGTTAAATCCACGGTTATTCCGTTGTCCATTTCTACATGATAATAACCCGGAAGGGCTTTTTCATTGGCATGCTTAAATGTCGAACCAAATCCTCCCGCTTTTTTATATCCGGGAACAGTATTCAATTTTCCTTGTTGTGGAACTAAAAGCACATCCGAATAATCCGGAATTCCTGTACCGCTTAAATGCGTGTGACTAAATCCATAAATCACAGAATCGGAATAATGGTAACCACCACATCCGTCCCAACCTTCATATCGCGTATCGGGTCCAACCTGAACCATTCCAAAAGGAAGAACCGGTCCGGGGAAAGTATGTCCGTGTCCACCCGTTCCTACAAAAGTATTTACATACTGCGATGGATTCGGACGGCTGTTGGTAATTTTATTTGGATAAACCTTATCTCTTGCAGCATCCGAATTGGTTTTTAATTCCTGGATTTGAGAAAAGCTTGCTGAAGAATAAATAAGGACAGCTGCTAGAATGCTATTTTTCATGCGTTTACTTTTTGATCGCTTTCCAGAACATCGAAGCTGCTGTACCTAATACAGCTGCATTCATATCGTGAAGAGCAGAATTTCGAATTTCAATATGTCCCTGGTAAATTTGGAGCAGGTTTTCCTCCATATACTTTTTTACTTTTTCAGAGAAATAAGCACCGCTTTGTGCCAATCCTCCAAAAAGAATATATGCTTTCGGATTGGAGAAAGCAGCAAAATCAGCCAATGCAATTCCAAGCATTTCAGCAGTGTAATCAACAATCTCACAAGCAAACTCATCTCCGGAACTCGCGGCCTGAAAAACGTCCTTTGCACTGATCTTCGAAAGTCCGTTCAATCTGGAATCCGCTTTAGAAACACTATCTAATTCTTCTACACTTCGAACCACGCCTGTGCTTGAAACATAGGTTTCGAGGCATCCATTTCTTCCGCAACCACATAAACGTCCGTTGTGAACTACACGAATATGTCCATACTCACCGGCAAATCCTTGTGAACCAACAATTAATTCACCATTGATGAAAATCCCTGAACCAAGTCCTGTTCCAAGCGTGATCAGTACAAAATCATTCAGATCTTTTGCATTGCCGAATAAATGTTCTCCTATTGCAGCAGCATTTGCATCATTGGCAAGTAAGGTTGGTCTGTGAAATTTCTGTTCGAATAGTTCCGCAATCGGAATCACCCCTTTCCATTTCAGGTTTGGAGCGAATTCTATATTCCCGGTAAATGCATTTCCATTGGGAGCACCAACACCAAGGCCCAATAAATTGTCCAAAAATCCATTCTTCTTAACATCCTGATAAATCTTCTCAACCAGATCTTCCGGATCGGAATAATCAGTAGTAGTAATAGATTCTTCGAATAACACCTCTCCATTTCGGTTCACCAAACCATAAGCAGTGTTGGTTCCACCGATATCTATGCCTAATGCAACATGTTCAATCATGCTGTAAAAATGGGATTTTTTTTCGAGAATTAAATTTTAGTAAATTGATTTAGTAGAATGCTTCATTCTAATTTAACATTCCATTCATTTAGAAAATTAGCTACAAAACCCTCCATTAATTGGTGTCTTTCTACTCCGATCTTCTGAGCTGTTTTTGTTCTCAGTCTATCTTTTATCAATAATAACTTTTCATAAAAATGATTCAAGGTATGTGATTTATCAGAAGAATAGGAATCGAAATCCGCATGAAGCGAAGGATCCAAATCAGGCTCATAAAAAGATCTGTCATTTTTTCCTCCGTAATGAAAAGCTCGTGCAATCCCAATTGCTCCAATTGCATCCAGGCGATCTGCATCTCTTACAATATCCAATTCCAAACTGTCCACAACATCGTTCACTCCCGCTCCTTTAAAAGAAACATGATCAACGATATCACACACCTGATCGATTAATTTCTCATCTGCTTTAAGCCTCGTCAATATTTCTCTGGACACTCTCCCGCAGTCGTTTTTAATTCCTCCGTTTAATTTGTGATCGGAAATATCATGCAACAATGCAGCTAATTGAACCACTAATAAATCCCCACCTTCTTGATGCTGAATGTATTCGGCAATTTTCAGCACCCGTTCGATGTGATACCAATCGTGATCAGCGCTTTCTTTTTTAAATTTTTGTTCAACAAGAGATTTAACTTCTTCGAATAAATACGTGTTATTTTTCATATTATTATGCTTGCATAAGCAATTAAAACATTCTAACTTGCAAAGAAAATCTAAAATCTCTCTTATGAAAAAATTAATTCTACCTGTATTGGCAGTAATGGCTCTGGGGACAGCATCCGCACAATTTAATCTGGGTGTTTCTGCCGGTTATGGTTTGGGCTCACCGGGTCACGTTTTAGGGACAACTACAGCTTCTAACGGTGACGAAAAGAATATCTATGGAACACTTGGAAACGGTATCCAGGCAAATTTGACACCTGGTTATATGTTCGGAGAACATTTCGGGATTGAATTAGGTTTAAATGGTTTCTTTGGCTCAGCAACAACTATAGATAAAGCTGAAGGTCCGGGTGGAACTTACAGGCACACACAAAAATCTACACAATTCCGCATTGCACCGGCATTTTTTATTAAATCCGGCGGAGAGAAATTTTCTGTTTACGCACGTACAGGTTTACTTATTCCATTAATAGGATCTGTTAAATCTGAAATCAACAATGAAACAGTTCCGGGAATTAACACAATGATGGAGCTTAAAACTACAGGAAAAGTGGCTTTGGGATATACCGGAGCATTCGGTATGAATATTCATTTCGGAAAGAAATTCGGATTCTTCGCAGAAGTAGGTGCAAACAGCTTACGTGTGAAATCGAAGGGAACAGAACTGAAAGAATACACTGCTAACGGAACCGATCAACTTGGTGGTATTTCTACTTATGGAAAAGAAACTAAATATGTGGACGAATTAACTTCTTCATCCAACAATTTTACTACGAATCCAACAGGATCATCTACCAATGAGGCGAAAGAAGAGTTGAGACAAGTTGCAAACTTCAGTAACTTCTTCGTTCAGGTTGGTATCAAATTGACTTTTGGCGAATAAACATTCAAAACTTAATTATTTATTGGTCAAGGGGTGCGGTAGAAATATCGTACCCTTTTTATTTGCAGATTCTGAAGCTTTTACTATCTTTGCACCCTGTTTATTCGCTAAACAGAAGTTAATATTCATTTTAATCGAGGTTTCGTACCTCAAACAATTAACATTATGGCAACACGTATTCGTTTGCAAAGACACGGTAAAAAAGGAAAAGCAATTTTCCACGTAGTAGTAGCTGATTCTCGCGCTAAGCGTGATGGTAAATTCATCGAGAAATTGGGAGTTTACAATCCAAACACGAACCCGGCAACAATTGACATCAACTTTGAATCAACTTTAAAATGGGTTGGTACAGGAGCTGAAATGTCTGATACTGCACGTGCAATTCTTTCTTACAAAGGAGTTTTGTACAAAAATCACCTTTTGAAAGGTGTAACAAAAGGAGCTTTAACTGCTGAGCAGGTAGAAACGAAGTTTGCTGCTTGGGAAGCTGATAAAGCATCTAAAATTCAAGGTAAAATTGAAGGTCTTGGAAAAGACGCTGTTGCTGATAAAGCTGCACGTTTGAAAGCTGAAGCTGATACAAATGACGCTAAAGCAAAAGCAATTGAAGCTAAAAACACACCAGCTGTTGAAGAAGCTCCTGTAGTTGAAGAAGCTGCTGCTGAAGAAGTAGAAGCATCAACAGAAGAAGTTGCAACTGAAGAGGCTCCTGCAGAGGAAGCAACTCCAGAGGCTGCTGCTGAAGAACCAACAACTGAAGCTCCTGCAGAGGACGCTCCGGCTGCTGAAGAAGGAGAAGCTCAGGCTTAATTCATTAAAAAGTTGATCTATGCAACATTCTGATTGCTTTCAACTTGGTTATATTGCGAAACTTCACGGATACAAAGGTGAAGTTTCGCTTTTTTTAGACGTAACCAATCCGGAAGACTACCGAACACTCGATGCTTTCTTTATCGACATCAACGGACAACTCACCCCTTTCTTTGTCAAATCATTTACCTTAAAAAATAAAGGATTTGCAGCTGTTAAACTGGAAGGCGTTGATACTGAAAATGATGCAAAAATCATTCTTCGTAAAAGTTGTTACCTTCCCTTATCAATTCTTCCTGAACTAGACGATATGCATTTTTACGACCACGAAATCATCGGGTTCAAATTGAATGATACGCGTTATGGTGCCGTTGGAACTATTGTACAAGTAATTGATAACAATGTGAATCCATTGATTCAGGTAATGAGCGGTGAAAAAGAGATTCTAATTCCATTCATTGATGGACTGGTTCAAAAGGTAGATCGAAAAGCAAAAACATTACACGTAACTTCTCCTGAAGGACTGATCGAAATGTATATGGGTGAATGAGTGTTTTTAAATTCAAACACTTTCAGATACATCAAGAAAACGCCGCTCTAAAAGTTGGTACAGATTCCATGATTCTTGGTTCTATCTGTAGTTGGGATAATCCCATCCATTTATTAGATATCGGGACAGGTACAGGCGTTCTGGCTCTTATGTGTGCTCAACGTTTTGCCTTTCGGGAAATCATCGGACTGGAAATTTCAGAACAAGCGTTTGTCGATGCACAAATAAACGCACAAAACAATCCGTTTTCATCTAAGATCTCAATCATAAACCAAGCTATTCAGGATTATGATCCAAGTGAGAAATTTGATGCCATCATCAGCAATCCGCCTTTCTTTGAAAACAGTTCTAAAAATCAGAACCGTCAAAAATCATTAGCCCGGCATACCGAAAGTCTTTCCTTTCAGGAATTGATTCATTCGATTTCCAGATTACTCACAGAAGAAGGCAAGGCCTGGATCATCATTCCTTTTGAAAGTAAAGAGAACATTATTCAATTGGCCAATGAAAACAATCTAGTTGTTTCCGATCTCATTACACTTTTCGGCAAACCCAATAAACCAACACGGATTATTATTTCGCTGAGCAAGCAAAATACTGAAGCTCAAACTTCTTCTATCTGCATTCGCAGTGAAAACGGACAATATACGGAAGAATACAAAGTACTTACGCAAGACTTCCACGATCGGGATTTATAGCAAATCCGCAATCTCTTCCTGAATCTCTACTCCACGATGCTCGTTATACCAATTCTGCAGTCCGATTTTCACTTCTTCAATAGAGGCTTTGCTTTCGTGCATTTCCTTGTATAACTTTTGACATTCAGCCGGTCTGGGACCCCAAGTAGCTAAATCTTGTTCCATCGCTGAAGCTATTGGCGACATGCGATCTCCTTTGGAATTTTTGATAATCAACTTCGGAATGGCTTTTCCTCCATTTGTCAGATAATTCTGAATTCGATTGGGTTCTGAATCACGTAATTCGTAATCAACATGAATTAATGGATTCAAATCGGCCATCATTTGGATGAATGGAACAATGTGTGAGGCATCACCACACCAAGGTTCTGTGATTACAATCCATTGCTGTGCTTCTTTGATTGATTGAATTTTTTCTTTCACTTGCGGGAGAATCTCCCCTTTTTTCATCCAACGATTCATGCGGGACCAATTCAACTTCGTGTAGTTGAGATAATCTTCGTTATCGTAAGGTGCCTGGCGATTTGATGCGTTTAGGATCTGTTCGAATTGTTCTAAGTAAGTTTGAAAAGTCATGACTTTAAATTTGATGTAATAAAGTTAGCTTCAATTCATTTGAAACAATTACAAAAAACGATAAATTAATCAGTTGCTTTAACAAATAGGCTTTCAACAATAGAAATAATGAAAACATGATATCATGTTTTCATGCTAGTATGTGTCCTGCTTCACGTCGTAGATCAGTTCCGAGATATTTTCTTCTTTAAAATAAGTTTGCGCTATTTCCAGTAATTCCTCACTTGTCAACTTATCAATGCTTGCATACATCTCCTGGATCGTATCAATTTGATTAAACAACAGCATCGATTTTCCCAAACCTTGCATTAGCCCCACATTTGAATCCAAGGACAAAGCAATATGGCCTTTCAATTGCTCTTTTGCTTGTTGCAACTGTTTAGCGCTTAATGGAATTTCACGCAACTTCTTTAATTCCGCGTAAATGATTTTGATCGTTTTTGATAAGTACTTTTGATCTGTTCCAAAGTAGATCGACCAATATCCCAAATCGGGATAAGGGGAATATTGTGCTTCGATATTGTAAGTGTACCCGTATTTCTCCCGAACTGACAAAATCAAGCGCGAGTTCATTGCCGGACCACCCAAAACATTCGTCAACATGGTCATTCCTCTACGGTGGTCACTGCTATATCCCGGAGCAATTCCGCCAATAATAGCGTGCGCCTGATAATTTCCTTCTTCAACTCTTTTCTTTACTGGAGCATAGGTATCAAAAGTTCGGGGAATTGCTTTCGTTTTTCCGGAAGGCATGGAATGAAAATGCTTTTCCAAACATTTGATCAGTGTATTCAATGGAATATCTCCTACAAACGAAACAACCGTATTCTCAGTAAAAAAGAACTTGTCTACATAACTTTTAAGTGAATCTCTCCCAAAAGACTGAACCGATTCCGGTGTTCCAAGGATATTATTTCCCAGCGGATGATTCGGGAAGATCAATGCTTCGTAGTCATCAAAAATCTTATCACTGGGATTGTCTAAGTAGGAATTCAATTCATCCAAAACAATTTCCTTTTCCTTCTGGATTTCCTTCTCCGGGAAATTACTATTGATAGCAATATCTGAAAGTAATTCTGCCGCACGATTCATATGCGTTTTTACAAACGAAGCATACAAGCAAATTTCCTCTTTTGTGGTATAAGCATTCAATTCACCACCAACGGAATCCAGTCGGGACAAAATATGAAATGCTTTACGTTTTTCAGTTCCTTTGAAAATACTGTGTTCCAGAAAGTGCGCCAGACCAACTTCATGATCTTCTTCAAATCTAGAACCGGCAAGAACCGTGACTCCCAAATGAGCAACCGGAGAACTAGCATGTAGATAAACCAATCTCAGCCCGTTTGAAAGCGTGTAAATATGGGGTAATAATTCAATCATTTGTTAAGGATTCTTGCGATATAATTCCCAAGAATTGTCCGGTTTCAAATTAAAAACAATCCGATCATGCAAGCGCGAAGGTCTTCCCTGCCAGAATTCAACATTAATTGGTTTAATCAAATAACCTCCCCAATGTTCCGGTCGTGGAACAACATCAGGGAATTTTTCAGCGTATACCGCAACTCTTTTCTCCAGGTCATCTCTTGAATCAAGTACTTCACTTTGGTGAGATGCCCAGGCTCCTAGTTTGCTTCCCCTCGGGCGTGATTCAAAATAAGCATCGCTCATTTCAGAAGGAACCTTTTCGGCAAATCCTGTAATACTGATTTGTCGTTCCAATTCCGGCCAATATAACAAGGCATGAACCTGCGGATTTGCTTCGATAGCCCGTCCTTTGTCGCTTGTATAATTGGTATAAAAAATAATTCCTTCTTCCAGCAATTCTTTCCAGTAAACCACACGAGCTCTCGGAAACCCATTCAGACCCAAAGTTGAAACGATCATTGCATTAGGTTCAGTGGTAGGTTTCTCGATAGCTTCTCTCAGCCATTTTGCTAAAAGAGCAAAAGGTTCATCACCAAAGTGATCTTCTAGTTTCCCTTTGTCAAATTGATGATGGTCATTTCGAATTACATCGAGAAAATCGTCCATTTCTTATTCTTCTTCTCCGAATTGATCATCAATAACTGAATCTTCGTCGTCGCCTTCGAACTCATCTACATCTGACCCGGGAGCTGAAAACACGGTTTTGGTTCCCATTGCATGTTCTGCAACATCCGCTTTCACTTGTTTTTCAAAATCAACTGCTACGCGATCTTCAGACTCATCTCCAAAAGGAAAAACATCTACGATCGGAGAAATGATAATGGAAGGGATCACATAATCGATCATCATTCCACCCAAACTTTCTTTCAAACGCTCGTAAGCATCTTTTACAGAATGAGCAGTAACAATGAAGTTTTGAGACACCTTTTTAGCTTTAGCTCCTTCTTCTCCGCCATCGCCGCCAGCTTCGTAATTGATTTTGCATTTGTACCAAACATCTGCATCCTCATAATGGAAAATATCATGGAAATCTGTTCGTGTAATTCCAGTTACAACAAACTCTCCGCGAATCAAGCTTCCAAGCTCTTCGTAAATCCGTGCTTCCGCATCCGTGAAAGTCATTGCAGCCACCAAATATGGTTCTGAAACACGCTTGAAAGTACCATCTTCCAACTGCTTTGTATATTTAACCTTTACGGTAAACCAACTATTCATTTATCAAAATTTTTAGAAAAACAACGCTTGGGCAGAAGCTTCAGCGTAGGCACAAAGATACTACTAATTCAAAATGAAAAATGCAAAATTCAAAAGTGAATACGTTAAATTTCCGAAAGTTGCCGATCCTCCGCAGCAGACTCAGCCACCTCTAAAATGATTCACTCAAAAGATGCTGCGTTTTTGAATTTTGCCTTTTGAATTTTGAATTGTTTTTAATCCCGGTAGATCTGTCCGTTATATAAAACGATTACTGCCCGGTTCTTCAATTGCACCATTACACCATGGCCATTGATAATGAACTCTGTATCGTTGATCGAAGTAACTTCTTTGTAAACCCCACCAACAGAAGCTCCAACTCCACCCATCAAGGTTCTAAAAGCGACCACATCATTTTTCATCTGCCATTCTTTCACTACAAAATTTGCCAGATTTTTCTTTTCTCCTTTGTAGAATTGATAGGTAGTATTTGCATCTCCCCAAACCACCAAATCATCTTTGGCATCCCAGAACTGAGCAAATGAACTTAAGGTTTCGTATTTCCCTTTTCCGTAATACTTCAAGTTACCTTGTAAATCCTCATAAGCAACGAAACCTCTCCCTGCTTTTACTTTCGGAGATCTGAATTCTTCCACGTCAACAAACTCGCCATCCTGAAACACTGCAAAAGTTCGTGTCTGTGGATCGTTAAATCCGAGTATATCAGTTCCGGCAAAAAACTCAAACTCTGTTCCATTGTAAGTTCCTATATCGTAGATCTGACCTCTGTAAAAAACCTTGTAAATATCTCCGTTATCTTTAAATACCACTAAATTATCTCCTTGAACAACGGGAGCAGGAAGTTCCATTGTACTCTGAACAAGGGTGGAGATTTTACCCTGATAAACTACATTCAGCGCATTGTAGCGTGTATCCTGAAAAGTGATCAATGAATCTGTTACCCAATAATCGGCGCCAAAAGAAGTCAGGTTATGTGGCTTGCCATTTTCATAGTAATAAACCAACTGACCAATATTCCATGCCGCCATGTGATCAGAAATTTTAAATGTTGCAGGCTGATTGGTCATCACTCTGGAAAAGGTTCCATCATAGATTTTGAAATCACGCTGGTTGTTATAATATGCAATTACTTCATCGCCATAAGCAATACCTGTTACAGCCTGGTGGTCGATCTGATTGAAATAACCATCCTTGAAAGAATGAAAAAAATTGTTGTAATCCATGTAGGCAAAAACGGTCTGTTTTTGAGCAAAAAGACCCGATGTAACAAGCAAAAAGCAAAAAGTCAAAAATTTCATAGTTCCGAAGATAACAAAAACCATGCTACTAATTTCGAATTACGAATGCCTAATTACGAATTATAAAATATTCATTTTTAAGGATACCTTCGACTCCACTACACTTGTGCTGACCTTGCTCCACCGAAGTGGTTACTCGAAGATGAAGAGCTTTAGCGTAAGCATTCAGTCACCTTGAACAATTCGTCATTCAAACTCGAAAGACGCTCAGTCAATTAATTTTGTGTCAATTTCAACATTCGGAATTCGGCATTCGGCATTCGTAATTCAATAAATGCCGTTCGTCCAGTTTTATATCCGAAATTCACCTAATTGAGTGTAAAGCAATTTTTGTTGTTATTTTCGTGCAAACAAGTCGAAAAATTCAACATGAAAAAAAGTCTTTTTACAGCATTGTTGCTTTCTTCTTCGATCTATAGCTTCTCTCAGGAGAAAGTAAAATATATCGAGTATGATCTGGCAAACGGAATGCATGTTATTTTACATGAAGAACACACTACTCCTATTGTAGCAGTTTCAGTCATGTACCACGTAGGTTCTAAAAACGAAAATCCTTCGAGAACAGGATTTGCGCATTTTTTCGAACATTTACTATTTGAAGGTTCCACAAACATTAAAAGAGGAGAATACTCTGAATTAGTTGAAAAGAATGGTGGAGCATTGAATGCAAATACAAGTCAGGATAGAACGTATTACTACGAAATCCTTCCTTCAAACCAATTAGAATTGGGGTTGTGGTTGGAAAGCGAGCGTTTGCTGCATGCAAAAGTGGATCAAACAGGTGTTGAAACACAACGTGAAGTTGTAAAAGAAGAAAAAAGACAGCGTGTAGACAATCAGCCTTATGCTACTTTCATGGAAAACCTGTTCAAATTGGCTTACAAAAACCATCCTTACCGTTGGGTACCAATTGGAAGTATGGAAGATTTGAATGCTGCACAGGAAATCGATTACGTTAATTTCTACCACACATTCTATGTTCCTTCGAATTCAATTCTTTCTATCGCAGGAGATATCAACATCGAACAAACAAAAAAATGGATTGATAAGTATTTTGCTTCGGTTCCAAAAGGACAAGCAATTAACTTATTCCGTGATTACGAAAACTTGGGTGAAGGTGATTTCAAAACAAAATACGGTGTAGAGAAATTAGCTTTTGACGCAAAGAACTTCAATAACCCAACTGATGCGAAAGCAAAAGAATTATTGAAGAAATATGCTGCAATGCCTTGTGATATTCCACGACCAAATCCTGCATTTGAACCGATTTCAGGTGTTCAAAGAGAAACGGTTTATGATAACATTCAATTACCTGCAGTATTCATGGGATACAAATTCCCGAAAGAGACTGACAAAGACTTCGCGGCTATCGAATTCTTAAACGCTGTTTTATCAGGAAGTAATTCTTCCCGTATGAATAAAGACATCGTTGAGAAAAAACAACAAGCTGTTGCTGCTTTCTCTTTCGCATTCAACATGGAAGATCCGGGATTAGGAATTGTTGCGGCAATTGCTGCTAACGGAACGAAAGTAGAAGATTTGGAGAAATCATTGGATGAAGAGATCAAATCGATTCAAGATAACTTAATTTCTGAAGAAGAGTTTCAAGCTGTTCGCAATCAATTTGAGAACCAAATCGTAAGTTCCAACTCAACAGTAGCAGGAATTGCTGAGAATTTAGCACAAAACAAAATGTATTTCGGAAGCACGGAATTGATCAATAAGCAAATGGAGATTTACATGAGCATTACTCGTGAAGACATTCAACGTGTTGCTAAAAAATATTTGACTCAAGACAACCGAATCATTTTATATTATTTACCAAAGGCAAACTAACAGAACAGCGTCATGAAAAAGTTAATTACACTTGTTGCTTTAACAGCATTTACAGGGGTTTACGGACAAGTTGATCGTTCTGTAAGACCAGCTGCAGCTGCGGCACCAACTATTAATATCAAAAACTCCGAGGTTTTCAAATTAAGTAACGGGATCACCGTGATTCTTTCTGAAAACCACAAATTACCCCGCGTTTCTTTTTCGCTTACAATGGGAGCTTCACCAATGATTGAAGGTTCTAAAGCAGGAACAAACAATATGATGGGACAATTATTAACTTCCGGAACAGCGAAACGTTCGAAAGACGTATTGGATAAAGAAGTTGATAACATGGGAGCATCTTTAAACGCAGATGGAAGTTCAATCTATTTCTCATGTTTGACAAAGCACATGGAAACAGGATTGGACATCATGCAGGATGTAACCATGAATGCTACTTTCCCACAAAGCGAGTTTGATCGTATCAAAAAGCAAAACGAATCCGGATTGTTGTCTGCGAAATCAGATCCAAACACGATGGCTTCGAATGCGGAGTCGAAAATCGATTTCCCGAATCACCCACTTGGAGGTGTAATGGATGAAGCTTCTTTGGCTGCAATTACATTAGACGATGTGAAAAACAACTACAAACAAGTATTCACTCCAAACGGAGCATACCTTGTAATTGTAGGTGATATTACAAAAGACAATGCAATGAAATTGGCTGAGAAGTATTTCGGAGCATGGAAAGGTGGTCAGGCATACAAAGAAGATTTCGGAAGCGGTTTAAAAGCAAAAGGAAATCGTGTGATCTTTGTTAACAAACCGGGAGCTGTACAATCCGTTATTTCGATTACTTTCCCTATCGAAATGAAACCGGGAGCTTCTGATCAAATTGCTCTGAATGTGATGAACAGCATTTTAGGAGGAGGTTCTTTCGGAGCTCGTATCATGCAGAATCTGCGTGAAGATAAAGCATACACGTATGGTGCTTATACCTCTTTTGAAGTTACAAGAGACGGAAGCTGGTTCGGAACATCCGGAAGCTTTAGAAACGAAGTAACTGATTCTGCAATTACAGAATTGTTGACTGAAATCACAAAAATCAGCGACAGTTATGTAACAGATGACGAATTAAACTTAGCTAAATCTGCTATGGCAGGAAGCTTTGCACGTTCATTGGAAAGACCACAAACAGTTGCTCGTTTCGCGTTGAATATCATCCGTGACAATTTACCAGCTGATTACTACCAAACTTATTTGAAGCGTTTGGAAGCAATTTCAAAAGACGATGTATTGACAGTAGCTCAAAAATATTTCAAGAACGGATTCAACATTGTTGTTGTAGGAAATGAAGACATTCTGCCAAAATTGAAAGCATTTGACAGCGATGGTGTAATTGAAAAATTAGATCCATTCGGAAATCCTGTAAAGGAAATGAAGAAAGCAGATATTAATGCTGATCAATTGATCGAAAGATACATCAATACCGTTACGAAAACAGCTTCTGCAAAAGATTTGGCTAAGAAGATGAAGAAAGTAAAATCTGTCGTTAAGAAAATTGAACTTTCTTCTCCTCAGATTCCGGTTGTGATTACGATGACGGATGCTTTTGTTGCTCCAAATAAAGAAGCAATGAAAATTGAAGCGCAAGGAATGGTTTTCCAAAGTTCATACTACGACGGAACAAAAGGTTCTGAAATGAATATGCAAACCGGAAAAGAAGCAATGTCTGCTGAAGAATTAGCTGCTAAAAAGAAAGGTGAAGGTTTATTCCCTGAAACAACTTACAAAACTTCAGGAATGAAATACGAGATCAAAGGAATTGAAACGATCGCTGGAAAAGACTATTACGTCTTGACAACTAACGATGGTGAAAAAGAATCTTTTGATTACTTCGATGCAGCTACAAACTTGAAATTCAAAACCGTTTCTATTACGAAACAAGGTGAAGAAACAGTTGAAGCTACAACCATGTATGACGATTACAAAGACGTAAATGGTTTCTTGTTTGCACACAAAATAACTCAGGTAATGGGTGAAATGACACTTTCAGGAACTGTAAAAACAATCGAATTCAACGGAGAAGTTGATAAAACATTGTTTGAATAAGAGAAAGCTGCGCTTTCGATTTGAACAAGCGTTAGCGCGGTTAACACAATATTCGATTTGAACAAAAATCCCGAAGCGATGGAAACATCTGCTTCGGGATTTTTGTTTTGCTACCAACCAAAACGCGCTCATTCCCGTTCTGTGTTTTTATAACACAAATTCCTGATTTATGAAAACCATTATTACTCCTGTTTTATTTTTAGTCGGATTATCTGCTTCTGCGCAAAACATTACTTTAAACGAAAGCTTTGGCTACGAAGGATTTACCTATGTAGAAAATACTTCTCTGGTAGACAGAATTGTTCTGAATCCTGATGGCAGTATCATCAGCGCCGGACGTAAATATGTATCAGGTGGATCTGATTTGGCGCTAACAAAACATGACGCAATCGGTACACAGGATATGACATTCGGAACAAATGGAATTACTCTTACCGATATCCATGCTAGTGTTGACATACTCGATATTCAATTGCAAGCCGATGGAAAAATATTGATCTCAGGATCAACCGAGACCGGAATAGAGGTAGCACCGGGAGTTCCTGTTCTTCACGCCTTCATAGCACGTTATCATCCAAATGGGGTGATTGACTCCAGTTTTGCTGCAAACGGAATTTTTGAAGTAACGGATTACGATCAGAGTGAATTTACCTCAATCCTTGT
Organism: Flavobacteriales bacterium UBA7666; assembly: GCA_002483265.1. Classification (GTDB taxonomy): domain Bacteria; phylum Bacteroidota; class Bacteroidia; order Flavobacteriales_D; family Crocinitomicaceae; genus Fluviicola. The sequence continues at coordinate 170,976 of DLHO01000026.1, read as the reverse complement.
TCAAACTGACCAGTCACTGCTTTTAGTCAGCTATGCAGATGGTATTAGCTATTTCAGCAAATTGACAACAGGAGGAACTCTTGATAATTCATTCGGGACAAATGGTATTCGGGCAATCAGTGATCTCAGTACATTCTTTTTCTTTAATCGCGGAGCTATTTCCCTTGCTGACGGTTCGATTTTAATATACGGATTGGATGGTACGGGTGGTTCCGATAAATTATCCTGCATAAAAACCAACGTAGCAGGAGATTTAGTGACTGCTTTCGGTCAGAACGGAATAGCATCTTTTGACACAGATCAAAATGGATTCGAATTGCTTACGAAAGGACAGGAATTAGCTGACGGAAAAATCGTTTTGGTAGGAGAATCATCTGACAAGGTAATTATCAGACTGAAAGCAGACGGAACACTCGACAGTACTTTCGCTACAAATGGTGTTTTAATGCATACCCTTCCTTACATGGATATGGTAGTTCAACCTACCGGGAAAATACTGATCGGGGGACAACTGCCGGATGCATCATTCAATTATCGCATTATTATTACCCGATTCAATGCTGACGGAACAATCGATAACAGCTTTAATACAACCGGTGATTTTGAATTCGACTTTTCAGATGGATTCGAAATGTTGAACTGCATGGTATTAACAAGCCCGGATCGCTTGCTCATAGGTGGAAAAACTGATTACATCCATCCGTCTTCCGATTTTCTTTTGGCAGAGATCGACATGAGTGAGTCTTTGGGATTACCGACCAATACCTCCGATGAACTGTCTGTTTATCCGAATCCTTTTTCCGATAAAGTCACTATTTCACTCGACAATGAATCTGTTACAAGTATTCAATTGATGGATGCAATGGGAAGGACTATTGGGAACTATCCGGTAAATAAAAGCACTACTTTGTCTCTGGAACACCTAAATGCAGGAATGTATCAGGTGATTTTTACCAATAATCAGCATGAACAGATCAGCAAGAAATTAATCAAGCAATAGGATGCTTTTAAAATGAATTGAAGGGTTATGCAGTAATGTTTAACCCTTTTTTTATTTTAACTTCGTTTCTATGCAATTGAAATCATTCTTAGCACATTTTAATCTTTTTACGGAAGCAGAAATAGCAGAAGCAGTTCTCCTGTTTTCGAAACGCACGTTAAAAAAAGGAGAATACTTTGTGCAGGAAGGACAAAAATGTTCGGAAGTGGCATTCATTGAAAGCGGTGTTTTTCGTTCATTCTACCTTGCTCCAAATGGCAATGAAATGACATATTGTTTTCGTTTTCCGGGCGACATGGCCGCCGCCTATTCTGCTTTCATTACCGGAAACGGAAGTGTCGAATACATTCAGGCACTTGCTGATGCGGAACTATTGGTCATTCCCAAAGATCAAATTGATCGGTTATTAGCAAATAATCCGGCATGGATTCATTTCCTGAAGATCATTGCTGAACAACAGTATTTAGAATTGGAAGGACGTGTATTTCAATTACAGCGCGATTCTGCGCAAGAGCGGTATCAAAACCTGATCGAAGATCAACCGGAATACATTCAGCAAATTTCGTTGCAGCATCTGGCATCTTATCTTGGAATCACACAGCGTCATTTAAGCCGGATCCGAAAGGAAATCGTTTTGTGACAAATGTCCTTTTTTAAGGAACCGTTTGAAAGTAGCTTTGCTTAAAATTAAATCATGAGCAAGAAAATCTTAATCATCAACGGACATCCAAATAAAGAATCTTTCAATTTTGGAATTGCAGCAGCATATAGAAAAGGTGCTGAAAGTTCAGGCGCTGAAATCAAGGAAATAGTTATTGCAGACTTGGATTTCAACCCGAACCTTCAATTTGGCTATCAGAAGCGCACTGAATTGGAACCGGATCTTCTAGAAGCCTGGGAGAAAATTAAATGGGCAGATCATCTCGTTTGGATCCATCCGGTTTGGTGGGGAGGACTTCCAGCTATCACCAAAGGATTCATTGACCGCTTGTTCCTTCCCGGATTTACTTTTCAATACCGCGAAAACTCCAGTCTTTGGGACAAACTTCTAAAAGGAAAAACAGCCCATATTATTACCACTTTGGATCAACCGGGATGGTTTTATCGGTTCTATTTCAGAAGACCAAGTGTGAATCAATTGAAACGTTCTACACTTCAATTTTGCGGAGTAAGTCCTGTGAAAGTGAGTTATATTGGGATTATTAAGGGTTCCAAGCCGGAAATGAGAGAGAAGTGGTTAAAGAAAGTAGAAAACTGGGGGTGGAAAATGAAATAATGTTTCTCCCACGGACGTGCACAGATGAACACAGATACAGAGTATTGAATTTAACTCTGTACATAAAATAAACTTCTGCGCTCTTCCGTGTTCCTCTGTGGGAAATATTTACCCATTCTGCAATCCGCCGGTGTGGAGAAAAACGATTGTTTGAGGAGTCTGGAATTGTTGTTTTTCCAGCCAATCCATCAGTGCGTAAAATGCTTTCCCGGTATAGATTTTATCTAAAGGTAAATCATATTCAGTTTTGCAATCCGAAATAAAATCAATGAGTTCCTGATTCCATTTTCCGTAGCCTCCAAAGTGAAATTCGGGGTGCACTTCTACTCTATCCAGCTGTTCGGTGATTGTTTCCTCGTCTATCAAAAAAGGGAAAAGCTGCTTACGCATTTCTGCTTTTGCATCAAATCCTTTCAAAACCGGAACCACATGAAGCGTTGTGTTTTCTCCCAAACCGACTAATAAACCGCAACTAGTTGTTGTTGTTCCTTGTGCTACGAACAAATGATCCATTTCAACAGGTAATTCCTTGCAAATTTCCTGACAGCCAACCAGCCCGTAATAATTCGATCCTCCTTCAGGTACAAGCAAATAAGACGGATGAGATTCCTTCCAGCCTTCCTGACAGCTTTTTTCATTTCGCTCGTCATAAGATTCCCTGGAAACAAAAAGCAATTCCATTCCCAATTCTGCACAACGTTTCAGATTTTCATTGCTGTCACTAGTTAGCTCTTCTCCACGAACAACTCCTATGGATTTCAATCCTGCCAACTTACAAGCCGCAGCAACAGCCAGCAAATGATTCGAATAAGCACCACCGAAGGTCAAAATACCATCTTTCTTCTGATGGTTGACCAGTTCAATGTTGTACTTCAGCTTTCGCCATTTATTTCCTGAAACTTCCGAATGGATCAAATCATCCCGTTTTACAAGCAAACGTACATTCGGGAACTTGACCCGATCAAGCTGGATTTCCTGTAAAATGGACTTTGAAGTTTCGAATAGCTCCATGAAATGTGTAATTTTGTATTATGAATGATGATTTTCGTCCACTTCCCAAAAATAATGGTTTAGATCCGGAAGACTTTTATTATACACCGGAAGGTTATATTGTTTTTACGGAAAAGTATCATTTAAAACGCGGGCATTGTTGTAAAAGTGGCTGTAGACACTGCCCATATGGGTATGATAAACGAACGGATTCTTTTAAGAAGTAATTTACTTCGAATAGGTGAATTCTTCGCAATAATCTAAAAAAAAGCAAAGAGCACTAATTTTGTTTTTTCCACCGCGTTTCACGCCATTCTTTTTGTTCTTGTTTAGAAAGAAAAGTCCAGGCTACAATTCTGCTGGATTTGTTTCCCGTTCCCATAGCCAGCGTTTTGATCTGAATTGCACCATTTTTTTCCAATGATCCGTAAATTCCTTTCAGATTCGATTGTTTGGATACCAAAGTTGAAAACCAAAAACAATTTTTTGAAACCATTTTGCTATCCGAAATCATATTTTGAATAAACTGAAATTCGCCGCCATTAAAGACTAATTCATTTCCATTCCCTGCGAAATTAAGTACCGGCGTTTTTTCTGTTTTTCCTGATAGATTCTTGATTTTTCTACGGGTTCCTTCTTGAGCATTTTCCAGCGAAGTATGAAACGGAGGATTACAAATTGTTAAATCAATTTTTTCTGAATCTTCAATGATTTCCTTAAAAATAGCCCTTGGATTTTTTTGAAGCCTGAACGTAATCTTGTTTTTAAGTAATTTATTCGCATCAACAATATGCTGCGCTGACGCAATTGATTTTGGATCAATATCGCTTCCAATAAATTGCCAGGCAAATTCTGTAACACCAATAATGGGATAAATGCAACTTGCTCCCACTCCAATATCTAAGCAAATGAATGTTTCTCCCGTTGGAATGACACCAAAATTGTTTTCAGCCAATAAATCAGCTATGTGATGAAGGTAATCCGCCCGCCCGGGGATCGGTGGGCATAAATTCTCATCAGGAAAATCCCAGTTCGCTATTCCGTAATAATGGTTGAGTAAGGATTTATTCAATAATTTCACTGCCATCGGACTTGAAAAATCGATAGAATCACCCCCTAAATGATTGGGCTTCACATACTGTTTCAATTCAGGATTAGAAATCAAAAGCGCATTCAAATCGTACCTGTCCCGGTTTCTGTTCCTTGCATGTAACCTTTTTGAAGAGTGTTCTTTTTTTTCTGACTGCATGTTTTTGAGAATTGTAAACTTAAATTTCTAGTTAGCTAAGTATTTTTTCTTTTTTTAGGGTGTTTTATCCCACATACTCCGCAAACAATCGCTCTACTTCTTTCTCCAAATCATTCGTTTTACCCGGATGTGGCCTGGAAGTTTGAATAACGGAGCTTCTTACTGCTGTCAACCAGCGAAAACGCTCTGGTAATTCTTCACAGGCAATTGGTCCGCCGGCTTTTGCTCCGGCAGCGATTAATTCAAATGCTTTCAGGTTTGCTTTTATCTGATCCAGATCCAATTCGCATTTAAACCAGTTCAATCGTTCTTCGGAAAGTTCAATTTTGGTTTGAATGAATTTTTGCTTCTTCGAAAACAAAATAATCCCCACATTGATGAATTCTTCGCGCTCCACCATGGGAACCAAACGAATTACGGCATATTCATATAAGAACATTTCGGGCATTTTTAGCTTCGTTTACAAAATTGACGGAGTGATTCAGGCGAATGGTCAAAAACTGCTTGTACACCTTTCTTATTTCGTCCGGTGTTGCTTCCAGATCTTCCCAGATCAACCAGGATTCAGGAATAGCGTCTACTAACGTGTGTAATTTCTCTTCACTTAACCTGGAATGACCAAATGCATCTGCCTCGTCCATTTTAGATGCCTGTGGAAGCAATACGTGATCTTTTACATAGATGAAGTTACTTTGAGCCGTTTTCTCCCAATTTTCCCATGTATGATGAAAATAAAAGGAAGCACCGTGATCAATCAGCCACAGTTCTTTCTTCCAAATTAACATATTCGTATTCCGGAAAGTACGGTCAATATTCGTGATAAAGGCATCCAGCCAAACAATTCGTGAAGCCATTTCTTCGTCCACTTTTGTTACCACCGGATCAAATGTTATGGCACCGGAAAGAAAATGCAGACCTAAATTTAATCCATGACTTGCACGCAGCAAATCCTGAATTTCTTCATCTGCTTCCGAGCGACCGAAATCTTCATCCAGATTTACAAAAACCAATTCCGGAACTTTGAATCCTAGCATGCGGGCAATTTCACCACCCAAAAATTCTGAAATCAATGCTTTCACTCCGTGGCCAGCGCCTCTGAATTTCAATACGTACTTGAAATCATCGTCCGCATCTACTAAGGCTGGAAGCGAACCTCCTTCTCTCAAAGGCGAAATGTATCGGGTAACGTTTACCGTTCTTAAAAAATCTGACATCATCAATCTGGCTTTCGAATACCATTTTCAGGAACTTTTCCTGTGTACTGTGACAAAACGCTTTTCAGATAGAGTATATCTGCATCCACATCACCTGTTGGAGTAAACAAGGAATGAAATCCACCGATTTTGCGTTTATAATCAATGTATCCAATATAAATGGGAACTTTTGCCTGCTCAGCTATGTAGTAAAATCCTTTTTTCCATTTAGGCTGATACCCCCTGGTTCCTTCGGGCGTGAAAACCATGAAACATTTCTCATGTGTTTTAAAATAGTTCACAGCTTGTTCGGTAATGTTGTTGTTTTTCTTCCGGTCAACAGGAACCCCACCCATTGCTTTGAGCAAAAAACCCAGAGGAAAAAAGAACAAATCCTTCTTAATTAAGAATTTTGCATTCACTTTATATTGGCTAAATGCAATCTTTCCAATCACAAAATCCCAGTTAGAAGTATGCGGCCCCATTACTACTACGGCCTTATCTACTCCAGTTGGAACATGATCATCTATTTTCCAACCGAATAGCTTAAGTATCCAGAAAAAGAATTTTCCCATGAAACAAAGTTACGATTTCAATAAAAAATTACCTTTATGCCATGCAAATAAAAAAACGCTTTTATGCAGCCTTCCTTGTAGTGCTACTCACAGCCTCCAGTTTATTCATTTTTATTTGTCTGAATTTACTTTCAACAAACCAAAACAATCCATTGGTTCCAATTCCAAACGATACTAAATGGATCTTGCGTCTGGATGCCGAATCCTTTATTAAAAAGGAAGTTTACAATACTTTATTTGCAGAAAAAGATGATGCATTCATCCAAAGTGTTCGTGAATTGATTGAAGAAAACATCAATGGCGAATCAACTAAAAAATCACTTCACATCGATTTCCAGGAAGACATTGTAATCTTTGGAATTGAGCGCGAAAAAAAGAATTTACTGGTTATTGCAGTTCAAACTACCAATTCAAAGGCTTTTAATGAGCACATTTCCGATTATTGCAGGAAGAATCAATTTGGAAAAGCGAAAGAGCACTGTGCAGTTTATATCAGCCAAATCAGTGGTCGGAAATCAACTCAAAGCGAATTAGAAAACTACGTTTCAGAAATTTTAAACTCTCCGTTTAAAGAATTGCAAAAAGCTGCTCCTGAGAAGAATGAATTTATTGCTGTCGATCTAAAAAAACTTCCGGCAAAAAGTGGTTTCTCTAATATGAACTTATCCATTCAGCATCAGGATGAGTCCATCAACCTGGAAGGTGGAATTACTTATCCCAAAAAATTACATCCAAGTCTAAAGTTCGGTTTAAATCCAACCGGAGTATATATCTATTCCCGATTCATTCCGGAAGCATTGCCTGATACGTTGTTAAACTTTTTGCCCAAAGGTCTTCCTCACTTCAAAGACATCGAAGCATATGCTGTCGACTTTAAGGGGACGTATCTGGAGGATCCGAAAGACAGTCTTCCAAGTATTATTGGATTTTTGCCAACTCCTGTTATGAATTTGATTATTCAATCCAAGCATGAATGTAAGGTAGAAGATTTGTGGAAAGCTTTCCCGCAATCGGTTCGCAGACCAAATTTGACTCTAAACTTTGGAAATACCATCTTTCACTTGAAGCAGCTTTCAGCAAATGCTTATTTCATTGGAGTTGATCCCGAAGCAGTTATCCCTTATTCCGGAAATGACGTATTTTTCATCAAAGGACATTTAGAGAAATCCACCAAGGTTTTCGGCAGCACTTTTGTAACTGCGTTCATTGAAAACATGGGGCCAGTGAAAGCGTTTAATGAGTTTCTGAAAAGTTCCGAATCGATTAATATTGAGATTAAACCTAAGAAAGGAAATCTGTATGCAATCAGTGGGCAGATTAAGTTCCGAAAAGACAAGCACCCGCTTCATGAAATGAGTAAAATGGTTTTCGCATTAAGCCTTTTCAATCAAAGTATCGGCGGATTCTCCGTTCATTAAATGTAACGTACTTTTGCCGTCATCGTTTTGTCGTCTTTCAATTGAAACTTAAAATTTTCGTATTTCGGTTTACTCCAGGAAGTATGATAATAATCCGCGAAGCCAAATCCTTCATCAGGCATGAACATGGTGTAATCCATTTCCTTGTTCTTATTTTCGTCATCTAAAAGCGCCATTCCATACTCTCCTTCTTCAATTCCGGTGAAAGTACAAGTGAGTGAATTGTTTTTCATTTCACTTTTATCAACCACCTTTACTTTCCAAGCAAGTCCCTTGTTGTAATTTTCCGCACTTCGGAAAATTTGAAGCTGGATGTTTCCGGTACTATTTCGAATGTTAGTCACTTTAACAGTGATCGTATGATAACTTGGAGCTTTGAACGAAACAGAAACCAAGTAAACGCATGCAAATAAAACAAAGGTGAAGAATGATCTTTTCATGGTAAAATAGATATGCGATATAAATTTAAGACTTATCAGTCAATCATTTTCAAGCTTGCAACTCATTTAACAATTGTTCAAAATAAGCAGGTGCTTCGATCAAGCGCGATCCATACCAGGAAAAGTATTCTCCATCAACCAAAACAACCTGACTTTCAGGAAATTGATTCTTTAGCTCTTCGACGTGTTTTTCTTTGAAAGGAAACGGTTCCGAACTCAGAAAAATAAAATCAGGATTCAGTTTTGTTAAATCCACTTCCGGGTAGCGATCTTGATCCAATGCATTTTTGAAGCCCAGCAACTCCAACATCGAATCAATGAACGTATTTGTTCCGGCTGCGAGATACGGATTTTTCCAAATGAGGTATAAAACACTTTTATTCGGTTTGTTCAAAGGCTGGATTTGGGAAAAGTTTAGTCGGATCTTCGAAACGATTTCCTCTGCTTTTTCAGCTTTTCCTGTTATCTCTCCCACTTTCAGGATCATTTCCAGTGCATCTTCCAGATTAAAAATGTCACTCATCCAAGTCGGAAGAATTGATTCCAGTGCTTCAATATCAGCCTGATTATTTTCTTCTTTGTTTCCAATAATCAAGTCGGGATTCAGAGATCGAACCAAGTCAATCTTGACATTCTTTGTGCCACCAATCAATTGGACTTCTTTCTTCAATCCGAGAGGATGTACGCAAAATTTGGTAATCCCGACCAATTTGTCACGCAATCCCAAATCGATCAATAATTCGGTCTGAGATGGAACCAAGGATACAATACACGAAACGGTGGAATTTATTTCCACCGTTCGCTGCATTTGATCTATGTGTTTAATTTTATTCACTATGCTAAAGAAGCAATCACATCCTGACGTGTCAAGATTTTCTTGTCTCCGTTTGCCCGTTCAACAATTACTGCAGGAGTTTGCTCATTGATCAATTTTGCGACCTCTTCCAATTTAGCTGTTCCTTGAACAACCGGGAAAGGCTTCTGCATGATCTTTGAAATCGGTGTGTCTCTCAACGCCGGATTGTCGACCAACAACTGATAAACCTGAGAATCGTTCAGGGAACCAACCAATTCACCGTCTCTTAAAACAGGAATTTGAGAAATATTGTACTTACGCATTTTCATAATAGCGTGTGAAACCAATTCTTCCGAATACAAAGTCACCAAAGGCAAATCTGCATGACGAGCAATCACATCTTCTGCTGTTTTAAATTCTTCTTCCAGAAATCCGCGCTCACGCATCCAATCATCGTTGAAGATTTTACCAACATAACGGCTTCCATGATCGTGGAACAGCACCACTACCACATCTTCTGCAGTCAATTTATCCTGCAATTGCAATAAACCACCAATTGCTGCACCAGCAGAATTTCCAACAAAAATTCCTTCTTCACGAGCCAGACGACGCGTATAAACAGCAGCATCTTTATCGGTTACTTTCTCGAATAGATCGATTACATCAAAGTCAACGTTTGCAGGAAGAATGTCTTCCCCGATTCCTTCAGTGATGTATGGATAAATCTCATTTTCATCAAAAATTCCGGTTTCCTTGTATTTTTTGAATACAGAACCGTACGTATCAATTCCCCAAATTTTAATGTTCGGGTTCTTTTCTTTCAGGTATTTTCCAACTCCGGAAATCGTTCCTCCGGTTCCAACTCCGACGATGAAATGCGTTACTTTTCCGTCCGTTTGTTCCCAAATCTCAGGGCCAGTTTGTTCGTAATGTGCAGTTCTATTGGATAAATTATCGTATTGATTTACGTACCATGAATTTGGAATTTCTTTAGCCAATCTTTTGGATACGGAGTAATATGAACGAGGATCTGTAGGTTCTACAGCTGTTGGACAAACTACCACCTCTGCCCCCACAGCACGTAAAATGTCCATTTTCTCTTTCGACTGTTTGTCATTCAATACACAAATCAGTTTATAACCTTTAATAATTGCAACCAAAGCCAAGCCCATTCCTGTATTTCCTGAAGTTCCTTCTATGATTGTTCCTCCAGGTTTCAAAAGTCCTGATTTCTCAGCATCCTCAATCATTTTTACTGCCATTCGGTCTTTCACCGAGTTACCGGGATTCGTTGTTTCAACTTTCGCCAGAACGGTTGCCTTACAGTTTTTTGTGAGCTTGTTTAATCTAACTAAAGGTGTATTCCCGATAGTCTCCAATATGTTGTTATAAACTTTCATCTAATGAATTTTACGCAAAGATAGTTTTAATTGAAAATTTAAAATTGATAATTGAGAAGAAGAGAAAACAAAGTTTTCGACAATTACAAACGTTAGTGCCGTTCCCTTTCATTTCAACCCAATTCAATTTTTCAAAACTTTTCAATTTTACCATTTTCAATTTTCAATTCTTTGAGAAAGTTTAGCTAACTTTGTGTCCATGTCGGATTTCGTTGTTTCTGCCAGAAAATATAGGCCCCAGACCTTTGATACGGTTGTTGGGCAGAAGGCAATTACCAATACGCTTAAGAACGCAATTAAGAACCAGCATTTAGCGCAGGCTTTTTTGTTTTGCGGTTCGCGCGGGGTTGGTAAAACAACGACTGCACGTATTTTAGCGAAGACTATCAACTGTTTTAACAGAACAGAAGCAATAGAAGCTTGCGATCAATGTGAAAGCTGTCTTTCCTTCAATGAAGGCGCTTCCCTGAATGTTTACGAATTAGATGCTGCATCCAACAACTCGGTAGACGATATCCGCGGATTGATTGATCAGGTGAGAATTGCACCGCAATTGGGAACTCACAAGGTTTATATCATTGACGAGGTTCACATGCTCTCAACTGCGGCTTTTAATGCGTTTTTGAAAACATTGGAAGAACCGCCTGCGCATGCTATTTTCATTTTAGCGACAACAGAAAAGCACAAAATCTTACCAACCATTCTTTCACGTTGTCAGATTTTTGATTTTCAACGAATCAAAGTAAAAGACATTGCCGATCATTTGGCACATGTTGCTACGCAAGAAGCAATCTCAGCAGATCCGGATGCACTTCACCTGATTGCTCAAAAAGCTGACGGTGCTTTACGTGATGCTTTATCTATTTTCGATCAGATTGTTAGTTTTTGTGGTACCACCATTACACACAAGGCTGTACTGGAAAACTTAAATGTCCTGGATCACGATTATTATTTTAAAATCGTGGAAAATGCATTGAGTGAAGATATCCCGGCTTGTTTATTACTGTATAATGATGTCATGGAAAAGGGATTTGACGGACATCAGTTTCTGGTAGGGCTTGCTGAGCATTTCAGAAACTTATTAATCTGTAAAGATCCCCGAACAGCAAATTTATTGGAAGTTGGTGAGACAACTGAAAAGTTATTTATAGATCAGGCCAAAAAAGTAGAAGGTGCTCTTGCACTACGTTGTTTAGGAGTTCTCAGTAAAGCCGATGTGGATTATAAATCTGCAAAAAATCAGCGACTGCTGGTCGAACTGACCTTAATGCAAATTTGTTCGGTGAAATCTGAGCTCGAAAAAAAAAATCCTTAACTGATCCGGTACAGATTATTCCCTTTACAGGTCAAAGTCTGAGAAATGAGACAAAGCCTGTAAACAAGCCCTCTGTGACACCGGAAAGAGCTGCTTTTTCTTCTAAACCGGAGGCCAAAGTTCTTACCGCACCAACCGGAAATTTAAACTCCAATAACTTATCCATTAATCATTTAATTGAGCAACAGAAAGCGAAAGCAAATGTTCCTCAAAGTGATTTGCCGAAAAAAGAATTCCATAAAGATGACGTAGTCAGACTTTGGAAAACCATGGCACATACTCAAAAACTGAATGGTCAGGATCAGGTTTATCACGTAATGATCAAGCGGGAACCTGTTCAACTGGATGAAACAACATTCCAGTTCGAAGTGGACAATACCATTCAATTAACACGACTGGAAGGAGCAATCGGGGATGTTATGGCTTATATCCGAAAGGAAATTCAAAATTATGATCTGGTTATTCAACTGGAAATGATCAAAGATGCTCCTGAGGAAGTGAAATATCTGACTGGCCATGACCGTTTCGATAAATTAGCTAAAAAAAATAGCAACCTTTTTGACCTGAAGAATCGTTTTAACTTAGACATCGATTATTAATTATATGAAATCATTCTCTATCAGCATATTTTGTTTGCTGCTTATTACAAGTTCATGTGGTGATGAAACTACAGCTGATCCCATTGAAACCGCTGACAACACAACCGAAAAAAGCAACGAGAGTTTGGATGCAAGAGCCAAAAGAGAGATCATGGCGTCTTTAGCTATTCCTGTGAATGAAAAATTCACCATGCGGATTTACAAAGAGTACATCAATGCTGATACGATTGAAGACGCCATTATCACCATCAATCGAATGGAATATGCAATGGACGAGGCGATCAAAAACGACCGTCAGGCAAAAGCAGCAGAAATGGGATTCACAGGGAATTACAATTACATGTTCTATTATGACGGCGCTCTGGATCGTATTTCCAACCCGATCTTTGCTCCATCCAGTCCGGGAAGAGAACTAGATATTGAATTCAAACAGCTTGTTGCCCCAACCAGAAAAGACGTGATTGTTGGTTACCGGATTCGCAATTCAGGCTGGAAAAGTTATTTTTCCGTGTTTAACGACCACGACCTGATGATGGTTTTTCAATGGAAATCGTTTGATTTTGCCGGAGAAGATCATCCGGAAGCGCTTGTTCATGCTTTCGAGGAAAATCCAAATCAAATTCCTATGGACATTGCTATTTACACCAGTGAAATAGATTCTTACACCAAGAACATCGGAGATATTTATAAATACCTTCCTTCTATCACGAAGAAAAAGGAATTGAAGTTTAAATTTTTCCTGGATCCGGTAGCTAAGAAGTATCGTCTTTATCCTGAATTTGCTAAAAATCTACCGAAGAAAGTATGAGTTCCGTTGAAGGGAAAATAGACATCCCCTCTTCCTTAAGATACCGGATGATCGAATCTGATGGAAACATCAAACATTTGATTTATGTATTGCATGGATACGGACAATTAGTCGAATATTTCAGTCAAAAGTTTTCCGATATTCCTTTAAACAATACTTTGTTCGTCTTTCCCGAAGGAAAGCACCGATTTTACTTAAGAGGAACTTCCGGTAGAGTTGGAGCTTCCTGGATGACAAAAGAATGGCGGGAAGAAGATATTCGTTTAAACACCCTGAGTTTGGACCTGCTTCATGAAGCTATGCTTCAAAGTCATACTCCGGAAAAAATATCGGTTATTGGTTTTTCACAAGGCGGAGCTACTGCAGCACGCTGGCTGGCTCATGGCACTATTGCCTGTGATCATTTTATTTCCTGGGCAAGTGTTTATCCTCCTGATTTGGCTGTTGAAGAACATGCCAGCTTAGCACAAAAAAACACCTTTGTTCTGGGAACTGAAGATGAATTCTTTCCAAAAGATCAACAAGAACTATTGATTGCTGATTACCAATCCAAAGGAATTCATACTGTTCGTTTTGAAGGAACACACGATATTGATAAGCAAACTCTTATATCTATTTTATGAAACAGTTTTTTTTACTCTTTGCTCTTGTTTTCAGTTTCAACGTCAGTTTCGGGCAGGAAGACACGGAACTTTATGTTCACGATGAAGAAGAAACAAACAAAAAGGAATTTACTCCATACAATGAAATTGGAGCCGACCTGCATTTTTCTGCCAGTACTTTCGGCGGAACCGGAGGAATTGGTGTAAAATTCGGGGTTGTACGAAATAAGTACATTTCCTTCGGACCTTCTGCACGCTATCACTATTCGTTTTACAAAAACAATGGTCTGACAGGTTCTTATTCTGTTTATGGTGGTGGTGCTTTTGTTCACGGACGATTCTTCAATTACTTGTTCGTAGGATTTGAATTTGAATTGTTATCCAATCCTTACAACTATGCCAATGGAATTATTTCCGCCAAAAGAACCTGGGCTCCAACCGGATTATTGGGTTTTGGGTTTTCTCATGCTTTTGGAGAAGAACAAAATTTCAGACTGAATGCCGGAATTATGTATGACATTATCGATAATAAGAATAGCCCATTCAGACCGGGTTACTTTATGAGAAAACAAACCACGAACGGTACGCCCGGTGCGCTGATCCCATTGATTTACCGGATTGCATTCTTTTTCAAGCTATAAAGGAATGGAAAATTGACAATTTCATCCCGATAATTACCGGGATGAAAAGGTGGATTCTCTAATTTCAAAGAATTCATTTCTTCTCTTGTCAATTATCCATTTTTAAATTTTCAATTATTTGAAAAGCGTGTAAACAGCCATGTCAGAATAGCTTTCATTGAAATAGATCCGTTCTTTGAAGTGAGCTTCTTTCTCAAAGCCAAGTGATTCCAAGAGATAAATTGCCCCTCTGTTTGAAGGAGAAACAAACGCTTCTATGGCGTGTAGATTCATCTGTTCAAATCCAAAGGACACAATCGCTTTGACTGCTTCCATAGCAATGTTTTTACCCCAGTAATCAACGGATAATTCTCCGCCAATCTCTGCCCGATTATTGAGGTAATCGATTCGGTTAAATCCGCAGGTACCGATAATTTCGGATCCATCTCTTAAAATTCCTGCCCACCCAATTGCAGCTTTCGATTCAAAACCATCGGAGGTCTTTTTCACCAGCTCTTCTGCCGCATCCAAACCAGTCATGCTGTTTCTGGCAATAAATTGGTTCACCCGATTATTCTGACGCATTTTCATGATCTCAAGTGCATCTTCCAATTGGATCTGTCTCAATAACAATCGTTCTGTTTGAATGATTGGAAATTGGTCAAAAACTGTTTGATTGATATTCATAAGCTAAAAATGAAGAATTCAAAAAAAAATCCTCTCCGAAATACGAAGAGGATTTACTAATTATTTTACAGTTCCCATTGGTCCGAAATCAACCAGCTCAACATAGAAAACCAATGTGGAGAATGGTGGAATAGAATTCGGATCCGGTGAGTCTTTTCCGTAAGCCATATTTTGAGGAACATACAATTTATACTTCCCTCCTTTTTTCATGAAAGGAATACCGATTGTCCAACCTGGAATTACTCCTCCAAGATTAAACACAGGGATTTGTGGGCCGTTTAGAGAAGATTGCAATGTATCGCCTGCTGTATTCATCAAAACGTAGTGAGCTTTCACATCACTTGTTGCAGTAGGACTTCCTCCTGTTCCAGCCTGAATCGTTTCCATATACAATCCGTTAGGCAATTCCTTAATGGTTGCAATTTGTTTCACTTTGTCAAAGAAGATGGTCTCTTTCTTGGTAACTTCAGCCATCACACGTGTGTTGATCTTAGTCATAAAGTCTTTCAACATCGTTTCTTTCAACTCCTTTTTGATCAAAGTATCTTCTTTCTTCAAACCAAGACTGAAACCGTATACCAAATATTCCGTATCGAATTCATCAAATGATTTTGCCTGCTGCCAACTTGACTTAAACATTCCACCAACAAATTTACCGATACACAAAGACGCATCTTTCACATATTTCTGGTTGAATTCCTGCTGGTTTTGACCCAACAAATTCTGAATGGTTGTTTGACAAGCCGCATCAAATGCCTTCTCATTTTTCAAACCTTCTTCAAATCCTTTCAAGATCTGATCTTTGTCATATTTCGCAAAATTCGGGTCCTGAAGTAATTGCCCTGCATTATCAGCTCCCATCAAATAGGAAATTTGCTGTTTTTGGGTCGTTAACGGCAGAACTTTTCCTGCATCTTTATCATCACCACATGCAAAGCTAAAAGCCAGAAGTAGAGAAGCTAGAATCATTTTCTTCATCTTAATTGTTTTCAATTCCTAATAATTCGACATCAAAAATAAGCGTCATAAACGGCTGAATTGCTCCACCCGGATGCGGTTGGGCTCCGTAAGCAAGTTCTTGTGGAATATACAAACGGTATTTAGATCCAACAGGCATCAATTGCAAGGCTTCTGTCCAACCTTTAATTACCTGGTGCACTCCGAAAGTTGCAGGAATCCCTCTGGTAATCGAACTATCAAATACAGTTCCGTCGATCAATGTTCCGTGGTAATGAACATTTACAGTATCCGTACTTGTTGGTTTTGGACCGTTACCCAATTCTACCACTTCGTATTGCAATCCGGAAGCAGTTGTAGTAACGCCTTCTTTTTTCGCATTTTCAGCAAGGAAAGATTCGCCCTCTGTTTTAACAGCTTCAAATTTTGAAGCGCTGATTTCCTGGATGTATTTTTGAATGATCCCGTTGGCTTCTTCCGGTGAATACTTCATGGTTTTCCCTTGAAAAACATCTGAAATTGCTTCCGCCATTACTTTCGGATCAATTCCACCTAAATCCTGCTGCATCAAACTATCTGCAACGCTTAAACCGATGCAGTAGCTAACTGCTTGAATATCTTGTGACATGCTTATTTTTTTGTGCAAAGATAGGTGTTAATTACGAATTATCAGTCAAGGCTAACCCAATTCAGAATTGGTTGATTTGCAATTCATCATTTAGGAACCTTTGCTTTAACACGATCTATGTCTTTGTGAAAATCTTCTTTATTGAGCACATCCGCTCCTAACTTATCATAACCAGCCTGAAAATACTCCAGAGCCTGTTTGTAATCTTTCTGCTTTTCAAAATAAGCCCCCATTCCGTAATACCCGGAATAATAGTCCGGAAAAGATTTAATTGTCCATTCTGAAAGTTCTTTTAACTGATTCCACAAACGATGGTGAGACAAAGTAAAAGATGCAAACTCCAGGTCTTCTTCGCGCATCTCTAATGAAACACCATACTTTTTATGTCTGTTTTGATAATAAGACTCTAAGGTGCTTTTATCAATAATTGGAATCTTTTTACTGAACAGGTAGTTATTACTTAAAACTTGGTAATCCTGAAAAACATCACTCAATCCTTCTTCTATTCCTACCGGAACCAAAGTTAAATGCGACTTTCCTTCCAAGTCTTGAAAATGGATTTTATCTGCTAATTTTTCTTTTGCCAGCTGTTTTCGAAGGTTCCGAATACCTAGTTTGTGAACACTTAAATCGTTTGATCCGGTTACTGTAAAGAAATCCGGAGTGTTCTTATCATTTTTAAACTTGTCCGTTACTTTCATCTGAAGATCAAGTGACAGGAAAGGACTTAAAGCGATGTATGAATTAAAGGGGATTTCTCCTTTCAGCCAAGTTAAATAAAGATAGGTTGCTGTAAATGAATGACCAACCAAAACACGGTAATTGGTTGTTTTATACCGGGAATCTATGTATGGAACCAAGTCCGACTTGAGAAATGAATGAAATGCTTCTCCTTCAGTGGTTAATTCACTCGTTTTAAATTTGTAGCCGCAATCTTTCCATCTCAAGGTATCCTGATGTATTGCAATGACTATTGCAGGCATGGTTCGTTCGCATGTTACCAGATAGTCGTTAATTCCGGAAACAACAGGACCTATTCGATCGCCATCCAGAACATAGATTGTCGGATATGCTTTCGATGAATCAAAATTTGCCGGCAGACTAACGGTAACTGTACGTTCCTTTTCTAAAACAACAGATTGAATCTTTATTTCCTGGGAAAATAGGCGAAACAGGCTACCAAGTGATAGCACTAATACTAAAATCAGTTTATTAAACATATCAATCTCTATGGTATTTCTTCTGCTCTTCTTCGTAACGCGGAAGATTAAGCTTGTATTCTTCCACATTCCAGGTCATGCCCCAATAGTTGACGTAGTCCTGCAGTTTTCCTAATCCTACACTTTCTCTGCGTTTGTCCACGTTGTCCGGGTCTTCCAGAGGAAGCACGTAATTTTCATTCGTTTCCTGAAACATCCCGATTTGACTTCCATAAACCTGTTTTTTTCCTTGTCCGAGTGCTACCCGATCTTCCAGCAAAGCCAGACTGGAAGCAGCCGCATTTCCTTTTGCAACTGCTTCACGCATCATCGGCAAATACTGCTCCTGAGTTTTCTGATCAGCATGCTGAATCACCAGGAACATGGTATAATTTCCTTTTCTTCCCAAAATATCCGATCCCAGCCAACCGCGGGTATCCAGAATCTTTTTCACTTCAATCAGATTCAAAGAATCATTCAAACCGATTATTTTCCAGAGAGAATCCATTTGAGGCGATTTCCAGCCGTATTTCTCATTGATCCCATCGATCTGCATGCGGTGAGACTGATCGTCTTCGTAAATCTTATTCAGCTTTGCTACAAGTGGTTTATCGAACTTTTCCTCTTCTTTTTCTTTGTTTGCAGTGACTTGCTTGATCACACTTTTCCAGCGCTTGTCTTTGTGAAGCGTATTCAAATCTGTGTCTGAAGAAATGTGTTCCAGGTTCGAATATCCCGATTTTTTGGTGATCTTGAATAACTGAACAAAAGCGGAATCTTTCATTCCGGCCAATGCCCACGAACAGGCAGCATTGTAGCGATCTCCGGGATATCCTTTCCCTCCGAAAGCCACAAAGGCCTCCGCATATTTTTCTGCAGAAGCCTTATACTCTTTCATTTCATAAAAACCAAACGCCTGTGTTACCAAAGAATCATACCTCTGCTCCTGTTGTGCATGCGCATGCCGCACCCAGAAAAAACAACTGAAGATTATTGCGCTGAATATAAAAGTGGTTCTGATCATTTGATATTTATTGGGCTTTGTTACGACACAAAATTAAGCCTCTTCAAAACGAAATACTTGTAGAATTGGGACTCACTGATCAAATTTCCAAAAAATATCCTCGTCTCCCATTTTTTGAATGGATGAAAAAAAAGTACCCGGAGTTTGTCCTGTCAATTCTTTGAATCGATTTGTAAAATCAGATTGATCATAATACAAACTGTATAGTGAAATCTCTGTCAGGTTCTTTAACCCTATATTGTTGGCAGCCTGAATACTTGTGCGGAACTTCACTACTTTCTTGTACTCTTCAATGGAACACCCCAAATGTTTCTTGAAATGTCGAAGCAGTGTTTTTCTATTAACTCCAATCTGCCTAGCCAAATCATCTACCTGAATTGTTCCAAATGCATTGAAAACATGAGTTACTGCTTGTTGAACAATTTCCAGATCCGGATTGGGTCTAAAACGTTTCTCAAATAAGCTGTCCAGCAAATCTCTTTTTTGATCTGTATCGTTTGTTTGAAATACTTCGTTCAATTCTGAAAAAATCTCCGGATTCCAATGGGAAAAATGAAACGTTTGCGGATCATATAACTCCGAAATTGGTTTCGAAATAAACTGATTGATTCCAAGTGGATTAAATGCCACTCCTATTTTGTGAACAATGCCTTTTAATTCAACCGCAATCTGACGATCGTAGTTCATTGTATACAAAGTCCGGAGCATTTCTCCTTCCTGATAAACTGTAAATCCGTGCTTAAAATGCGGGTAAAACGAGAAAACACACTGAAAACCCTCATCTTCAGAGTCATGGAAATAATAGTAGGAAATGTATTTTGAGATCAGTTTGCTTTTTGGCTTGACAGTAACAAATCGCTCCATGAATCAAAAATACAATTTTGTACGAATACTACCCATGGATACTCCGTTGATTACCCGACTATCACCCGTAGATACTCCGTGTTTTGTATGAATTCTTAACATTCCAAACTAAGACCTCACTTAATTCGAAATTAGTTTCTCCATCTTAATATTCCCGCGAGCATAAACCCCTTGTTCCATTTCGATTTCTACAAATCCGTATTTCCGATACAAGTGAATTGCGGGCTTCAGGATCGTATTTGAATAGAGAATTAATTTCCGGATCTGCTTTTCTTTGGCGAATTCAATGCAATGATCCATCAGTACTTTTCCAATTCCCAATCCCCTAGCGCTTTTAGCAACGGCCATCTTGCCCAGTTCAAACACCTCATCAGTCTTTTTGAGGAGCGATGCCGTTCCAACGATTTCCTCATCCCGTTTTGCAAAAAAAATAAAACCACCTTTGTCAATGATGTGTTTCCGAGGATCAGAAAGTGCGGTTTTATCTCCTTCTTCTACATAAAAATACTCTTCCAGCCATTCATAGTTGAGAACCTTCACGTGTTCCTTCAACTCTTCCGAATAATTGATGATTTCAATCTTCATGACACAAATCTAGCTGAAATCCATCATTTAATTACGAACTCAGCGGATCCCTTTAATTCGGAATTATTATTGAAGTGCTTGCTCAATATCTTCCCAAATGTCTTCCAAATGTTCTAAGCCGATACTTAAACGCACCAATCCGTCTGAAATCCCAACTGCTTCGCGTTCTTCCGGTTTCAATTTACTATGGGTTGTTGAAGCAGGATGTGTTGCGATACTTCTACTATCACCCAGATTTGGAGTCAGTGAAAACAAGTTCAATTGATCCAGAAACTTCCGTCCTGCTTCCAAACCTCCTTTGATCTGAAAAGTGACAATTCCACCCCCATATTTCATCTGATCTTGCGCAATATGCTGTTGCGGATGAGAATCTAAAAAGGGATATTTTACCCAGGAAACCTGCTTATTACCCTCCAATCGTTTGGCAATTTCAAAAGCTTGAGAACAGTGTTTTTCCATTCTCAAATGCAAAGTTTCCAGTGATTTAGAAAGAATCCATGCGTTGAACGGAGACAAAGCAGGACCGCTGTGACGTGCAAATCCCTGAATTTTAGCAATAATCTCTTTCGTAGAAACAATCAATCCACCCAATACTCTTCCTTGCCCATCCATATATTTTGTTGCGGAATGGATGATAATATCTGCTCCCAATTTCAATGGTTGCTGCAAAACAGGAGTTGCGAAACAATTGTCCACAACTAACAGTACGTTTTTCGCCTTACAAATGACAGCCAATTTTTTGATATCAATAATATCCAATCCAGGATTGGAAGGTGTTTCAATGTATACAATCTTGGTTTCAGGCTTAATTGCCTGCTCGTAACCATCGTAATCAATTGCATCTACATATGTTGTAGTAATTCCCCATTTTGGCAGAATATTCACGAACAATTGATGTGTTGAACCAAAAACGGATTTGGAAGAAACAATGTGATCTCCACTCTGAAGCAATGCAGCAAAAGTGGTGAAAACTGCAGCCATTCCCGTTGCTGTTGCCCAAGCCGCTTCTCCGGATTCCAAACGCGCTACTTTCTCCAGTAATTCGTCTACATTCGGATTAGAGTAACGGGAGTAAATATTTGCTTCGATTTCATCTGAAAAAGCTGCACGCATCTGCTCTGCGTCATCAAACACATAACTGGATGTCAAATAAAGAGGAACGCTGTGTTCTGCTTCTTGCGAGCGCTCATTTTGAATGCGAATGGCTAATGTTTCGTTTCTGTAATTATTCATGATTGATGTCTAACTTCTGTTTGAATGTTTATTTGCGGATTAAGTGAAGCGGAAACGGAACAATATTTTTCATGGCTCAATTTCACAGCGGCAATCGCTTTTTCCAAATCCACTTCCTTGTTGAATGAAAACAGCAAATGAATGGTTTCAAAAACTGCAGGAACTGCATCTTTGCGATTTGCGTCAATGGTTACTTCATAGTACGTAACTTCCTGACGTTGTTTTTGCAAGATCAATAAAATATCTATCGACATACAGCCCGCTAAAGAACTTGCTAAAACTTCCATTGGCCGCATTCCTTTGTTTTGACCTCCGATCTTCTCTGTTGCATCCATTTTTATAGAAATTCCAGATTCATTTGTCACTTCAAGAACGAACGGCGATTCTACCAGCTTTAAATCTAATTTCATGACAATTCTTCGATTAATTGTGTGGATTCTGAAGCTGAAAATATGGATTTATTGTTCAATCCAACACTATCAGGAATGATTGCCAGAAAATAATCAGATGCGTCATTCCAGTTCTGCTTTTGAATTTCTTCGAAAGAAATAATTCCTATTTTGTAACTGTGCGACTGCCCAGAGTAGGTTTCAAGCGTTTCAACAAATTTGATCTGATCCAGTTTTTCCTGTGTGGTAGCACTCACATATACTTTGACGGAATAGTCATTTTCGAAAGTGAGGGTTTCTTCCGTCTTTGATTTTTTGTATTCATACGCATAATCAAACTGTAATGCCGAGATATCGGAAAGCACGGCGCTTGCTGTAGGGTGACTTCCTGCTCCTTTTCCAAGGAATAATTGTTTATCGGAAAACAAAGCTTCCACAACTACTGCGTTGAATTCATTTTCTACATTGAATGCAAAGTGATTATTCGGAATTAAATGCGGTGCAACAAATCCAATCACCTGATTGTTGATTCGTGTTCCGAAAGCTAATAATTTGATCTTTAATCCTTTTTCCCGGGCATAAATTGCATCCCAATCTTTCAACTGACGGATTCCGTAATTCCAAACTGCATCTTGTTTCGCCGTGAAACCAAAAGCGTGTTTCAACAATAAAACCAGTTTGTATTTCGCATCAAAACCATCCACATCGGATGTTGGATCTAATTCAGCAAACCCAAGATCCTGTGCATTCTTGAGCGCTTCATCAAAGGATTCACCTTCACCTGTCTTGGTTAAAATGTAATTCGTAGTTCCGTTTACAATTCCGTGAATATTGGAAAGCGAATCGTTGTTGTAATATTCTTCCAAGTTGCGAATGATTGGAATAGAACCACCAACGGAAGCTTCATACAGGAATGAAACGTTGTTTTCTTTCGCCAGTGAAACCAACTCATCCAAATAATAAGCGATCAGTTTTTTATTTGCCGAAACGACATGTTTTCCGGATCTCAATGCTCTGGTTACAATTTCATAAGCGGCTTCGTAATCATTGATTAATTCCACTACTACATTGATTTCTTTATCATTCAGGATACGATCCGCATCTGTACTGAAGTAGTTTGAATCAATAATTCGCTTTTTGCTCAAATCTTTAATGACAATGTGCTTAATTGAAGCCTGAAGAAGTGTTGTTTTATTCAATACTTCGTATAATCCTGTTCCAACACAGCCGAAACCGAATAATCCTATTGTGAGTTGTTTTTTCATCTTAGTTAATCTTTAAAAATTGTTTAATGTGGTTTGTTAGTATTTCTATTTCGACTAAAAATCCATCGTGTCCGAAATCGGATTGCAGACGAACCAGTGTTGCATTGGGTAATTGGTTTGCTATTTCTTCCTGTTCTTTAATTGGAAATAAGAGATCGGAATCAATTCCAATAACCAAAGCCGGGATTTTGCATTGATTTAAAATCGTCGCATCTCTATTTCTGAAAACATTGTGCGAATCCATTGCTTTTGATAAAATCCAATAACTGAATGCATTGAAACGGCTCGCTAATTTTTCTCCCTGGTACTTTTGATAGGAGCTTGCTTTGAAATCATCAAACCCGGAATTATCTTCTTCACTTTGAGTGATTTGATACCCTTCATACGTTCTATAGCTCAACATTCCAATTGCCCGGGCTGCTTTCAAACCTGCTTCCCCCCCGTTTTCCTGTTTACTGTAAAATGTTGGATCTGCCTGAATTGCCATGCGTTGTGCCTCATTGAATGCAATTCCGAATGGTGAATGTTTCAAATTCGTAGCAATCGGAATGATGTAATCAATCTTTTCAGGGATCAACAAAGACCATTCAAGAACCTGCTGTCCGCCTAAAGATGCACCGATCAAAGCGTGGATTCGTTCGATGGCTAATTCTTTACGAACCAATTCCAATCCAGCAACCATGTCTCTGATTGTCAGCACCGGAAACGAATCGAATTGCTCTTCAGAGATTAAGTCTTGGCTCAATGGCCCGGTCGATCCGTACGCACTCCCCGGAACATTTACAGCTATGATAAAATAATCATTCGGGTCGAAACATTTTCCTTCTCCGAATAAATCTCCCCACCATTCCTGCACCCGGTGATTTCCCGTAAGCGCATGACAAACCCATATTACGTTGGATTTATCTTCATTCAACCGACCCCAAGTTTGATAAACCAGGGAAAGATTGGATAATTTTCTACCGGATTCCAGTTGGAATTCCGATTGGGAGGAATAAAATTGTTGCGTGGGCTGCAAAAGCGCAGCCTCAGAATAAATTGTTGACATGAAATGTATTGTAAATGATTAATTATTGAACTGAAAGGATTAGCAGCAACAACAACACATTTGGTCAAAAGAATAAGAAATAGAAGCATTAAGCCTTTGATTAGGCTTTACGTTTTGAATGGAAAATTTTGCACTTTTCATAAACACAATTTTTATATTCATCTGACGACACTATGTGTCAGATTCGGAAGTTGGCACCGGTTTTCCAATACTGACAGGAATCGTCAGCACTTAAAGTTGGTTGCCAGAGGGTCAAAAAGTCCGTCTCTCGCCTCTTCTGTATAAACTACTTGTATTCTCGCTTAGAATTACGGGACAAAGATTCTTAAAAGAAATTGATAAAAGCAAATTTCCTTGAAAGAAAAATTAAAAAAAAGGATTAGATGGAGATCGTATAATCTTGTTTCCGAGGCAGGGACACGGAGGTACGCAGATTTTTTGAAAAAACATTTTGCAGACTACTTAGAGCCTAACTAACCAGAAATCTATAAAATATAGTGGGGCACAGTACCAATAGACACAACTTGTCGCGCCAATGCGGGATGTATATCCGTCCTTTTGAGTGGCTCGATCCTTTTGTAAAAGTATTTCTAGCACTCCGAAATATTCACCGGAATATTGGTTGCCAATCCGCCATCAGATGTTTCTTTGTATTTTGAATTCATATCCAAAGCGGTTTCCCACATGGTTTTAATCACCCCATCCAATGAAACTTTGGCAGTAGCCGGATCTCCTTGCAAAGCCAATTGACAAGCTGTAATAGCTTTAATCGCTCCCATCGTATTTCGTTCAATGCATGGAATCTGTACCAACCCTCCGATTGGATCACAAGTTAATCCCAAATGATGTTCCATAGCGATTTCAGCAGCCATCATTGCTTGATTTGGAGTTCCTCCTAAACATTCCGTTAAGGCAGCAGCAGCCATTGCGGACGAAACACCGATTTCAGCCTGACACCCTCCCATTGCAGCAGAGATTGTAGATCGTTTTTTGAAAATACTTCCGATTTCAGCAGCGACAGTCATGAAGCGGATAATGTCTTTTTCATCTGTTCCACCTGCGAAACAAACATAATACATCAAAACCGCAGGAATTACTCCTGAAGCACCATTTGTAGGTGCAGTAACCACTCTTCCGAATGCAGCATTTTCTTCATTTACCGAAAGTGCAAAACAACTTACCCAATTCAAGGTATTCTGAAAAATATTACTTGTTGCCTGAATTTGTTTGATGAAATCTTTAGAGTCTTTACATGCAATTCCATTCAACAAACGTCGGCTCATTTCATAGGCACGTCTCTTCACGTTTAAACCTCCGGGAAGTATTCCTTCTGTATTTACACCTCTGTATACACAATCACGCATGACGTTCCAAATTTCCAAACATCCAGCAACAGTTTCTTCCTGAGATCTCCAGGTAGATTCATTTCGCAATACAATTTCTGAGATACTCACTCCTTGTTCTTCACAATATCTTTTCAGATCTGCAGCTGTTTCAATAGGAAATGGCAGCTGAACGGAATCCAACGAAGTTTTTTCTTCTTCACCTTCCTTTACAACAAAACCACCACCAACTGAATAATACGTATGCGATTCTTCCGTCCCATCCATCATAAATACCGTCAGTGTTAACGCATTCGGATGTCCCGGTAAGGATTTATCAAAATGAAAAATCAAGTCTGTTTCCGGATCGAAGGTTATGACGTGCTCTCCACAAATCTCCAATGTCTTTGTCTGATGGATCCACTCAAATTTCGGATCAATAGAATTCACAGCAATGGTTACCGGATCTTCTCCCATCAATCCCAAAAGAACAGCAATATCTGTTCCGTGTCCTTTACCGGTTTTAGCCAAAGAACCATACAAATCCACGTGAACCCGCTTAATTTCTTTGATTCCGGGTTTAACCTTGTATAGATTGATGAATTGTTGTGCTGCTCTCCATGGCCCCATTGTATGTGAGCTAGAAGGACCTACTCCGATCTTGAAAATGTCAAAAACACTAATTTGTTCCATTGGGTGAATTTACTGAAGCAAGGTTAAGCAAAGAAACTGCTTAACAAGCCTTTGCAAAGGTAAGTTTTCATCAGGGAATTGTTAAGAATTCCGCGTTAAATGACAAGAAATAAAACGTTGTTGCTTGATTTTTGGAATTATCTCACAAAAACCCATTCAGAAGCGGAAGATTGCTTTTCATCAAATGAATAGCCGTCTACATGATATCCCTTCAAGTCTTCCAGATTAGTAAGCTCATTTTGAATGATGTATCTTGCCATAGCTCCACGAGCGTGTTTGGCAAAAATCATGATAATTTTATATTCCCCATTCTTAAACTCTTTAAATACCGGAGTCACAACCGGATTTTTAATCTTCTTCCACAAAATCGCCTTGTTGTATTCAGCCGAAGCCAGATTAACAATAGCTTCCCCCTTTTCCGTTTCCTTCAACAATGATTTCGTGAGCTTATCGCCCCAAAATTGGTACAGATTGGTAATTCCTTCTTTGATTTCCCATCTTGTTCCCATTTCCAAACGATACGGATGTATTAAGTCCATTGGTTTCAACAGGCCATACATTCCTGACAAAATGCGTAGGTTTTGTTGTGCTTTTTCCAACTCCTTCTCTGAAAGAGATTCGGCATCCAATGCTTTGTAGACTTCTCCTGTAAATAAAAAAGCCGCAGGTTTTACATCATCCGTTGGCTCCGGAGATAAATGCCAGGCCTTATTTCTATTCACATTCAACTCAGCAATATCTTTCGAAACATGCATCAATTCCATAATATCTTTCGCTTTCATCTTTTTCAATTTTCCCACTAAGGTTTTTGCCTCTTTGGAAAAAGTTGGTTGGGTGAAATTGAATTTGGGGAATTGGCACTGTTCGTTGATCGACTTTGCTGGAGAAATGAGAATTTTCATAAATTGATTTTACTTGGCTCAAAAATACGTTGAAAAAATCGAATTGGTTTTCTGATTAACGCAAGAATCGCCTCAAGATTTAAACTTGAGGCGATTCCCTATGCTATGAATAGCGTTTAGGTATTAGAACTATTTAAGCAAGGTAACATGTCCATCCAGTTCTGTTTTTTTATCATTCGATTTGTGTTTCACTTTTATTTTCCAGATATAAGTTCCATCCAGAAGTTTCTCGTTGTGATAAGTACCATCCCAGCCTTCTTCATAATTCAGTGATTCAAAGATGAGTTCTCCCCATCTGTTGAAAATCCAAAGATGATAGCTGTTTACATCAAATCCGGTAGTCAAAACGGGTTTAAATACATTATTGAATTCATCGCCATCAGGTGAAAAGGCATTCGGAACATAATAAATCAGATCTTCTCCTACATGAACAGTTCTGGAAGTAGAATCTATACAACCATCACTATTTACCGCAACTAAATATACTTCGTAATGAGCTGCTTCTTCGTCAGGGAAAACATGTGTCGGATTTTCAGCAGTGCTACCTGATAATCCATCTGAAAAATTCCAGGAATAACTAACCGCTCCATATGAATTATTAAAGAAGTTGACGAAGGTATTAGATGTTTCAAGATCTGTTGGAGTCATGTCAAAATCCGCAATCGGATTGGGATACACACATAAAAACGCTGGTTTTGTTCCCGAGTTTGTACATCCTTCCGGAGTAGAAACAGTCAATGTGACGTCATAACATCCCGGCTCTCTCAACTCCAGATTTATAGAACCACAACCAGTGTATTGATCACCATTAGATATAGTCCATTGACAATTATTCAAATTCCCGGTTGACAAATTCGTCAAAGTGGTAATCAAAGGAGAACAGCCTGCCACTTCTGTTGCAGAAAAATCTACTTGTGGTATCGGAACTACGGTGACCTGAATCACATCCGTATTTTTACATCCGTTTACATCCGTTCCTTCCACAGTATAATTAAGTGTTGTAGTAGGGACAAAAGCAACTCCATCTATTCCATTGTTATCCCAGACATAGGTAGCAGCACCCTGACCATTTAAAGTCGTCCACCCACCAGCACAAATTGGGAAATCAGCCCCTGCAAATACGGTTGGTAAATTCCAGACTCTCACCGTCACATCGCTTCCAATTGCATTGGAACACATCGAAACAGAACCTTCCTGTACCGAAATCAATTGATAGGTATAATCTCCCGGTATACTTGTAGAAACTGAAATGGTTGATTGACCTGAGGCTGAAACCATCGTTTGAGGCGCACCCCCATTTATTGAAAAGGTAAAGGTGAAAGGTGAAACACCATTTGTACCCTGAAAAGTTACTATCGGCTGGTTCTCGTTTAAACACAAACTTGTATCACCTAAGATTGTTGCACTTGGAAGTGGATTAACATTAATTGTTGCTGAGCCACCTTGATTTGCCGCACATGCTGTTGAAGTGCCATCTTGAACACTAATCAACGTGTATACAAAATTACCGACTGTGCCTGTTGGAACTGTTATCGCAGCAATATTAGAACCATTCAGTGTGCTAATCGTTTGCTGAGCTCCATTGAGTGAATAGGTAAATGTGTACGGTCCAACTGTATTCCCTCCGGTAAAAGTTACCTGAGGTTGGTTAGAATACTGACATATCGTAACATTCCCCGCAATAGAAGCCGTTGGTAGATCATTGACTACTATATTCACCACACCTTGCTGCAGATTTAAGCAAGCCGTTGTACTTGCATCCTGAACACTTATTAAACTATACTGATGTGCACCGGCAACGTTAGTAGGAACGACAATCGTTGCCGCTCCCGCAGCATTTGATACCACTTGCAAAACTGCACCTCCATTATATGAATAACTGAATGTATAAGGTGCTGTTGCATTTGATCCTGTAAATGTAACAGTTGGTTGCGCGGCATTCAAACAAACCGTTGTACTACCTGATATAACAGCTGTTGGCATCGGATTTACTGTTAGCACTCGGATATCAGTATTTGTACATCCGGCTGCACTTGTTCCTGTAGCTGTATAGCTTGTGGATCCTGCAGGTGGTGTCACTATTGTTCCGTTCGGCACATTCGCACCCCAAAAATAATTAACTGCTGATCCTGTAGCAAGCATCATCATTTGGTCACCGTCACAAACCGTAACATCAAGACCCGCATTTACAGTTGGTAATGCATTTATTGTTACCTGAGTTGTCACAATCTGATAACAGGGCACTGATGGGGTAAATGAAACAGTATATAACTGACTTGTTGTCGTTGTGCTCGTTGATAGATCCAGAGCACCAGTATTTGCATCGATTACAACAGTAGCTGGTGCAACACTATAAGTTCCGGCTACTGCTGTTGAAAGTGTTGGTGAAGGATCAGCCGCATCCATACAATAATCAGGATTGGCATAAGATAAGGTATATGGGTTTGATGGATTTACGGTTACCAGAACCTGATCTGTTGCAGCACATCCATTCGCATCCGTTCCGTTGACCGTATACGTTTGTGTGGTTGTCGGGCCAAAAGCCACCCCATCCGTAACACCATTGTCCCAAATGAAGTTTGTTCCAACAGTTCCCGCAAGAGTCACATTTTGACCTGCACAAACGGTTTGATCCGGCCCTCCATTAATAAATGGCGTAAAAACTGTTACAGTGAATGGGGCAGATTGGCACAAAAGCGCCCCGTTAGGGCCGTATAGTCCAGCTACAATCACTGTATCGCTATAAATTGGAATGGTAATCGTATTAGAAGATGGTGTATTACTTCCAGGGATATCCCAACCAATACTAGTTGTTAAACACGGACCTGCATTGATAAAGATGTTATCTAATCCCCAGTTGTCACAACAATTACCAGATGAATTCAATTGAATCCATCTGAACATCGTATTTGCAGTAGCTGCCGCTGCAGGAATCGGAATCGAAAAATTACTCCAACCGGTATAAGCAGTTGCTCCATTAATGGAAGCATTTCCACCAGGATTAGCTCCAAGCTGAAAGCCCCACGGACTGAAATAAACAAACTCAACCCAAGTTGCTCCTCCATCTAAACTATATTCGATAGAAACACCTTCATCTTGTTCATCTGGTCCTTCACAAGGAACCGGGCCGCCCTGAATGGCATATCTCATTTCAAAATCCAGTGTTCCACCAGAACAAACATCAAAACTGGCACTTGTAATATTTGGTGTTCCCACAGCTGTCGATGCCCAAAAATAAGGCGTATTATCTAATGAATTACCACATAAAACGCCATAATTTGCTGCCCCTGATGTTGACCATCCTGCAGGTAACGCGTTGTTGTTGAAGTTAAAAGATTGATTTGCCTGCGTGATTGTTCCTGTCGCAGTTAAAGTAATAGAGGCACCCGGACAAACCTGAAGGGGATTGGGACCTGCGATCGTGACAGAGCACGTTTGTGAATACCCGGTAAGCACACCGAGCAAGCACATTAAAAGTAATGTTGCTTTCATAGTAGTTCAGTAAATATTAATAC
The DNA here is from genome assembly GCA_002483265.1 of Flavobacteriales bacterium UBA7666. Lineage (GTDB taxonomy): Bacteria > Bacteroidota > Bacteroidia > Flavobacteriales_D > Crocinitomicaceae > Fluviicola. The sequence goes on along the minus strand of DLHO01000026.1, from coordinate 140,384 downwards.
GATTCTAAGTCGAATAATTTAAAAGGCTGGCACCTAATCTTTATTCAACAACCAAATTCTCAATTCGTAATTCTTGGAAGTTCCATGCACCCGAAAAATTCGGATTACGAAGGTAGATTTTCGACTTGTCGTCTGTTCCGCAACCGGCTGTAAAAACCTGATTGGGGGTTAAACTTAAGTAGTAGAGACTCTCATCGTTTGCATTGCAGCCCGAACAGCCTTCTGCAAATTGAGTAACGATATTAAAACCGACATGTAAAGCAGTGTTTGTCAGGTTCTCAATTTTTAAAAAAGCAAATTGATAAGCTTGTTTTCCCGGTTCAACGTCACAAAGGCCACCCACATAGGATATTTTAAGTTGTGGAGTGGTAATGAGCTGGTGCTCCTCCTGTGAAAACGCTGCCGAACCAAAAAGTACGCATACAGCAATACTTTTTGACCATTTGAACAGATCCTTTTTCATAATCTAACTTGTTAGTAGCATCGGTCTATTTTAGTAGACTAATGGTAATTAATAGATGTGTGTTTTAATAATAACTCTCCAAAAATTTTTTAGTCAAGTCATCTATTTTAAAGACTCCTTTTGTGACTAAACAGTCAGTCTATTTTATCAAAACGCAACAGCTGGTTACAATTCTACTATTTTAGTCGAATATTAAGGTTTCGTTGAACTAGCTCTGCTAAAAATGAGCTATGAAGGATTTCAGTTTGTCCTTTAGAGGGACATAACAAATATATAATAATTTAGTTCTTATGCAAGTAAAACGCGGATTATTATTCCAAAAAACTTAAATGATCAGCATATTATGACTAGAACCATATGTTACGGAATTAATCAGGCGACCATTTTAGAGATTGGTTGTCTGGAAAAACGAATTACTTCAATCCGAAGTGCTTCTCTGCTTCATCTACGATCTGACCACCAATTGCAAGTGATGCTGTAGCCGCCGGTGAAGGTGCATTCAATACGTGAATGGAGTTTTCATGAAATTCGAAACGGAAATCATCTCTTGTATCGCCATCTTCCGCCAATAAAAGCGCTCTTACCCCCGCTCTTCCGGGATGAATGTCTTCCATTGTCAATGAAGGAATAATTCGTTGCAGTGTTTTCAGGAATAAGCGTTTTGAGAATGCTCTGCGGTATTCATCAATCCCAAATTTCATGTTTTTGAAGAACAACTTCCACGTTCCTTTATATGTTAAGGCATCAAACGTATCTTTCATAGAGAAGTCTGTTTTTCCATAGCCTTCGCGCTTGAATGTAAACACGGCATTCGGGCCACATTCAATTTCGCCATTTGTCATACGTGTAAAGTGTACCCCTAAGAACGGGAAATCCGGATTGGGAACCGGGTAGATCAGGTTTTTCACTTTATGTTTAGCTTCTTCGGTCAATTCGTAGTAATCGCCGCGGAAACCAACAACTTTCTCTTTTAGTTTAACTCCGTCTTTCTTCGCCAAGCGATCAGCCTGAAGTCCGCCACAGAAAATCAAGAATTTAGCTTCGATGTTTCCTTTATTGGTCGCGATAATTGTTTTTTCAGATGACCGTTCGATTCCGATTACCTCGTGATTCAATTTCATTTCACTTTTCGATTGCATGGAAAGCGCAATTTCAGCCATTTTCTCAGTTGCCCCGCGAAAATCTATGATTCCGGTACACGGAACCCAAATACCACCGATACTTTCAACGTAAGGCTCTATTTCCTTCACACGTTTCGCATCGATCATTTCAATTCCTTCTGTATTATTCGCTAAACCATTCTGAAAGATCTTATCCATATTGGACAATTCAGATTGATCAACTGCAACAACTACTTTCCCACAAACATCATGTGCAATGTGGTGTTCTTTGGCAAATGCAACTATTTCATGTCTACCTGCAACACAATTCTTAGCTTTAAGTGAACCTGGTTTATAGTACAATCCGCTGTGAATAACTCCGGAATTATTTCCAGTTTGATGATCAGCAAGCTTCGCCTCTTTCTCAATCAAAACAATTGCTAAATCCGGATAACGCGTTTGCATTTTGTAAAATGTCGCTGCACCTACTATTCCACCACCAATAATTGCTACGTCGTATGCCATGAATCTGTAAATTTTGTGCAAATGTACTAGAAAAACCAATAGTATATAATGACTACATTTGAACACTTTCACAAACGGAAGAAAACAAGAGCGAATCATGCAGCAAGAAAAAATGCACTTTGAAAACCTCAATGGATTGCGATTCATTGGTGCTTTTATGGTCTTTCTTTTTCATGCGTTTACCATTAACCGCGAAGTGTGGGGTTCTTTTTTCGAGTCTACTCCCTTTATTGCTTTGCGAAAACTTACTTCCATCGGACATTACGGAGTCAATCTCTTCTTTGTACTCAGCGGGTTTTTAATTACCTATTTACTATTGAAAGAACTAACGGAACGTGGGAAAATTCATGTAGGATTCTTTTTAATCCGGCGAATTCTAAGGCTTTGGCCTTTGTACTTTTTAATCGTTCTTTTTGGCTTTTTCATCTTCCCTTACCTTCCCTTCGGAATTCAAACAGTGCATGAATTCTGGCGTTACGGTTTATTCCTATCCAATTTTGATGAAATCATCAACGGAAGTAAAGACAGTTTGAATTTTCTTAGCGCAACGTGGAGCGTCAGCATTGAAGAACAATTCTATATTGGCTGGGCTCTGGTAATCGGATTTTTTCAATGGAAGACCATCCGGTCATTTCGAATCTTCTTCTTTTTGGTAATCGGAAGCTCATTTCTATTCCGACTGTATTATGCCGACAATTCAAGCTTCATCTATTACCACACTTTGAGTGTCATTTCAGATATGGCAATCGGTGGATTATTAGCGACTTGGATCTTCGAAAAATCATCTATCAGAATCATTGAAGAGCTAAAAAAATGGCAGATTCTACTCATTTATCTTTTGGGAATTGGCTTTCTATTCACAGCGCACAAACTACTTCCCGGAAGACTCATATCATTAGAACGATTGATATCAGGAACATTTTTTGCCTTCGTACTAGTTGAGCAACTCAAATCTAAACATTCCTTTTTCAAAGCAGATCGCATCCCTTATTTCGGGCGGGCAGGAAAGCTAACCTATGGATTCTATTTGTTTCATAGTCTACTGATCTATTACATCTGTAAAACTTTCGAATGGGTAAATTGGAACCAACAGACGGGATACTTTTTCCTTTATTTCATCATTCTGCTACTTTTAAATAGTCTGTTATCCATTATTTCCTACCGCTATCTCGAAAAGCCTTTGCTGAATTTAAAGCACCATTTTAGAGCATGATCACGATTGAAAATATAAAACAGGAAGACAATGCTGCAATCGCACAATTAATTCGTGACGTTCTTACTGAATTTGGTGCAAATAAACCCGGAACCGTATTTACCGATCCAACGACGGATAATCTATTCGGGTTATTTCAAGCAGATCAATCTCAGTATTTCATTGCAAAAGAAAATGGAATCATTGTCGGAGGATGCGGAATTTATCCAACAACCGGACTACCTGAAGGATGTATCGAATTAGTGAAGCTTTATGTTGCTAAAAGTCATCGAAGCGTAGGTTTAGGAAAACAACTGATGGAAAAATCCATTGCTGCTGCCATTTCCGAAGGTTATCAGGAGATTTATTTAGAAACCCTTCCGGAATTGCATATCGCCGTTGGTTTGTATGAGCATTTAGGGTTTGAATACTTGGATCATCCCTACGGAGATTCCGGTCATTTTGCTTGTGATCTGTGGATGCGGAAAATAATTCGTCATTAAAACAGTAGGGGCGCGATTAATCGCGCCCCTACATATTTTTATAGATCTGTTTATTGTAT